>NZ_SSSR01000020.1 GCF_009469695.1 Propionivibrio limicola
GCGCTGATCGCGCCGCCTTCCGGTCGGGCCTTCGCCCCTCCCTCTCGGCAACGCGATCAGCGCAAATGAAGTGTCCGGGGTGTGTCAGTTTTGAATCGCTGCCCAACAAAAATCTGTATCAGTTTTGAATCGCCGTTGACACCAATAGATCGAGCAGCCAGTCAATCACCTGGGGAACTGGCAACTCAAGAGCGTTCGCATCCTGGTTCCAGTGTGGCAAAAACCAGAACCGCCCCCCTGGCATGCCTGCATCCAATGGCTGCAGCCGGTTGTCCGCAGGCAAGCTCCAGTTGGCTACCACGCGGGCAAAACCCGGAATGTAGCAATAGGCAAGTAGGTGCCAAAGCACCTGCTGCTGGTTGGCACGACCAGTCCAAGTCCGCAGTTCTAGCGCCTTGTTGAACCCCTGAACATTTGCGAGGTTGCTGCTCAAATCGCGCCTTGCCAATTCATCGATACCCAGCGCCTCGTAGATGCCATCCAGCAGCTCCTGACAAGTCTCGATGTGCTTGTCCAACGGCAGACGAAGATCGGAAAAACGCCTTTTCTCTGGCGTCGTAGATAGCGTTGGGTTTTCTACACCAAGGCTCTGCTGAACCTCCAACAGAAAATCCTCAAAAGACGGAATGCGGGCCATGACTGTTTCGAACGAATTGGATATGGGATGAATTCTGTCCGATGGCAGAGGGCATTGCCATGAAAAAAGTCTGTACACACCCCTTGCGAGGCCGTTGATTTTTCGAGTTGCCGGATCACGGGGTGTGGACGCCTTTTTTACATTGTTGCTTCACTGACAAAAATCCATATTGCTCGGGTCGAAACGCCAATCTGCGTCCGATCTCACACGTAGCTTCCTCGGGCGCGTGTGCAGACTTGCCCGAGGATTTGATCAGGAGAAACACCATGCACATCTATCTCGAAAATGCTCCCAGCAAGACTGGCAACCCGTCTGGCGGTGGCCGTGGCAACAACCCGCCGCGTGGTAAGTAAGTAAGCCGTGGCAACGGGCCTTCTGCATGAGGGCCCGTTTCTTCCAAAGCTCATTTTTGGAATCAGCGTCATGCCAACAAAAGGAAATTCGCCAGCTGACGTGGCGACTGGCTATAAGGAGCTGAAGCCTTGAAATACTGTTCGTCCAAAGAAATTGACGCTCTGGTCAAGCAGCTCATCCGCCAGGGCTGGTCGTTTACGCGCGGGAAGAAGCATGGCCGTCTCCGACCGCCCAACGGTTATCCAACGCTGACTGTTCCCGGCACTCCTGGCGATTGCCGGGCTTTTCTAAACTTCAGGCGCGATCTGCGGCATGTCCTACCTGCCGCAGGAGTGATGATTTGACTGTTGGATGCCTGGCTAGCAGTGCTGCCCCGATCTCAGTTCAAACCATCACGAATAAAGCCCATGCCACGGTTGTTGGCATCCGGTGGCAGAGTGATGTCATTTACCTGAACGATGCCACGACCATCGCGAGCCGCCGCGCCCAATGCCCTGCGCAGCGCCAGCCCCAGGCTTCGCGGGGCCAGGGTCTGCAGTTTCTCCAGCACCTCGATATCCAGCTTTTCGACAAAAGCGTTACCCCAGCTCGCTTCGTCGCGCAAACGTGCGTAGATGGACTGAGCGATGCTGCCGACTTGCTTCGGCGTGGGCGATGGAATGTGCAGTACCGTCAGGCGAGAAAGGATCGGGTCCGGAATGGAGGTTAACTCGTTCGCGGTGGCGATCCAATTGACGTGACTGGCGTCGATGGAAAAATCGCGAATGGAGAGATCAATGAAGTTACGAGCGCTGCGTGGCTCAAGCAAGGTGTAGAGCGCCGCAAGCGGGTCATATTGTTGCCGGCCAACCTTATCGAGTTCATCCAGCACAACCACCGGGTTGGCCAATGGCTGGTAGGCAAGCAACTCAAAAAGAGTGCCCGGCTCCGAGTTATTCCAGAACGCTTCGGAACCTGCCAGCGGTGAGCTCGATTGCGTGCTGGCCATATCGAAAACCCGAAACGGAAGCGACATCCAATCCGCAAGCCATCGCGCGGCTTCGGTCTTGCCGATTCCAGCCGGGCCGACCAGTAGAACAGGGGGCCAGTTCGCACGCCTATCCCCCAACGAGGACAGCGCGAAATGGTCGCGCAGCACTTCGGCCAACTCGCGAAAATTGGGGAAGGCGGCTTCAAAATCATCCATAAGCGCTGCCCAATCCAGCGGAAGCAAACCCAGTTGGCGACGCTCATGACCGGCACGCTTGATGCGGTCCTGAATGGCTTGAGCCCTCCGTAGCTTCTCATCACCCTTTGGGCGATGGCGATCGACGAAAGCCTCCAGGCCTGTGCCGTCCAAAAAAACGATGGTTGGCCGTTGCTCTGTTTCAACAGGATCTGTCTTGGGTGCCTTTCCTTCTTCTGTTGTTTGCTGGACGCCTTCACCCTCCTGAACGAAGGGGCGTGTCTCTTCCGCCGTGAGCTTGCCCAAGTCGCGGACCACCTGTCGCAATTCCTGTTCGTCAATTTTCGGCTGTTGGCTAGGCCGTAAGTCCTCGGCAAACAAACCCAGCTGGTTCTCGTGCCGCTCACAACGCTGAGGACTTGTGCCGTTGCCACTAACAGGGAGGCCACAGACAGGGCAATGGTGCAGCGAGAGATTTTTCGTTTCAGCGATCAAATCCATTACGGCGTGAGCCGCCGCGTGATCACTAGGCAGTTGGTAATGTGCCACCAAGCGATCCCGGATCTGAGTCACGCAGAGTGTGCCTCTTCGCTTGAGGACCGCCGACGAAAGCAAGCATTCCATCTGCTCTATCAAGTGTTCCACCAAGGACAAGTGTCCGGGGGCTGGCTCGAACACCTGCCTAACCAGCCAGGGGTGGCGCTCTTTCAAAGAGGCGAGCACCGTCTCATACCAGAATGCGTTTCACGCGACCACGCAACTTCAACTCGCGCAGCACCAAACCGGCCTCGATGGTCTTGCCAAGGCCCACCTCATCAGCCAGCAGGTAGCGGATGCGGTCGCGGCTGACCGCGCGGTTCAGCGCATAGAGCTGGTGCGGCAACGGCACCACACTGGACTGAATCGGCGCCAGCAACAGATTGTCCTCTAGCGCATCCAGCAGCTTGGCGGCCGCCGTGGTGTGCAGGATCTGCTCCACGCTCGGGCGCACGCTTTCCAGCACTGCAAGATCAGGCGCCCGGGCACGCACCACCGCGTCCTTGGCTGGCAGCCAGACGCGATAGGCGACTTCGCCCCACACGTCCTGCCGCTCGATCACGCGGCAGGGCGTCGCTCGCCGGGTGAACCAGCACCAATCGCCGATGGTGAAATTGCGTCCGGATTGGCTCATTCACTCATCTCTTCGCGTAGCGTTTTGCCTTGTTGAGTCAGGCGGTAGCGCTGTTTGCTGCTGTTGGGCTTATCTGCGATGGCCATTTCGACAAGATCCAATGCCAGCAGAGGAGCCAACACCACCTCACGAAACTTGCTGCGATTGCTACGCCCAACCCACTCCATCAAGGCGGCAATCTCACGCTCATCGGACATTTGCACCAACACGATGCGTTGCTCGGGACTGAGCCCCGACTCGGTCCCGACTTGGTCCTGACTTAGTCCCCGCTTGGCCGGTGAGTCTGCACGTGCGCTGACAAACCGCTGCCTAATTGCCGCTCGCGCCTGCTCGGACGATAGACGTGTTCCCAAGGTTTGGCGGAAGCGGCGCATGGCATCAGTGACCAAGGGTTTGTTGGTCAGTGCCATTGAGTCGTGCGAGCAAGCCATCCTGGTTCATGTCTAAGCCCCCTCTGAAACCAATCGGCGCAAACCATCGCGCAGCTTGCCGAAACTTGGTGAAATATTGCGATCAGGATCAAGCAGCGGACCTATCCGATCCGCCCATTCATGCTTGATCTGTCCTGGCAACGGCCAACCGGCCTTCTTGATTGCTGCTGAACCACCGGGGTAGACCGCATCAGCCAGTAGCTCCCATGTTCCGCAAACACTGTCCTGCTGGTAGCGCTGCAGCACCTCGATTTTGGCTTTCGGGTAGGCTGCCGTCAGCGCCTGTTGGTCGCCAAAGTACCAAGCCTCCATTTCCTCGATGGCGATACGGAACAAGGTGTTCGGTGCAGGATTGCAGCCCGCCACCAGTGCTTTCAGTTCGGCTAGAAAATCCACGCAATTGCGCCGGTCGGAATCCAGAACAACTACCACGGCATCGATCCCCGGCGTTTTGCCGTAACCGCGCAGTAGCTTGGGCAATTGATCTAGCAGAATTCGTTTGGCAGGATCGCCGCCCGCATTCAGATTTTTAGGGATGCGTCCGATTCCTTTGTAAGCGTGACAGCGCCACGTGTGCGGCTCACCCGGCGTCCCGAACAATTTGGGCAACAACGATTCGAGCAACTTCTCACCGGAAGCATCTTCCACCAGTATCTCGATATGCATTGATCACCTCGCATCGAGATAGTCGCTGTACCACAACCCGCCAAGCGGCAAACCTTCAGCCACTAGACTCCGCACCACTTCAAGCTCGGACGCCCGGCGGATGGTAGAAAAACCGTCCAGTCCCTTTTCCAGAATCCACACCTCTTCCGGCGACAAGGCATCCACAAAATACGGTTGGTGCGTGGTCACGAAAACCTGCGGCGCATTCTTCTTGCCCGTGGCGTGCACACGGAATTCCTGCGCCAGCGCCTCCAGTAGCTTGTGATACAGCCCGTTCTCCGGCTCCTCGATGCAGATGAAAGGCGGTGGATCGGGATCTTCCAGTAGCAGGAGGTAGGCAAACATTTTCAACGTGCCATCGGACATCTGCTGGGCAAAGAAAGGGTCACCAAACGCACCATCGTTGAAACGCAGCAGCACGCGCTTGTCGTCCGTCACCTTGGTATCAATTTTGGCTATGCCAGGTATCTTGCTGGCGATGCGATCCAGAATGCTCCTGAAGCGATCCTTGTGCTCGCGCTCCATAAACTGCACTACATTTCCGATGTTGTCGCCGTGTACATTCAAGTGCCGTTGCGGCCCGGCCGTGGGCAGGCTGCGTGCAGCATCAGGATAGAAATACGAGAGATACCAACCTTTGAGGAAGTCCCTAAATTTGCCAATGCGTGGATGCTCTTTCAGCGTACCCAAGGTCGAAATGCCCAGCTCGCGAGGATCAGTCAGCTCCACTGCACTGCTCGCGCTATCCTCTTCCTCGCTATCGCCAATAGCTTCTTCACCGGCCCACACAGAACCTTTGCCATGCTCCAGGCGCAAAAATGGATAAGGCCGCCCGTATTTCTGGTTCTTGCGGCGCTGGCGCAATACTTCGGAGAGCACAAAAGGCCGACCGTTGGCATCCAGATCAATCGCCAGTTCGTAGGTAATAGGACGTTCGTTTTGTGCTTCGCGGTAATAGATCTCGAAACGGATCGGATCGGTCACCTCCTTGGATCGCATGCGATCGAATCCGCCGCGCTGCTTCATGTCGCAGGCCGTCTCCACATCGGTAGCCAAACAATCCGCCACAAAACCGAAAGCGTCGAACAAGGTACTCTTGCCCACGCCGTTCTTCCCGATAACAACGGTGAATGGAGTGAGAGGATCACCGGCCTGCTCTCCGGAGAGTTTTCCCAAGGTCACATCGCGCAAAGCACGAAAGTTCTGGACGCGGAATCCTTCGATGATGGCCATTCAATTCTCCATTTCTCGGCCTACCCTACTGGCCGGCATATGTGCCAATGTTTTGTTCCAAGCAGCGAGATTCATCACTGCGCAACCAGCAACAAATGGCTTTTCCCATGGCCGGTCATTGGGCCCCTCTGCCGGGAGCTGACGCTTCAAGGCTTCAGTGCGGGTCAACAAGTCCGCATCAGACAACATGCTCGCTCCGATCAGCACCAAGTAATAAATGGGCTTCCTCGCCCGTCCTTCGGCGTACTCGTATAGCCATTGCGGCCAACCTTCTTTTCCATCCATTCGACTTCATATTCCCAGATCTTGAATCCAGACACGTAGCTCGGCTTATTTGGATCCTCCGAAACGATCTGCAGTAAGGCTTGGTAGTAAGCACGATCGAGAGCATCAGGCGATAGTCCCTCGGAACGCTTTTCGATTTGCGCGTCGTAGTCGATGTCTTTCTTGAGGTCGAGGTAGTACTGCTCTGTGTCCAGCGCCCTCGAGATGAACTGGCCGTTGACGGTCTTCAGCACCTCCCGCATGACCGTCTGCACCATCGACAGCAGGTTCTCGGCCGGGTCGCCCGGCATGTCTTCCACACCTGGCTGGAACAGGCACAAGGTGTCGCGCAATTCGGTAGCCGTGGGGCCGATGGGGACATGGATATCGCCGCCCGTAGTCAGACGGTGAACGGCCAGCGCGTTGATGACCCGCAGCGCCATGGCTTTGTAGGCCGGGCGCGTGAAGGCTTGCTGTACGCGCGACTCCAGAACCTCGGAGACGCGCATGACCTCCTTGATGTTGGGGTCGGCGCGCAAGACCGAGTTGGCCTTGATGGTGTTCCAAAAGCTCTCGTAGCTGATGAACAGCGGCTTGTCGACAGGCACGTCCTGGTCGAGGATGGCCAGCATGGCGGCCTCGATGGTCTTGAGCGCGCCACGCTTCTCGGTGAAGTGAATCTGCTCGAAGGTCTTCAGGTAATCCGGGTGAACCGGGAACAGCCGCACGTATTCGTCCATGCGCTCGTTCATGGAGTCATAGAACTTGGCGAACGGCGTGAGGTATTCGCGGATTTTGTTCTGCTGGTCGGCCGTCTTCTTGAGCAGGCGCGCGGAGACGACAAAGCTGACGTCCTGGCGGTCAATCAGGATCTGGGTGAAGCGCTCGTTGACGCGGCGCATGCTGTCGGCCACGTGCTGAAAGCGCACGCTGTCGAAGATGGCTTCCTGCACACCGGCCACGAAGCGGAACTTCAGGTGCTTGGTGACTTCGCCAATCTGACGCAGGATGGCCAGATCCTGTACCAGCTCATGATCGCGGCGGGACTGCAGGTACTCCAGGAACTCATCGACAACCAGCAGCACGCCCCGGTCCGGGTATTTCTCGCCAAAGGCTGCCATCATCTCTTCGAAGGAGTCCTTGTTGTTGAGCTCCTTGTCGGCGGTCGGGAAGGTGTAGTCGACGCCGATCTTTTCGAGGAAACGCTCAAGCTGCAAAGTGATGATCTGGCGCAGCGGCATCTGCAGCCCACCCACCTCGATGCGCAGCACCTTGAAGCGGCCAGCGATCGGGGTAACCGCCTCGGCGACCTTGGGGTGGCGGATCATCGGTGCGTAGGCGGCGTCTTCAGCCACCAACGACAGTACCGACATCAAGTGCGACTTACCGGTGCCGTAGTTGCCGACGATTAGCACACCCTTGTGATCAACCGAGTCGTCGAAACTGAGCTGGGGAACCATGAGCTTGGAGATCCGCTCGGCCATGTCGTCGGAGATGACGTAGGTCGCGACGAGCTTCTTGGCTTCGTCCGGGCGCCCGGCATCGAGCAGCTGAATGACTGACTCGATCTGCTCAAACTGGATCAAATCTCCGTATTTCATGTTCTTGGCCATATGCTTTTCTCTTCCCCGCAGTTTCCTGATTCGGTCAAATTTCGAATGCGACCACGCCGTCTCGGCTGTAGTCACGATGTTCTGGATGGCTCATGTCGGCGTACACCAAGTGGTCGCCGCGCAGCTCGCCCGGCCAGACAGCCACAACGCGCTTGGAATGAGCCAGCCGCTTGACGAGGTCAAGCGGGTTGATCTGCAGGCTGGGTTCGAACAACAACTCCAGGTTGTCGAGCAGCAGCGGGTCTTCAGTTCGTTCCTTGTCAGCGATCTCCCGCAGCAGTTCGCCTGCCGAGAAGCCGCGTTTGTTGTTCGGCGTGGCGGCCAAACGGCACCCCAGCTCCAGGCCAACGTTGAGCGGCTCGATATTGAGCTTGGCGCCCAGTTGCCAGAGCAGTCGGGTCTTGCCGCTGCAGCTGGGACCGACCAGCAGAATCAGCTTGCTGTTGAGGTCGCCGATTTCGCCGATGAGTCGTTCGAGTTTTTCGAGCACGCTCATACACTCAGTCCGTCTCGGCTTCGAGCCGTTGTTGCTCAGGGGAGCGGTAGCCCGGCGCCAACACGGCATTGCGCACGCCGTAGATGGCAAGGTGGTCTTTCAACCAAAGCCGGTACTCAGGTCCGCGCAGGGAGTGATCCGGCGAGCAGTCCACGCTCCACTTGCGCAAAATGTACCCGGCCGTGGCGGCGCGCAGCTTTATCCGCAGCACGCCGTCGCGCATGCTGTAGTCCATTTCGGTGATCTCTGGACGGGGTTGATCCGGGTGTGGCACCAACTCCAGTTCGACGATCCGGGTCCACTGAATATCTTGGTCGCTCGTCTCGTGGGGCTCCACTGGCTGGCCCTTGAGTACAACGGGGTTCTTTATTCGGGTGATGACGAAATCCCGGAACTCCTGCGACTTCCGGTCGAAGGCGCGGACGTGCCAGCGGAGGCCGTTGTCGATCAGCGCGAAGGGGACAATTTCCCGCTCGGACTTGCCGCTTGAGATTGAGTAATAGTCGACCGCCATTACGCATTCCTGATGGATCGCCCGAGTGACGCTTGCCAACACATCCAGATCCGGGTGTGTAAGCCGTGATGGGCTCTCGCTGGCCACCCACGCTTTGAGCCGCATCGGCTCACCATCGCCAAATCCCTGGGTCAGCCACGACAGCACTCGCTCTGGGGGGAAATTGAAGATGGTCCGGAAATCTGGCCCAAGGATGTAGGCCTTGCCTTTGGGGTCGTAGTCGATGTTTCCCGGAGACAACTCCTTATAGAGCGCCAAATCCCGGGTTGCCGCTGCTGACTGGATGCCAAACCGTGCCACCAAGTCTTGCCGACGAATCTCTCCCACAAAGCGCACACGCAGCTCTATGAACGCGAGCCGGTCGCGCTGGGGCTGAGTCAGTTGTTCAAGCCTATCGTTCGACACCATGGCTAGCCGTTTCGCAGAGAAAGAAGGGAAATGGGTGTATTAGAGTTAAGTATATGATTTGCCATTAGGCATGTCCATCGAATCGCAATGAACTGTTGATTGGCTATATTATGATTAGCATTGATGCACTTGGACGCGGATCGCCGACCGAAAAAGAGGTTTGATATGGCAATCGACAAGCTCAACAGCCTGCAATTTCTATGCTTTTTGCGGCGCCCTTACTTTGAGGAGTTCGGAGAAGAGGACGGTGTTTACGTCGACCGGGTGCCATTTGAACTGCGCATCCGACTACTCCGCTGGACGTGGCCAACCCGCAGTAGAGACCAGTACTTTTTCACGACGCCCGATGGCCGTGACGTCATCACTCGGGAGGGGTGGGAGGAGTTTGTCCGCTGGGTAGGGGACGCGATGGATCGGCAGTTGAGTGCCGAAGGCGACAACCCGAATGAGGCCGAGAGCATAAAGAGGCAATCCGTTTAGATACCAGACAGGTCGGCTAAAAAGCACGATGAAACACTAACTCCGCCCAACTGGCGGGACTTTTCTCGAGTCGCCCTAACGATCATCAGCAAGCGATCTGGATGGCCGTCATGGGCAATCTGTACAAGCATCGCCCCATCCTCTTCCGCAAAATTCCAATGCACCACCTGAAATACCAGCTCCGGCAGAGTCAAGGAATTTCAGGCTTCGGCACACTGGGCCGTGCTTTCGATAGATGCGATTTTGTGGAGGGCGGCTTGATACTGCGTTCGACCGTTACTTCGAGCGGACGAAGCGCCCCCGCCTTGCTTGCCTGTTGCGCCTGGCCATAGTTGCGCCGGGTCTTGGCGGACACATGACCGAGCCCACGGCTGACTGAATCGGCAGACCGCGTGGATTTGATATCGGCTGCCCACTGGTGGCGCAGGCAATACGCGGTGATGCTATGTCGATGCGCCGGCCACAGGCATTTGCCAAGGCGGCGAACCTCGACAGTAAAGTTGCCCGGGTTGGGAATCTGCACATGCAGGATTGGCTCTTCTTGCTGATCAAGCAACTTATTTGTTGCAACGATCAGGGGGTGATCGTCCGTCGCGACATAGTGAATGATCCGCCAGGGCTGACCTTGGTGCTGACCTTTGACCTTGGCACCATTGACGAAGATGTTGATCATGTCGGTCTGTAGCGTTTCATCGTAGTCGCGCCAGATCACGATACCCATTTGCAGCTCAATTGGCCGGCAACCGCTCACAGCGGCAGCGAGAATCGCCTTGCCATATGATCCCGCCTGGCTACGTTGGCACAGCTTCTCACGCCAGCCCCAGGGCAGTCCGGCGAGGGCCTTACGCTTGCTTTGACGTTTTTTGCGCATCCCCTGAAACCCAGCCGACTGAGTAGCAACGAGAGCTTCAAGGGTCTGCAGGTGCTGTTCCAGTTCGGGCTGGAGGCTTTGCAACTGTTCGTCACTGGCCTGATGCACTGACGCCATCAGTTCGCGCTGCCGCACGTGCAAAAAGTAGCGTAATGCCGCCATGCGCTTGTGGAAGGTGCGTGGGCTGGTCGTATTGGTCAGAACATCCCGCAGGCCATGTTCTGCATAGCGCGCACGATGTAGTAGCGTTTCCCCCAATCTCAGGTAGTCAGCGCGGGTCTTCTGTGACGGGTGGTCAAATGCACCTCCGCGCGGTTGTATGGCTGCCACTGCGTCCCGACACCGAGCTAGAAGCTGAAGTAACTGATGGTACAGGTTTGTCATGATTCGATTTCCTGAACAAGCATTTCGATAACGCGTCCTGACACCTCCCGTGCGCTGCCGCCTTCGATCGCGCACAGCAGTTCATCGCTATCCAGCCTGCCAACACGACGAACAAACCGTCCGTGCTCGATGCAAAAGTATTCAACCTGTTGGTGTTCGGTAATACGCACATAGCTGTTGGCTCGCTCAATTGGCCATGCGAAGCAGCGCCCTTGATAAACCGCCAGCCGCTCAGGTGAGGGGATGGCCGACGTACGTTGCGGCGTGTTGTTTTCTTGCTTGCCAAGCAGATGCCGGGTCAGCGCAACAGGATTTCGCGGAGGTTTGGTTGGTGACTGGAACTGTCGTGCGAGATTGTTTATCACCGCCTGTAAGTCGGCCGCGTTTCTTCCGGCTTGCTGTGCCTCCCGAAGCACCAACCCAACGTCCGCCCGGTGCGAAGCCGGAATGGCTGAGATATCCACAGGCTGGTTAGCCGGCGGCTCTGGGGTTAGGGTTACTTTAGAGTTAGGGTTGGGGTTAGGGTTACTGAGGGAAAGGTTGGATACCTTATCGATACCATATCGACAGGATATCGATAGCGTATCCGCCGCCCCCAGAAGACCGAGTTCTCGGTCCAGAATACGTTGGTACTCCGGGGAAAGGTGCGGGCGGAAATCGTCCAAAAACGGCTGCAGCCAGGCAGGCGGAATGTGCCGGATGTCTCCCAGTGTGCGGTTGCGCAGCTTTGGCCCCATGCTCTGCCCGGCATGGTGGTGCTCCCACCAGATGCGCACCCAGACAAACATCCGTTCGGCGTCGTACCAGGTGAGGTCATTTGCCCGTAGCCGATCAATCACCTGCAACCATTGATCAGCCGACCAACCCACTTCTGCACAGGCAATCTTGGGGACAAGAGGGTAGGCACCGACGACGTTGGAATCAGGACACGTGAGTAGGTGGACCAAGGCGATTTTGTCTTCTGTGGTGCAGATTTGCAGACGTGGAGAACGCCAGAAACCCTGGTCATTGATCGTGCGCTGACGGCTCACTTGCCTATTCCCCGGGCACCATTTGTCACCCTCGCGCGAAGTTGTGGGTTTGCAAGCGCAAGGCCAGGCGCCGCTTTGCAACCGCCGTCATCAAACAGGTTTTGCAGGTCAACCCGGTGGTTAATCGCCTGTTCTTCCAGCCAGGCATCGATTTCTTCTTCCAGAAACATCACCATGCGGCTGCCGCCGAGGTTGATCGGTTTTGGAAAGCCAGGTTGTCTGGACAAGCGCCAGAGCGACGTGCGGCTAACAGAAAGCTTATTGCAAACTTCTTGGATACGAATGCTGCGCATGCTGTGGTACTCCTCGAAACGTCGTGAAAACACGAGCAATATTGCGAGGAGCGGCAGTGCGAGTCACGGGCAAAAAAGCAGCGAGAAATCTACGATTTATTGCCCGTGTCATGGGTCAGCGCGTTTGGGGAATAAAGTTCGGCATGTCGTCGGCGGTTCCGCAATCAAGATGACTACGCGTCTGTTTGAGGGTCAATGTGACGGTGAACTCGCCATCACACCACTGCGCGTAAATTTGCGGCTGGTGAAATTTTCTCAGAGCAGTTTTTGCGTACTGCAGGCCCACTACCGGAGATATTCCCGCTTTAGCAAATACGGCAGCCAAACAACGAATGGAGTCGGATTCAGCAGAACGAGATGTGTTTTTCGGATCTTTCCGGTCGGAGACTGTGCTGGAGACGGTCAGTGGCCAATCTTCTTGAATACACAGCGCTACAAACTCGCGTGCAATCTGAAACTCCAGGGAATTACTAGGTCGCCCTTTTCTCTTGGCACCAGATAGTTGCTCTGCACCGGCCCGGAGCCAAATTAGATTATTGCTCCATAGCAGGCGATTGGCGTGGCGCGGATACAGTGTGTCGTCGTAAGCATCCGGCACCAGGCTATCGTCCAAGTCATCGTTGAACGCTAACGCCCGGTAATACTCTTTGATACAGACGTCCTGTTCGCTGCCCAGTCTCTCAAGTTCATCCGCGCGCAGATCGCGCAAGGCGTCTTGCAGTTGACCGGCGGCCTTCGCGACTGCGAGGAAGCGATTTCGGCTGTTCTTGTCCAGCATGATTGCGCGCCGATCAACATATCTTTGTGCCAAGGCATGCAGTTGCTCAGAAAAAGCGTCAGGGTCACTGAACACGGGTTTGCCTTGGCGAGTACGGCGCATAAAGATTTCGTGTTCAATTTCTCCGAGATGGAGAAACTCAGGCTCAGCGCGAGCCGAATTGCGTTGTGTTGCGTTCATGACTGCTTCCTCCATGTATCGAGATGATCAGCCCAGTCCTGCATCATGGCGCGGCGTTCGTCGAAATAGGTAGCGTGGTTGTACGTGCGGCGCACGTTGTTCTGGTCAGCATGGGCAAGCTGCGCCTCAATGGCATCAGGGCGATATCCCATCTCGTTGAGACGGGTACTGCCGGTAGTCCGGGTAGCATGGGGGCTGTAAGTACCGCTCCAGCCCAGCACCTTGAGTGCCTGTCGGATCGATGCGGCGGACATCGGAGCGTTGCGATCATCCCGGCCGGGGAATAGATGCTTGCGGTTGCCAGTGATAGATTGCAGGCCTTTGAGCATTTCAACGGCTTGGCGTGGCAAGGGCACAATGTGTTCTTTACGTGCCTTCATCCTCTCAGCGGCGATGGTCCACGTTGCCTTCTCAAGGTCGAATTCATCCCATGCTGCCTCGGCCACTTCAGTCGGACGAGCAAGCGTCCACCACATCAGTTGCATACAGTGACTTACCTGAAAACTGCAGCGGTGGTTTTCGAAGTCGTACAGCAGCTTGCCGATTTGTTCCTTGCTAAGCGCTGGCTTGTGCTGAGTTTTGTTAGCAGGAAGGGCCTTGCGTACCGGCCAGACCGGGTCGCTGTCGGCGCGCAGGGTAGCAACGGCGAATTCGAACACCGCAGACATCGTGCGCCGCGCCTCCGCCGCGACCGTGGGAGCTCCACGCTTCGCGGTTTTTTGAAGGATATCGAGCACGTGGGCCGGAGTCACTTCGCGCACCGGCATTTTCCCTATGCTGGGAAAAACCACACGCTGCAACATGTCCAGTCGCCGGTTTTTGGTGACATCTTCCCAGTCTTTTGTCTGCAGCCACTCCTTGGCGACAACCTCAAAGGTGTTCTGGGCTTCTCCGGCCTGTCTGATGCGGTCTAGCTGCCGCTGTTGCGCTGGGTTGATGCCCAGCTTGACCAGTTTGCGCGCGGCTTCACTACGCTCCCTTGCTTCGGATAGCGTCAGTGAAGGGTACTCGCCAAGGGCAAACATGCTTGGCTTGCCGTCCAGCGTGAAGCGAAAGCGCCAGGCTTTCACGCCATTCGGTTTGACCTCCAGATAGAGCCCGCGCTGATCATTCAGGCGGTAGAGTTTTTCCTTGGGCTTGGCGTTGCGACAATGTGCGTCGGTAAGCACGGTGACGGCCTCCTCGTAGCGGTGACAGCATGACTGTACTCACTTTCTGGCTGGCGCGCAAAATACCGTACTCACCATTGTACTCATTAAACCATTGGCAACCCGGGAAATCAGCGGGCACTTCCTGAAACAATAAAACCGCCTAACTGCGCGATTTTGTTGTTGTTTCTTTGCTTTCTCTGGGTTTCATGAAACACCCAGAAAGCAATGAGTTGACTCAGACGTTGAACAGGAAATTCAGAATATCGCCGTCCTTGACGACGTAGTCCTTGCCTTCCGCGCGCATTTTGCCGGCCTCCTTCGCGCCCTGTTCGCCGCCACAGGCGATGAAGTCGTCGAAGCCGATCGTCTGCGCGCGGATGAAGCCGCGTTCGAAGTCGGTATGGATCACGCCGGCGGCCTGCGGCGCCGTGTCGCCCTTGTGGATCGTCCACGCGCGCACTTCCTTGACGCCGGCCGTGAAGTAGGTCTGCAGGCCGAGCAGCTGATAGGTGGCACGAATCAGGCGATCCAGGCCCGGCTCTTCAAGACCGAGATCGGCGAGGAAAAGCTGCTTCTCCTCGTCGTCGAGTTCGACAATTTCCGCCTCGATCGCGGCGCAGATGGCCACCACTTCGGCCTTTTCGCCCTTGGCGTGCGCGCGCACGGCGTCGAGGTGGGGATTGTTCTCGAAGCCGGTTTCAGCGACGTTGGCCGCATAGAGCACCGGCTTGGCGGTAATCAGGCAGAAGGTCTTGATGCTCGCCCATTCTTCCTTGGTGAGGTCGAGCGCGCGCACCGGCTTGCCGGCGTCGAGCTGGGCAAAGCATTTGTCGAGCACGGCGACGAGCAGCTTGGCTTCCTTGTCGCCGGCGCTGGCCGGCTTGCGGTAGCGGTTGAGCGCCTTTTCGACGGTCGCCAGGTCAGCCAAGGCCAGTTCGGTATCGATAACCTCGATGTCGCGGATCGGATCGACGCTGCCGGAGACGTGTATCACGTTGTCGTTGGCGAAGCAGCGCACGACATGGACGATGGCGTCCGTCTCGCGGATGTTGGCGAGAAACTGGTTGCCAAGCCCCTCACCCTTGGACGCGCCAGCCACCAGGCCGGCGATATCGACGAATTCAGTCACCGCCGGAACGGTCCGCTGCGGCTTCACGATCTTCGCCAGTTCGTCGAGACGCTTGTCCGGCACTTCGACCACGCCGACCGACGGCTCGATCGTGCAGAACGGGTAGTTCTCGGCCGCGACACCGGCTTTTGTCAGTGCGTTGAAAAGGGTGGACTTGCCTACGTTCGGCAGACCGACGATTCCGCATTTGAGGCTCATGGTGTAACTCCTGTCCTGTATTCGTTAAACAGCTTTGGTGTGCAGCGCCTGTTGCGCTGTGGCGTAATCGCCGACGGCGAGCTTCGGCCATGCAATCAGGCAACGGTCGAGCGCCCGGTCGATCTCGTCCAGCTCTTCGCGACGCGGTGGCTTGAGGACGAAGTTGATCACCTCGTTTCGGTTGCCGGGATGCCCGATACCGAGCCGCAAGCGCCAAAAATTCGGGGAGCCAAGCTGGGCCTGAATATCTTTCAAACCATTGTGGCCGCCATTGCCGCCACCTTGCTTGATCCGAATGCCACCCGGCGGCAAGTCGAGCTCGTCATGCACGACGAGGACCTCTTCGGGCGCGATCTTGTAAAACCGGGCCAGCGCCGCCACCGACTGCCCGGAGCGATTCATGAAGGTCGTCGGCTTGAGCAGCCAGAGTTCATCGCGGCGTCCGGCGTGGCCAAAAAACTTGCCCTGCGGCGCCAACGTCACCTTGAGACCGGCCGCCAAGCGGTCGATAAACCAGAATCCGAGATTGTGCCGGGTGGCCTCATAATCGCCTCCGGGATTACCGAGGCCAACAATCAGGCGAGGTGCAGTCATTGTGCTCACTCGATTAAAACAAAGGCCGCCGCAGGTAAAACCCGTACGGCGGCCTGTTGGTCGGACGTTCAGTCAGACGCGATGAAGCTGAATCAGGCAGCAGCCTCGCCTTCAGCCTCCTCGCTGCCCTTCTTCTTGCCGATGACCGAAACGACAACGAGATCGTCGCCATGCACCACCGGCTTCACGCCTTGCGGGAAGGTGAGCTGCGAGATATGGAGCGACTGACCGGCCTTCATGTCCTTCAGGTCGACTTCGATGAAGGCTGGAAGATCCTGCGGCAGACAGGCAACGTCGATCTCGTTCATGATCTGGGCGACCTTGCCGCCACCGATCTTGACGCCCGGGGCGATGTCAGCGTTGATGAAGTGGAGCGGAACCTTCTGGTGAATCGGGCGGGTAACGTCGACGCGCTGGAAATCAACGTGCAAGACGAGCGGCTTGTACGGATGCATCTGGGCATCACGCAACAGAACGTTCTGCTCGGCACCGTCGAGCTTGAGCGTAATCAGGCTTGAGTGAAACGCCTCTTTGCGCAGCGACAGGAGCAGTTCATTGTGGTCAAGCTCGACCACTTCCGGCGCGGTCGAACCACCGTAAATGATGCCCGGAACCTTGCCAGCGTGACGCAGGCGGCGGCTCGCTCCGGACCCCTGCACTTCGCGCTTTTGTGCATTCAATTCGAATTTCATAGTAACTCCAGGTAATTAACCCGTCCGCGACCAGACGGGTGGTGAAAAAAACTTAATCGAGGAACAGCGACGAAACCGAATCCTCATTGCTGATGCGACGGATCGTTTCAGCCAACAGTTCCGCCACGGTAAGCTGGCGGATGCGCGAACACTTTTGCGCATCGTCCGACAGCGGGATGGTGTCGGTGACGATCAGCTGATCAATGTCAGAATCCTTGATGCGGCTGACGGCGGCCCCGGAAAGCACGGGGTGTGTGCAATAAGCAACGACACCTTTCGCGCCATGCGCCTTGAGTGCCGTAGCGGCCTTGCACAGCGTTCCGGCCGTATCGACGATGTCGTCCATCAGCACACAGGTACGATCCCTGACGTCACCGATGATGTTCATGACTTCCGAAACATTCGCCTTCGGGCGGCGCTTGTCGATGATGGCCAGATCGCACTCAAGGCGCTTGGCCAGCGCCCGGGCCCGCACCACGCCGCCCACATCAGGCGACACGACCATCAGATTCTCGAACTTCTGCTGCTCGACATCGTTCAGCATGATCGGCAGCGAATAGATGTTGTCGACCGGGATATTGAAGAAACCCTGGATCTGCTCGGCATGCAGGTCCATGGTCAGCACGCGATGGACGCCAGCCGCGGTCAAGAGATCGGCGACCAGTTTGGCGGCGATGGGCACACGGGCCGAACGCACGCGGCGATCCTGACGGGAATAGCCAAAGTAGGGAATGACGGCGGTGATCCGGCCGGCCGAGGCGCGCTTGAGCGCATCGACCATGATCAGCAGCTCCATCAGGTTTTCGTTCGATGGCGCACAGGTCGGCTGGATGACGAAAACGTCGTTGCCGCGCACATGCTCCTCGATTTCAACGGAAATCTCGCCATCCGAGAAACGGCCCACCTGAGCCCGCCCCATCGAGATATCCAAGCGTTTGACGACTTCGGCCGCCAGTTTGGAATTGGCATTGCCGGAAAAAACCATCAGGCTATCGTAGGCCATGTCGAACACCCGTCGCGCCGGGAGGCGCCTTGAAGAACTGCTTTGGAAAACAACGCGGGCAGGTATCAACCTGCCCGCGTTTTGGAAACTTGAATGGCTGGGGAAGAAGGATTCGAACCTTCGAATGCCGGAATCAAAATCCGGTGCCTTGACCAACTTGGCGACTCCCCAGCAGCTGCTCACAGATCAATGCAAGCGAGGCGCGCATTGTACAAAGGGTTTTGCAAAAATGGAAGTACCTGGCGGATTTTTTTAACAAAATCGGTCAGATTCAAGATGCGAGGCCATGCAACGGATGTTTTTCGAGCCCCGGCGCCAACCAGCCGCGCATCTGTGGCGGCAAACCAGCAAGGATTTCTGCCGCGGCTTCCCGCGTCGGCAACTCGGCGAAAACACAGGCCCCCGATCCCGTCATGCGTGCCGGCACACGAGCATTCAGCCAGTGCAAATGACGCCCGACCTCGACAAAACGGGACACCGCCACTTCCTGCAAATCGTTCGCGCCAAAGCCCGGCCTCCAGTCCGCGGCAGCAATCGGGGCCGTATCCCGCCTGAGTTCGGGAGCGCCAAAGATGGCGACCGTTGGCACCTGCACGGGCGGTTCCAGAACAAGATACCAGGCCGGGGGAACTTCGACCGGCAGCAAGGCTTCGCCCACCCCTTCGGCGAACGCATTGCGGCCAAACACAAAAACCGGCACGTCGGCGCCAAGGCCAAGGCCGATTTCCTGCAGGCGCTGACGTGTCAATCCCAATTGCCAGAGATGGTTGAGCGCCAGCAGGACGCTAGCTGCATCGGAGCTGCCACCGCCCAGACCGCCGCCCATCGGCAGGCGCTTCTCGATACGGATATCCACGCCGCCCCGGCACCCCGTTTCCGCCTGCAGCAGGCGAGCCGCCCGGACGGTCAAATCGCTCTCTGCCGGCACCCCGGGCAACGGGTTAAGCAGCACGACACGGCCGTCGCTGCGCGGCGAGAAATGCAACGTATCGCCATGATCGACCAGGCGGAACACCGTCTGCAGCAGGTGATACCCATCATCCCGGCGACCAACGACATGCAGGAAAAGGTTGAGTTTGGCCGGCGCCGGATAAGCGCTTTGCCAGGTCCATTCAGAAGAAGTCGGAAGATCAGTCACAGCTCGTTTTCAGTACCAGAAACAGCGCTCAGAACGGCGTCCATTCGTCGATGCGCAACCTCAATTCGAAAGCGCCGAGGCGCTCGGCAATAATCAGCGAGGGCAACGCCTGCGGATCTTCGCCGGCATATTCATAATCAATGCGCCAGTCTTCATGGCGAAGCCGCGACGGGCGTCCGCGCGAATCACGCTCAAGGCGCCCCTCGATCACCTTGCCGCGCACCCAGTCCGTCAATTGCGAAAGCGGCAGGGGGTACCCCAGCACATCCCGCGTCAAGGTTTCGACATCGGCGGCAACGTAGCTTCGGCCATCGCTGGTGAGCAGGCGCGCTTCGCTATCGCTGGCGGCAATTTCGGCCATGCCTTGCCCGAACGGGCTGGCCAGCAACAAAGCATCGCTCCGCCCCCGGTGCTGCCAACTCAAGCGACCGGAGAAGTTTTTATCTTCATAGCGCAGCGAAAAACGGCCGTTCAGGGCGAAGTCCTCCAGCGGCTCGCGCCCGGTCAGCGCAACCACCGGGCCGTCCACCGCCGGTTCGGACAAGCTGGCACAGCCGCCAACCAGCCACCCGGCGACGACTAGCGCGAAAGCAACCCGCCCGGCGCGTAACGCAGACACGAAAGTAACCAGCATTTCAGGGCGCAAATTTCCTGACCGCCTCGTTCAGCACATCGCTGTCCGGATGCTTGCGCCCGGCGTCAAGCAGCACGCGCCGTGCGTCCTCCTGGCGACCAAGAGCCCACAGCACTTCGCCGATATGGGCGGCAATTTCAGGATCCTCGCGCTGCGCATAGGCTTTTTCAAGATAACCAAGCGCGCCGTTCAGATCCCCCTGCCGGAAGAGCACCCAACCCATGCTGTCGAGGATAAAACCGTCTTCCGGCGACAGCAGGAGCGCCTTCTCGATCAACTCCCGCGCTTCGCCGAGCCGGATATTGCGTTCGGCATAGGAGTAACCGAGCGCGTTGTAGGCCTGGGCGCTACGCACGTTATCCGGACGCAGGCCGATCAGCTTCCGCAAACGCGCTTCCATCAGCTCGAAACGGCCGAGCCGCTCGGCCAGCAATCCCGTTTCGTAAAGCAAATCGGCTTGCTCGGGACTCTTCTCCAGTTCCCAGTCGAGCAAGGCAAAGGCCGCCTGCAACTGCTTGGCATCACGCAACAACGCCGCCTCGGCGACAAGCAACTGGATCCGTTCTTCCTGTGTTTTTGTGGTTGCTTGGTCAAGCAGCGTTCGCGCCTCGTCGATCCGCCCCAACCGTCCAAGCAGGTAAGCACTGCGCATCCGGGCCGGAAGATAATGCTCTCCGGACTCAACCTCGGCATAGTGGGCCAGCGCCTCGTCGAAACGTTTGTCATCCTCGGCAATCTGCCCGAGGTAGTAGTAGGCGACGCTCTTGTTCGCCCCTTCGAACGACAGGAAACGCTTGAACTGCGCCTCCGCCAGACCACGATCGTTCTGCTGCAGGGCCAGGACGGCGACGGCATAGGTTATTTCCGGACTCTCCGAATTGGCTTGCAGGAGTTGGTCGAAATGGCGCTTGGCTTCGTAATAACGCTTTTCCGCCACCAGCGTACGCGCCAGCAGCAAATGAACCTCGCGCGCCTGCGGATAGCGCTCGACGAATTCCTGCATGAACTCGATCGCATCACCCGGCGATTCGCGGGCCAGCAGTTGTCCGCCGAGGTAAGCCGGCAACTCCCAGCCAGGGCGCAACTCGAGGGAGCGTCGCACCTCCGACATGGCCCGTTCGTTGAGGCCGGCCGACCCGGCCGCCACCGCAACGGCATAATGCGCCTCGGCCATGCCGATAAACGGCCGGCAGACTGCCTCGATCAGGCGAAAAACGGCCAGCCGGTCGGGGCTGCGGGCAAACATCCGGTTGAGACCGGTCAGATTGGCCGCCAGCCCCGGCGTATCGGCTTCGAGCAGACGAATCAGCGGCGGCGCAAGATCGTCCAACCGGTTAGAGAGAATCATCATGCTGATCAGCAATTGCTGCGCGCGCTTGGAATCCGGTTCGCGCTCAAGCCAGAGACGCGCCGCCTCGATGGCCAGATCAAAGCGGCGTGCATACCCTGCCACTTCGATCATCCGTTCCAGCACCTGCGGATCGCGCGTGCGCAAGGCCAGCGTGGCGTAGGCCTGGCTCGCCAGATCAAGATCGCCGCGCTGCATGGCGACCTCAGCGAGCAACACCTGATAGACCACCTGCGCGGTCAATACCTCTCCGTCATCGACGGATGGTTCCGGTGCCGCAACCGCAGCGCGGCGTCCGGCGTCACGTGCGACGGGTGCTTTCTTGGCCGCCAGCGCGCCATCGACAGCGCCTGCCGGCGCGACGAATCCGGCCACCAAAGCGGTCAGACAGATGGCATATCGAATGTGTTTCATGAGTCTTGGTACCCTGAGCAGCTCCTGTCCGGGAACCGGTTGGAGTCTTGTGCGTCTTACTGGTTCGCTCATGTTATGGGCTTTTGTCGAGACCAGCAATGCCGGAACTCCCCGAAGTCGAAGTCAGCCGCCTCGGATTACTGCCCCATTTGCCGGGCCAGCGTCTGCTCAACGCCATTTTCCGCACGCCGCGCCTGCGCCACCCGATCCCGCCCGAACTGGCAACCCGCCTCGCCGGATTGCATATCGACGCCATCCGCCGCCGCGGCAAATATCTGCTTTTCGACTGCGAAAGCGCCCACGGAGGTGGCTGGCTGATCCTGCACCTCGGCATGTCCGGCAGCCTTCGACTGGTCGCTCCCGGCACGCCACCGCAAAAGCACGACCATGTCGATCTCATATTCGCATCGACGGTCCTGCGCCTGCGCGATCCGCGCCGCTTCGGCACTCTCGTCTGGCACGAAGGCAGCCGGGTGGAAAGCCATCCGCTCGTAGCCGTGCTCGGGACCGAACCGTTGAGCGACGGATTCGGCGGCGACTGGCTCTACGACGCCACGCGCCCGCGCCGCGGGCCAATCAAGACGGTATTGATGGACAGCCATCTGATCGTCGGCATCGGCAACATCTACGCCGCCGAAAGCCTGTTCCGGGCCGGCATTTCACCGCTCCGCCCGGCGCACCGTATCAGCCGAAAGCGTTGCCGCGCACTCGCCGAAGCCATCCGCGCCACTCTCACCGAAGCGATCGCCGCCGGCGGCAGCAGCGTCCGCGATTACGTGCACAGCGATGGCGGCGCCGGCTCGTTCCAGACATCCTGCGCCGTTTATGGCCGGCAGGGCCAGCCTTGTCCGCGCTGCGGCGCCCCGGTCCGGATGATCCGCCAGGCGGGGCGATCGACCTTCTATTGCCCGTCCTGCCAGCGTTAAACGAGCCCCCGCGCCGATTATTCCAATCGGTTTTCGCCTGTGCGCTTGTGATAGAGTGAGCCTCCTCTGATCGAGGGGTAAACCATGATGCTTGCTCAACACGTTGCCGCTTATACGCAATGGCGCACCAATCTGGCGGGAGGCCTGGAGGCCTTCCGAAAATGGTTGTCGGAAAACGACCTGAGCGATGCCCAGACCGACCTGCGCATCGCCCGCCTCCTCGAAAAGCTGCGCGAGGATCGCTTGAATATCGCCTTCGTCGCCGAATTCTCGCGCGGCAAATCGGAGCTCATCAACGCCATTTTCTTCGCCGACTACGGTAGCCGGATGCTGCCATCGACGGCCGGGCGCACCACGATGTGTCCGACCGAGCTGATGTACGACCCGTCGAAGCCTCCGTCGATCGAACTGCTGCCCATCGAAACCCGCGAATCGAACGCCGGCATCAGCGAGTACAAACGCTACCCCGAGGAGTGGAAAGTCATCCCGCTCGACACCGGCTCGACCGAGGCCATGCAAGACGCGCTGCGCTCGGTGAGTGATGTTCGCCACGTCACACCGGAACTCGCCGAAAAATACGGTTTCCCAACCGGCAACGGCAACGCAACCGTCGGGCGCACCGGCGAGGACGGCACCGTCGAGATCCCGCGCTGGCGCCACGCCGTGATCAATTTCCCGCATCCCCTGTTGCAACAGGGGCTGGTCATTCTCGACACGCCGGGACTCAACGCCATCGGCACCGAACCCGAGCTGACGCTGTCGCTGCTGCCCAACGCCCATGCGGTGCTTTTCATCCTCGGCGCCGATACGGGCGTGACGCAATCCGACCTCGCCATCTGGAGCGAACACGTCGCCGCTCCGAACCAGCACAAGAAAGGGCGCATTGTCGCCCTCAACAAAATTGACGGCCTGTGGGACGAACTCAAAAGCGCCGATGAAATCGAGGCCGAAATCGTCAAGCAGGTCAATGACTGCGCCCGGACGCTCGATCTGCCATCCAGCCAGATTTTCCCGATCTCGGCCCAAAAGGCTCTGGTCGCCAAGGTCAACGATGACGCTTCATTGCTCAACCGCAGCCGCCTGCCGGCACTCGAAGCCGCGCTCTCGCAGGAACTCATCCCGGCCAAGCGGGAAATCGTGCAGGAACTCACCGGCACCGAATTCTCGGACATCCACGCCCGCATGCGCGGACTGCTCGACTCCCGGCTGGCCGGCTTGCGCGAGCAGCTTGACGAACTGACCGAACTGCGCGGCAAGAACAAGGGCGTCGTCGAATACATGATGCGCAAGGTGCGCGTCGAGAAAGAGGAATTCGAATCCGGCCTGCAGCGCTTCTATGCCGTGCGCAGTATTTTTTCGCAACTGACCAACAAGCTTTTCAGCCACCTCGGCATCGACGCCCTGCGCAGCCTGACCGCACAGACGCGATCAACGATGACCGGCGCCACCTTCTCGAAGGAGCTTTCCGAAGCCATGCGGAATTTCTTCGCCGTCGCACGCGCCAACCTCATCAAATCGGACGGCGAAGTCACGGAAATACTGGCGATGATGGAGGCCATCTACAAAAAGTTCGTCGTCGAACACGGCCTCAAGCTGGACTCGCCGACCGGTTTTTCACTGATCCGCTACAAGAAGGAAATTGACCGCCTCGAACACTGGTGCGACACGCATCTCAACACCGTTTTCCAGCTCGCCACCAACGAGAAGAGCAAGGTGACGCAAAAATTCTTCGAGGAAGTCGCGGTGCAGGTTCGAAAGGCCTTCGAGCGCGCCAACCGCGACGCCGAGGCCTGGCTCAAGGCGGTCATGGCGCCGATGGAAACGCAGGTGCGGGAACACCAGATCCAGCTCAAGCGCCGGCTCGAAAGCATCAAGCGCATTCACCAGGCGACCGACACGCTGGAAGACCGGATCAACGAGCTCGAGCATGTCGAGCAGACGCTGCTCGGCCAGATCCGGTCGATTGAAGCGCTGGGCCTGGAGATTCAGAACACGCTGAGCACGGTGGCCGACGAAACCGGTCTGCGCGCCGCCTGACCGTCAGCCATCGCAGCCCCATTCCGGAACGCCACCAGAAAAAACGCCGTGCCCTGCAAAGAGTCACGGCGTTTTTTTCGACCGACGGAAGAATGTTCCAGCGTTATTCCCCGGAACAGCCGACGCACTTGATGCCGGTCAGCTTCTCGTACTTGATCCAGAGCTGATTCACCGTCTCATCGTGCTCCGGATCCTTCTTGATGCAATCGACCGGGCAGACCTCCACGCATTGCGGCGTGTCGTAGTGACCGACGCACTCGGTGCACTTGTTAAAGTCGATGACATACGTCTCGTCGCCCTGGGAAATGGCTTCGTTCGGGCACTCCGGCTCGCAAACGTCGCAGTTGATGCACTCATCGGTAATAATCAAAGACATGTATTTTTCCTTCTGATCAACAGTTGCTGTTTCTTTCGGCTATTTTCTTTGCCAGCCGCTCGCATACGGACGGGCGCGCAAAGTTGCTGACATCGCCACCGAAAAGAGCGATTTCGCGAACCATCGTGGCCGAAATGAACGTGTACTGCTCACTCGGTGTCAGGAACATCGTTTCGACTTCGGGGTAAAGATTCCGGTTCATCCCCGCCATCTGGAATTCGTATTCAAAATCGGACGCCGCCCGCAAACCGCGCAGGATAACCTTGGCGCCTCGCTCGTGCAGGAAATTCATCAGCAGACCGCTGAAGCTGCACACTTCGACATTCGGGTATCGCGGCAGCAGAATTTCTTCTGCCATCCCGACGCGCTCTTCGAGCGAGAAGAAAGGCTTTTTGGCGTGACTGGCCGCGATCGCCAGGATGACATGGTCGAACAGCCCCGCTGCTCGCCGGACCAGATCTTCGTGCCCCATGGTGATCGGGTCAAAGGTGCCGGCATAGATCGCCAACCGGTTATTCAGCGCCATCGTGGTCGCCACTCCTCATCAAATGATAAAAAACCTGTCCGGCCCGGCCGCTGCGGACGGTACGCCAGTCTCCGCAAGACTCCAGCTCCATCTCCGCCTCGACGTAAAGCACGCCGTCTCTGGATAAAAGCTGCGGCAACAGCGGTTCAAGGCGCCCGATCCAGCCTTGCTTGTAAGGCGGATCGAGAAAAAGCACATCGAAACGCGGACTTTCCGGTCCAAAAGCGGACGCGAATTTTACCGCATCCGCGCCGAGAATCTCCAAACGCCCGTTTTTCGCGCTTGGGGCGCCAAGCAGACGCGCATTTTCCTCCAGCGCGGCGCGCACTTTCGCCGATTTCTCGACCATGACCACCCGAGCCGCACCGCGCGAAGCGGCCTCGAAACCGAGCGCCCCGCTGCCGGCAAAGAGATCGAGACAGGTGAGTCCCGCCAGATCCTGTCCGAGCCAGTTAAACAACGTCTCGCGGACACGGTCGGGCGTCGGGCGCAGCCCTTCCGAATCGGGGAAATGCAGAAGACGGCGCTTCCACTCACCACCGATGATGCGCACTGAATTCATTTGCTTCCTTTCGCGGAGTCCACCGCCCCGTCCGGGCCGACGATCACCGTCACCATGCTCTCCGGCCGCACACGCCGGGCAAAAGCGGCGCGGATATCGGCGGCAGAGACTTTCTCGACGTTCTCGGCATAGCGTTCGAGATAATCGAGCGGCAGGCCGTAAAAGCCGACCGTCGCCACGTTGTCGAGCAACTTGCGGTTGCTGTCGAGGCGCAGCGGGAAGCTGCCAATCAGATTCTGCTTGGCAGCCTGCAGTTCGTCCGCGGACGGGCCTTCGGCGAGGAAGGCGGCCAGCACGTCGCGCGTCACACGCAGCGCGTCGTCGGCCTGCTCCTTGCGGGTTTGCAGGCCGATCTCGAACGGCCCCGGCTGCTCCAGCGGCTGAAAATAGCTATGCACGCTGTAGGCAAAACCGCGTTTTTCCCGCACTTCCTTCATCAAGCGCGAGACAAAACCGCCGCCGCCCAGCGTGTAGTTACCGACCACCAGCGGAAAGAAATCCGGATCGCCGCGCTTGAGCGCCGGCAAGCCGATCAGCAGATGCGCCTGCGCAGCCGGATGGGCGAGACGCTGTTCGCCGCCTGCGGCTCGCAGCGGAATTTCCGGCACACCCGCACCGATCCCTTTCGGCAATTCCGAGGTCAGCGACTGCGCCAACGCCTCGGCGTCCGCACGCGAGACATCGCCCACAATCGTCACCGCCGCCCGCTGCGCGGTGTAGTGCTGACGGTAGAACGCCGCGAGATCGTCGCGCCGCAGCGCACCGACCGACTCCGGCGAGGCCTGCCGACCGTAGGCATGATCGGGATACATCGCCGCCCAGAAAGCACGGTTGGCGATCGTTTCCGGACGGGTCAGCGCGTCCTTCAGACCCGCCATGGCACGCGCCTGTTCGCGCTCGAAAACAGCGGCCGGAAACTGCGGCCGGGTCAGCACGGCGCGCAAGATATCAAGCGCCGGTCCGCGTTTTTCTGCGGCCGACAGCGTGCGCAGACTGACCGAGGCGCGATCCATGCCGGCGCTGCCGGAGAGCTGCGCGCCCAGATCGGCCAACCCGTTGGCGATCCTGTTTTCATCCATCGCTTCGACACCGAGATCGAGCAGGGTGAGCGTCAGCGCCGCCAGACCGGCCTTGCTGCCCGGATCGTATGCAGAACCGGCGGCAAAATCGACCTGAACATCGAGAATCGGCAGGTCATGGTTTTCGACGAAGAACACGCGGGCGCCAGACAGCGCCATCCAGTGCTCAATCTTCGGCGCGGCCGCGCCAACCGGTGCAATCAGCCCGAGCTGGGCAAAAAAGATGAGAAAAACGGCGGCAAACTGTTTGATCGGCTTCATCGTTCAAAAAACCTCGGAGATTCTCAATGACGTTGAGCCGCGGCTGGCGCGCGCGGCGTCCCGGGCAAGGGCTGCGGGTCGAGTTCGGCCACCGTCAGCTGATCATCGCCGAAATACCTGGCCGCCACCGCCTTGATCTCGGCGGCCGTCACCGACTGCAGCTTCTCGATCATCCGCTTGTCAGCGCGATAAGGAATGCCGGCCGCTTCGAACTGGCCGATTTCCATGGCCTGCGCAAACATCGAATCGAGCTTGTAGATCTGGCTCGCCACCAGTTGCGCTCTCGCCCGCTCCAGTTCTTCCGCCGTCACGCCGTCCTTGGCGACCCGCGCCAGTTCGGCCCGGAAACCGGCCTCCAGCTCGGCCCGGCTACGCCCCGAAGTGGGCGATCCGTGCAGATAAAACATCCCCGGTCCGCGCGCCGTCGAGTCATAGCCCGCCCCGGCCGCCACGGCCAGTCTTTGCTCCTTGACGAGCCGCTTCGAGAAACGCGCCGCCTCATGCCCATCCAGAATGGCCGCCAGCATCTCAAGGGCAAACGGCTCGGTATCGTTTTCCACGTCACGGATCAGCGGCACCTTGTAGGCCATCAGCACCGACGGGAGATCGGCCGGCGCCTTGACCGTCAGGCGGCGCGTACCCGACTGCGCGGGCTCCACCTGCGGCTTGCGCGCCGGCAAGGCGCGCAGCGCCAGCTGCCCGTAGCTCTGCTCGGCGAACCGGAACACCTCCTGATGGTCGACATCGCCGACCACGACGACGTAAGCATTGTTCGGCACATACCAACGGTCGTACCAGTCGCGTGCATCCTGCACGGTCATGCTTTCCAGATCGTTCATCCAGCCGATCACCGGCACCCGGTAGGGATGCGCCTGCAAGGCCACCGCCGCCAGCTGCTCGAACAACAGCGACTGCGGCTGATCTTCGGTGCGCAGGCGGCGCTCCTCCATGACCACCTTGATCTCCTGCTCGAACTCCTTCGGATCGAGCGTCAGATGGCGCATGCGGTCGGCTTCGAGCTGCATCATCTCGGGTAGTTTCTCTTTCGGCACCTGCTGGAAATAGGCCGTGTAGTCGCGGCTGGTAAAGGCGTTGTCGCGCCCCCCGGCGGCCGCCACGCGGCGGCTGAACTCGCCGGCCCCGATCGTCGGCGTGCCCTTGAACATCATGTGTTCGAGCAGGTGCGCCACACCAGTCGTGCCGTTGGTTTCGTCCATGCTGCCGGCGCGATACCAGACCATATGCACGACGGTCGGCGCCCGCCGGTCTTCCTTGACGATGACGCGCAAGCCGTTGGCCAGCTGTTGTTCAAACGGGTTCGCCCGCACGGCGAAGGAAACCGTCGCCGCGAGCAGGAAGGCCGCGCCAAGAACGGCACGCTTCGAGAACTTCGTATAACGCATGGGCATGAGTGGCTTCTGATAAAATTCGGAGACTCGTTGACGACTTGTCAGCGGCGGCATCTTACTCCCATCGCCGTAGCGCCCAAAACCCGGACCGCTTCGCCTTCCGGCTCCCGCAACACCACAGAGACACAAAAGCCCATGTTTGGTTTCTTCAAGAAATCCACCGACAAGAAAAGCGACAGTCCGCAGCCAGACGAGCTGACGCCCCCCCCCGCGACCACCACCGCGCTCTCCTGGCGCGAACGGCTGAAAGCCGGCCTGGCGCGCACCCGCGCGCAGCTCGGCGGCAAACTCAAATCGATCTTCGCGCGCGGCAAGGTCGACGACGAACTGCTCGAAGAACTGGAAACGCTGCTTCTGACCAGCGACGTCGGCATGGAGGCAACGCAACACCTGCTCGACGAACTCAAGTCGCGTGCCAAGCGCGACAAGATCGAAACGCCGGAAGGCATCCAGAAAGCGCTTTCCGACGCCCTGCACACACTGCTGCTGCCGCTCGAAGAACCGCTCGACACGTCAGCAAAGCGCCCATTCATCATCATGATCGCCGGCGTCAATGGCGCCGGCAAAACGACCTCGATCGGCAAGCTGGCCAAGCATTTCCAGTCGCAAGGGCTGTCCGTCCTGCTCGCCGCCGGCGACACCTTCCGCGCTGCGGCGCGCGAGCAGTTGCAGGCCTGGGGCGAGCGCAACAACGTGACGGTCATTTCGCAGGAATCGGGCGATCCGGCCGCCGTCGTCTTCGACGCCATTTCCGCGGCCAAGGCGCGCGGCATCGACATCGTGCTCGCCGACACCGCCGGCCGGCTGCCGACCCAGCTGCACCTGATGGAGGAAATCGCCAAGGTACGCCGCGTCATCCAGAAGGCCGACCCGACCGGCCCGCACGAAACGCTGCTCGTGCTCGACGCCAACTTCGGGCAGAACGCGCTGGCGCAGGTCAAGGCCTTCGACAAGTCGATCAACGTGACCGGCCTCGTCGTCACCAAGCTCGACGGCACGGCCAAGGGCGGCGTGATTGCCGCCATCGCCCGCCAGTGCCCGAAACCGATCCGCTTCATCGGCATCGGCGAAGGCATCGACGATCTGCGCCCGTTCAACGCCCGCGATTTCGTGGACGCCATTTTCGAGTGAGCCGGACATGATTTCCGTCAGTGCATTGACCAAGCGCTATCCGGAAGGACTGGAAGCGATCAAGGATGTCACCTTCGACATCTCCGCCGGCGAGATGGTGTTCATCAGCGGCCATTCCGGCGCCGGAAAATCGACCCTGTTCAAACTGCTCGCGGCCATCGAGCGGCCGACCTCCGGCAGCATCGTGATCAACGGACAGAACATCACGGCGCTGCGCCAGAGCGCCATTCCCTACCTGCGCCGCAACATCGGCCTCATCTTCCAGGACCAGAAGCTGCTTTTCGACCGCACCGCGCTCGACAACGTGCTGCTGCCACTCGCCATCGTTGGCCTGCCGCACAAGGAAGCCGTGCGCCGGGCGCGCGCCGCGCTCGACAAGGTCGGCCTGCTCGACCGCGAAAACGTCAATCCGATCGCGCTTTCCGGCGGCGAACAGCAACGGCTGGCGATCGCCCGCGCCATCGTCAACCGGCCGTCGATCATGCTCGCCGACGAGCCGACGGCCAACCTCGACAGCGACTCGGCGTCGACCATCCACGCGCTCTTCCGTGCCTTCCACCAGGTCGGCGTCACGGTTGTCGTCGCCACGCACGACCCGCAGTGGATGGCGCAATTCTCGCCGCGCATCATTCGCCTTGAACGCGGCCGACTGCTTGGAGGTGCCGCATGATGACCTTTCTCGCCCAGCATGGGTTGGCACTCAGGAGTGCGTTGCGCCGCCTTGTCGCCTCGCCGCTCAACACCGTCTTGTCGCTGATGGTGATCGGCGCCGCCCTGGCCCTGCCAAGCGCCGGCTGGATCGTTCTCGACAACGTGCAGGACATTGCCGGCAACATCTCGGGCACCCAGCAGATCAGCCTTTTCATGGCCGTCGATGCCGGCAGGAAGGACACCGCCGAAATTGAAGCGCGGCTCAAAGAAGCCAAGGTTGGCAAATGGCGCTTCGTGCCAAAGGAGGAGGCCCTCAAGAACCTGCAGGCGACCGAGGGCATGAACGAAATCGTCGCCAGTTTGCCGCGCAATCCGCTGCCCGATGCCTTTGTCGTCGAACCGGCGGACACACGTCCAGAATCGCTCGAGGAACTGGCAAAAACCGCGGCCGGCTGGCCGAAGGTGGCGCACGTGCAGCTTGATTCCGCGTGGATCAAGCGCCTCGATCTTTTCCTGCGCATCGGCAAGCTGACCGTGACGCTGCTCGCCAGCCTGTTTGCCGGCGCGCTGGTGGCGGTGACTTTCAACACCATCCGCCTGCAGATCCTGGCCCAGGCCGATGAAATCGAGGTCGCCAAGCTGATCGGCGCGACGGATGCCTACGTCAGCCGCCCGTTCCTCTACTTCGGCGCCGTGCAAGGCGTGCTGGGCGGCCTGTTTGCCACCGTGCTCCTGATGGCGGCCGGTTATGTGCTGGCGCCCCCGGTCGGTGAGCTGATCGAGCTGTATGGCGGCGGTTTTGCGCTGCAGAGCCTGTCCGCAGCGAACATCGCGGTGATCGCCGCGATTGGCGGCGGGCTTGGCTGGCTCGGCGCACAATTGTCGGTGACCATTTATTTGCGGCGCATCGCCTGAGCCGACTGCATCGCAGCCCAACCCATTCCCGAGGTAACTTTTGCCCGATCTTTCGCGCCACTACCGCCATCTGACGCCCGCCCGCGTCACGTTTGCCGCCAGCCTGATGCTGTCCCTGATCGCCCACCTCGGCGGCATGCTGAACCGGGACGGCATGCTCTATGTCACGACGGCACGTGCCTTTCTCGACGGCGGCTTTGTTGCCGCAAAGGCGATGTTCAGCTGGCCGTTCCTGTCGATCCTGATGGCGCTCGTCTCGCAAGCGACAGGGCTGGGACTGGAAAACGCCGGACATCTGCTCAATACATTGTTCATGGCCGGCGCCTGCACCCTGCTGGTCAAGAACGTCGAGCGCCTCCAGCCCGAAACAGCGTGGTGGGCGGCGCTCGCCGTGCTGGCGATTCCTGGCTTGAACGAATACCGCCATGAACTGATCCGCGAGTTTGGCTGTTGGTTCTTCATCATGCTGGCGCTGTGGCAAGCGCTGCGCTGGAACGGACGGCCGACCTGGGTAGGTGCCTTGCTGATCCAGGTTGTACTGGCAATGGCCATGCTGTTCCGGCCCGAAGCAGCGGCGCTCTTTCCGGCCCTGCTGCTGTGGCAGCTGTTTGAGGCGCCGCGCCACGAGCGACTGCGCCGCCTCTTGCAGCTCGGTGCGCTGCCGCTGGCCGGCGCAGTCGCCGTGCTCGCCCTCTATTTCAGCGGGCATCTCGATGGAGGCCACCGCCTGGCCGGCGAAATCCAGCGCTTCAAGGCACAGGGCTTCGATGCCAAGGCCCAGGCGCTGGCGGCCGCTCTGATCGATTATGCGAAAGGGGACGCCGGCACCATTCTCTTCTTCGGTTCGCTGGCCATCGTTCCGATCAAGATCGTCGCCAGGCTTGGCATCTTTGTTCTGCCGCTCGTTTTCCTTGGCACCAGCCACCTGCGCCTCGCATTTTACCGGCATCCGCTTTTTGCTTGGTGCACCGCTTTCCAGTTAATGGTCGTCTCCGTTTTTGTTATCGACCAGCAGTTCCTGGCCGGGCGTTACGTTGGTCCGATACTACTGTTCATGGCGCCGTTCGTCGGCATCGGACTGCGCGAACTCGCCGTGCGCTATCCACGCTGGCGGCTCGCGCTGGTCGGCGCAGCCCTACTCATCATGCTGGCAAACATCATTTCGCTGAGCCCGGGCAAGACGCATTTCGTGACGGCCGGGAAATGGCTGGCCGAAAACGCTACCGAATCGTCGCGCGTCTATCTCGAGAGCGGCCGCGCCGCCTATTACGCCGGCTGGAGCCTGAAACCGACGCAAAAAGACCGCAGCGACGAGCTGATTCAACGTATCCGGCAGGGCGACTATGAGCTGCTGGTATTCGAGGTTTCACGCAAGGACGCCCCCATCGACGCGTGGCTCGAAAGGTCAGGCGTCCGTGTGCTGCAACGTTTCGAACACACCAGGAAAGATGCCGTGATCGTTGCCATTCCAGGCGAGACGGCCGATGGCAGGCACGCGCCCGGCAAGGCCACCCCGCCGGCAAACTAGCGGAAGCGCATCAGCCGTTCAGGATCAGCCCGGCCGAAAGCGGGGCGTGGTCGGATATCTGCGACCACGGCCGGCCCGAATGCACCTTGGCATCGGCGATGGCAAAACCGCGCACGTAGATGCGGTCAAGGCGCAGCATCGGCCGCCTGGCCGGGAAGCTCCGTCCGGGCGACTCTGAACCGCCGGAGCCGCCAAAAACTTCCGTCAGCCCAAGGCGCTGAGCCAGCAAGGCGTCGGCCTCATTGCGCCAGTCGTTGAAATCGCCGGCGATGATGAGCGGCGAGTCGTTGCCGGCCGCCTGCTCGAGGTAAGCGGCCAGCGCATCCATCTGTTTCCGGCGCGACCGGGCAAAGAGCGACAGATGCACGCAGACACAATGCAGCGGCTGGTCGACATTCGGCACATTGATCGTGCAGTGCAGCAAACCGCGCCGCTCGAAGCGCAGGTGCGTGACGTCCTGATTGTGCGCATGAACGATCGGGAAACGGGCCAGAATGGCATTCCCGTGGTGCCCGTGGTCATAGGCCACGTTGCGGCCGTAAGCACTCGATTCCCACACGTCCTGCGCGAGAAAGTCGTGCTGCGCCTTTTCCGGCCAGTTCTCGATTCTCGCCGCATGCCGACTATGCTGCCCGAGCACTTCCTGCAGGAAAACGATATCGGGACCGAGCGCGCGCAACTCGTCACGCAGTTCGTGCACCCGCATGTGCCGATTGAACTGCGAGAAGCCTTTGTGGATGTTGTAGGTGACGACGTGCAGCTTCTGGGATTTCATGGTGCTCACGATATCACGATACCGCGAGCATCCTCTCCAGCGCCAGCTTGGCCGGACCGGCTTCGTGCGCCGGCACCGTGATCCGGTTCACGACGTGGCCTTCGGCCAGATTCTCCAGCGTCCACGCCAGATGCTGCGGGTCGATGCGCTGCATCGTCGAGCACATGCAAACGGTCGGCGCCATGAACTGGACGATCTTGCCTTCGGGCCGGACCTCCTCGGCCAACCGGTTGACGAGGTTCAATTCCGTGCCGACCAGCCAGCGCGTGTTCGGCGCCGCCTCCTTGATGACCTTGACGATCTGTTCGGTCGAGCCGACATGATCGGACAACCGGCAGACATCGAAACAGCACTCCGGATGGGAAATGACATGACCCTCCGGGTATTTCTGGCGGAACTTCTCGATATGCGCCGGCTGGAACATCTGGTGTACCGAACAGTGCCCCTTCCAGAGCAGGATCCTGGCTTTCTTGATCTGTTCGGGCGTCAAACCGCCCATTTCGAGATCGGGATCCCAGACCAGCATTTCGTCGAGTGGAATGCCCATCGCATGACCGGTCCACCGACCGAGGTGCTGGTCGGGGAAGAACAGGATCTTCTCGCGCTGCTTGAATGCCCACTCGGCGATCGTGCGCGCGTTCGACGACGTACACACGATGCCGCCGTGGTTGCCACAGAAAGCCTTCAGGTCGGCCGCCGAGTTGATATAGGTCACCGGCGTGAACACCTCCTCGGCGTTCAGGATCGAATTCAATTCGCGCCAGCAGCGCTCGACCTTGGCCAGATTGGCCATGTCGGCCATCGAGCAGCCGGCCGCGAGGTCAGGCAGGATCGAAATCTGGTGCGGCTTCGACATGATGTCGGCCACTTCGGCCATGAAATGCACGCCGCAGAAGACGATGTATTCAGCATCCGTTTGCGAAGCCAGGCGCGACAGTTTCAGCGAATCTCCCGTCAAATCCGCGTATTGATACACGTCGGCGCGTTGATAGTGGTGGCAGAGGATGACCGCCTTCTGCCCCACCTTGGCACGCGCCGCGCGAATGCGCTCATGGCACTCCGCGTCGGACATTTGGCTGAAAGAGTCAAAACTGATGCTTCGCGTATTCATTGCATGTTCCTGGGTGCTGACCGGATGTTTTCCGGGAATCGATGATTCGTTGAGTTCAACTATGCCAAGGCAGGCCGGCAAGCCGCCAGCCGCCCAACTTTCCGCGCTGCCCGTTGGCATCGACGGTCCCCTCAAAGCCTTCCAGCACGTTATAGCACGCCGTAAAGCCGGCTTCGCTGGCGAGAACCGCCGCGTTGTGCGAGCGAATGCCACTGCGACAGACGAACAGAACCGTCGCCTCTTTATCCACCTGACGGCCGAGCTGGGCGAGAAAATCGGGGTTCAGCTGGCCATCGGGATAAGACTGCCACTCGATTTCCACCGCCCCCGGAATTCGCCCGACCCAGTCGAGTTCGGCACGGGTGCGAATATCCACCAGTTTTGCGCCCGGCAACTCCTGCCAGACGGCAAATGTCTCTTCCGGAGTCAGTGCACCGGAATACGGAAGATCGAGCTTGTCGGCACGTTCGCGGGCGAGCAGGAGGATGTCGGTGAGTTTTCCCATGACGATAACTGTGTTGGTCTAAACTGGTTCCGACTGACGACCGCCGGGGAAAGTTTCAGGCATTGAAAGCGGCGAGAGTATAAACCGAGTTAACGCGTGAACAGCGCCGACAACTACCACGAAAATGAGTGCTCACCTTACGCTCGGTCAATCCGCACCAGAGCGGCGTCAACAATCCCGTTATTGGTGCATCGATGCTCCGCACGCACCAAACTTGTGCCATCAACCAAAGGCCTCCACCAGATTTTGCCTTATGGCACAATGGCAAATTCGAGGCAGGGAAGTTGGCATGTTTTCTGCTAACCATCGAAGCACGTTTTTTTAATTGTCGCCGGGATGACCGGCATCCGCTGAGGAGACTTTGCACATGGCAAGCCCGCAAGAAGTAATCAAGATGATCCAGGAAAACGATGTCAAGTTCGTTGACTTCCGCTTCACCGACACCCGCGGCAAAGAACAGCACGTTACGGTTCCGGTCAGCGCGTTCGACGAAGACAAGTTCGAGAGCGGCCACGCATTCGATGGCTCCTCGATCGCCGGCTGGAAAGGCATTCAAGCCTCCGACATGCTGCTGATGCCGGACCCTACCACGGCTTACATCGACCCCTTCTACGACGAAGTGACGCTGGTACTGGCCTGCGACGTCGTCGACCCGGCTGACGGCCGCGGCTACGACCGCGATCCGCGCTCCATCGCCAAGCGCGCTGAAGCCTACCTGAAGTCCTCGGGCATTGGCGACACCGCCTACTTCGGCCCGGAACCCGAATTTTTCATCTTTGACTCCGTCGAGTGGAGCGCCGACATGTCTGGCTGCTCGCTCAAGATCTACTCGAGCGAAGCCGCCTGGAAGTCGGGCGAGCAAACCGAAGGCGCTGGTGGCACGGGTCACCGGCCGGGCGTCAAGGGCGGCTACTTCCCAGTTCCGCCAGTCGACAGCCTGCACGACATCCGTTCGGCCATGGTGCTGACGCTCGAATCTCTGGGCATCCCGGTCGAAGTGCATCACCACGAAGTGGCCAACGCCGGCCAATGCGAAATCGGCACTGTGTTCAGCACGCTGGTTCGCCGCGCTGACTGGACGCAAACACTCAAGTACGTCGTGCATAACACGGCGCACCAGTACGGCAAGACCGCCACCTTCATGCCGAAGCCCATCGTTGGCGACAACGGTTCCGGCATGCACGTTCACCAGTCGATCTGGAAAGACGGCAAGAACCTGTTTGCTGGCAACGGCTACGCCGGCCTGTCCGAAACCGCCCTCTTCTACATCGGCGGCATCATCAAGCACGCCAAGGCACTGAACGCCATCACCAACCCGGGCACCAACTCGTACAAGCGTCTGGTTCCGCACTTCGAAGCTCCGGTCAAGCTGGCTTACTCGGCCAAGAACCGTTCCGCTTCGATCCGCATCCCGCACGTTGCGTCCGACAAGGCTCGCCGTATCGAAACCCGCTTCCCGGATCCGATCGCCAACCCGTACCTCTGCTTCGCCGCCCTGCTGATGGCCGGTCTCGACGGCATCCAGAACAAGATCCATCCTGGCGATGCCGCTGACAAGAACCTCTACGATCTGCCGCCGGAAGAAGATGCAAAGATCCCGACCGTTTGCGCCAGCCTCGAAGAAGCGCTCGACGCACTCGCCAAGGACCGCGAGTTCCTGACCCGTGGCGGCGTCTTCTCCAACGAATGGATCGATGCCTACCTCGCACTGAAGATGGACGAAGTCAACAAGGTTCGCATGACGACCCACCCGGTCGAATTCGACCTCTACTACAGCTGCTGATCAACCCGGCACTGCTTGAAAAAGGACGGGAATTCCCCGTCCTTTTTTGTTTCTCAAGCCCCCCGGCGTTTGCTCTCCGCACGGCCATCCAATACACTGAAGTCCGATCAACCCGCCCCTGATTTATTACAAAAGGATATTGCGCGATGAGGTTGCGAATGATTCACTTGCTGCCGGCGGCGCTTCTAGCGGCCGCCACGTCAGCCAACGCGGATGTGATGTACCAGTGTATCGACGAGAGTGGCCACAAATCGTTTTCGAACGTCAAACCCGCCGGGAAGAACGTCAAATGCACGGCCATGAATCTGGGCGATCCGGGCACTACGACACCGGCCCCGAAATCCGGCGCAGCGCCCAAAACGCCGACGCCCGCCAATTTCCCGAAAGTTGACGATACAACGCAAAAGGCGCGCGACAACGACCGTCGGCACATCCTCGAAAGCGAGCTGGCGACCGAGCAGAAAAACCTCGAACAAGCCAGGAAGGAACTGGCCGAGCAGGAATCGCTGCGTAGCGGCAACGAACGCAATTACCAGAAAGTGCTCGACCGGCTGCAACCTTACAAGGACAAGATCGCACTGCACGAGCGGAATATCGAAGCCATCCAGAAGGAGCTGGGCAAACTGCGCTAAGCATCCATCGCCTTGGCTTGCCTCCCAGCCAACAGGTACCCCACCCACATGACGCCCCCCCCTACCAATCCGTTCGGCGGACTGGACCTGCTCTCTTCGTCGATCGTCCTGCTCGACAGCACGCAGTCCGTCCGTTTCATCAATTCAGCGGCTGAAAACCTCCTCGCCATCAGCGGCAAGGCCATTGCCGGACGGCGCTTCGACAGCGTCATCGAGTGCCCGGAATCGCTGCGCAAAGTGCTCGGCAACGTCCTCGAACTCGGCTGGAGCTATACCGGCCAGAACATCGAATTGCGCCGCGGCGACGGCTCGTTGCTGCACCTCAACTGCACGGTCAATCCGGTGCACCCGCAGGAAGCACCGGGCGCTTCCGAGGCGCGGCTGCTGATCGAACTGTGGCCGATTGACCAGCAACTGAAGGCGACGCGCGAAGAGCGCCTTCTCGAACAGCAGCTGGCCAGCCGCGAGCTGATCCGCAACCTGGCCCACGAAATCAAGAACCCGCTCGGCGGCATCCGCGGCGCCGCCCAGTTGCTCGAGCACGAACTGAACAACGCCGGCCTGCGCGAATACACCCAAGTCATCATCAAGGAGGCCGACCGCCTGCAGGACCTGATGAAGCGCCTGCTCTCACCGCATCGGCCGATGCAGCCGGGGCCGGTCAACATCCACGAAATCCTCGAGCGCGTGCGCAGTCTGCTGACGGCGGAATTCCCGCATACGCTGACCGTGCGCCGCGATTACGACACCAGCCTGCCGGACCTGGTTGGCGACCGTGAGCAGCTGATCCAGGCCATTCTCAATATCGCGCGCAACGCCGCCCAGGCCATTGAAGGCCAGGCAGTGGAAGGGCAGGACAAGGGAACCATCACCCTGCGCACGCGCATCACCCGACAGGTAACACTGGCCAAAAAACGCTTTCCGCTGGCGCTCGAACTCCAGGTCATCGACAACGGCCCGGGCATTCCGCCAACGATCCGCGACCGCATGTTTTTTCCGCTCGTCTCCGGGCGCGACGGCGGCAGCGGCCTCGGCCTGACGCTGGCGCAGAGCTTCATCCTGCAGCATCAAGGCACCATCGAATGCGAGAGCCGCCCCGGCTACACCTGCTTCACCATCCGCATGCCGCTCGATACGGGGAAAACCGCCTCTCAATAGCCGCCACCAGCAATGCCATTTCACCACCAAGACACCAAGGCCACAAAGTTTCACCAAGAAAAACAGGATCCTTCCTTGGTGCTCTCTTGGTGTGCTTTGTGCCTTGGTGGTTCGCTTTTTATTTAGCCAGCAGCCCCGATCAAACCCCTCTGCCCTACGCGAAAAAGCCACTTCCGCAACCATGGCAAGCTATTTGCTTAAAAAGGCCGTCGAATAAACATGATTGCTGAAAACAAAATGAAACCCGTGTGGATCGTCGACGACGACAAATCTATCCGTTGGGTACTGGAACGGACGCTGTCGCGCGAGCAGGTGCCGTTCAAGAGCTTTACCTCGGCGACCGAAGCGCTGGCGCAACTCGATGCCGGCGCCGAACCGCCGCAAGTTCTGGTCTCCGACATCCGCATGCCGGGCGACTCGGGGCTGGAGCTGCTCAAACGGGTCAAATCCCGCTTTCCCTCGCTGCCGGTCATCATCATGACCGCTTATTCCGATCTCGATAGCGCCGTCGCGGCCTTCCAGGGTGGCGCGTTTGAGTACATGCCCAAACCGTTCGACGTTGATCAGGCCATCGAACTCATTCGTCGCGCCATCGACGAGAGCCTGCACCAGGGCGAGGGATCGGGCGAAATCGGCACCATTCCGGAAATTCTCGGCCAGGCGCCGGCCATGCAGGAAGTTTTCCGCGCCATCGGCCGCCTCAGCCAATCGGCGGCGACGGTGCTCATCACCGGCGAATCGGGAAGCGGCAAGGAACTCGTCGCACACGCCGTGCACCGCCACAGCCCGCGCGCCGACAAACCGTTCATCGCCATCAACACCGCCGCCATCCCGAAAGACCTGCTCGAATCCGAGCTGTTCGGGCATGAACGGGGCGCCTTCACCGGCGCCGCCGCCCAGCGGCGCGGCCGCTTCGAGCAGGCCGAAGGCGGCACGCTGTTTCTTGACGAGATCGGCGACATGCCGGCCGAACTGCAGACCCGCCTGCTGCGCGTGCTCTCGGATGGCAACTACTACCGCGTCGGAGGCCACTCGCCGATCAAGGCCAACGTCCGCATCATCGCCGCCACGCACCAGAACCTGGAAGCGCGGGTCAAGGAAGGACTGTTCCGCGAGGACCTGTTCCACCGCCTGAACGTGATCCGCGTTCGCCTGCCGAGCCTGCGCGAGCGGCGCGAGGACATCCCGATCCTCGCCAAGCATTTCCTGCAAAAAAGCGCGCTGGAACTGGGCGTCGAACCGAAACGATTCTCGGAAGCCGCGCTCAAGTACCTCGCGCTGCTCGATTTCCCGGGCAACGTTCGCCAGCTGGAAAACGTCTGCCACTGGCTGACGGTCATGGCGCCGGGGCAGCAGGTCGACGTCGCCGACTTGCCGTCCGAGCTGCGCGAAGCCACGCCGAGCGCGGCGGCGTCGAACTGGGAGAGCGGGCTGGCCATGGAAGTCGACCGCCTGCTGGCCAACAGCGAAGGCAACGTGCACGAAAGCCTGACCCAGGTTTTCGAGCGCATCCTGATCCAGCGCGCCCTGGCCCATACTGGCGGGCGGCGCATCGAAGCCGCCCTGGCCTTGGGCATCGGCCGCAACACCATCACGCGCAAGATTCAGGAGCTCGGCCTCGATGGTGCGCGCGCGGACGAGCCGGATCAGCCCCACGCATAATCGGCGATAATGGCGGCCTTTGAAACACGGCCGCTCTTATGACCCATCCCTCCTCGTTGATTGATCCGGCCCGCCTGCAATCGCTGCTGGGCGCGACGCGCGGTCGGTTCGATGTCGACGCGCTCGCCGAGTGCGAATCGACCAATACCCTGTTGCTGCAACACGCGGCCGAAGGCGCACCTTCCGGCCGCGTCGTCATCACCGACCGGCAGACGGCCGGACGCGGCAGCCGCGGCCGCCAGTGGGTCGCCACACCGGAAGCGAGTCTGACCTTCTCCGTGCTGTGGCGCTTTAATGGCGGACTGGAAAAACTGTCCGGCCTGTCGCTGGCCGTCGGCGTCGCCGTCGTGCAGGCACTGGAAACATTCGGCGCGGCCGGGGTCGCCCTCAAATGGCCGAACGACATTCTCCACGAGGGCGCCAAACTCGGCGGCATCCTGATCGAACTGCACGCCGACGAAGACGGGGCGCTGGCCGTCATCGGCATCGGTCTCAACCTGAAGCGCCCGGAGGCCATCCCGCAGCACGCCGCCTCGCTGCCGCCCACGGCACTCGAAGTAATTCTTGAGGCCCCGCCGGAACGCCACGCGCTGTTCGCCCGCCTGCTCGCTCAACTGGCCGCCGTCTTCGACGATTTCGATCGCGCCGGTTTTGCCGGCCTGCGCCATGAGTGGCAGGCGCGCAACGCCTGGCAGGACAGTCGCGTCCGCCTGCTGCGCGACGGCCGCGTCGAAATGGAAGGCGTCTGCCGGGGCGCCGACGAAGACGGCGCGCTGCTCGTCGAAACCGCCAGCGGCCTCGAACGCTGCCTGTCCGGCGATCTCTCGCTGCGCCCGCCATGCTGATCGCCCTCGACGCCGGCAACTCGCGCCTCAAGTGGGGGCTCCACGACGGCGCGCAGTGGATCGAACACGGCGCCCTCCCGACCAGCGATGCCGCCCGCCTCGGCGAAACCGCGCGCGGCTGGCCGCGCGGGGCGGATTGCGTCGCCTGCAATGTGGCCGGAACCACCATCGAAGCAATCATCAAGCGGAGTCTGTCCACCCACGGCCTGACGCCACGCTGGCTCCGCCCGTCGGCGACCGCCTGCGGCGTACGGAACTCCTACGAGCAACCGGAGCGCCTCGGCGCCGACCGCTGGGCGGCGCTGATCGGCGCACGCAGCCTGACGTCCGGCGACTGTCTCGTCGTCTGCGCCGGCACGGCGACCACCGTCGACTGGCTGGATGCGGCGGGGACCTTTCAGGGCGGACTGATCCTGCCCGGCATCGACCTCATGCTCGCCTCGCTGGCCCGCAACACAGCGCAGTTGCCGCTCGCCGAGGGTTCCTTGCGCACCGCGCCGCGCAACACCATGGACGCCATCGTCAGCGGCTGCCTCAATGCCCAGGCCGGCGCCATCGAGCGCATGTTCCGACCACTGCCGGCCAGCGCCCTGTGCCTGCTCACCGGCGGCGCGGCGGCACGCATTTCCGACGCCTTGACCATCCCGCACCAGATCAAAGACACGCTGATCCTCGAAGGACTGCGACGCTTCGCACTGAGTCGCTGAGCCGCGCCGCAAACGCCTGATGCGAGACAGGACTTTTCCCGGCAACGTATACTGGCGGGATTGAGCGCCCGCCGCGCTCCATTGTTCATCTGCCAAGGATTTTCGATGCGCGTTCTCGTTTTTGTACTTGTACTCGCAAACCTGCTGTTTCTCGCCTGGGCTCAGGGCTTGCTCGGCGGCACGGCCAACCAGGAGGCTTCCCGCCTCCACCAGCAAATCGCGGCCGACCAGATTCGCATCGTTTCGCGCGACACGCCACCCGAAAACAGTAGACAAACAAAAGAAACACCCCTCGACGACGAGAAAAAGGCACCTGAAACCAGCGAAACGCCCGACTCCGCTGCCGTGGCCGAAAAACCGGCCGCCAGCGAACAGCCCGCAACGCCCGCCGCCACCGAGAAAAAACCGGTCGACATCTGCCTGACCACCGGCGAAATCAGCCAGCCCGAGGCCGAACGCCTTGAAAAACGGCTGTCGGCCCGCCTCACCGGCGTCAGGATAGAGCGCACCGTGACGACGCCCGGGCGTTCCAGCTACTGGGTGCATATTCCGCCGCTGGCGACGAAGAAGGACGCCGAAAGCAAGTCCGAGGAACTCAGGTCGCTCGGCGTGACCGAATTTTTCATCATGCAGGACAACGGCCCGAACAACCGGGCGATTTCGCTCGGGCTTTTCGCCAACAAGGATGGCGCGACCGCCCTGCTTGAATCGCTGCGCGCCAAGGGCGTCCGCTCGGCCAGGATCGCCGAGCGCGTCGACAAGCCGGGCACCGCCATCGTCAAGATTCGCACCGTCGACACCCAGCGCGAGGCGGTGACCAAGGCCGCCAGCGTCGTTCCGGCGGCCAAACTGACACCCTGCAAGAATCGCTGAACACTCCCCGGACGATGAGTCACCGCGCCCCCACTCACGCGAGATTGATTATCGGACTGACCGGCGGCATCGGCAGCGGCAAGAGCACCGCCGCCGACCTGTTTGCCATGCTTGGCGCCAAGGTCGTCGACACCGACGGCATTGCCCATGAACTGACCGCGGCGGGTGGCGCCGCCATGCCGGAGATCATCCGCACCTTCGGCGCCGGCATCGCGCAGGCCGACGGCAGCCTCGACCGCGCCGCCATGCGCCGCCTGTGTTTTTCCGATCCCGGCGCCAAGCGCCAGCTCGAAGCCATCCTGCACCCGATGATCCGGCGCGAGAGTGCGGCGCGCTGCCAGGCGGCGGACAACGCGCCTTACGTGCTGCTGGTGGTGCCGCTGCTCGTCGAATCGGGCGCCTACCGCGCGCAGACCGACCGGACCGTCGTCGTCGATTGCGAGGAATCGGTGCAGATTGAACGCGTCATGGCGCGCAGCGGACTGTCGGCAGACGAAGTGCGGGCCATCATGGCGACGCAGGCCACACGCGCCGACCGGCTCGCCGCCGCCGATGACGTGCTGACCAACAACGACGGCAAGGCGGCGCTTCAGGCACAGGTGGAGCGCCTGCACCAGCGTTATCTGGCGCTCGCGGCGGGGCGCTCGCCCGCCTGAATCTTCCCGAACGGAGAAAAAACGCCGGCAATCGCGCTCAGGCGAGCGGGTGACGCGGCGGTTCCAGGCGGGCCCGCACGAACGCTTCCAGTTCGTCGGCCGGCATCGGGCGGGCAAACAAATAGCCTTGCGCCTCGTCGCAGTGAAACAGGCGCAGCAAATCGGCCAGTTCGCGGCTCTCGACGCCCTCGGCAATCGTCTTCAACTTCAGGCTGTGCGCCATCTGGATGATGGCGCGGACGATGGCGGCATCGTCGGGATCGCTGACCAGTTCGCGCACGAACGACTGGTCGATCTTCAGCTTGTCGACGGCGAAACGCTTGAGATAGGTCAGGCTCGAATAGCCGGTGCCGAAGTCGTCGACCGACAGTTTGATGCCCAGCGCCTTCAGCCGGCGCACCGTATCAAGGGTGGTTTCGGCATCCTGGATCAGGATCGACTCGGTCAGTTCGAGTTCAAGCCATTGCGCGTCAAGGTCGGAAAGTACCAGCGCATTGATCACGTTGTTGATGAGGTCGGGCCGCCGGAACTGGATCGCCGACAGATTGACGGCGACCGTAAACGGCGGCAACCCAGCGTCCTGCCAGGCCCGCGCCTGCCGGCACGCCTCACCGAGCACCCAGGCGCCGATCGGCACGATCAGCCCGGAATCCTCGGCCACCGGGATGAAGCGGCCGGGCGGCACCAGGCCTTTTTCCGGGCAGTTCCAGCGAATCAGCGCCTCGACGCCGACGATCCGTTCTTCCGCCAGATCGAACTGCGGCTGGTAATGCAGGACGAACTCGCCATTATCGAGCGCCCGGCGCAGCTGGTTCTCCAGCGTCAGGTGCTCGACCACCTTGAGGTTCATCTCCTCGGTGAAGAAGCGGTGGCTGTTCCGGCCGGCCTCCTTGGCGTGATACATCGCCGTGTCGGCCTTCTGCAGCAGGCCGTCGAAATCGTCGCCATCGTCGGGGTAAAGCGCGATGCCGATCGAGAACGAGGTCATCAGCGAATGTTCGCCGATCAGGAACGGCTCGGCCATGTATTGATGGATCTTGTCGGCGACGCGCGAAACCGCATCGCCGTCGCGCACGTCGTTGAGCACGATGATGAACTCATCGCCGCCCTGCCGGCTGATCGTATCGGTCTCGCGCACGCAGCTTTTCAGGCGCTCGACGACGGCCTTCAGCAATGCGTCGCCGACCGGATGCCCGAGCGAATCGTTGATCGTCTTGAAGCGGTCGAGATCGAGGAAGAGCAAGGCCATGCGGCCGCTCATGCGGTGCGCATGCGCCATGCCGAGCTCGGCCCGGTCGCGCAACAGGAGGCGGTTCGGCAATTCAGTCAGCGGATCGTGGTGAGCCAGGAATTCAATCCGCTGCTGTGCCGCCTGCCGCTCGGTCATGTCCGAAAAAATATAGACCTGATACTTCGGCCGGCCATCGGCCTCGCGCACGACCGACACGCCGAGCCAGACCGGGAAGACTTCACCGCCCTTGCGGCGGCTGCTGATTTCGCCCTGCCAGTGCCCGGTCCGGCGCAGCACGTCCTGCATCGCCACAAAGAACGATTCGTCGTGCTGCTGCGAGGTGATCATCGGCGGCGTCTGACCGATGATCTCCGCCGCCGCATAGCCGGTGAGGATCTCGAACGCCGGATTGACCGAGATGATGCGCTGTTCGGCGTCGGTCATCAGGATCCCCTCGCCGCTGTGGCGGATCGCCTCGAAGGCGAGTTTGAGCTGCTCCTCGTCGCGCCGCCGCTCGGTGATATCGACGAGCGTCATCACCACGCCCTGCCGCGCCCCGTCGCCGACGCGCAGCGGTGCGGCATTCACCTGCACCCAGCGCACGCTCCCGCCGGCCTCTGAACGATAGCCGAGCAAGGCATCGCGCACCTCGCGCTGCTCGCGCAGCGCACGTATCGCCGGCGAATTCCCGGCCGGACACAGGGTGCCATCCGGATTCACCCTCTCCAGTTCGATCTCGGCCGGCGACAGCCCCTGCAGCCCCAGTCCAGCACGCCCGAGAATTTCCTCGGCCGCCCGGTTGGCGAAAATGAAGCGCCCCTCCGGCGACAGGATCGCGAAGCCCTCGATCATCACCGACATCGCCGCCCGGAAACGTCCCTCGCTCTCGCGCAGCAGTTGCATCACGGCGCGCAGTTCGGTGATGTCTTCCTTGATTGCAACGAAGCAGATCGGTGTTCCGTCGTGCTCCTTGATCGCCGAAACGAAAACGCGCTCCCAGTAGAGGCTGCCGTCGCGGCGCCGGTTTTGCAATTCGCCTTCCCAGCTTTTTCCGGCCTCAAGAGCCGCCCACAGCGCGCGATAGACCGGCTTTTCACTTTCGTCGCCGGAGCCCGGATTGAGCACGCGCGAGTCTTGGCCGATCGCTTCCTCGCGCGTGTAGCCGGTCGTTTCGACGAACTTGTCGTTGACGTATTCGACACGCCCATCGAGATCGGTAATCAGGATCGTCGCCGGATTCTGCTCGACCAGCAGCGACAGTTTTTTCGCCCACAACTCGGCGCGTCGTTGCTCGTCGCGCGCCTGTGCATTCGACGCACTCAACGTATCAACAAGCTCGCTGCGCCCGACCAGTCGGCGCAGGTACAGCAGCAGCCACAGCGTCAGCAGCCCGCCGATGACCGGCACGTAGAGCAGCGAGCCCGCTCCGTTCGCCGTCCGCCACGCCGGGCCGGCATCAATGCGTACGATCCATTGGCGCCCAGCCAGGTCGAACGGCCGCTGATAGGAAAGATCGCTCTCGACAAGGGGCTCACGATCCGCATCGCCGGACGCTCCCGCCGAATGCACGACCTGCTCCGGGTCCGCCTGGTCATAGAGGCGCGCAACAAGGCCACTCGGCAGCGACATGGCATTCGCGTGATCGAACAGCTCCCCGATATCGATCGCCAGCGCCAGCACGCCGTGCGCCGCAATCCGCCGCTCCTCACGCAGCAACGGTATGGCGCCGCTACGATAAACCGGCGCCATCATCACGACGAGCTTGCCGTTGCGCCAGAGACTGATGATCGACGGGCCGACCGGGTTTGAGACGACCTGGCCGCTGTCGATCGCCCGTTCGATCAGTGCCTGGCGGTTGGCAAAGGCATGCAAATCGAAGCCGCCGGCCAAGGCGCGATGCTCCTCGGGCAGCTGATAAAACAACGGGAAGTAAACCGCCTGCGGCCGCGAGGCCACCAGCCGCCCTTCCTCGTCAAGCTCGCGGATCACGTAGTCGCGGCCCCAAAGCATCTGGGAGGATCGTTCAAAGGCGGCGCGCTCGTCCGCCTCGACGCGCGGCGCCCAACTCACCCCGGCGACCCCGACCTGTTCCGGAATCGTCTCGGCGAATTTCGTGAACACCCGCCAGTCGACGTCGCCAACGCTGTGATAAAGGCGCTGCAGGGACAACAGCTGTTCCTGCGGCGCCTCATAGGCGCGCACGATCAGTTCGCCCCGCTCCTGCGCCTCGCGCCGGAACAGCTGCTCAAGCCGGTCGCGTTCGCGGCCCGCCATTTCGCGCCACACCCACGCCGTGGACGAGACTCCCAATACACCAACCCCGACCAGCAGGAGGGTGCGGAAATGACGGCGGAAAAAGGATTGTCGGGAGAAGGCCATCCGGCTCTCGGCGCAAATGTAAAATGTTGGGCGGGGTGGACGATACCGCATCCCCTGCGGCGAGTCACAGGCTCTTGCCCCAATCCGCGCCACAGCGGCGATTCACACCTGCCACCGTCGTTTCCGGCACCACAAAACAGACACGGCGGACCTCCTGTCAGGGAATCCGCCGTGCGTGGCTCGGGAAGATTCTGGCTTAGACGTCGAGATGCGCGTAAAGCTGGGTCGAAAGGTAGCGCTCGCCGAACGAGGGGATGATCACCACGGTCAGCTTGCCGGCGTTTTCCGGCCGCGCCGCCACCTGCAGCGCCGCCCAGACGGCCGCGCCGGAAGAGATGCCGACCAGCAAGCCTTCTTCGGTCGCCATGCGCCGCGCCGTGGTAAAGGCATCGTCGGCGGTCACACGCACGACCTCGTCGTACACCTTGACGTTGAGCACCTTCGGCACGAAGCCGGCGCCGATGCCCTGGATCGGGTGCGGCCCCTTTTCGCCGCCGGAGAGCACCGGCGACGCATCGGGTTCGACGGCGATGACCTGGACGCCCGGCTTCTTCGCCTTGAGCACCTCGCCAACGCCGGTGATCGTGCCGCCGGTGCCGATGCCGGCGACGAAGATGTCGACCTGGCCGTCGGTATCGCGCCAGACCTCCTCGGCCGTCGTCTCGCGGTGAATTTCCGGGTTGGCCGGATTCTCGAACTGCTGCGGGATGAAGTAGCGCGCATCAGCCGCCGCCATCTCCTCGGCGCGCTTGATGGCGCCGCCCATGCCTTCGGCGCCCGGCGTCAGCACCAGCTCGGCACCGTAGGCCTTGAGCAGCAGGCGGCGCTCGCGGCTCATCGTTTCCGGCATCACGAAGCAGCACTTGATGCCGCGCGCCGCGCAGACCATGGCCAGACCGATGCCGGTGTTGCCGGAGGTCGGTTCGAGCACGATCGAATCCGCCTTGATCTTGCCGGCCGCTGTCGCGGCATCGATCATCGCGGCGGCGATGCGGTCCTTGACGCTATGCGCCGGGTTGAAGAATTCGAGTTTGACGACCACCGTGCCGTTGATCCCGACCGAGAGGCGGTTCAGTTTGACGAGCGGCGTATTGCCGATCAGTTCGGTAACGTTGTTGGCGATTTTCAGTGGCATTCTTTTCCTCCTCAGGCACCCGGAAATGTTCTCGCTTCAATAGACAGCCAATGACCAGAATGTATCCGGACTGCCTTATTCCTTCAAAGAATCATTTGTTACGAACATATAACCAGCCGCCTTGTCAGCCAAGGAAACGCTTGTAGGCCGGATTGTCGGTTTCGTTCCAGTGCGCATAACCGAGGTTCTTGAGGAACTCGTTGAACTGCTTCATTTCCGCCTGCGGCACCTGCATGCCGACAAGGACGCGGCCGTAGTCGGCGCCGTGGTTGCGGTAGTGGAAGAGACTGATGTTCCAGCCGGCGCTCATCTGGTTGAGGAAGTTCATCAGCGCGCCGGGGCGCTCCGGGAATTCGAAGCGATAGACAATTTCGTTATCGACCTGAGGTGCATGGCCGCCGACCAGATGCCGGATGTGCAGCTTGGTCATTTCGTCGTCGGTCAGATCGAGTGCGTCGTAGCCATGCTTGTGCAGTTGTTCGACAAACTTGAGCGACTCGGCGCGCGAGGCAACCTGGATGCCGACGAAGACCTGCGCCTCCTTCGGATCGTTGTAGCGGTAATTGAACTCGGTGATATTGCGCGAGCCGATCAGATCGACGAACTTCTTGTACGCGCCGGGCTTCTCCGGCAGCGTGACGGCGAGCACGGCCTCGCGCTGCTCGCCAACCTCGGCACGCTCGGCGACGAAGCGCAGACGGTCGAAATTCATGTTGGCGCCGGAAGCCACGGCGACCAGCGTCTTGTCCTTGAGCTTGTGCTGCTTGGCATACGCCTTGGCGCCGGCGATGGCCAGCGCGCCGGCCGGTTCGAGCACGGCGCGCGTGTCCTCGAACACGTCCTTGATCGCCGCGCAGATGGCGTCGGTATCGACCAGCACGATTTCATCGATGTACTGCTGGCACAGCCGGAACGTTTCCTCGCCGACGTATTTCACCGCCGTCCCGTCCGAGAAGAGCCCGACCTGCTTCAAGCGCACGCGTTTGCCTGCCGCCAGCGACTGCGCCATCGCGTCGGCGTCAAAAGTCTCGACGCCGATGATCTTGGTTTCCGGACGCAAGCGCTTGATATAGGCCGCCACGCCAGCCGCCAGCCCACCACCGCCGATGGAACAGAACACGGCATGGATCGGCTTCGGATGCTGACGCAGGATTTCCATGCCGATGGTGCCCTGACCGGCAATCACATCGGGGTCATCGAACGGATGAACAAAGGTCAGTTTTTCGCTTTTCTCCAGCTCCAGCGCGTGCGCATAAGCTTCATCGAACGAGTCGCCGGCCAGCACCACCTCACCGCCACGGTTCTTCACCGCCTGCACCTTGATGTCCGGCGTCGTCGTCGGCATCACGATCACCGCCCGGCAACCGATCTTCGCCGCCGACAGGGCCACGCCCTGCGCGTGATTGCCGGCCGAAGCGCAGATCACGCCGCGCTTGAGGCGCTCGGGGGAAAGCTTGGCGATCTTGTTGTAGGCGCCGCGCAACTTGAACGAGAACACCGGCTGCATGTCTTCGCGCTTGAGGAAAACCGTATTGCCAATGCGCGCCGACAAGTTCGGCGCCGCATCAAGCGGCGTTTCCACGGCAACGTCGTAAACCTGTGCATTGAGAATTTTTTCGAGGTAATCCGGGTGCATGGAGTTTCGATTCTTGCATTCAAAAGATTGATTCTAGCAGTATGGATAGCCCGCGGTAGCGCGAAAAGAACTCCAGAAGCAGAGATACAGAATGGGAAACTTTCGCTTTACGGCAGGGTCCGATAGTCTCGACAAGTCGTTCCAGTACGGAAGATTGGCCTAATAAGCTAGAATTCCTCTCTTTGCCAAAGCACCTTCAGGTCTCCCATGAACGCACGCCTGCGCGAAATCCCGTACAACTACACCTCGTTCTCCGACCGCGAGATCGTCATCCGCCTGCTCGGCGCCGATAACTGGGCCATCCTTGATGAACTGCGCAGCCAGCGCGTCACCGGGCGCTCGGCGCGGATGCTTTACGAGGTGCTGGGCGACATGTGGGTCGTCCAGCGCAATCCGTATCTCGAAGACGACATGCTGTCGAACCGCCAGCGGCGGTCGGCGCTGATCGCGGCATTGCGCCATCGCCTCAACGAAGTCGACACGCGCCGTCAGGGCAACGAAAAGGTGCACAACCTGTGCCTGGCCGCACAACGCGCCGTCGATGCCTTCGCGCGTCACTTCGACGACACGGCGGCATTGCGCCAGCGCGTTCTGAAGACTCTCTCGCGCCACACGCGCAAGGACAACATCGCGTTCGACGGCCTCGCCCGCGTCTCGCACGTCACCGACGCCACCGACTGGCGCGTCGAGTATCCGTTCGTCGTCCTTTATCCGGACACCGAGGAAGAAATCGCTTCCCTCGTGCGCGGTTGCATCGAACTCGGCCTGACCATCATCCCGCGCGGCGGCGGCACCGGTTACACCGGCAGCGCCGTGCCGCTGACGCCGAAGTCGGTGGTCATCAACACCGAGAAACTGATCGACATCGGCCCGGTCGAGGAACGGATGTTGCCGGGCTGCGACCGGCCCTACGCGACGATCCGCACCGGCGTCGGCGTCGTCACCGACCGCGTCTCGGATGCGGCCAGTGCCGCCGGCCGTGTCTTCGCCGTCGATCCGACCTCGGCTTCCGCCTCCTGCGTCGGCGGCAACATCGCCATGAACGCCGGCGGCAAGAAGGCCGTGCTGTGGGGCACGGCGCTCGACAATCTGGCGTGGTGGAAGATGGTCGATCCGGACGGGCATCTCATGGAGATCACCCGGGTCAACCACAACTTCGGCAAGATTCACGAACAGCCCGTTGCCCGCTTCGAGATCCAGCGCTTTGAAAAAGACGGCAAGACGCCGAAAGGCGCGCCGGAAGTGCTCGACATCCCCGGCGCCACCTTCCGCAAGGCCGGGCTCGGCAAGGACGTCACCGACAAGTTCCTCGCCGGCCTGCCCGGCGTGCAGAAGGAAGGCACGGACGGCATCATCGTCGCCGCGCGCTGGGTGCTGCACAAAATGCCGCCGCACACACGCACCGTCTGTCTCGAATTCTTCGGCCAGGTGCGCGAAGCCGTGCCGGCCATCGTCGAAATCACCGACTACTTCAAGCCGGGCGGCGCCGGCCATGCCGCCGGCGTCCAACTCGCCGGCCTCGAACACCTCGACGAACGCTATGTGAAAGCCGTCGGCTACGCGACCAAGGCCAAGCGCCATGGCCGCCCGAAGATGGTGCTGATCGGCGACATCGTCGGCCACGACGACAAGGCGGTGATGAACGCCGCCGCCGAAGTCGTGCGCATGTGCAACCTGCGCTCGGCCGAAGGCTTCATCGCCGTCGATGGTGACACGCGCAAGAAATTCTGGCTCGACCGTTCGCGCACCGCCGCCATCTCGCGCCACACCAACGCCTTCAAGCTCAACGAAGACGTGGTCATCCCGCTGCCGCGCATGGGCGACTACTGCGACGGCATCGAGCGCATCAACATCGAACTGTCGATCCAGAACAAGCTGGCGCTGTGCGACAACCTCGCCGACTTCGTCAAGGGCGATCTGCCGCTGCGCACCGAGGACGGCAACATCGACAAGGACGTGCTGATCGGCGACCGCCGCCAGGCGGCGCTCGACGCCATCGATGCCGTGCGCGCCCGCTGGCAGTGGCTGCTCGACCATCTCGACCTGCCGCTCGTCGAAGCCGAACTGCAGTTCGCGGCCTACGGCGTCGAAGCTGCGCCGCTGTCGAACAAGGCGAAAGCCCCTGTCCTCTTCCACCGCCTGCAGGATTACTCCGTGCGCGTGTCGTGGAAGGCCGAGCTCAAGCCGCAGCTCGAAACGATCTTCGACGGCACGGTGTACCGCCAGATCATCGAGCGCATCGAGACGATCCACAAGGAAACGCTGCGCGGCCGCGTCTTCGTCGCGCTGCACATGCACGCCGGCGACGGCAACGTGCACACCAACATCCCGATTAACTCGGACAACTACGCGATGCTGCAGACCGGCAACAAGGCGGTCGAACGCATCATGCATCTGGCGCGCGCGCTCGATGGCGTCATCTCCGGCGAACACGGCATCGGCATCACCAAGCTCGAATTCCTGAGCGAAGAGGAAATCCGCCCGTTCCGCGAGTACAAGACCAAGGTCGATCCGAACGGTCACTTCAACAAGGGCAAGCTGATGCCCGGCGGCGATCTGGAGAAGGCGTATACGCCGTCGTTCTCGCTGCTCGGCACCGAGTCGCTGATCATGGAGCAATCCGAGATCGGCCGCATTTCCACGTCGATCAAGGACTGCCTGCGCTGCGGCAAGTGCAAGCCGGTGTGCTCGACGCACGTGCCGCGCGCCAACCTGCTCTACTCGCCGCGCAATAAGATCCTCGCCACCTCGTTGCTGATCGAAGCCTTCCTCTATGAAGAGCAAACGCGGCGCGGCATCTCGCTCAAGCACTTCGACGAATTCAACGACGTCGCCGACCACTGCACGGTCTGCCACAAGTGCTTCAAGCCGTGTCCGGTCGATATCGACTTCGGCGACGTGTCGATCGCCATGCGCAACTTCCTGCGCGAACAGGGCAAGAAGAAGTTCGTGCCGGGCAAGGCCTTCGCCATGGCTTTCCTGACCATGAAGGACGCCGGCACCATCCGCCTGATCCGCAAGCTGATGGCCACGGTGGCCTATCCGGGCCAGCGCTTCGCGCACAAGGTCGCCAAGGCGCTCGGCCTGATCCAGCGCCAGACCAAGCAGCCGCCGACGACGCTCGGCCAGCCGACGGTGCGCACGCAGATCATCCACTTCGTCAACAAGCCGATGCCGGGCAACCTGCCGAAGCGCACCTCGCGCGCGCTGCTCGACATCGAGGACGACAAGATCGTGCCGGTGATCCGCGACCCGCAGAAGGTCAACGCGCCGGACTACAACGGCGACGCCGTCTTCTACTTCCCGGGCTGCGGCTCGGAGCGCCTGTTCTCGCAGGTCGGCCTGGCGACGCAGGCGATGCTCTACGAGATCGGCGTGCAGACGGTATTGCCGCCGGGCTACCTGTGCTGCGGCTACCCGCAGATCGCCGCCGGCGAATCCGACCTCGGCCAGAAGATCACCACCGACAACCGCGTGCTCTTCCACCGCGTCGCCAACACGCTGAACTATCTCGACATCAACACGGTGATCGTCTCCTGCGGCACCTGCATGGATCAGCTCTTGAAGTACCAGTTCGAGAAGATCTTCCCCGGCTGCCGCCTGCTCGACATCCACGAGTACCTGCTCGAGAAGGGCGTCAAGCTCGACGGCGTCGAGGGGGCCCGCTACATGTACCACGACCCGTGCCACACGCCGATGAAGACGATGCAGGGCATCAAGGTCGCCAACGCGCTGATGGGGCAACAGGTCGATTTGTCGGATCGCTGCTGCGGCGAAGCCGGCACGCTGGCCATGGGCCGTCCGGACGTAGCAACGCAGGTGCGCTTCCGCAAGCAGGAGGAAATCGAGAAGGGCGCGGCCAAGCTGCGCGCCGACGGATTCAACGGCGACGTGAAGATCCTCACTTCCTGCCCGTCCTGCCTGCAAGGCCTGTTGCGCTACAACGGCGACGCCAACACCAACGCCGACTACATCGTCGTCGAAATGGCCCAGCGCCTGCTCGGCGAGAACTGGATGGCCGACTACGTGCAGAAGGCCAACAACGGCGGTATCGAGCGCGTCATTCTCTGACCGTCCCGCACCCCGCTCTCATCAACGCCCGCCGGCCGCAACCGGCGGGCGTTGCCTTTTACGGCGCCGGATACGCCGGGCAAGAACCTCTCTGCTTTGCTAGTATCCAAATGGATAGCCCCCAAGGAGAGCGTCATGGCAGACTCGGCACACGAAAAAATCACCTCCATCGTCGCGGCGACCGACCTTTCCACTGGCGCCAACATGGCCGTTGAAAGCGCCGCCCAACTCGCCCGACAGTGGCACGCCGACCTTTGCCTGCTGCACGTCTTCAACGACAGCCTGTGGGCCAGCCTGCAAAGCATCTACGACACCGGCGAATGGGGCGGCGAAGCGGCGCGCACGACCGCCCAGCAGCGGCTCGCCCAGCTCAGCGACGACATCGCCCGGCGCTTCGACATCGCGGTCCGCCACGAATTCCGCAGTGGACGGGCGACAGCCCAGATTGCCGAATTCGTCAAACAACAGGACGCGCAACTGCTCGTCGTCGGCGAGCACGGGGAAAACTGGATCGGCGACACCGTCGTCGGCGGTACGGCGCTCAAGGTGCTCGAACAGGCCGCCCTCCCGGTCCTGCTTGCCCGCCGTCCATCCGGTGCCGGGTACACGAATGTGCTGATCGCCACCGACTATTCGGACAACGCCCTGCGCGCCGCGCGGCTCGCCCTGGATTTGTTTCCAGACGCGCAACACACTTTCCTGAACGCCTATCTCGTCCAGTTCGAAGGCCGCATGCGGCTGGCCGGGGCGACCGATGCGGACATCGAACGCTACCGCGAAGACGAGCGCAAGTTTGCCGAAAAAGGCATGCGGGAATTCAGAAGCAGACTCGGCATCACCGACGATGAGCGCCCGCCGAGCCGGCTCTACCACGCCTTCCCGGCCACGGCGATCTTCGAGCTGTCGGAAAAAACAGGCACCGATCTCATCGTCATGGGCAAGCACGGCGGCAGCGCGGTCGAGGAACGGCTGCTCGGCAGCATCACGCAAAACATCCTCTACCACGCCAGCTGCGACGTCCTGCTCGTTCCCTGACGATCACGAGGCGATGCCATGCCCCCCCGACCCTGGCACAACCTCACCGTCCCCGCCGCCCTCGACGCTCAGTCCAGCCGCCCGACCGGGCTGAGCGAAGACGAGGCCCGGCGGCGGCTTGCCAAAGTCGGCCCGAACCGGCTGACGCCGCCGAAGAAACGCAGCGCGCTTGTCCGCTTTCTGCTCCAGTTTCACAACGTCCTCATCTACGTCCTGCTCGGCTCGGCCGCCGTCACGGCGCTGCTCGGCCACGCCGTCGACACGGCGGTGATCGTCGGCGTCACCGTCATCAACGCCCTGATCGGCTTTATCCAGGAAGGCAAGGCGGAAAAATCGCTCGACGCCTTGCGCAACCTGCTGTCGCTGCACGCCGTCGTCCTGCGCGACGGCCACCGGCAGGAAATCGACGCCGACCAGCTGGTACCCGGCGACGTCGTGCTGCTCGCCTCCGGCGACAAGGTGCCGGCCGACCTGCGCCTGATCGAGCAGCGCAACCTGCGCATTGAGGAAGCCGCGCTGACCGGCGAATCGGAGCCGGTCGAGAAATCGACCGCTCCGGTCGCCGTCGACGCGCCCACCGGCGACCGCACGAGCATGGCGTTCTCCGGTACGCTCGTCGTCTTCGGGCAAGCGCGTGGCGTCGTCGTCGCCACCGGCGACAGCACCGAAATCGGCCGCATCGGCCGCCTGCTGGCCACCGTCGAAGCCGTCGAAACGCCGCTGCTCCGCCAGATGGCGGTCTTCGGCCGCTGGCTGACGGTCGGCATCCTGGCGCTCGCCGCCCTCACCATCGCCTACGGCATGGGGATGCACGGGCAGACGGCGGCCGAGATGTTCCTGCCCGCCGTCGGCCTCGCCGTCGCGGCAATTCCGGAAGGTTTGCCGGCCATCATGACGATCACGCTGGCCATCGGCGTGCGCCGCATGGCCGAACGCAACGCCATCATCCGGCGCATGCCGGCCGTCGAGACGCTCGGCTCGGTGACCACCATCTGCTCCGACAAGACGGGCACGCTGACCAAGAACGAGATGACCGTACAACGCATCGTCACCGCGCGCCGCACGATCAGTGTCAGCGGTGTCGGCTATGCGCCGCAGGGGAGCTTCTCGCTTGACGAGCGCGAGGTCGAGGCGACCGATTTGCCGGAACTCGTCGACATCGCCCGGGCCGCCCTGCTGTGCAACGACGCCCGCCTCATCGAGCACGGCCCGGCGGAGTCGACCGAAGGTGGCCACTGGCATCTTGAAGGCGATCCGACCGAAGGCGCACTGCTGACACTGGCGCTCAAGTGCGGCCTCGACGCGCGTTTCGAGACGGGTGCCCTGCCGCGCACCGACGTCATTCCGTTCGAATCCGAGCATCGCTTCATGGCCACCCTGCATCACGACCACGAGGGCCACGCCTTCGCCTTCGTCAAGGGGGCGCCGGAACGATTGCTGTCGATGTGCGCCCGGCAACGCGAGGACGGCGAGGACCGTCCGCTCGAAACGACCTACTGGCATCAGGGCATCGACGCACTGGCACGCGAAGGCTTCCGCGTGCTGGCGCTCGCCTTCGCCGTCTTGCCACGCGACAAGCACGAGCTGAAATTCGGCGATGTCGACAACGACCTGACGCTGCTCGCCCTCGTCGGCATCATGGACCCGCCGCGCCCGGAGGCGATCCGCGCCGTCGCCAGCTGCCACGCCGCCGGCATCCGCATCAAGATGATCACCGGCGACCATGGCGTGACCGCCAGCGCGATTGCCCGTTCGATGGGACTCAATCCGGACGGCCGCACGCTGACCGGCGCCGAGATCGAGGCCATGGACGCCACCGCCCTGCGCCGCGCCGTCGCCGAAATCGACGTCTTCGCCCGCGCCAGCCCGGAACACAAGCTGCGGCTCGTCGAAGCGCTGCAGGCCAATGGCGAGATCGCGGCCATGACCGGCGACGGCGTCAATGACGCGCCGGCGCTGAAACGGGCCGACGTCGGCGTCGCCATGGGCCACAAGGGCACCGAAGCGGCCAAGGAAGCCGCCGCGATGGTGCTCGCCGACGACAACTTCGCCTCAATCGCCGCCGCCGTCGAGGAAGGGCGCACCATCTATGACAATCTGCGCAAGGCCATCGTCTATGTCCTGCCGACCAGCTTCGGGCAGGCGGCGATGGTGCTCGTCGCCGTCATCGCCGGCATGACGCTGCCGATCACGCCGGTGCAGATCCTGTGGATCAACATGGTGACGGCAACGACGCTGTCGCTGGCGCTGGCCTTCGAGCATCCCGAACCCGGGCTCATGACGCGCCCGCCGCGCAATCCGGCCGACTCGCTGATCAACGGCTTCATGCTGTGGCGCATTTTCTTCGTGATGACGCTGCTCGTCGTCACCTCGTTCGGCCTCTTCCTGCATGAGCTTGACGCCGGCCAGCCACTCGACGAGGCCCGCACGGCAGCCGTCAACATGCTGGCCATGGGGCAGATTTTCTACCTCTTCAATTGCCGACGCCTGACCGGCAGCGTCCTTTCGCGCGACGGCCTCACCGGCAATCCGCGCGTGCTGCAGGCCATTGCCATCCTGCTCGTGCTGCAACTGGCGCTGACCTACGTGCCGCTGCTGCACCCGCTGTTCGGCACCGCGCCGCTCGACGCGGACACCTGGGGCCGCATCGTGCTCGGCGGGCTGTTCGTCCTGCTCTGCGTGGAGGCGGAAAAGATCGTCTGGCGGGCATTCGAGAAACACGCCCGCCCGGCACGCGCCGGAACGGATGTTGCCCGATGAGCGACCGCGAGCGCCGTTTCGACATCGGCCAGCGCACGCTGCTGCTCACGCTGCTCTGGTGGATCATCACCGAAGGGAGGATGGACGCGATCGGCGCCGGCTTCGGCCTGATCACCGTCGGCGCCGCGCTCAGCCTCAGCCTGACCCTCATCCCGCCCCGGCACCGCCCACGCGCCGCGACTACGCTTCCGGCGACTGCCCGGCTTTCTCGCCTTCTTCATCTGGAACTCGGTGCTCGGCGGCCTGCAGGTCGCCCGCCTCGCACTGCAGCCGCGGGCGCAGCCGAAGCCCGGATTGATCGAGCTTGAACTCAACCTGCCTGCCGGTGCGCCGCGCGTGCTGATGGCCAATGCGCTCGGCCCGATGCCGGGCACACTGGGTGTCCGGCTCGACGGCCATCACCTGTATGTGCATCTGCTCGACGAGCGGCTGAACGGCCGACGCGAGGCAAACGTGCTTGAAGCACGCATCGCGCATCTCTTCGAGGCGAGGCCATGAGCATGGGCTTTCCGGGCAACGGCTTTGAACAGCCAGTCGCGCTCTTCCTGCTCGTCAATCTGGTCATCGCGCTCCTGCGCGCGGCGCGCGGACCGACCGTCGCCGACCGCATGCTGATGGCCCTGCTCTTCGGCAGCACCGGCGTCGGTATCCTCGTACTGCTTTCGGCGCACGGCGGCACGCCGCTCATCGACGTGGCGTTGACGCTGGCGCTGCTGGCCGCCATTTCCGGCATCGCGTTCGCACGGCGCGCCTGGCAGAGCGGACACGGAGCAGAAAACGAAACGAGGCGAACAAGAAAGGGGCGTGATGATCGACACCCTGATTGAATGGACGAGCCGCCTACTGCTCATCGTTGGCACCTTCTTCTATCTGGCCGGAACGATCGGGCTGCTGCGCTTTCCCGATGTCTATAGCCGCCTGCATGCGCTGGCCAAGGCGGACAATCTGGGCCTGGGCTACATCGTGCTCGGCATGGCCGTCCAGGCGGAAAGTCTCGCCGTCGCCGCCAAGCTGCTGATGATCTGGCCGCTGACGCTGGCCGCGAGTGCCAGCGTTGGCTACGCCATCGCCCGCCGCGCTGCTCTGGAGCGGCTGGCGCACGCTGGCCGGACTGTTCCTCTTCCTTTCCGAGCGGGAAGAAAGCCACGCCGGGGGCGACACATGAGCGGCGGACTGATCTTTGCCGTGACGGGAGCCGTGCTGTTTGCGATGGGCGGCGCGGCGGTCATCCTGCTCGCCGATTTGCTGCGCCGGATTCTGGCCTTCAACCTGATGGGCAGCGGCGTCTTTCTCATCCTCACCCAGTCGGTGGCGCTACCGCTGGCGATTTATGGCCGCGCCTATTTCGCCCGCGCGGCAACGGAAAGCCGCTTTTTCTGGACGCTGACCGGTTTCCTGCTGGCCGGGCTCAACGCGCTCTTTCTGTCGACCGACCTCTTTAACCTGTACGTCACGCTCGAAATCACCGGCCCGCTGCTGCTCTCAGCCATCGCCTGCCTGCTGATGGTCGCCGGCCTGCTGCTCAAGACGGCGCTCTTCCCCTTCCATTACTGGCTGCCGCCGGCGCACGGCGGCGCGGCGGGTGCCTGGCTGCTGCTCAACCCGCCGCTGATCACGGCGGCGGCGAGGGTGGCGACCGGCACCTTCGCGGAAAGCAAAATCAGCCCGCTGGCCTGGGCGCGCTTCATTGCCGCGCACGAATACCAGACCATTCTCCCGGGCGGGAGCGTTGCCGATGACTGAGCGCGCACAGCCAAGCGCTGATTTCAACGCTCGTCCGCACGAAACCTCCGGAAATCGCGCTTGTCGACGGATAATGGCGGCAACACGGCTTACTTCCCCGACACCTGCGGCCGACTGACTTCGACAAGTCATCATGGACATTCCTTACACCGACCCCGTCACCCTCCTGCCGATCCCTGACTTCCAGACCGGCTGCGACATCGTTGCCCGGCTGCCGCTCGTCAATCCGCCGCAGGCGGCCAACGACCTCGTCCGTCTGCTCGACAGCCTGCAGGCCTTTCCGCCCGATGGCGAGTCGTATCTCAAGCTGCTCGAACAGATGCGCCTGCCGGCCGCCTTCGTTACCGGCGAACTGGCGAAGCGCTATCTGGCCAAGCCGCTCCCGCTCGGCGAAGTCGAGGAACGCGTTTTCCGGCTGGTCACCGGCCTCTGGCTGAAAACGGCCAAGGCCTACGCCCATTGCACCGGCCGGGACCAGATCGAGGACGATATCGCCTACGCTCGCCGCGTGGCGATGGTGCTGCACCGCTGCATTCAGCACACGGGCATGGCCGTTTTCGAACATCAGCGCGCCCGCCGCGAATTGCCGTGGGGCCTGTGGCTCGACATTCACGGCTATTACGCCAGCGCCGAGGAATGGAACGTCGCCAGCCTTGCCATTCCGGATCCGCTCGACCCGCTCGGACGCGAAACGAACTGTATGGCGGCTTATGTCACCACCCTGCTTTGTGACATGGCGAGTCCCTACAGCCTGTCGTTGCGCGACCAGTCGCTGGTCCGGCGCTGGGCCACCTTGTGGTCGCCGCTGATCAGCGTCCATCCGGTCACGGCCGGTGAAACCTTGCCCGCCTTTGTCATCGAATTGATGCAGGATGCGGCCTTGCGGCCGGTCGCCGACTGCCTGCACACCGAGCATCTCCGCCGCCTTGACACCTCCCGCCTGGCCCAGCAGATGATCCATGTCCGCCAGCAATTGCGCCAACGCGTCACGCCGGCGCAATTGCTGCTCGGCGACGACTGCACCGCCGGCCAATGCGTGCGCCTGCTCGACTATCTGTCCCGCCCCTGGTCGCAGGCGCGCGCGGCACGCAAGTTCCGGCGCCACGCCACCTCCGGCATCGCCTCGCTTTGCACCAGCTTCGAGGAAATGCACTATTTCATTTCCGGCCAGCCGTTCGTTCAACCGGAAAACGTGCGCACCTATTCGAGGAAGGACTTCGACCGACTCTTCGCCTTCCGCTTCCAGACCAACCCGCAACAGACGCTGCATCTCCACAAGGAACAGCTCCCTTACCGGACCGATGACTGGGAAGTCATCAACCAGTCGGCCAACGGGTTTCGTCTGGCACGCAGCATTGCCGGCCGGAAAATGGAACACGGACAACTGCTCGCCATCTGTCCGCACGACGGCGAACGCTATCTGCTGGCCAAGATCACCTGGCTGATGCAGGAAAAGGAAGGCGGACTGGTTGCCGGCCTCATGGCGCTGCCGGGCATGCCGGAAGCGATTGCCGCCCGCCCGCTCGATGCGCTCGGCCGACCGGACGGTCTTTACCAGCGCGCTTTCCTGCTGCCTGCCATCAACGGCATGGAAAACGGACGCGCCGAACGGTCGCTGGTCGTGCCGCCGGGCTGGTTCAGGAGCGGCCAGCGGGTCGAGCTATTCACCGACGGCGCCTGGCAGATCGAGTTCAAGCGCGTTCTCGACCAAGGCGCCGACTTTGAGCGGCTCAGCTTCGAAGTCTGTTGAATCAGGCCGCTCGGTCCCAAGCAACCGCTATTGACGGGACAACAGGCGCTCTGCCGGAATGCGGGCGGTAAAACAGCTGCCCTTGCCCAGTTCACTGGTCACGGCGAGCGTCGCCTGATGGCGGGTCAGCACGTGCTTGACGATCGCCAGCCCAAGACCAGTCCCGCCCGTTTCGCGCGATCGGCTGCGATCCACGCGATAGAAGCGCTCGGTAAGCCGCGGCAAGTGTTGCGCGGCGATGCCGATGCCGGTATCGGTCACCACAAACTCGCCGGCGCCGTTCTCTGCGTTCACCCGCCACACCAGTTCGATGCGGCCACCGGCCGGCGTGTAGCGCACCGCATTGCTGGCGAGATTGCCAAACGCACTGCGCAATTCGTTGGCGCAACCGCGCAGCACCGACGGCATCTCGACCGCCAGCGAAATTTCGTGCTGTCCGGCCGACAGCGCCTTGATGTCGTTCAGGATGCTGTGCAGCATCGGCGCCACCTCGACCCGCTCGTCGATGGGCGGCGCCCCGCCCGACTCCAGCGAAGACAGCGTCAACAGGTCCTCGATCAAATGCTGCATGCGCCCGTTCTGTTCGCAGATCAGCTTGAGATAGCGCTTAACCTCGTCGGCCGAGTACTCCTCGTAGCCTTCGGCCAGCATTTCGGAAAACCCGGCCACCACCGTCAGCGGCGTTTTCAGTTCGTGCGACACGTTGGCGATGAAATCGCGCCGCATCGTTTCCATGCGCTCGAGCTGGCTGATATCGCGCGACACCAGCAGGCTCTGGTCGTTGCCGTAGGGAATGACCTGCAACAGCAGCGTCAGTCCCTCGACGCGCCCGCCGCGGTAAATCAGCGGCTCATCGAAGTGGCCGTTGTCGAGGTAGGCGACGAAATCCGGGTGCCGGATGAGATTGGTCAGCGCCTGCCCGCGATCCGTCCCGGCCGACAGGGCAAAATGCGCCGCCGCGCGCTCGTTGATCCAGTCGATGTGCCGGTGCCGGTCGAAGGCAATGACGCCATCGGGCAGTGCCTGGAAGGCGCGCATGAAACGCTCCAGCGTCTCGGTCAGCGACTGTTGCTGGCCAAGGCGGATGCGCACGCGCCGGTGCAATCCGGCGAAGGCGATCTCCCACGCGCCGCTGCCGCGCGGCAGCGGACTGTCGAGCGATCCCTCCAGCCAGCCCATCAACAGGCCAAAATGGAAAACGTGCCAACCGAGCAGGAACAGCAGGCCGGCGATGAGCGCAAGCAGACCGGTAGCGACATCCCACGCCACGGCGACCGGGGCGAACACGAAGACGACGATGGCCAGCAATTGCCACAAGGTCCGTACCCAAATAGTGCTCATCCGAGCATCCCCCCTGGCGACATCAAGATAACCCCTGTGCCGTCACGCATCGCAATCGCTCACTCTGGCTGCGCCGAGAAGCGATAGCCGCTACCGCGCACCGTCTGGATCAGGCGGTCGTGCCCCGTCGCCTCAAGCGAAGCGCGCAGGCGGCGGATATGCACGTCGACCGTTCGCTCCTCGACGAAAATGTGGTCGCCCCACACCTGATCGAGCAACAGGGCGCGGCTATGGACGCGCTCCGGGTGCGTCATGAAGAAGTGCAGCAGGCGGAACTCGGTCGGCCCCAGATCGAGCGGCTGGCCGTTGCCGGAAACGCGATGCGTCACCGGATCGACGCGCAGCCCGTCGACCTCGACGCAATCCTCGGTCATTTGCGGCGCACGGCGGCGCAGCACCGCCTTGATGCGCGCCAGCAGCTCGCGCGGCGAAAACGGCTTGGTCAGGTAATCATCGGCGCCTGATTCGAGGCCGGCCACCTTGTCCTGCTCCTCGCTGCGCGCCGTCAACATGATGATCGGCAAATCGCGCGTCCGCTCGTCATTGCGCAAGCGGCGGGCGTACTGAATACCGCTCATGCCGGGCAGCATCCAGTCGAGCAACACCACGTCGGGCAGGGTTTCATTGACCAGGGACACCGCATCCTCGGCCGAATCGGCGCGCAACACCCGGTGCCCGGCATGCTGCAGGCTGGCGGCGATCAATTCCTGAATGGCAGGCTCATCTTCGACAACAAGAACATTCGCTGGCATCTACGCGTCACTCCATGACAGTTTTTTCGCCAGTTTATTAAGAGGGGATTACAGTTTGATGACAAAGTCCGGCCACAAGAGCCTGTTCCACGCCAGACCCTGCGGCCTCCCACAAACGGCCGCAGGGCAATCGCATCAAACCTACCCGAGTCCAAGGATGGACTCCCGGTAGGCATCAGAGGAGGCGGCGAGGATTCTGCGCGTATGAATGCCAGCCTTTC
>NZ_SSSR01000021.1 GCF_009469695.1 Propionivibrio limicola
CCCGCTATCGAATCAGACAGACACCCCAGCGGCGTCTGCTAAATCCAGCTTCGACGATCAGTCACATCGGCTCAAGACGGCGTTGGCAGAACGCTTACGTTGGCGTTGAGTTGATTCCGCTGCGCAATCGCGGCCACTGAAATGCCGGGCACCTGACAGGCGGTGACGACCTGCGATTTGAATTCGGGGCTGTGATAACGGCGACGGCGCCGTGGGGCTTGTGTCGTTGGGAGCATAGTATTCACCAAAAATTAGTGGACACTATGCTCCCAAGCTTTCTTGCTGCGTTCAATGTGGTCGGGTTGTATGCGTCCGTTCGTTCCACATCGAACGAAGCGGGAGTGTTTGGGAGGATGCTGGTGTCGTCCGTGAGCGCTTCTTGCATAGAAGAGGAGTGGTCGCCTCAATGCAACACCCGCGGGATCGCGAGTGTGAATTGCGGAATTTCGGCTTCGAACAGCGTTCCGTCATCCGCTGCCATCTGATACGTGCCGCGCATCGTGCCGACGGGCGTGTCGAGCTGGCAGCCGCTGGTGTATTCGAAGGTGTCGCCCGGTGCGATGAGCGGCTGCTCGCCGACGACGCCCAGACCCTGCACTTCCTGCACGTGGTGATGCGCGTCGGTGATGAACCAGTGACGGGAAATCAGCTGTACCGCCAGCGAGCCGGTGTTCTCGATGCGGATCGTGTAGGCGAACACGTAGCGGTCGCTCACCGGATCGGACTGGTCGGCGAGGTACTCGGGGAAGACGGAAACGGCGATCTGGTATTTCCTGCTTTCGGCCATGGCGGGTGTCGGGAAATCGAAGAGGGCAACATAGCACACGACAACGGCGGGCGCGGCGAGGTTCAAAAGTGGTTCGGCGAATGGCGGGGCTGGTGACGATTTTTGTCAGCGGGGTGACGCAAACGGCGTAAAGAGGGCCGTGTGTTCGGGATTTTTCCTGCGAAATTGCGTTGTTTGCGCCTTGGCATGGAAGTTGATTAAGGAGAATCAACGGGTTTTCCGTTAGTCCATCCAAGGAGAGAGAAGATGAAAAAGGTTCAGCAAGGTTTTACCCTGATCGAACTCATGATCGTGGTGGCGATCATCGGTATTCTGGCTGCAGTGGCACTTCCCGCTTACCGTGATTACACAGTGAAGGCACGTATGTCCAATGTGATTTCGTCCACGCATGCGGTGAAGACAGCAATGGCTGAGTGCTTGCAAGTAAATGGCGCCACGGCCTCCTGCGATACAGCAGCTAAGCTGGGACTTACATTGCCGGCGGCGACTAATGATTTGGCATCTGTTGCTATTACCGCAACTTCTGCTGTAATAACTGCAACTGGTACACCAGCAGCTGGTGGCTATACCTATACGTTGACGCCTGCCGCGCCTGCGGCTGGGGACTCGACGGTGAATTTTACAATCGGCGGCACGTGTCCTGCGACAGTCTGTAAACAATAAGATAATAAGATCAATCGGGTCGGACCCCGATTAAACCAAGACCCCGCTTCGGCGGGGTTTTTTGTCGACGCTATCCGGCGAATTCGGGTGCGCCCCAACGGGGCTGAGTTGAGCGGTGGCGGGCTGAGCTTGGGCTACTGGCTGGTCAGCAGGGGGCTGACGGCGATGTTTTCATCAATTTCGGGCCAATAGACGCCGATTCCTTTGCCGATCAAGCGCCAGTTATTGCGCTGGGAGGAGGGCGCATACTTTGGTCTGCTCATGGTGTCGTTGACGCGCGATTCGGATCGCCCGGCGGAGCCGGGCTCCTACGGTGGCGGTTGGTGTGGCGACATCCTCTTTGTTACAGAAACTCAGCCGGCACCACCGCTCGTAACACCGTCTGCGTTTCGCCTTGCCGCGTGCGGTTGGTGAACCACCAGACGGCGCCTTTCTTGATTGTCCAGTAGGCTTCTTCGCCGGAGAGCAGCAGGGCGGCGGTCTGGCCGAGGGTGGGTTGGTGGCCGACGACGAGGACGGCGAGGCGGCCGCTCTTTTCCGGGTCACGCTCGCCGCCGTCGGGCCAGTTGATGGCGGCGAGGAGGGCGGATACGTCGCTGTCGGGGCCGAGGCGCGGGTCGGTTTCGAAGGGCAGGCCGAGCGCTTGCGCGGTTTGCTGGCAGCGTTTGGCAGGGCTGACGAGAATGCGCAGGTTTTCCGGGGCGTGTTGCTTGAGCCAGGCGGCCATTTTCTGCGCCTGTTTTTCGCCGCGCGCGGTGAGTTTGCGCTTGAGGTCGGGGATGCCGTCTTCGGCTTCGGCGTGACGCCAGAGCAACAAATCCATGGTGGTCTCCTCGAAAAAAGGCAGGATGATGGCGGTCGAATGTTTCCGGGTGATGAAATGGCGGTGGATTGGAAGGCTGTACGTTAGATGGCCACGGCGTGGTACTCGCCGTTATTTGAGTCCGGAAAGCGATTTCAGTACTTCGCCGGCCGCGAACAGTCCGAAGGCGGCGGTGACGCAGACGGCGGAGCCGTAGCCGGCGCAGTTAAGGCCGGCCAGGGTGGGCGGTTCGTCGCAGGCGGCGCCGGTTTCCGGGTAGCGCAAGGGCTCTTCGGAAAAAACGGCCAGAACGCCAAACTTTTTCTTGATGTCGCGGGAGAAGCCGTATTCCTTGCGCAACAGGGCGCGAACCTTGGAGAGCAACGGGTCTTGAACGGTACGGCTCAAATCGGCGATGCGGATGCGCGTCGGGTCGATCTGGCCACCGGCGCCGCCGGCCGTAACGAGGGGAATCCTTCGGCGAGTGCACCAGGCGATCATCGCCGCCTTGGTACGGACGTGATCAATGGCGTCGACGACATAGTCGAAACCACTGCCAAGCATCTGCTCGAGGTTGTCCGGCGACACGAAATCTTCGATGGTCGTGACCTTGCAGGACGGGTTGATGGCCAAGATCCGTTCGGCCATGGCGTCCGTTTTGGCTTTGCCGAACGCATTGCCAAGCGCGTGAATTTGCCGATTGACGTTCGATTCGGCGACCATGTCGAGGTCGATGAGGGTGATTTGGCCGATGGCGGAGCGCGCCAGTGCTTCGGCGACCCATGATCCGACACCGCCAATACCGATGATCGCGACGTGGGCTTGCCGGAATTTTTCGAGAGCGGCCGGGCCGTAGAGTCGGGCGACGCCGCCAAAGCGGCGCTGTAAATCGGCGGAGTTATCTATTGTTCGCATTTCAGGAAAATTGGGTCAGCTTTCGACAGTTCGCCGGATGACCTGATTGAACGGATCGATCCATTCCGGGGCGAACTGGTTGTTACAGGCATTGATTTCGGCAACGGCATGCAGGACGGAGCGGTTCTTGCCGCGATGAATATGCTTGAGCATGACGGCCTCGAAGGCGTCCACGATGGCGAGGATCTTGGCGCCATCCGCAATTTGCCCGTTATGGATGCCCTCGGGGTAGCCGCCGCCGTCGGGCATTTCATGGTGCTGGGCGACAATCCGGGCGGCGCTCTCCCAGCCCGGCATGCGCGAGAGGATTTGTGCGGCGTAGCCCGGATGGCGGCGGAGCGCCATTCTTTCCTCGGTCGTCATGCGGTCGAGCTTCAGCCACACCGATTCGGGCAGAAACATCATGCCGATATCGTGCATGTAAATGGCCGCTTCGAGTTGAACCGGATCGACCGGTGTTCCCTTGAGTTGGTTGGTTTCGAGCGCCAGTCGCAAGAGGCGCTGGGTTCTGCCCTTGAACAGCGGCGAGCGGGCTTCAAGCAGGTCGGCCAGCGAACGGAAGAAGCGCAAATCGTCCACTGTCTGGTTGTCCGAGCGAGTAGCGGCTGGAGGTATGCTCGGTTGCAGCAATGAAGAGTGTTGCGCGGCGGGCGGGAAGCCGGTCACCGCCTCAATGATGCGGGCGGCGCATGCGTCCATCTCATCCGGCGCGGCAAGCGCCAGTTTTTCCAGTCCTTGAACGAGGCTGAGGAGGCGCAGGTTTTCCAGCGGCTTTTTGTGCTGGAGGCTTTCAACGGCCAGTTCGAGGCGGTCGATGGCCAGCAGGATTGTTTCCGCCACGGTGTCGCTCAAGGATATTTCGCCGTTTCTGAGACGGGCGAGTACGGTTTCGATCGGGTGGGCAATGGCGACCGCCAAATCGACCTTGCACAGGGCGCCGTCGCCCTTGATGTTGTGTACGGAGCGAAACAGGCTGGCGACAACATTGGACGCGTTGGACGCGTTGGGCGTATTCCGTAGCAGCGCGATGTCACGTTCAACATTCGGGGCAAGGTCGTCAAGCGACTCGACGAATTCGTCCAGTGCCGCCTCGTCGCTGATCATCGGCGAGATGATGGCGCGAATATCCATGACGCTCTCCCTGTTGTTGATTTATCCGGGAAGTTTAACGGAAGCCGGGTAATGACGCATCCGGATCGCCCGGCGGAGCCGGGCTCCTACCGTGGCGGTTGGCATCGTCGGTGCGCCGCTTCGCTGCGCGAAAGGAGCTTGGCCGGTGCTCCCGGTTGTCAAAGCTCCCTATTCTCCCCAGCACGAGTCGTCTACACTTCACCCTCTTTTTGAAAGGAAAACCATGTCCACCATTACTACCGAAAGCGGCCTGCAGATTGAAGACGTCAACGTCGGGGACGGCGATGAGGCGAAGGCCGGGCAGTTTGTCAGCGTGCATTACACCGGCTGGCTGACGAACGGAACAAAATTCGATTCAAGCAAGGATCGCAACCAGCCGTTTCAGTTTCCGCTCGGGGCGCAGCACGTGATCGCCGGATGGGACGAAGGTGTGCAGGGGATGCGGATCGGCGGCGTGCGGAAGCTCACGATTCCGGCCCATCTCGGCTATGGCGCCCGTGGTGCCGGTGGGGTCATCCCGCCGAATGCGACGCTGGTTTTTGAAGTCGAGCTGCTTGGCATCCTTTGATGACTGGTCGCACGCGTAAAACCCTTGGTTTGCCGGCTCGCGCCGAAGGCGAGTCGGTGCCGGTCAATCCGCGCCGCAAACCGGTTCGCGGCCATGCACCGACAGCCCGCCGCGCCAGCACCGCGGCTCCCGTTTCCGAAACCCCTCCGGCGCCGGTGGAAAAAAAGAAGGACTATCGGAATGCGAAGGCGGGGAGCAAGCCCGTACGAGCCGATGTGCAAAATCCCCGTTCTGCGCCCAAACCAATGTCCGCCAGAAATGGTGCTCAATCGACACCACGCACGGCGTCGCAGCCGCCCTCTCCTCCTGCACGGAAGCCTGCCGTGGCGCCCGTCGCCAGTTCGGCGCAAGCTGGCGTTCGCGTTTCCAAACTGATGGCTGAGCGTGGTCTGTGCTCGCGCCGCGAGGCGGACGTTTATATCGAACGCGGTTGGGTGTTCGTTGACGGTGTCCGGATGACGGAGCTGGGCAGCCGCGTTGATCCCTCCGCGAAAATCACGCTGGACAAGCAGGCGCGCGTGGCGCAACAGCGTCAGGTGACCATCTTGCTGCACAAGCCGGTCGGTTACGTATCCGGTCAGCCGGAACCCGGGTTTACTCCCGCCGTAACCCTGGTTCAGCCGGAAAACCTGTACCAGACGCCGGATTCGCCGGCCTTCCATCCGGCTCAGCTCAAGGGCTTGGCACCGGCCGGGCGGCTCGATATCGACTCGACGGGATTGCTCGTCCTGACCCAGGACGGGCGTGTGGCACGGCAACTGATCGGGGAAAACTCGACCGTCGACAAAGAGTATCTGGTCCGTGTCGAAGGCACGCTCGATGCCAACGGCTTGGCCCTGCTCAACCACGGGCTTTCCCTGGACGGCCAGCAACTCAAACCGGCTACGGTCGAATGGCTCAACGACGATCAGTTGCGCTTCGTGCTGATCGAAGGACGGAAGCGCCAGATTCGCCGGATGTGCGAACTGGTCGGATTGCGCGTGGTCGGGCTCAAGCGGGTACGGATCGGCAAGGTGCGTCTGGGCGATCTACCGCTCGGACAGTGGCGCTATCTGCGCGATGACGAGGTGTTTTAGTCGTCAGTCAACGGAAAAGGCGAACCACCAAGACACCAAGCACACCAAGAGAGCACCAAGTTAACACCCTGTTTTCTTGGTGAATCCTTGTGCTCTTGGTGTCTGGTGGTGAGGCATTTAGTCATGTGCTTCAACATGACTGACTACTCGCCCTTTGGCAGGCCTTCGCTTTTTTCATCGCCGCTTGTTTCCGCGCGGGCTTTCTTTTGCTCCAGCCGCGCGTTTTTGCTGGCGTCGAAAAATACGTAGCGCCCATACAGCTCGCAGCCTTTCATCCCGGGATCGCACGGTTGCCCCGGGACTTTGTTGCATTGCCCGTCAAGTTCGTGCGGGCATCCCCATCCACCGGCGGCCATCGTCAATTCCCGACAAAATTCAAAGACCGCATTTTCCGACACGGGGGCGCCTTCTTCAAGGCTGTTACACTTGTTCGTTACGCTGCGATGCGAAATCGGCGAATCGCGGTTGAATTCGTGCGCGTCGTTGCTGTCGATGAAAACCGAGCGTGCGAAATATAAGGAAAAAAGACACCATGAAACAGCCCGATCAGATTCTCAAAGACTGGATGCAGGCGATCAACACGGGCGATCTCGAAGCGCTGATGGCGCTCTACGACGAGAAGGCCGTGCTGATTCCGACCTTCTCCAATCGCTTGCTGCAAACACCGGAAAACATCCGCGACTACTTCTCAAAAGTCTGTTTGCGCGAAGAGTTGAGCATCGCCCTGCATGAGAAAACCTTCGCCGTGCAGCAGATTCACGGGCCGATTTACGGACTGAGCGGGATCTATTGCTGGCGTTTTGCCATCGACGGCGAGATGCTGAGTTTCGAGGCGCGCTTCAGCTATGTCCTCGATCTCGATCGCGCCAAACCGATCGTCCAGCATCACTCGTCGCAGATTCCGCGCATGCTTTGATCAGCGCCAGACACTGAGCGGCGGGTCGGTGACGACCGCGTTCAGGATGTCGGTGCGCGAGATGAAGCCGAGCAGGTGGCCGGTTTCATTGACGATGGGGACGCCATCGACGCCGTAGTCGACCATCACCTGCGCAATCCGCCGGATATCGGTGGTTGGGCTGGCGGCGACCACCGGCGTTGTCATGACGTCGCCGACGCGCCTGGCCAGCGCATCGCGGACTTCTCCCCCCTCGACATTGAGCGTTGTCAGCAGGTTGCGCTCACTGACGATTCCGATCAGGTGGTTCTCCCGGTCAAGCACCGGGGCTTGATGGATTTTGTGGCGGACCAGCATCCGCCAGGCGCGTGTCACGTCATCGTCGGCATTCAACGTAATCACTTCCGGTTGCATGATCTGATTGGCGTGATAAAGCGGGCCGCGTTCGAGGCTCTCCGGCAGCATTGACCGGTACGCGGCGGTGGCCTGGTCGCCCGGCGTCGCCGTAGTCTGCGTGCTCGCCAATCCGGCGAGTGTCGCGCGCTGGAGGGATTCGTCATATTCTCCGCCCACCGGCGGCGTGCCGGTCACCGGTCCGCGTCGCCGAACAGCGGGCAGGCGGGCGAGACTCTCCACCGTTCCCTGAACGATCGGGCCGCTGATTCCGTAAAGCGAAAACATGATGAAAACTCCCCGCAGGTAAATGGCCGAAGCGACAGCCCCGTCTGCGCATTGTGGCAGAGGCCGGGGGCGGCGGCGAGAGCTGCGGGGAGCGCGCCGCGCTACTCGGCGCGCAACGCTTCCACCGGATCAAGCCGCGCCGCTCGTCTTGCCGGCAGCACGCCGGCCAAGAGGCCGATGGCCATGGCGATGGCTTCGGCGATGAGGACAAAGGCGATGGGGGTGTGCACCGGCAGCGCCGGTAGCAGCAGGTGAATCAGTTGGGCGAGGCCGATGCCGATGACGAGGCCGACGAGACCGCCGAGCGCCGAGAGGGCGACGGCTTCGCCGAGAAACAGCATCAGGATCGTCCGGCGCGGCGCGCCGAGGGCGACGAGCAGGCCGATCTCACTCGTCCGTTCCGTCACCGCGATGGTCATGATGGTGACGATGCCGACGCCGCCGACCAGCAGCGAGATGCTGCCGAGCGCGCCGACGGCCATGGTCAGCACGTCGAGGATGTTGGAGAGCGTGCGCAGCATGTCCTCCTGCGTGGTGATCGTGAAGTCCTCGCGGCCGTGGCGGGCCTTCAGCGTGCTGGTGACGAGCGCGGCAATGCGCGATGCCGGGACGCCTTCCTCGTAGGCCAGATCGATGGTCATCAGGCCATCGCGGTTGAACAGTTCCTGGGCGCGCGCCGTCGGGATGTAGGCCGAATCGTCGAGGTCGATGCCGAGGAACTGGCCTTTCGGCTCCATGACGCCGATCACGCGGAACTGGTAATTGCCGATCGTGACGCGGGCGCCGAGCGCGCTTTCCGGTCCGAACAGTTCGGTCTTCAGCTTGGCGCCGAGGACGACGAAGGCGCGGGCGTTTTCCGACTCGTCCTTGGGCAGGAACTGGCCGCTGCTCAGCTTCATCCGGTACACCTTCGGCATGTCGGCGCTTTCGCCATAGACGATCGAGCGGCGCAGGCGGCCGTTGGCCTTGATTTCGGTGTTGCCCCAGACGACTCCGGTCATGCCGGTGATATGCGGCAGACGGGCCAGCGTGCGCGCATCGTCGAGCGTCAGCGGCCGCACCGAACTCGGAATGCCGGTCGGCGCCGGGCCGGAGGTCTTGACCTTGCCCGGCGCGATGTTGAGCAGGTTGGTGCCGAACTGGGTGAATTCGGCCAGCACAAAACGGTGAATGCCTTCGCCAATCGAGGTCAGCAGGATGACCGCCGCGATGCCGACGGCGATACCGAGCAGCGTCAGGAAACTGCGCAGCCGGTGCGCGGTGATGGCGCGCAGGGCGAGGAGGAGGGAGTCGGTGGGGCGGATCATGCTTTCCAGACTGCCGAGTCAAAAACAACGAATAGCCACGTCATTCCGGCGAAAGCCGGAATCCAGAGGTGCATCACAGGATTCCGGGTCAAGCCCGGAATGACGGATTCTATAAGGTCGTTTGGATTCATCGTGGGGCTGCCTGCTACCGTTTCGCCAACGACTCGACCGGGTCGAGCTGCGCCGCACGGCGGGCGGGCAGGACGCCGAACAGGATGCCGGTGACCAGTGCCGTGCCGAGGCCGGCGATGGCCGCCCAGTCGGGCGGGTAGGCGGGGTAGGCCGGGTACAGCAGGCGGATGGCGGCGGCGCCGGCGTGTCCGAGCAGGAAGCCGAGCACGGCGCCGGCCAGCGAAAGCATCGCCGCTTCGACCAGAAAGGCCGTGCGAATGGTGCGGCCGGTGGCGCCGAGTGCCTTCAAGAGGCCGATCTCCGCCGTGCGTTGCGTCACCGAGACGAGCATCACGTTCATCACCAGAATGCCGGCGACGGCGAGACTGATCGCGGCGATGCCGGCGACCGCCAGCGTCAGCGTGCCGAGCAACTTGTCGAAGGTGGCGAGCACGGCGTCCTGGGTGATCACCGTCACGTCCTCCTCGCCTTCGTGGCGCAGTTTGATGATTTCGGTGACCTGCGTTTTGGCCTGCTCAATGGTTTCGCGGCTGTTGGCCTCGACGAGGACGCGGAACAGGGTGTTGCTGTTGAACATTGCCTGCGCCAGTGCGACCGGGACGATCACGGTTTCGTCGGTGTTCATGCCGAGCCCCTGCCCGGTCGAGGCCATGACGCCAACGATGCGGAAACGGCGGTCGCCGATACGCACCCGTTGTCCGAGTGCCGATTCGCGGCCGAACAGTTCGTCGCGGATCTTGGCGCCGATCACTGCCTCGGCGGCGCCGCGTCGCCAGTCGCCATCGGCCAGAAAGCGTCCTTGCGCCAGCGCCAGCCGGCGTACGTCGACAAATTGCGCATTGGTGCCGGCGACCACGACTTCGCGCAACTTGCCGCCGACACTGATCTCCGAGGTACCGATGGCGAGCGTGGCGACCCGGCGCACGGCGCTGGCGCGCAGCAGGGCTTGCGCGTCGTCGATGGTCAGGTCGCGCGGCGTGTTGGTGATGGCGTTGCCGGGGTTGAAGCCGCCCGTCTGCGAGCGGCCGGGCAGGACGATGACGAGGTTGGTGCCGATCGACGAAAATTCGTTGATGACATAGCGCCGGGCGCCGTCGCCGAGCGCCGTCAGTACGACGACGGCGGCGACGCCGATGGCCATCGCCAGCACCAGCAGCGAGGTGCGCAGCGGGTTGCCGGTCGCCGCGTCGCGGGCAAAACGGAGCAGGTCAGGGGCGCGCATCTTCAATCAAACGGTGCCGCGGCTGGCGCTGTCGTGCCGCAACTCGCCGTCTTCCATGCGCAGTTGCCGGCCGGCGCGGGCGCCAAGGACGGTGTCGTGGGTGACGATGATCAGCGTGACGCCGCTCTGGTTGAGCGCTTCGAGCAGGCGCATGACTTCTTCGCCGGTGGCGCGGTCGAGGTTGCCGGTCGGTTCGTCGGCGAGGATGACGGCCGGCTGCATGATGGTAGCGCGGGCGATGGCGACGCGCTGGCGCTGGCCGCCGGAGAGTTCGTTCGGGCGGTGATTGGCGCGGTTGGTCAGGCCGTAGTCCTTGAGCGCCTGCTCGACGCGCTTGTTGCGCTCGGCCGGGGCGATGCCGGCCAGCATCATCGGCAAGGCGATGTTTTCGGCGGCGGTCAGGCGCGGCACCAGATGAAAACTCTGGAAGACGAAGCCGATGCGTTCGCTGCGCACGCGCGCCTGTTCTTCCGGCGACAGCGTCGTGACGTCGCGGCCCTCCAGCCGGTAGGTGCCGACGTTGGGGCGGTCGAGCAGGCCGAGCAGGTTGAGCAGCGTCGATTTGCCGGAGCCGGACGGGCCCATCACGGCGACGTATTCGCCGGCGTCGATGCGCAGGTCGAGCTGGTGCAGCGCATGCACCTCGCTGTCGCCGAGCAGGAAAACCCGCTCGATGCCGGAAAGCTCGATCAGCGCGGGCACGGGGAAGGCTCCTCAAGGAATGCAAGAGCAAACGCCTTCAACGCAGAGAGCGCAGAGATACAGAGAGCGCAGAGAAAGGCAAACCATCCGACCCTCTCGTTTTTCTCTGCGAGCTCTGCGCCTCTGCGCTCTCTGTGTTGAAAGCGGTTCGCTTTTTCGTTCCACATGCGCTCTAGCCCCGCCTGTTCGTTCATTTTCCGGACTTCTCCGGTTCCGCCGTGTAAGCCGCGCCGGCCTTGACGCCAACGCGCTCCAGCGAAGTGACGACGCGTTCGCCGGCTTCCAGCCCTTCGAGCACTTCGGTGAATTCCCAGTTGGCGAGCCCGGTCTTTATCGTGCGTTCTTCGAGTGTGCCGTCCTTGCCGGCGACCAACACGCGGCCGCCTTCGAGCAACGCCGCTGTCGGCACGCGCACGACGTTGTCGCGCACGGCGAGGATGACTTCGACGTCGGCGCTGTAGCCGACGAGCAGTTTGCCCGGTTCATCGGGCTTCTCGAAAGTGGCTTCGATATCGACGGTACGCGCCTGTTTTTCGACGGCGGAAACGTAGGGTGCGACGCGCTTGACCGTGCCGGCGAACGATTGCTTGGGCAAGGCGTCGAGGCTGATGCGCACCGGCTGGCCGGGCTTGATTTTCGGCGCATCGACTTCGTCCATCGGCGCCTCGATGTAGAGGCAGGAATCGTCGATCAGGTCGATGGCTGGCGGCGTTTGCACGCCGGGGGGCGATGGCGTCGAATATTCGCCGACTTCGCCGACGATCTTGGCGACGATGCCGTCGAACGGCGCATAGAGCACGGTGCGCCCCTGTTCGACGCGGGTGGCGTTGACCTTGGCCTCGAACTGCGCGACATCGGCCTTGGCGGCGTCGCAACTGGCGCGGCGGGCCAGCGCTTCGGTCCGCGCCGATTCCTCGCGCGAGGTGGAGATGAAGCCTTTTTCGCGCAAGGCGCTCTGGCGGCCGGCTTCGCGTTCGGCATTGGCGGCTTGCGCGCAGGCTTCGTTAACGCGCTGTCTGGCTGTCGTTACTTGCGTCTGCGCCAGCGTGCTTTGCGCCTGCTGGTCGTCGTTCCACAGCTTCATCAGCAGTTGGCCCTTCTTGACGCGGTCGCCTTCCTTGACGCTCAGCAGTTCGATGCGGCCGCCGGTGATTGTCGACAGCTTGGTGCGCAGGCAGGCTTCGACGGTGCCGGCGCGCGTGTTGGCGATGCTCGACTCGACCTTGCCGCGTTCGATTTCCTTGACGACGACGGCAATCGGTTTGGGGCGGGTGAACCACCAGAACAGGCTGGCGAGCGCGGCGATGATAGCGAGGGCGATGAGCGAGCGGCGGAGCAGGGGCGACATGGCGGGTTCGGGAAAACGACAAATAAATCAAGCGGCCATGGTCGGCCAAAAGCGGCGGGCTGGCAAGGACTGGCGGTACGGTGCTCGGCGTGCCTTGCCGATGGGCTTACGAAACGCCGAGTTTTTCCCGCCAGCCGGGGAACAGCGCATCGGCATCTTCGGGGAACGATTCGAAGGCGCGGGCGAACTCCTGGTGCTCCTTGGCCCAAGCGAGCGGGTCGGCGCCTTCCTTCCAGCATTCGTAGGCCTGGCGCAACGAGCGGGCGCCGGCGGCCGGCGAGTCGAGATGACCGTAGGCGCCGCCACCGGCAGTGTTGATGACGTTGCCGTGGCCGAGGTTCTCGAAAAAGCCGGGCAGACGCAGCGCATTCATGCCGCCCGAGACGATCGGCGTCGTCGGCTTCATGCCGTACCACTTTTGAAAGTAGATCGGCCCCTGGCATTCCTCGCGCTCGATCATGTAGGCGATCACCCGGTCGTCGCGCTCGCCTTCCATCTTGCCGTGGCCCATGGTGCCGACGTGGATGCCGGAAGCGCCCTGCAGGCGGCTCATCTTGGCGAGGACGAAGGCGGTGTAGCCGCGCTTCGAGTTGGGCGAGGTGACGGCGCCGTGGCCGGCGCGGTGGTAGTGCAGGAAATGGTTTGGATACTGGCGGCGGACGGTGGTGACCATGCCCGGGCCGCCGACGTAGCCGTCGACGAGGAAGGCCAGCTTGTCGGCGTCCTTGCCGAAGGTGTCCAGCGCAAAGTCGGCGCGGGCGCATATTTCGTAGTGGTCGTCGGCCGTGATGTTCATCGAGAACAGCTTGGCCTCGCCGGTCTCGTCCATGGCGCGCTTCATCGCGTCGTAGACGAGCGGCAGTGTTTCCCGGATCGGCGCGAAGACCTGATTGCCCTGCGGCTCGTCGTTCTTGATGAAGTCGCCACCAAGCCAGAACTGGTAGGCGGCCTTGGCGAACGGTTCCGGGCGCAGGCCGAGCTTCGGCTTGATGATGGTGCCGGCGATGTAGCCGCCGTCGGTTTCCGGGCGGCCGAGAATGCGCCAGAGCTCGGCGATGTTCATGGCTGGGCCGTCGAAATTGCGGATGACGGACTCGGGGACGTAGAAGTCGAGCATCTTGGCGTATTCGATGTCGCCCATGCCCTGATTGTTGCCGATCGTCAGCGTCAGGAAGGAAACGAGCATGTAGCGGCCGTCGAGCATGTTGCGGTCGAACAGTTCGAGCGGGAAGGCGATGCGCAGGTCGCCGCTCGCCTCGTCGGCGCGATAGACAATGGCGTCGAGCGCCTTGGTGAAATCGTCGGTCGTGCACACTTCGACGTTGGTGCCGGTCGACGACTCGGCGGCGAAGTGGGCGGCGGCCTGCAGGTAGCCGTAGCCGGCTTTCGGCTGCATGCGGTAGGCGACCAGAATGTGCTGGCCGGCGGCGATGAGTTCGTCCTCAGTGCGCGTGAGATCGACGTAGCGCTTCGTTTGATCCATGGTGGTTTCCACCTGCTTTTAATGGCGGCTATTAGAGCAAGTTTCGGCGTCTCCGTGGGAAAATGCGCCGTTCGGACGGGCGATCGCTCCTGCCGTCTTTCGTCCGACATGACTGACCAACTTGCAAAGGACTGATATGCGTTTGCTGCACACGATGCTGCGCACCGGCAATCTCGACCGGTCGATCGATTTCTATACCCACGTGCTCGGCATGAAGCTCTTGCGCCGCACGGATTACCCGGAGGGCAAATTCACGCTGGCGTTCATCGGCTACGGCGACGAGAAGTCGAACACCGTCATCGAACTGACCTACAACTGGGGCGTCGAGCAGTACGAGCTCGGCAACGGTTTCGGCCATATCGCGATCGAGGTCGATGACGCGGCGGCGGCTTGTGCCGAGGTCAAGCGGCGCGGCGGCACGGTGACGCGCGAGGCGGGGCCGATGAAGCATGGAACGACGGTCATTGCGTTCGTCCGCGATCCCGATGGTTATGCCATCGAGTTCATCCAGAAGGGAACGTCCGGCGCCTGAAAAGGCCCGGCTTTGACTCGTTTTACCAGCGCGGGCAGGTGCCGGCGCTGGCCTTGAGTTCGCGCCGGATCTGCCGGTAGTTCGGGCAAATGGCTTCGACCACGGCCCAGAAGCGCGGGCTGTGGTTCATTTCGCGCAGGTGCGCGAGTTCATGCACGACGACGTAGTCGATGACGTGCAGCGGGAAATGGATCAGCCGCCAGTTGAGGCGAATGCCGGTCCGCTGGCTGCAACTGCCCCAGCGCGTGCGCGCCGAGGTGAGCGAAAGGCGCGGCGCGGTCAGCCCCATCCGGGCCGCAAAATGCTCAAGCCGTTCGGCAAACAGTTCCAAGGCCTTGCGCCGCAGGGCCGTTTCAAGAATCCGGCCTGCTTCTTCCGGGGCTCGCAAGCAGAGGGTGAGGCGGGGCGGCTCGGCAAATTCGTTCCAGATGGCGCGGTTGCGGCCGTCGGCGAGTTGGAGCTGGAGCGTTTTTCCGAGTACAGGTAACGAGGCGCCGTCTTCGATCGCCACGCGCTCGGTCTCGCGTCGCGTCGTCCATTCGTCGAGTTTTTGCGACACCCAGTCGCGGTGACGCAGGATCAGTGCTTCGATATCGCTGAGCGGCGTCCGCGGCGGAGCGCCGACCCGCAGACCGCGTTGATCGATCGAAAGGCCGATGGTGCGCCGCCGGCTGCGGCGCAGGATGTACTGGATGGCCCGGCCGTCGAATTCAATGGCGCGCAGGGTCTCGTCGGCGCGCAGCGGTTGGGCGTTGAAGACTGGGTCAGCGAGCCGTGGCATCGGCGGCCGGGTAGCGGTGCGGCGACAGCCGGCGCATTTCGGTTTCGATCCACTGTTCGGCTTCCCGGCTGACTTGTTCCACCGTCTTGCCGGTTGTGTCGATGGCCGGACCGATGCTGACCGTGATCAGCCCCGGCTTCTTGACGAAGGCGTTCTTGGCCCAGAACTCGCCAGCGTTATGGGCAACCGGCACGGCCGGAACTTTGGCGCTGACCGCGAGCATGGCGCCGCCGGTTTTGTAGTTGCCTTTCTTGCCGGGAGAAATGCGCGTGCCTTCCGGGAAAATGATCACCCAGTAGCCGGCTTTGAGGCGCTCCTTGCCTTGCTTGAGCACCTGCCGCAGCGCGTTCTTGCCGGCGTTGCGGTCGATCGAGATCATCTTGACGGCGGCAAAGGCCCAGCCCAGGAACGGGATCAGCAGCAGGGTGCGTTTGAGCACGAAGACGAGGGGCGGGAAGATCGCCTGCAGCCCGATCGTTTCCCACGCCGACTGGTGCTTGGCGAGAATCACCGAGGGCACCGCCGGGATGTTTTCGCGGCCGACGACCTGATAACGCAAGCCGAGCACCTGTGCGCACAGCCCCATGAAAAGGGCGCGCCAGACCGCGATGATCTGGAAGCGGACGCGCATCGGCAGGATGACGGCGAGGGTGACGAAAAGACCGGCCGGTGCGGTGATGAGCGTGGCCAGCAGCAGGAAAACAACGGAACGCAGGAAAGCAACGACTGCCATGACAACGGCCCTTCTCGGTTGGCTATTCGGACGCGAGGATGAACTCAACGGCGGCGGCGAGGTTGTCGAAAATCTGCGTGCCTTCCGGGAGTTCATTTTCGGCGCGCGTCTTCTGGCCCTTGCCGGTCAAGACCAGCATCGGCTTGGCACCCACCGAGGCGGCGGCCTGCAGGTCGCGCAGCGAGTCGCCGACCGCCCAGGCTTTGCTCAGGTCGGCGTTGAAGCAGCCGGCGATGCGTTCGAACATCCCCGGCTTCGGCTTGCGGCAGTCGCAATTGGAATCGGCCGAGTGCGGGCAGTAGAACAGCGCGTCGATGCGGCCGCCGAGCAGTTGCGCGGCACGGTACATCTTGTCGTTGATGGCGTTGAGCGTGTCCATGTCGAACAGGCCGCGCCCGATGCCCGACTGGTTGGTGGCAACGACGACCCGGTAGCCGGCCTGGGTCAGCTTGGCAATCGCTTCCAGGCTGCCCGGGATGGGTTTCCATTCGGCCGGCGACTTGATGAAGTAGTCGGAGTCGAAGTTGATGACGCCGTCGCGATCGAGGATGACGAGTTTCATACGCCCAGTTTCGAAATGTCAGCGACTGCGTTGAGCTGGTCGAACAGCGATTTCAGCAGGCCGAGACGGTTGCCGCGGATCAGCGGCTCATCGACGTTCACCATCACGTCCTCGAAGAACTGGTCAACTTCGGCGCGTACCGAGGCCAGCACCTTCAGCGCGTCGCCGTAGTCTTCGTTGGCGACATGCGAGTGGACGAGCGGGGCGAGCAGCACGACGCGCTCGAACAACGCCTTTTCCGCCGGTTCCTGCAACAGGGCGACGTCGGGCTCGGGCAGGTTGCCTTCCGCCTTCTTCAGGATGTTGCCGATGCGCTTGTTGGCGGCCGCCAGCGCGAGTGCTTCCGGCAGGTGCAGGAAGTCGCGCACCGCGTCGAGCTTGGCCGGGACGAGGTCGATGCGCGTCGGACGCTGGGCGAGGACGGCTTCGATGGCGTCCTGGGCGTGGCCGGCGTCCTTGAGCAGGCCGCGGAGGCGGTCGTGCATGAAGTCGAGCAGTGGTTCGGCGACCGGTTGCGTCAATACGTTGGCCGGGAAACCGGCGGCAGCATCGGCGATCAGCGTCGCGAGATCGAGCGGCAGCGGTGTTTCCATCAGGATGCGCAGCACGCCGAGGGCGGCGCGGCGCAGACCAAAGGGGTCCTTGTCGCCGGTCGGAATCTGGCCGATGCCGAAGAAACCAACGAGGGCATCGAGTTTGTCAGCCAGCGCGGCGGCGCAGGCGATGTTGCCGGCCGGTAGCGCGTCGCCGGCAAAACGCGGCTGGTAGTGGCTCTGGATCGCGTCGGCGACGTGGGCATCCTCGCCGTCGTGCAGCGCGTAGTAGCGGCCCATGATGCCCTGCAGCTCGGGGAACTCGCCGACCATGTCGGTGACGAGGTCGGCCTTGGCCAGACGGCCGGCGCGGGCGGCAAGCGAGGCATTGGCGTTCAGATGCACGGCAATCTTCTGGGCCAGCGCTTCAAGGCGCTCGACGCGTTGCAGCACCGAGCCGATCTTGTTGTGATAAACGACGCTGGCCAGCTTGTCGAGACGCGAGGCGAGCGTCGCTTTGCGGTCCTGGTTGAAGAAGAAACGGGCGTCCGACAAGCGTGGCCGGACGACGCGTGCGTTGCCGCCGACGATGTGCTTCGGATCGTCGACCTGCATGTTGGAGACGATCAGGAACTTGTTGATCAGTTTCTTCGACGCGTCGAGCAGCGGGAAATATTTCTGGTTCTGCTGCATGGTCAGGATCAGGCATTCCTGCGGCACTTCGAGGAATTCCGACTCGAATTCGCCGACATAGACGACCGGCCATTCGACCAGCGCCGTCACTTCGTCAAGCAGACCTTCTGACGGGTTGATCGTTGCGTTCAGCTCCTTGGCCTTGGCGTCGAGTTGCGCGGCGATCGAGGCGCGGCGTTCGGCGAATTCCACGACAACCTTGCCCGGGCTCTTCAGCACCTCGGCGTAGCTGTCGGCGTTTGGCAGCGTAATGTCGCCGGCGGACAGGAAGCGGTGGCCGCGCGTGGTATTGCGGCTGGTCAGTCCGAGCAGTTCCCCGGGAACGACGCGGTCGCCGTGCAACTGGACGAGGCCGTGCACCGGGCGTACGAACTGATGATCGGTGTCGCCCCAGCGCATGACCTTCGGAATCGGCAGCTTCTTCAGCGCCTCGGCGACGATGCCGGCCAGCACTTCATCGAGCTTCGCCCCCTTGACGGTGGCTTTGTAGAAAAAGGCTTCGGCTTTGCCGTCCATGCGTTTTTCGAACTTTCCCACTTCGGAAAGCGCGATGCCTTTTGCTTCGAGCTTTTTCTTCAGCGCCTGCGTCGGTTGGCCGCTGGCGTCGAGGGCGACGGAGACCGGCATGATTTTCTCGAAGGCGGTTGCATCCGGCGCTGTTGCCTGCACGTGCGGTACCTGAATGGCCAGGCGGCGAGGAGTGGCGAACCAGCGGTAGGCGCTGTTCGCGGCGACGAGGTTGCGGTCGGACAAGCCGAGCAGAATCTGGTTGGCGAAGACTTCGCCGAGGCGGGAGAGTGCCTTGGGCGGCAGTTCTTCGGTGAGTAGTTCAACGAGTAGGGTGGCGTTCATGTTATTTGCTTTCTCCCGTGGGCAGCGCGCGATCCTTGCACATCGGGAATCCGAGCGCTTCGCGGGAGTTGTAATAGGCTTGGGCGACTTCGCGTGCCAGGGCGCGGACGCGGCCGATGTAGGCGGCGCGCTCGGTGACCGAGATGGCGCCGTGTGCGTCGAGCATGTTGAAGCAGTGCGAACACTTCATCACCTGCTCGAAGGCCGGCAGCGCGAGTTGCAGTCCCATCAGGCGCTTGGCTTCCGACTCGTGGTCGTTGAAGTGGCGGAACAGGATTTCGACGTTCGAATGCTCGAAGTTGTACTTCGACTGCTCGACTTCGTTCTGGTGATAGACGTCGCCGTAGGTCAGGCGGTAGCCCGGTCCTTCGGCCCAGACGAGGTCATAGACGTTCTCGACGCCCTGCAGGTACATGGCGAGGCGCTCAAGGCCGTAGGTGATTTCGCCGAGCACCGGCTTGCAGGTCAGCGAACCGACTTCCTGGAAATAGGTGAACTGGGTGACTTCCATGCCGTCGAGCCAGACTTCCCAGCCGAGGCCCCAGGCGCCGAGCGTCGGCGATTCCCAGTCGTCCTCGACAAAGCGGACGTCGTGTTCCTGGAGGTTGATGCCGAGCGCTTCGAGCGACTGCAGGTAAAGTTCCTGGATGTTCGCGGGCGACGGTTTCAGGACGACCTGATACTGGTAGTAGTGCTGCAGGCGGTTCGGATTTTCGCCGTAACGGCCATCCTTCGGGCGGCGCGACGGTTGCACGTAGGCCGCGTTCCACGGCTCGGGGCCGATGGCGCGGAGGAAGGTGGCGGTGTGGAAGGTGCCGGCGCCAACCTCGATGTCGTAAGGCTGGAGCAGGGCGCACCCCTGTTTGTCCCAAAAATTCTGCAAACGCAGAATGACTTCCTGAAAAGTTGGCATGGATGACTTCGTGAAAGCGGAGGAAACGCTGATTTTACTTGCTTTTGCGCCGGACACGGAAGCGCGGGGAATCTGCGGAGGGGTTTTCCGCTCCGCCGTGCTTGCTCTTTCTCTTCAAAGGCTCAGGGACATCTGCGCAGCGAAGGTGCCGCCCGCCGGCAGAATTTCCGCATGCTCGCCGACATTGCCGCACTCGACGCAAAGGTAACCCTGATGATTGCCGGCCCCGAGATCGGCGATGTTCCTGTCGTTTGTCCAGGCGTTCCAGACGATGACATCGCGCGTGTCGGCTTCGATGGTGACCGGCCCCGGCGCGCTGTGCAGGATCACCGGCGATGGTGCGTCGAGGTAGACGCGGTCGGTTTCGCTCGTGATGACGACGTCGCCCTGCTGCCGTTTGCGCGCCGCGCGATCCATCTTGTCGATGAAGGTCAGTCCGTCCAGTCCGGAAGTGCGTGCGTCGGCGACATTCGGCACGGCGAAATAGGTGTGGAAGGCGAAGGAAAGTGGCACCGCTTGCTGGCCCCGGTTGGTTGCGGCGAGGCGCAACGATAGAGTCCGACCGACGACGATGTCGAGGCGGAAAACAAACGGGACCGGCCACTGTGCGCAGAGCGGTGTGTCGCTCGCCAGTTCAAGGGTGATGTGCGTTTCCCGGTGGTCGGTGACGGTTGCGTCGACCAGTGACCAGTGGCTGGTGCGGGCGAAGCCGTGCTGCGGACCCTGGCCGTCGGCAGTCGGGCCGAACCAAGGCAGGCAGAGCGGGATGCCGCCGCGCAGTGCCTTGCCCGGTTTGAAGGCGCAGCAGGGGGACACCCAGAGCAACTCGCGTTCGCGGGCCGGGCGGAAAGCCATCAGTTGACCGCCCTGCAATGAAATGACGGCACGCGCGTGCGGGTTGTCGATGACGAGCATGGGCAGGCCTGCATCGTCGGCGGCATGCTGCGAGGGGTAGAGTTCGCGGGAGTTTTGCTGTCGGACGCCGGCGGCTTCGGCAAGGCGCGGGGTGATGAGCGTATTGGTCATTGCTGCGTTGTCTCGACGCTTTGCTCGTCGGCTTTGGCGGTGGGCGGTTGGGGTGCCGTCTCAACGACCGTCTTTTTCTTCGCCAGAAAATCACGGAAGCGGTAGTCGGCTTGCAGGATGTGTTCGAGCAGCCACGATTTGATGAACTTCATCGTCTCCATTTCGAGCCGCAGACTGCCGTCTTCGAACGACTGTTGCAGCGCGAATATCGTGTCGACCATGCGGCTGTGAACTTGCCGGTGTTCTTCGAGGTCCGGAAACCCGGCGGCTTCCATGACCTGTTCTTCGTGCTGGAAGTGCGTTTCGGCGTAGGCCACGAGCAGGGTCAGCAGGCGGGCGATGGTATGCCGGTCGTGCGCCTCTTGCCAGTGCGAGTGGAAACTGTTGACCAGGAGGAAAAGGTGTTCGTGTTCGCTATCGACGAGGTCGTTGCCGATCGAGTATTCAGGTGACCAACTGAGCAGCGTCATGGAAGGCTTCTCCGGTGAAGGACGCCGTCAGCATAGCTTTTCACGGCGCCGGGCGAAAGCGGCGATGCCTACGATGAGCAGGCAGGCGACGATGACCGGCGTGTTGCCCCAGCGCACATAAGGCGTGCTGCCTGTATAGGCCATGACCTCGCCGGTCAGCGCGCCGCGCGTGAAGGGCGGCAGGGCCGCGCGCACGGTGCCGTCGACGTCGATGATGGCGGTCATGCCGGTGTTGGTGGCGCGCAGCATCATGCGACCGGTTTCCAGGGCGCGTAGGCGGGCGATCTGCAAATGTTGGGCGGGCGCCAGCGAGTCGCCGAACCAGGCAACGTTGGAAATGTTGACGAGCAGGGTGGCTTCCGGCAGGGCGCGGATGATTTCTTCGCCGAAGGCGTCCTCGTAGCAGATGTTGACGGCCACCTTCTGCCCGTTGAGACGCAGCGGGACTTGATGCGTGCCGCCGGGCGTGAAGTCGGACATCGGAATGTTGGCCATCGCCATGAACCATGAAAAACCGGGCGGGATGAATTCGCCGAACGGGACGAGGTGGGATTTGGCGTAGCGTTGCTCGCCCGATGCGCCGAGGCTGATCGCACTGTTCGCATAGCTCGCCAGATCGCCGGTGACGATGCCGAACAACAGGTCGCCATCCTGGCGCGCGGCGAGTTCCTGCAGTTCGTCAAGATAGCCGGCGGGAACCTGGTCGAAAAAAACGGGCAGCGCCGTTTCGGGAAGAATCGTCAGTTGCGCCGGATGGTCGCGCATCAGGCGGTAGTAGGTGAGCAGCGTTTCCTGAAACTTTTCCGGCCGCCATTTCATGTCTTGCGCGATGTTGCCTTGCAGCAGCGCGACGCGGGTGGGGTCGCCTTGCGGCGTCGTCCACGGGCGGTCAAGCAGGAATCCGCCCGCCAGAAAAATGGCCAGGATGAGCATCGGCAGGCCAGTGCTGATTTGCCCGCACAGGCGGCAACCGCCGCGCTGCAGCGTTTCGTGGAAAAGCGCGGCGATCAGCGTCGTGAGCAGCGTGACGCCATAAACGCCGAAGATCGGTGCAAAGCCGGCGAGCAGGCTGGGCGGTGTTTGCGTGTAGCCGACGGCCAGCCAGGGAAAGCCAGTCAAAAACCAGCCGCGCAGCCATTCGCTGAGCGTCCACAACCCGGCGAACAAAAGCCCGCGCCGCAGGCCGGTAGTCGGCGCAAAGCGGACGAAGAGGGCACCGGCCAGTGCTGGGTAGAGCGAGATGAAGGCGCAGAAAGCGATCGTGGCGAGGCCGGCGACCGGTGCCGGCATGCCGCCGAACACACTGAGGCTGACGTAGATCCAGGAAACGCCGGTGATGAAGAGGCCGAAGCCGAAGGCGCCGCCGATGAGCGCGCCGTTCCGCCAGCCGCGTTGTTCGTCTGCCGTGCGGCCAAGCAGGGCGAACAGGCCGCCGAGCGTCAGAAAAATGACCGGGAACCAGCCAAGCGGGGCGAAGGCGGCGACGCTGGCCGCGCCCAGCAGCAGGGCGATCAGCAAGCGGAGCGGCAAGGTCTCAGGCCAGCTCATCCGGCGGCTGATGGTGACTGACGAGCAGGGTGTAGAGCCGTCGCCGGTCGGCGCGCAGCACCTGGAAATGCAGATCGCCGATGTCGAGCTCTTCCTTGCGTTTCGGAACGTGACCCAGATGGTTGAGAATCAGTCCGCCGACCGTGTCGCATTCCTCGTCGCTGAAATTCGTGCCGAGTTCAGCGTTGAAGTCCTCGATGGTCGTTTGTGCCTTGACGCGGTAACGGCCGAACTGGTCGCGGCGGATATTGTCCTCGGTTTCGTCGAAGTCGTATTCGTCCTCGATCTCGCCGACGATCTGTTCGAGCACGTCTTCGATGGTGACGAGGCCGCTGACGCCGGCGTATTCGTCGATGACAATGGCCATGTGGTTGTGCGAGACGCGGAATTCGCGCAGGAGCACGTTCAGGCGTTTCGATTCGGGGATGAAGACGGCGGGCCGAAGCCAGTCGCGCAGGTTGAAAGCGGCGCCACTCTTGATGCGGAGCAGGTCCTTGGCGAGCAGGATGCCGATCACGTTGTCGCGGTTGTCGTCGATGACCGGAAAGCGCGAGTGGGCGGTACGGTTGATTTGCTCGATGATCTTGTCTAGCGGATCGTCGATGTCGACGATTTCCATTCGTGCGCGCGGCACCATGACATCGCGCACGCTGACCTCGGAGGCGGCGAGCGCGCCTTCGGTGATTGACAGGGCGTCGGCGTCGAGCAGTTGCCGTTCGTGAGCCGAATGCAGCAGTTGAATCAGTTGTTCCCGGTCTTCCGGCTCGCGGAGAAGAAGCGAGGAGAGGCGTTCGAAAAAAGTAGGTCTGTCAGTGTCCATTTTGAGTGAAGAGACGGCGGATCCGTTACTCTTCCCGGTCGATGTACGGATCGGCAAAGCCCAATGATGCCAGAATGTCGCGCTCTTTATCTTCCATCAGGCGGGCATCGTCTTCGCCGGTTTCGTGGTCGTAGCCTTGCAGATGCAGCATGCCATGCACGATCAGGTGGGCGTAATGCGCTTCCAGCGTCTTTTCCTGTTCGGCGGCTTCACGGGCGACGACCGGAGCGCAAATGACGAGGTCGCCGCAGACGATCGGAGTGATGTCGTAGGGGAAGGAGAGTACGTTGGTCGCGTAATCCTTGTCACGATAGTCACGGTTGAGCGACTGGCCTTCCTCGGCGTCGACAAAGCGGATGGTGATCTGGCCGCCACGCATGCCGTCGATGTTCAGTGCGGTTCGCGCCCAGCTCCGGATCTGATGGCGCAAGGGGAGGCCGTCGGTGGCGCAGGCATATTGCACGCTGAGATTAAGACGCCGCGAGGTCATAAGGCTCATTCCTTTTTGCTTTCCTTTTCTTCGAGGGCGGCGGCGTGGGCCTCATAAGCTGAAACGATGCGTGCCACCAGCGGATGGCGGACGACGTCTTCCTTCTGGAATTCGGTGAAGGCGATGCCGCGTACTTCCCGAAGGATTTTGCGCGCTTCGATGAGGCCGCTCTTCTGGCCGCGTTGCAGGTCGATCTGGGTGACGTCGCCGGTGACGACGGCCTTGGCACCGATGCCGATGCGGGTGAGGAACATCTTCATCTGCTCCGGCGTCGTGTTCTGCGCCTCGTCGAGGATGATGAAGGCGTGGTTCAGCGTCCGGCCGCGCATGTAGGCGAGCGGAGCGATTTCGATGGCGCCGCGCTCGAACAGCTTGCTGACCTTGTCGAAGCCCATCAGGTCATAGAGCGCGTCGTAGAGCGGGCGCAGATACGGATCGACTTTCTGCGCGAGGTCGCCGGGCAGGAAACCGAGGCGCTCGCCCGCTTCGACAGCGGGACGGGTCAGCACGATGCGCTGCACCAGTTCGCGCTCGAAGGCATCGACGGCCGAGGCCACGGCGAGATACGTCTTGCCGGTGCCGGCCGGGCCGATGCCGAAGGTGATGTCGTGTTCCTGGATGTGCTTGAGGTATTCGACCTGGCGCGGCGTGCGGCCGTGCAGTTCGCTCTTGCGCGTCATCAGCGACGGCGTGTTGCCGCCGACCGGGGCATCCTTGCGCGCCGGCCGGTTGATCAGCTCGATCAGGCCGAGCTGGATTTCGTCGACGGTGAGCGTGTTTTTCGCCTTGGCGTAGAACATTTGCAGCGCTTCGGAGGCGCGTGCCGTCTGGTCCTTGTCGCCGCGCAGGGTGAAATGCTCGCCGCGGCGGGCGATGGAAACGTCAAAGGCCGTTTCGATCTGGCGCAGGTTCTCGTCGAGCGCACCGCACAAATTGGCCAACTGGCTGTTATTGACGGGCGAGAGCAACAGCTCGATGGCTCTCGGCTTGGCGGGGGCTTTGGCGCTCATGATTCCCTAGTAAGAATTTCGCCGCGCAAGGAGTGCGGCAGCGCGGCCGTGATGCGCACGTCGATGAATGTATGGACGAGGCGCGGATTGCCTTCGAAGTTGACGATGCGGTTGTTGTCGGTGCGGCCGGCCAGTTCCTTGTCATCTTTCTTGGACTGCCCCTCGACCAGCACGCGCTGGACGGTGCCGACCATCGATTGCGAAACGGCTTGCGCCAGCTCTTCGATGCGGGCTTGCAGGCGCATCAGGCGTTCGGTCAACACTTCACGCGGCGTGTCGTCGGTGAGTTCGGCGGCCGGCGTGCCGGGGCGGGCGCTGTAGAGGAAGGAGAACGAGGCGTCGAAACCGATGTCGTCGATCAGCTTCATCGTCTTTTCGAAATCCTCGGCCGTCTCGCCGGGGAAGCCGACGATGAAGTCCGACGACAGCGAGAGGTCGGGCCGAACGGCGCGCAGCTTGCGCACGAGGCTCTTGTATTCAAGCACCGTATAGCCGCGTTTCATCGCTGCCAGCACGCGGTCAGAACCGGACTGCACCGGCAGGTGCAGGTGCGAGACGAGCTTCGGCATCTTCGCGTAGACGTCGATCAGCCGCTGCGTCAGCTCGCGCGGGTGCGAAGTGGTGTAGCGGATGCGCTCGATGCCGGGGATTTCGGCGATGTACTCGATGAGCAGGGCGAGGTCGGCTTTTTCGTCCGAATCGCCCATGGCGCCGCGATAGGCATTGACGTTCTGGCCGAGCAACGTGATTTCGCCGACGCCCTGCGCGGCCAGGCCGGCCACTTCGGTCAGTACGTCCTCGAATGGGCGGGAAACTTCCTGTCCGCGCGTGTAGGGCACGATGCAGTAGGTGCAGAACTTGCTGCAGCCTTCCATGATCGAGACGAAGGCTGCTGCGCCTTCCACCTTGGCCGGCGGCAGGTTGTCGAACTTCTCGATTTCCGGGAAGGAGACGTCGACCTGCGATTTGCCTTGGCGGCGCTTTTCGGCGATCAGTTGCGGCAGGCGGTGCAGGGTCTGCGGGCCAAAGACGACATCGACGTACGGCGCGCGCTTGACGATCGCCTCGCCCTCCTGACTGGCGACGCAGCCGCCGACGCCGATGATCAGGTCGGGCTTTTCCTTTTTCAGCAGGCGCACCCGGCCGAGATCGTGAAAGACGCGTTCCTGCGCCTTTTCGCGCACCGAGCAGGTGTTGAAGAGGATGATGTCAGCGTCTTCAGGTGAGTCGGTCTTGATGATTTCTTCAGAAGCAGCGAGCACGTCGGCCATCTTGTCCGAGTCGTACTCGTTCATCTGGCACCCGAAAGTGCGGATGAACAGTTTTTTTGCCATTGTTGCGGATTCAGTTCGTTGAAAGTGGTGAAGTTCAGGCCGGTGTCAGCAGCCAGACGCGGTTTACGTTCCCAAATGAGTCGACAAGGTAGACCACGTCCGACGAATTCTTGATTGTCATCGGCAAGACGATCAGGTTTTGCTGATTGCGGAATTGAGCCGCAGGCGACAGCACAAGGGATTTACCATTGATAGAGACATACCCATCTCCTTTCGGCGGCAACATGACGCCTTGCTTGGCCTCGGGAGGCAAGGAACGGTTGGTGACGTAAGACTGATATTTCGTCGTGTCGACACTCCCGCCTTGTACCGCCGTTTCGATGACAGCGCTAATAATCGAGGCGACGAGGGAGGTTGGGATTGGCATGAAACGATTATAGACAAGCTTTCAAATTTTGTGTGATCAAATGCTTGACCTGAGCTGGTAGGGATATTTATAATTATGGGCTCTTTGGTGATGTAGCTCAGTTGGTTAGAGCGGCGGATTCATAACCCGCAGGTCGGCAGTTCAATTCTGCCCATCACCACCAGTATTCAAGCGGCCTCCAGCGATGGAGGCCGCTTTCGTTTACGCTCTGGGGTAGCCGTCGATTTTCTTTTTATACTCAGAAAAATGTGTCGATGAAGAAAATCGTTCTCGCCGTTCTGTTCATGACATTCCCCATGTGTGCCATGCTCAAGGCCGATTCAAGTGCTCGATCTTCTCGGCAAGATCCTCCGTTGCGTGGAAAACAAAGGCGTTCCCGTGTTTTGTCTTGCAAAGCAAACCCAGTTGCTCAAGATTGAGAAGGTCTGCGCGCGCTGTTTGGTAAACAACGTTATGCACTACTTGATGTTTGGCAACCCGGTAGATTTCGCCGGGGTGTTTCAGCGCATGGGTCAGTAATGCTACTTGTCGGTGATTCAGCTTGGAGCGGAGTTGTCCTGCCTTGATCAGCAAACGTTCGGCATCGCGCTGTTCTTGCGTCTTTCGAGCTAGATAGTCATGTAACTCTGCAATTGCGCGGCGGATGATGCTGAGTTGGTGAAGAACGAAATAGGTCGTATCGTTTTGGTCGGTTTCAGTATGGAGGAAAGCCTGCACGTACTGGGCGGGTGCTTTTCGCAAAAATTGCGAGATCGACAGGAATTCCATCAGCCAATAGCCGCTACGGGCCATCGACCAGTAGAACAGCGCTCGAGCCGTTCGTCCGTTCCCGTCGGCAAACGGGTGGTCGTATCCCATCATGAAGTGCAGCAAAATTGCCCTGACAACGGGATGAACAAAGGGCGTTGAGTCCGTGTCAGCGTTTGCAAAGGCGCACAGGCGTTCAAGTCGCTCTGGTAGTTCGGTGTGGTGTGGCGGCTGGTGCAGCAGTGTCCCATCCCGGTTGTCTACGACGTTGACGTCGTTCGTTTCGCGCAATCTCCCTGCGTCGTTGGGGTCGTCGAGCGTGTCGAGTGTCAGGGTGCGATGAAGCTCAAGAATGCTGTCCGGTGTGATTTTCTCCGACTTCAGGTTGCGAATCTGCTCCATCGCCCGATAGTTGTTGAAAATCATGGTTTCGCTGCGGTCGCGCGGCCTTCTCCTTTCGTGGAGCATCGCCTCGGCAACTTTTCGTGTAGTTGATGCGCCCTCTAGTTGGCTGGAGGTGATGGCTTCTTCGATCAATGAGTGAAGAAGAAATCGCTCCTTGTTTTCGTGGATCGGGGCTGATTCGGGTGTTCGTATTTGTCCTGCTGCATCACGGTCGATATGGTGCAAATGAATCAACAGAGGTTCGGGCTTGGCAAGGCGGAACGGCGCGCCCTCCTTGTCGGTGAATGGGAGCTCTTGAAGCATCGAGTTGCGCGCTAACCAGACAGACAACCACCATTGCTCGTGTGAAATTCCCCGTGGGGGCGTTCTGTGCCGCAGTTCGTCCCAGTGAAGATATTTTCCTGTGGGCAACGGTGAAGCGTTTTGCAGCAACGCCAGTAAGTCGTCGGACGTAATCCCTTCCAGTAACTTCTGGGCGGGAGGAGGGAGCATCGGTAATTTCATGTTTACTAATTTCGGCTTTGATTAGTAAATGTTAGTAGGCATTGCCCTTCTTTGCTACTAAAAGCTGTGACTTTTAGTAGCAATTAGTGGTGCCTATATCGAACGCTACAACCGGACGGTCCGCTACGACTGGCTCAGCCACTACCTGTTCGAGTCGATTGAGGAGGTGCAGAACTATGCGACCGACTGGATGTGGACCTACAATCACGAGCGCCCCAACATGGCGCTCGGCGGCATTACCCCGAAACAGAAGTCAGTTCTTTTAACCAACTCTACTTCTGACCGCTGCTAAAAATGGGGGGATTACCCAGTCAATCAAAACCTCTTGTTCTCAGATATAGCCGGATGCGTTTTTTTCTTATAGCCGTTTTTGTTTGCCTTGCCTGCAGCGGCTGCGCGGTGGTGACCGTTGCTGACGCGGCGGTGTCGGTAGTAGCGACCGGCGTCAAGGTCGGGGCTACGGTTGTTGGCACGACTGTCGATGTGGCGGCGGCAGGTGTCCGGGCGGTTGCCGGTTCTGACGAAGGCGAGGAATAGAAAGCCCGCCGCAAGGGCGGGCTAACCTGCTGATGGTCGATTCGATTCGATTTGAGTCGTGCGGCGGTTCTAGGTGATTCTGCCGGTAACTTGTGCCGATGGCTCAAGTTTCAGACTAAACCGGCGTTTTCCTCGACTCCCAGGTGTACGTTCATCGCTTGCACGGCGGCGCCCGAAGCTCCCTTGCCAAGGTTGTCGAGCCGGCTGACGATGAGCATGCGCTCTTCGTTGCCGAAGACGAAGAGATCGACGCGATTGGTGTCGTTGTTGGCTTCGACGTTGAAGAAGCCGCCGTCGGTGTTGGCCTCAAGATCGAAGGGAGCGACGCGAATGAATTCTTCACCGGCATAGTAGTCGGCAAGAATTTTCTGTACGTCGGCCGGCGTCGCTTGGCGGGTGAATTGTTGCGGGTGCAGGTAGGCGGTTACGGCCAGTCCCTTGTAGAAGGGACCGACGATGGGCTGGAAAATCGGGGCGGTGGTCAGCCCGGTGTACGCGCACATTTCCGGCAGATGCTTGTGGGTGAGATTGAGCGCGTAAGGGCGCGGTGCGTCGATGCGCTGCGGGCTTTGGTAGTGTTCGATCATCTTCTTGCCGCCGCCGGAGTAGCCGGTAATGGAGTTGGCGGCGATTTGCGTATCAGCCGGCAGCAGTCCGGCGGCGACGAGCGGCTTGAGACCGAGGATGAACGCGCTGGCGTGGCAGCCGGGGTTGGCGATGCGCTTGCTGGCGCGGATTTTCGCGCGCTGTTCCTTGGCCAGTTCGGGCAGGCCGAACGTCCAGTCGGGATTGACGCGATGAGCGGTCGAGGCATCGATGATGCACGTCTTCGGGTTGTCGACCAGCGACACCGACTCCTTTGCGGCGTCGTCGGGCAGGCAGAGGAACGTGATATCGGAGGCGTTGATCAGGCGTTTGCGTTCGGCAAGATCCTTGCGCTTGTCGGCGTCGATCTTCAGCACCTCGATGTCGGCGCGCTTGGCCAGATATTCGTTGATTTGCAAACCGGTGGTGCCTTCTTGGCCGTCCACGAAAACTTTGTACGTCATGCGAGCCCCTTGGTCGAGTAAGGTTGGTCAGGGGGCGAATTATTGCACAGGAAGAAAGAGGCTCCGGTGTTCGGGGCGAATGGAAAGTTGCCTCATTGCCGCACCGCCGTCAGGGCGCGCGCGTTATCGGGCGAGCGTCGGCCTCCTGTGCCGTGCTGGGCCGCAGCCGGAAAATTCCCGGCCGGCGGGGATCGGCGACGAGAATGTCCTTTCCGGTCACCGCCACGGCGCCGCCGAGCCCCTGCGCGATCTGCGTCATGCGTCCTTCGTCGATCTGATAGACCGCATCCTCGGTCGCGCCGAACAGTTCGGCGGTGTCGGCGTTAACCGCCAGCGAGATCAGCGGGGCGTGCCCGGCCAGCGGAAAGATCAGGCCGGGGGCTTGGCCGGGGCGCAGGGCGAACACGCCTTCGGCCGTCACGAAGATCACCGTTTCGCCGACATGCGTGAGCGCCGTGACCGGCTCGGGAACCGTCGCGAGCACGGCCACCTGTTCGCCGTCGAAGCGAAAAATTCGCGAAGGCGAGCGCGTTCCATAGAGGTAAAGGGTGTCGCCTGGACCGCCGGCGACGCGCATTTCCGGCTCCGGTGTCGCGATCGCCGGCAGGAACATGCCGCTGGAAACAAGCCCGAGTTTGCCGCCAGCGAGGACAGCCAGGGTTCCGGCATCGCTGCGGGCAAAGGAGGCGACTTCAAGTGGTGTGGCGAAAGCGCCGCTCGCCGCGCCGACGCGCCAGACGTTGCCTTTGGCGAGCAGCCAGAGCTGGCCGGGCGCAGCGATCAGTTCAGTGCGCGCTGGCCAGGGAATGGGAGCGGTCAACGGCTCCGGAATCTTCTCGACGGCGAGGCCGGGCAAAATATGCATCGGCTCCCCGGCGTGGGCAGCAACGGCCAGCGCGAGAAGGATTGCGGTCAGCAGCTTTCTCATTGCGCCTCCTTCCACAGGGCGAGCATTTTGTTGGCGAGCTGGGTGGCGTCGACGGCGGCCGAGGCATAGTTGGCGGCGCTTTCGCCGAACACCGTGCTCGTGCCGAGGGCGCGGTTGAGGAAGGGCACGGCGGCCTCCTCGGGCGAAGTGATTTCCGGCGGGTCTTCGGTATTGGCCGAGCCGAGCCAGCCGGCGACGGCGATCGCATCCTTCATGTCGGTGGTTGCCAGTTCATGTACGTCGCGCATCAGGGTAATGCCCTTGCCGAGTGTGCCGCCCTTTTCTTCGAGCAGGCGGGCGACGAACACCCAGATGAGTTCCTTGGCCGCCTCGCGCGAAAACTTCTTGAGCCGCTCGCTGAGCACGTAGCGTCCGACCAGTCCGGGCGGGTCGGACTCGCGCGTCATCAATCCGGCGATCAGCGCCGCATCGGGGGTGAGTCCGGCCGTTCCCTGTTTGCGCAGGAGTTGTACGACGGCGTTGCGGTCAAGGGTATGCGTCGTGCTCTTCGTCTTGGCGAGGGCTGGGAGCTTGGCGCCTTCGTCGGCCGGCCAAGTGCAGCGCTTGTTCTGACAGAGCGGGCGCGGGATCGATGGGGCCGCCGTTTTGGCCAGCGGCAACGGCTGCCAGCGCACGGCGAAGCGCGTGTCTGCCGCCGTATCCCACCCCTGCGAGGCAGCGCTGCGCAGTTTTTCCGCTTCGCCGTCGAGCGGGCCGCTGATCGAACTGCCGGGCGCGTCCGGCGCGTCGAGCGAACGCAGCGCCGTGAGGCCGAGCTCGGTCGTGCCCTGCGTACCCGGCGTGGCCGTGAACGAACGCGATAGAGGGAGAGACTTGAGCGAGCCCAGCAGATGTTCGTGCCGTATCCGCTCTTCCTCGGCGCGGCGCTTCGCCTCCTCCTCAGCCAGCCGGCGTTGCTCCTCCTGTTGGCGCAGAACTTCCGGGTCCGGCGCTTGTACGGGCGGCGCAAAGAGGACGCTTTCCAGCAGCGAGCCGAAGACGGCCGTGCCGACGGCCATCGACGGTTTGTAGCCATAGGTGGACGATTTCACGGTCTGAGTACGCGGAGTGATGGCCTGTCGCGCGCCACCGCAATTCGCCACGCATTCCGGCGTCGGCATGGGGATCGAGGATGGCCGATAGTTGGGGCCAGCCCATTGCGTTGCTTGATCGAGCGCCCCCGAAAATGCGGAAGCCGCTGGGCAAGCCAGCAACGCGCCGACGAGAAGGTGGCTGAGGGGGCTGAAGCGCCTCACGCCCCGACTCCCGTGGCGCGATTCCGGCGGCGCCGGGCCAAGAGAAGCGTGGCCGACAGCAGCGCCAGTGCGAGCACGCCCAGCGGATATTCGATAGTCAGCACGAGGGGCGCGAGCAGGAGGCGTGTGAGTGCGCGCATTTCATCGTTGCCGCGGATGGCGTCGGCGATCGGTGGCGAATAACGATAGTAGCGCTCGACGAACCAGCGGCCGGCCGCGTTGGGCAGCAAGTGGCGATCGCGGAAGGCGCGCAGCGAATCGACGTGCGGATCAAGACCGGAACCGTACGCCGCCGTGGCGATGAAGCAATCCGAGTTGCCGGCAGCCGTCGCCGACAGACCGCGCGCGTGGATGGCGGTCGCCTCGGCATGTCGCCGCTGCTGCGCCCGTTCGCGCCGGATTTCCCATTGGTAGATCAAATCCTTGGCCGTGCGCGCTTCCTTGGCATCGGGGGCGAGCAGCAAAAAGCGATTCATTTCTTCGATAGCGACATCGAAATCACCCGGAGCGGCGGTGGGTTGGGCGATGAGGATGGCGCGGTCGTAATGCAGCTGCGCGTACCACGGGGCAATTTCAATCGCTTTCCAATAGGTGTCGATAGCTCCGGCATAGTCCTTCTCCTCGGCAAGCACTTGCGCCTTGACCAGCAGACGGCGGACGTCTTCGCCGATCTCTGGGCGCTGAGGCAGCCCGCGCATGACGGTTGCCAACCCTTGGATGGCCTGGGTGCGTTCCTTGGTGTCCCGCGCGTTGCGGTAAGCCTGGGCAAAACTGTCGAACGCCTGCCGGCGGTTGCCTTCGAGCAGCGCTTTCTGGGCCTCGGCAAGAACGGTGGCGGAGCGCTGGGCGCGTTCGCCAGCCAACTGGGTATCGAGCCGCTGAGTGAGTGCGAGCGCGGCGCCATTCACCTCGTAAAGCAGGATGGACTTGGCGCCGCCGATCTCCGCGGCCGCATCCGCGCCAGTGGGTTCTCGCCAGGCCTTTTCGTTGAGTCCGAGCCGGCGCACGGTGTCATCGATGACGGCGCGGCTGCGTGCGCTGTCGCCGGCTGCCAGAGCCGGAATCACTTCGTTGACGATAGCCGCCCAGAATTGTTTTTGTACGCGCAGATAATCGGTGCCCATCATCGCGCCGTCCGCCGCGATGGCCTTGGCGAAGTCATCCTTGGCGGCCGCATAGTCGCCGCCGGCCAAGTAGGCGTAACCACGGCCGGCAAAGGCTGTACCGCTGCGCATGCCGCTCGCCATTCCCTGGCTGACGGCGTCGATTGCCTGTTGGTAATCGGCAAAAGCGCCGTCGCGTTCGCCGCGCTGCAGCTTGATGAAAGCACGCAGGCCGTAGCCGCCGTCCGGATTCAGCATCGAACTCTGCGGCTTGATCGCCCACTCGGCGTCTTCCAGTGCTGCATCGAACTTTCGTTGCGCGACACGGGCATAGCCACGACTGATGTGCGCGGTGTCGGTGAGAATCGTGCCGATGATGAATTCATCGATGCCTTCGGCGAGGATACGGTCGTATTCCCGCTCGGCCTCGGCATGCCGCCCGGTGGCCATCAGTTGATCGGCGCGTTTGATGTCGGTGACGCCCGCCGCATGCGCGACGGATGACAGGAGTAACGAGCAAACGATCAGGCTGACTATGCCAACCAGCCTGGACAGACAAGAAGGGATGCTTTTCCCGAGCCCTGACATCGACTTACCTCCCGAACGCAGTGTGCTTATGCGCTGTGTAGTTTGAACCGGGCCGGGATTATGCCGCAATCGGCGCGATATCCGGTGTTGTTTCCGGGGCGCGCGATGGTGGTTTATGGCGCGTGAAATTTCGGGTATCCGCGCTTGCGCGCTGGATACCCGAACGAGAGTCTGTTATTTCTTCTTCGCCGGAGGCAGGTCGGTACATGTGCCTTCGTAGGCTTCGGCGGCCAGCCCGATCGATTCGCCGAGCGTCGGGTGTGGGTGGATGGTGTGGCCGATGTCGGCGCCGTCGCAGCCCATTTCGATGGCTAGGCAGATTTCGCCGATGAGGTCGCCGGCGTGCGTGCCGACGATGCCGCCGCCGATGAGGCGATGCGTTTGCTCATCGAAAATCAGCTTGGTGAAACCTTCGTCGCGGCCGTTGGCGATGGCGCGGCCGGACGCCGCCCACGGGAACACGCCCTTGCCGTAGGCGATACCCTCGGCTTTGCACTGTTCTTCCGTCTTGCCGGCCCAAGCGATTTCCGGGTCGGTGTAGGCGACCGATGGAATCTGCAGCGGATCGAACTCGCGCTTGCTGCCGTTGGCGACTTCGGCGGCCACGTGCGCCTCATGCACCGCCTTGTGCGCCAGCATCGGCTGGCCGATGATGTCGCCGATGGCGAAGATGTGCGGCACGTTGGTCCGGCGCTGGCCATCGACCTCGATGAAGCCGCGGTCGGTGACGGCGACGCCAGCCTTTTCGGCATCGATTTTCTTGCCGTTCGGCGTGCGGCCGACGGCAACCAGCACCAGATCGAAGCTGTCCTGTTCGCCGGTGCTGTAAGTGACTTCGATGCCTTCCGGCTTGGCGACGGCGGCGGTGACGCCGGTCTTGAGCAGGATCTTCTCGAAGCGGTGGGCGTTCATCTTCTCCCACACCTTGACCAGATCGCGGTCGGCGCCGGGCATCAGGCCGGGCAGCATCTCGACGACGGTGATTTTCGAGCCGAGCGTCGAATAGACGGTGGCCATTTCCAGCCCGATGATGCCGCCGCCGATGACCAGCATGCGCTTGGGAATCTGCGGCAGTTCGAGGGCGCCGGTCGAGTCGATGACGCGCGGATCGTCCGGCATGAAGGGTAGGCGGACGGCTTGCGAACCGGCGGCGATAATCGCCTGTTTGAAGGCGATGACCGTCTTCTTGCCATCGTTGGCCGTGGCTTCGAGCCGGTGCGCGTCGAGGAAGCGGCCGTAGCCCTGCACGACTTCAACCTTGCGCCCCTTGGCCATGCGGCCGAGGCCGCTGGTCAGCTGGCCGACGACCTTCTTCTTGTGCTCGCGCAGCTTGTCGAGGTCGACGGTCGGCGCGGCAAAGCTGACGCCGGCATCGGCGAGGTGCTTCGCTTCGTCGATCACGGCGGCGACGTGCAACAGCGCTTTCGACGGGATGCAGCCGACGTTGAGGCAGACGCCGCCAAGCGTGTCGTAGCGTTCGACCGATACCGTTTTCATGCCCAGATCGGCGCTGCGGAAGGCGGCCGAGTAGCCGCCCGGGCCGCCGCCGAGGACGAGCATGTCGCACTCGATGTCAGTGGCGATGCCGGCATCAGGTGCGGCCGCCGAAACCGGTGCGGCAACTGCCGCCGCTGCCGGGGTGGGAGCCGCGGTCGCGGCGACAGGCGCTGGCGCGCTGGCAGCAGCCGTTTCGGCAATCTCGATCAGCGCGATCAGGCTGTCTTCGGAAACCTTGTCGCCGACCTTGACCTTGAATTCCTTGATCACGCCGCCGACCGGGCTCGGCACGTCGATGGTTGCTTTGTCCGATTCGAGCGTGATCAGGGCGTCTTCCGGATTGACGGTGCTGCCGACGGCAACGCAGATGCCAATGATCGGCACGTCCTTGAAGTCGCCAATGTCGGGGACTTTTACTTCGATGATTTGGCTCATGGTGTCCTTCTTCTTATACGAGGGCGCGGCGCATGTCGGCGAGCAGCTGCGCGACATGGACGTTGAAGCGCGTCGCCAGCGCCCCGTCGATGACGCGGTGGTCGGCTGACAGCGAGAGCGGCAGTATAAGGCGCAGCACGAATTCCTGGCCGTTCCACACCGGTTTCATCACCGATTTGCTGACGCCGAGAATGGCGACTTCCGGCGCATTGACGATCGGCGAGAAGTAGGTGCCACCGATGCCGCCGACGCTGGAAATGGTGAAGCAGGCGCCGGTCATGTCGGCCGGGCCGAGCTTGCCGTCGCGGGCCTTCTTCGCCAGTTCGCCGCATTCGACGGCAATCTGGCTGACCGATTTCTGGTCGACGTTTTTGACGACCGGCACGACCAGCCCGTTCGGCGTGTCGGCGGCGAAGGCGATGTGAAAATATTTCTTGAGAACGAGATTGTCGCCATCGAGCGAACTGTTGAACTCGGGGAATTTCTTGAGCGCCAGTTCGCAGGCCTTGATGATGAAGGCGAGCATCGTTACCTTGCTGCCGGTTTTCTCGCTGCTCTTTTCATTTTCCTTGTTCAGCGCGACGCGGAAGGCTTCCAGTTCGGTGATGTCGGCGTCTTCGTGATAGGTCACGGCCGGGACCATCACCCAGTTGCGAGCGAGGTTCTGGCCGGAAATCTTCTTGATGCGCGACAGCGGCTGCACGTCGACTGGGCCGAATTTCTCGAAATCGACTTTCGGCCAGGGCAGCAGGTCGAGCCCGCCGCCGAGCGAGGCGCCACCTGCCGCGCCGGCAACGGCCCCCGACATCACACCCTTGACGAACTGGGTGACGTCTTCCTTGACGATGCGGCCTTTCGGCCCCGTTGCCGGCACGCGGCTCAGATCGACGCCAAGCTCGCGGGCGAACAGGCGGACGGACGGGCTGGCGTGTGTGTTGCCCAGGGTTGCGGCGGGCGGAGCGACCGGCGCCGGGATGGGTTGCGGCGCGGCTTTCGGGGCAATCGTTACGGCCACGCTGGCCGCTGCGGGAGCGACCGGCGCCGCCGGTGCCGCTTTTTCGACCTCTGCCGGTGCGGCCGACGCCGTGGCGACGGCTTCGATGATGGCGATGACGGTGCCTTCCGACACCCGGTCGCCGAGGCCGACGCGGATTTCCTTGACGACGCCGGCGGCCGGCGACGGCACGTCCATCGTTGCCTTGTCCGATTCGAGGGTGATCAGCGAATCCTCGGCCGCGACCGTGTCGCCGACCTTGACGCAGATTTCGATGACCGGCACGGCGCTGAAGTCGCCAATGTCCGGAACCTTGACTTCAATTGACTGGTTCATGGAGGGCTCCCTTAGACCGATTGTGGATTGGGTTTGTTGACATCGATGCGGTATTTGACGATCGCTTCGGCGACCTTGCCGCGTTCGATGCTGCCCTCGTCGGCCAGCGCTTTTAGCGCGGCCAGCGTGACCCAGTGGCGGTCGACTTCAAAGAAATGGCGCAGCGATTCGCGCGTGTCCGAACGGCCGTAGCCATCGGTGCCGAGCGTCACATAGCGACGGTTGATGAACGGTCGGATCTGGTCGGCGTAGAGACGCACGTAATCGCTGGCGGCAATGACCGGGCCGGTCGTGTCGTTGAGGCAGCTTTCGACGTGCGACAGGCGCGGCGTTTCGAGCGGGTTGAGCATGTTCCAGCGCTGCGCGTCCTGACCGTCGCGGGCCAGCTCGTTGAAGCTCGGGCAGCCCCAGATGTCGGCGTCGATACCCCAGTCGTTCTTGAGCAAGTCGGCGGCGGCGATGACTTCGCGGAAGATGGTGCCGGAGCCGAGCAACTGCACGCGTGGCCCCTTGGACTCGGCGCCTTTGCGGAAGGCGTACAGCCCCTTGATGATGTCCTGTTCGGCGCCTTGCGGCATTTCAGGATGCTCGTAGTTTTCGTTCATCACCGTCAGGTAGTAATAAACGTCTTCCTGCTCCTGGAACATGCGGCGCATGCCGTCCTGCATGATGACGGCGATCTCGAAGGCGAAGGTCGGGTCGTAGCTGACGCAGTTCGGGATCAGGCCGGAGAGGACCAGCGAGTGGCCGTCTTCGTGCTGCAGGCCTTCGCCGTTCAGCGTCGTGCGGCCGGCGGTGCCGCCGATCAGGAAGCCGCGGGCGCGCTGGTCGCCGGCGGCCCAGCACAGGTCCATGGTGCGCTGGAAGCCGAACATCGAGTAGCAGATGTAGAACGGAATCATCTGCACGCCATGCACCGAGTAGGAGGTGGCGGCGGCGATCCAGTCGCTCATCGCGCCGGCTTCGTTGATGCCTTCCTGCAGCACCTGACCGGTCTTCGATTCTTTGTAGAACATCAGCTGATCGTGGTCTTCCGGCACGTACTTCTGGCCCTGCTGGTTCCAGATGCCGATCTGGCGGAACAGGCCTTCCATGCCGAAGGTGCGCGATTCGTCGGGGACGATCGGCACGACGTGGCGGCCGATCGCCTTGTCCTTGAGCATGATGTTCAGCGCGCGCACGATCGACATCGTCGTCGATACTTCGCGGCCGGTACCCGAAGCGCGCAGCAGCGGCTCGAAGGCGCTCAGTTGCGGAATGGCCAGCGGCGGTGCAGTGCGGCGGCGCGACGGCAGATAGCCGCCGAGCGCTTCGCGGCGTTCGCGCATGTAGGTCAGTTCGGGCGAGCCTTCCTCGAACTTGAGGTAGGGAATTTCGTCCAGCTTGTCGTCCGGCACCGGCAGGTTGAAGCGGTCGCGGAAGTGCTTGATCGAGTCGTGGTCGAGCTTCTTCTGCTGGTGCGAAATGTTCATCGCCTCGCCCGATTCGCCCATGCCGTAGCCCTTGATCGTCTTGGCGAGGATCAGCGTCGGCTGGCCCTGGTGCTCGACGGCGGCCTTGAAAGCGCTGAAAATCTTGAAGATGTCGTGGCCGCCGCGATTCAGTTGCCAGATGTCGGCGTCGGTCCAGTCGGCGACCAGCGCCTTGAGTTCCGGCGTGTTGAAGAAATTCTCGCGGACATAGGCGCCGTTCTTGGCCTTGAAGGTCTGATATTCGCCGTCGACGCATTCCATCATGCGCTTCTTGAGGATGCCCTTCTTGTCGCGCTCGAACAGCGCATCCCAATGGCGGCCCCAGAGCAGCTTGATGACGTTCCAGCCGGCGCCGCGGAAGGTGCCTTCGAGTTCCTGGATGATCTTGCCGTTGCCGCGCACCGGGCCATCGAGGCGCTGCAGGTTGCAGTTGATGACGAAGATCAGGTTGTCGAGTTTCTCGCGTGCCGCCATGCCGATGGCGCCGAGCGATTCGACCTCGTCGGTCTCGCCGTCGCCGAGGAAGGCCCAGACCTTGCGGTCGGAGGCTTCGAGCAGGCCACGGCTTTCCATGTAGCGCATGAAGCGGGCCTGGTAAATCGCCTGCAGCGGGCCGAGGCCCATCGAGACGGTCGGGAATTGCCAGAAGTCCGGCATCAGCCACGGGTGCGGATAGGACGACAGGCCCTTGCCGTCGACTTCCTGGCGGAAATTGTCCATCTGCTCGTCGGTCAGCCGGCCGAGCAGGTGGGCGCGGGCATACACGCCCGGGATCGAGTGCCCCTGGAAGAAAATCAGATCGCCGCCGTGCTTCTCGCTGGCGGCGCGCCAGAACCAGTTGAAGCCGGCGTCGTAAAGCGCGGCTTGCGAGGCGAACGAGGCGATGTGGCCGCCGACGTTGGTGTGCTTGTTGGCGCGTACGACCATCGCCATCGCATTCCAGCGGATGAAGTGGCGGATGCGGATTTCGAGCGTCGTATTGCCCGGATAATTGGCCTGGCTGGTTACCGGCAGGGTGTTGATGTATTCGGTGGTGGCGTTGTAAGGGGTGTCGATCCCTTCTTCGCGCGCCTGATTGATCATCGCTTCAATCAGGAAGTGGGCGCGCTCGGCGCCTTCGTGTTCGATGACGCCATGCAGGGCGTCTTGCCATTCGCGGGTTTCCTGCGGGTCAATGTCGCTGGTGGCGACGTTTTGGTTTTCTTCTGGTTGTGCCATGAATTTCTCCTGGTTGAGAGATAGCGCGGTTGCTACGGATGCTGCAAATCGCTCGTTGCATTCTAGACGAAGGCGTCGGGCTTGCCGGGGCGATGGTCTGGCCGCCCTGGCAGTAAAGGGTTCTGTGACTGGCCGGGTATCGAATGGTTCAATACAGGCCGCAGACAACCGCGTTTTCGGGCGTCATGGCGCGTGGTCGGGCGCTCAGAACCAGCTTTCGACCTTCGTTTTCGACGGCACGCCACCCGCGTGGACGACCGTGCCGTCGATGACCACACCCGGCGTCGACATCACGCCGTAGCTCATGATCGCCGGCAGATCCTCGACCTTTTCCAACCTGATTTCCACGCCTTTCTCCTTGGCGACTTGTTCGACGATCGCCAGCGTGTTCTTGCAGTTGGCACAGCCCGTGCCGAGAATTTTTACTTCTTTCATGCGCTTCTCCTTAAAAAATCAGAAACGACCGCTTTTACATCGCGGCGTTGAAAACATAACCGACGAGCAGGATGCCCGTCGCCACGACACCGGCGAAGGTGGCGATCAGCCTCGGCTTGAGCGCCTTCCGGAGAATGATCATTTCCGGCGCCGAGAGCGCGATCACCGCCATCATGAAGGCGAGCACGGTGCCGAGCGCCGCGCCCTTGCCGATCAGCGCCTCGACGATCGGGATGATGCCGGCGGCGTTGGTGTACATCGGCACGCCGAGCACGACGGCGGCCGGCACCGCCCACCACACGTCTTTGCCCATGAATGAGGCCATGAAATCCTCCGGCACGTAGCCGTGGATGCCGGCGCCGAGTGCGATGCCGAGCAGGACGTACGGCCACACCTTGCCGACGATCTGCTTGACGTGGCTCCAACCGGCCTCGAAGCGCTCGACCCAGCCGAGGTCGAGACCGACCGTCGGATCGACCTGGCCGGCGTGGATCTTCTGCACCCAGTCCTCCAGGTGGCGCTCCATCTTCAGTTCACCGATCACGAAGCCGGCAACGATCGCCACCAGCAGCCCCATGCCCAGATAAAGCGCCGCCACTTCCCAGCCGAACAGACCGAACAGCAGCACCAGCGCGACTTCATTGACCATCGGCGCGGCGATCAGGAAGGAGAATGTCACGCCGAGCGGCACGCCGGCCGAGAGAAAACCGATGAACAGCGGCACCGCCGAACACGAGCAGAACGGCGTGACGATGCCCAGCGTCGCCGCCAGCACGTTGCCGACGCCGAGGCGCTTGCCCGAGAGCAGCGCGCGCGTGCGCTCCGGTGCGAAAAAGGTCTGCACGATGCCCATGACAAAGACGATGCCGGCGAGCAGCAGCAACACCTTGGGCGTGTCGTAGACGAAGAAATGCACCGCCTCGCCAAAGTGCGTTTGGCGCGTCAGTCCGAGCGCGGCGATGACGGCATCGGCAAACGCGGTCAGATGCCAATAGGCGGCAAGCCAGAGCACCGCCGCGCCGGCGATCAGCGTCAGCCATTGACGGAGAGTGATCGTGCGTTCAAGTGTGTTCGCGCTCATACCAACCCTTGCTCGCATTGACGACCTTGACCACCCCCAGCATCACCGGCACCTCGATCAGTACGCCGACCACGGTCGCCAGCGCCGCGCCGGACTCAAAGCCGAACAGACTGATCGCCGCCGCCACCGCCAGTTCGAAGAAATTCGACGCGCCTATCAGCGCCGACGGGCAGGCCACCGAATGCTTCTCGCCGACCTTCCGGTTCAGCCAGTAAGCCAGCGACGAGTTGAAGAACACCTGGATCAGGATCGGCACGGCGAGCAGCGCGATGACCAGCGGCTGCTCGATGATCGCCTTGCCCTGGAAGGCGAAGAGCAGTACCAGCGTGGCCAGCAGCGCGGTGATCGACCACGGGCCGATCTTCTCCATCGCCGCGTCGAACGCCGCCTGCCCGCCCTTGAGCAACTGCTTGCGCCACAGCTGGGCGAGGATCAGCGGGATTACGATGTACAGCACCACCGAGGTGAACAGCGTGGCCCACGGCACGGTGATCGCCGAGATGCCGAGCAGGAAGGCCACCAGCGGCGCGAAGGCGAAGATCATGATGGTGTCGTTCAACGCCACCTGCGACAGCGTGAACAGCGGATCGCCGTTGGTCAGCCGGCTCCACACGAAGACCATCGCCGTGCACGGCGCGGCGGCGAGCAGGATCAGCCCGGCGATATAGCTGTCGAGCTGGTCGGCCGGCAGGTAGGGCGCGAAGAGCTGGCGAATGAACAGCCAGCCGAGGAAAGCCATCGAAAACGGCTTGACCAGCCAGTTGATGAACAGCGTCACGCCGATGCCGCGCACGTGCTGGCGCACCTCGTGCAGCGCGCCAAAATCGACCTTGACCAGCATCGGAATGATCATTACCCAGATCAACAGCCCGACCGGCAAGTTGACCTGCGCGTACTCCATGCGACCGATCGCTTGAAAGACACCCGGCAAAGTCTGGCCGAGCAAAACGCCGGCGACGATACACAGGAAAACCCACACCGTCAGGTAGCGCTCAAACACGCTCAGCGGCTCGCCAGCGGCAACTTTGGCCGTTACTTCGCACTGCGCGCTCATTGCTCGCCCTCTGCGGCGGCTTCATGGATCAAGCGCGCAGCCGTCGCCACGTCCTTAGCTGACATCGTCTCCAGATCGAGCGCGAGGAACGCCTTGATGCGCTTCTCCAATGCCTGATAGGCGACTTCAAACGCCTCGCGCCGCGCTTCCATCGGTTCCACGTGCGCCGGATCGGCGATGCCCCAGTGCGCCGTCGTCGGATGTCCCGGCCAGACCGGACACGTCTCGCCGGCCGCGCTGGCGCAGACGGTGAAGATGTAATCGATGCGTGTGGTGCCGAGCGCACCGGGCGCGACGAACTCGTCCCACGACTTGCTGCGCACCTCCGCCGGCAGCGGCACGCCGTGCTTGTCCAACGTCTCCAGCGCCACAGGATTGACTTTGCCCGACGGCTGGCTGCCGGCGGAAAAGGCGCGCACGCGGCCTTGGCCGAAATGGTTGAACAGTGCCTCGCCGAGAATCGAGCGGGCGGAATTGCCGGTGCATAGCACGAGCACGGTGATCGGTTTCGATTCGGTCATTCAGTTTTCTCCTTGGGAGCGCAGCGCGCCGGTTGGCCTTGGCAGCAGTTTTCGGTCAGGAAGGCGATCAGCGCGTTGACCGCCGGCATCGCCGCCCGGTAACGCACGAAACGCCCTTCCTGCGTGGCGACGACCAGCCCGGCCTGTGCCAGCGTTTTCAGATGAAACGACAGCGTCGGCGCGGGCAGGTCGAGCTGTTCGCAGATTACCCCCGGCGTCAGCCCCTCCGGGCCGTTCTGGATCAGCAGGCGAAGAACGGAAAGCCGGCTCTCCTGAGCCAGCGCGGCAAAAGCGGTTACGGCGTCTTTGTTTTCCATGCTTCCAATATTATGGAAATGTTGTGCGCCGGGTCAAGTGCGGCGCATTGGACTCGGGGCGAGCAGTTTTTGGGTCGATTGCCGAAATTCTGAACAAACAAAGTAGGTTTTTGTCTTCTACAAGCGAGGCGTCATCGTGTTCGCATAGTCGAAATGCCTGCCGAAATCGCCGGCGGCGAACTAAAGTGAGATGGTCAACGGGGTTGATTTGTCGAATGGCTGGAGGCTGGCATGGAAACACGCATCGTCCCGAATCAGCGTATCGCCGTCGTCGGCGCCGGTATTTCCGGGTTGGCCGCCGCCTGGTTGCTGGCGTCCCGGCATGAGGTGACGCTATTTGAAGCCGGCGCGTATCTGGGCGGGCACACCCATACCGTCGATGTCTCGCTGGACGGCGTGACCCATCCGGTCGATACCGGATTTCTGGTATTCAACGAGCGCACCTATCCCAACCTGATTGCCTTGTTCGAGCACCTCGGGGTGGCGAGCGAGGAAACCGAGATGAGCTTCTCGGTCAGTCTGGAAAATCCCGCTTTGGAGTGGGCCGGAAGCAACTTGGCGACCATTTTTGGTCAGAAGCGCAATCTCGTGCGCGGGCCATTCTGGGCCATGCTTTTCGACATCCTGCGCTTCAACCGGGAAAGCATGGCCTGGCTGCGCGCGCATCCGGATGACGAGCGCCACTTGGGGGCGTTTCTGGCCGAGGGCCACTATTCGGACGCCTTTGCCAACTGGTATCTGCTGCCGATGGCGGCGGCGATCTGGTCCTGCCCGATTGGGCAGATGCGCGACATGCCTCTCGCCACCTTCATCCGCTTCTGCCACAACCACGGCCTGCTGCAGGTGTTCGACCGCCCGCTTTGGCGCACCGTGCAGGGGGGCGGGCGGGAATATGTGAAAAGGCTTGCGGCCGGCATCAATGATGTGCGTCAGGCCTGTCCGGTGCTTGCCGTGTCGCGTGACGCCGACGGGCTGTGCGTGAGACACGCCGGCGGGGGCGAACACTTCGATCAAGTCGTCATGGCCTGTCACAGCGATCAGGCGCTTGCCATCCTTGGCGAAACGGCGAGCGCTGCTCAGCGCGAGGTGCTGGCGGCGATTCGCTATCAGCCGAACCGCGCCGTGCTGCATTCCGATCCGGCCCTGCTGCCGCGCGACCGCAAGTTATGGTCGGCCTGGAACTACTTTGCCGGGGTGGGGGCGGAGGCCGCTGGAAATAAACAGTCCGTCGGCGTTTCCTACCTGATCAACAAGCTGCAGCCGCTGCCTTTCCAGACGCCGGTGGTGGTGACGCTCAATCCGGCGCGCGAACCGGCGCCGGCCCGGGTGATCGCCGAATTCGACTACGCTCACCCGGTTTTCGATGGCCCGGCCATTGCCGCCCAGCAACGGTTGGCCGCGGTGCAGGGAGTGGGCGGTCTCTGGCTGGCCGGTGCCTGGGGGAGCTACGGCTTCCACGAAGACGGTCTGAAATCGGCGCTGCGCGTTGCCAACGGCCTCGGCGTCGAGGCGCCCTGGCAACGCGGCGAGGCTGAACTCAATCCCGAGGCAGAAACCGTCTGACGTCGCCATGAACGCCCGCCCGCAACTCTGCCTTGGTCATGTCATGCACCGGCGCGTGCGCCCGGTGGTCAATGCTTTCGTCTATCCGGTGTTCTATGTGCACTTGCCGTTGCGCGACCTGGCAGCGGCGGAGTGCGCCGTGTTCTCGGTCGATCGTCGCAACCTGCTGAGTTTCTACCGCAAGGACCACGGCCGGCGCGATGGCAGCCCGCTGTTGCCGTGGATCGAAGGTTTGCTGGCCGAGCAGGGCTTGCCCGCCGACGGCGAAATCGTGCTGCAGACGTTTCCGCGCGTTCTGGGCTACGTCTTCAACCCGGTCAGCTTCTGGTTTTGCCATGACCGGGCCGGCCGGTTGATCGCCATCCTCGCCGAGGTGAACAACACCTTCGGCGGCACGCACAGCTATCTGCTGCATCGGAACGGCGAGCCGCTGGCCGACGGCGAGGAGTTGCGTGCCGAAAAGGTCTTTCATGTGTCGCCCTTCAACACCGTCGAAGGCGGCTACCGCTTCCGCTTCCAGCTCGACTGCGCTGTCCAGAGGGCACACATCGACTACGAGGACGGCAAGGGCGAGCTGCTGCTCACCTGCATTTCCGGCAAGCCGCGGCCATGGTCGGTCGGTGCGTTGCTTGCCGCTTTTCTGCGCATGCCATTCCTGACGCTCGGCGTCATGGTTCGCATCCACTGGCAGGCGTTCAAGCTCTGGATCAAGGGCGTGCCGTTCCTCGGTGTGGCCCCCGCTTCTTCGAACTCCGTTTCCCGTCCCCAACAGGAATCGCCAAAATGAATCAGACGATCAATCATGCACAGGTTCTGCGCGGCGCCGAATCGCTGGCGCGCGACACCCGTACCGTTTTCGGCCTGCTCGAAAAAGTGACCGGCGGCCTGCTTGAAGTCCGTCTGCCGGATGGCTCCGGCGTGCTGTTCGGCGAGGGGGAGAGCGGCGTCACCCTGCAGGTGCACGACGAGCGGATGTTCGGCCGTGTGCTGGCGCGTGGCGACATCGGGCTGGCTGAGGCCTATCTCGACGGCCAGTGGGATTCGTCCGACGTTACCGGGTTGCTCGCGTTGCTCGCCCGCAATCGCGCTGTGCTGTCCAAGGCGATCTACGGTTCCTGGCGGCAACTGCTGGCGGCCCGTCTTCGCCACTGGTTCAACCGCAACAGCCGCGCCGGCAGCAAGCGCAACATCATGGCGCACTACGATCTGGGCAACGACTTTTACCGCCTTTGGCTTGACCCGAGCATGAGCTATTCGTCGGCGATTTTCCGGGCGGAGGACGACGGCTCGCTGCTCGCCGCGCAGCACGCCAAGTACCGGCGCATCCTCGACCGCTTGCAGGCCGCGCCGGGCGAAAAAGTGCTGGAGATCGGCTGTGGCTGGGGCGGGTTTGCCGAAATGGCGGTGCGGCATGGGCTCGATGTGACGGGGCTCACCCTGTCGCCGGCCCAGCTCGCGTGGGCACGAGCGCGCGTGCCGCAGGCCGATCTGCGCCTGCAGGATTACCGCGACATGCGTGAGCGCTTTGACCATGTGGTGTCGATCGAGATGTTCGAGGCGGTCGGCGAACGCTGGTGGCCGACGTATTTCGCCCGGGTCGCTCGGGCGCTCAAGCCGGGCGGCCGGGCGGTGATCCAGTGCATCACCCTGCGCGACGATCTGTTTGCCGCCTATCGGCGCGGTACCGATTTCATCCAGCAATACGTTTTTCCCGGCGGCATGTTGCCGTCGCGCAGCGCCTTCCGGCAGGCCGCCGGGCGGCAGGGGTTGCAGGTTGTCGACGAATTCGCCTTCGGCCTTGATTACGCGCGCACGCTCGCCGAATGGCGCGCCGCCTTCGACGCCAACTGGCCACGGATTGTGGAGCTGGGTTTTGACGATGCCTTCCGTCGTTTGTGGCGCTTTTATCTTTCCTACTGCGAGGCCGGCTTTCTAGCCGGAAATATCGATGTCGTCCAGTTTGAACTTGCGCATCGTTGATCGGCCGGATGAGGCGCTCTTTTATCAGGGTGATCGCCTGATCGGGGTCATCGATTCGCCGGGATTTGCCGCCGCCTTCTTCGCCATCTGGCTCGATGCGCGGACGAGCGCGCCGGAGTTGCGTTCGGCGCTGCTTGGGCGCAAGGAGGCGTGAAATGTCGAACGGCAAGGTGCTGGCTTACGGGGCGCTGGGCCTGCCGCTCGCCTTTGCCGCGCTGCCGATCTATGTCCATGTGCCGCGCTACTACGCCGAAACGGTCGGCATGGAACTGGCGCTGCTCGGCGCAATCCTGCTCGTTGCCCGCTTGTTCGATGCTTTCATCGATCCGTGGCTCGGCTGGCTGGCGGACCGGGTGCCGCGCCGCCCGATGCTGGCGATCTCCCTGCCGCCGTTCGCGCTCGGCTTTATCGCCTTGTTCAACCTGCCACGCGAGTTTTCCGCGCTCTGGCTGCTCGGCTCGTTGGGGCTGACTTACCTCGGCTTTTCGGCGGCCTCGGTGGCCTATCAGGCGTGGGGCGCCGCCGTCGGTGCCGACTCGGCGGAGCGCACCCGGCTGACGGCAGCGCGCGAGGGATTCGGTCTGGTTGGCGTCGTGCTGGCGGCGGCCTTGCCCGGTGTGTTGGCCAGCGATCTGAGCGTTGGCACGGCGCGTCTGGCGTGGGTGTTACCGCCGTTGTTGCTCGTTGCCGCGGCCGCGACTTTCTCGCTGGTGGGGCGAGGCCGGTTTGTTCCGGCGTCGGGCCAGCCGATCGGCCGGAGCTTGCGTCGCGCGCTGAGCGACGCCGATTTTCGTCATCTGCTCGGCGTTTTCGTCGCCAACGGCATTGCCGCGGCGCTGCCGGCCACGCTGTTCCTGTTTTTTGTCGCCGATGTGCTGGGCGCGTCTTCGGCGAGCGGCCCCTTGCTGGCCCTGTATTTCGTCGCCGGGGCCGCCTCGCTGCCGCTGTGGGTGAAACTGGCCGGGCGCGTCGGGCGGGTGCGCGCTTGGGGCGTGGCGATGGTGGTCGCCATGTTGGCGTTCGGCGGTGCCGGTTTGCTCGGCAGGGGCGATGTGGCGGCCTTCGCGGTGATTTGTCTTGCCTCCGGGCTGGCGTTGGGGGCCGATTTGGCGTTGCCGGCGGCCATGGCCGCCGATCTGGGCGAGCGCCAAGGCCAGTCCGGAGCTTGTTTCGGCGTGTGGAATCTCGTCGCCAAGCTCAATCTGGCGCTGGCCGCCGGTCTGGCGCTGCCGCTGCTTGATGTGCTCGGCTACCAGCCGGGCGGCGAAGGTGTCGATTACGGTGAGCACGGGCTGGGCGCCTTGGTCTTTGCCTATGCCTTGCTGCCGTTGGGCTTCAAGCTGCTGGCGGCCGGTTTGCTCTGGCGCTGGCGCGATTCACTGGAGATACGATCATGAAAATGCTGACCGCAACCCTGTTTGCCCTCGGCCTCTCCGCCTGCGCCTCGACCGGCGTCGAGCAATACCAGGCCGAGCAACCGGTGCTCGACCTCAAGCACTACCTGAACGGCACGCTCGACGGGTGGGGGATGTTTCAAGGGCGTTCCGGCGAAGTGAAGAAGCGTTTCCACGTCGTCATCGACGCCAAATGGGACGGCGATACCGGCGTGCTCGACGAGCATTTCGCGTGGTCCGACGGCACGACATCGCGCCGGGTGTGGACGCTGAAACGGCAGCCGGACGGCACCTATCGCGGCACGGCCGACGATGTGATCGGCGAGGCGGTGGGCGAACTGGCCGGCAATGCGTTGCGCTGGCGCTATGTGCTGGCGTTGCCGGTGGATGGCAGGACCTGGCATGTCGATTTCGACGACTGGATGTTCCTGATGGACGACAAGGTGATGCTCAATCGTTCCTACATGTCGAAGTGGGGATTCCGCCTCGGCGAAGTGACGCTCACCTTCGTCAAGCGCTGAAGTGCCGGAAAGGAGTTGGCGATGAACCCGAAAATCGTGGATTGGCAAGGCCGGCGCGTCTGGCTGGTCGGCGCTTCGAGCGGCATCGGTGCGGCGCTGGCGCAGGAGCTTGCCCGGCGCGGCGCCCGGCTGGCGCTTTCCGCGCGGTCGCTCGATAAATTGCAGGCGCTTGGCATCGATCACGCCCTTATGCTGCCGTGCGATGCCACCAATGCGGCGAGTCTGGGCGGCGCGCGTCAGGCTTTGCTGGCGGCGTGGGGCGGCGTCGATCTGGTGGTGTATCTGGCCGGCGATTACGTGCCGATGCGGGCGCAGGATTTCGATCTGGCGCGCGCCGAGCAGGTCATCGCCGTCAATTTCAACGGCGCGATGCGTCTCGCCGCTGCTGTGCTGCCCGACCTGCACGCGGGCGGCGGTATCGCCTTCGTGGCCAGCGTGGCCGGTTATCGCGGCCTGCCCAAGGCGCTCTGCTACGGGCCGGGCAAGGCGGCGTTGATCCATTTTGCCGAGTGCCTGCATCTCGATCTGGAGCCGCAGGGGATCGGCGTATGGGTGATCAATCCGGGCTTCGTGCAGACCCGGCTGACGGCGCAGAACGATTTCGCCATGCCGGCGCTGCTGACCCCGGCACAGGCGGCTGTGGCGGTGGTGGATGGCTTCCGGACAGGATGTTTCGAGATCCATTTCCCCAAGCGGTTTACGCGCGTGCTGAAGTTTTTGTCGCTGCTGCCCTACCGTCTGTATTTCCCGCTGATTCGCCGCGTGACCGGTGGCTGAAATGGATCTCGACCGCTTGATTGCCTTCTTCCACGACCTGACGCCGGAGAGTGTCGGGCGCTTCCCCGAGTTCTACAGCGCCGACGCCTATTTCAAGGACCCGTTCAACGAGGTGCGCGGGGTCGAGGCCATTCAGCGCATCTTCGCGCACATGTTCCGGCAGGTGGATGCGCCGCGCTTTGTCGTCATCGAACACCTCGCCGACGCGAACAACGCCATGCTCGTCTGGGAATTCCGCTTTCGCCCGCGCGGGTGGGGGCGGGGGACGGGGCGCGGCGAGGCGCAGGTCGTGCGCGGTGTCTCGCATCTGAAATTCGACGCGGCCGGCCGGGTGAATTACCACCGCGACTATTGGGATGCGGCCGAGGAGTTGTACATGAAGCTGCCGGTCATCGGCTGCCTCATGCGCTGGCTGCGGAAGAGACTGACGGCGGGACGGTAGGCAGCGCGAGTCTGCGGAGTCTTTGTTTCGCGTCAAAAATCGAGGTCGATTTTCCCCGGCAGGACTTTGACGTCCTTGATCTGTTTTCCGATCTGGTTTTCCGCCCGATAGAGCTCGATCCCTTCGATGCCCGGCAGCACCGCTTTGTTGAGGAACGCGCGGAACAACTCGGTTTCGGCTGGCGAATAGCCGGGCGCCTCAAGCGATAGCAGGGAGAGGTTGGTCGCCAGCAAGGCACCGCTTTCCGCCTGCCATTTCGGCGTCAGGTTGGCGCAAAACGCCACGTCTGTCGTGATCAGCTTCGATCGCGCTGCCGCACAGAAAGTGGCGTACCCATCGAGCAGCGTCAGCTTCGGGTTGAGCAACTGCAGGTTCTTCCGGTTTTTCTCGGCGATCCGTTTCTGAACAAGCTGGTTCACGACTGTTTCAGAAACCTGAAAAGCCATGGCTTTGCCCGCAAGAAGAGCAATTGCAAGGGAAAGGAGGGCGCGAGTGATGTTCATGCGTGTTGCAACGGAAAGATTCGGGAGTGCGGATTATGCGCTCGTCGCTGCATTCGGTCGCAGGTGCATTGGCACAGCATCACGTTGCCGTCGTTTTACATCAGATCAATTGGACTGGCTTGTTACAACGGGGCGAGGGCTGTTTGCCTTGTCCCGCAGTTCTCCGATATCCCGCTTGGGCGGCGCGCCGAAAAGCCGGGTGTATTCGCGGCTGAATTGCGATGGGCTCTCGTAGCCGACCTCGAAGGCGGCGCTCGCTGCATCCAGATTCTCATTCAGCATCAGGCGGCGTGCTTCACTTAGTCGCAGCCACTTCTGATACTGCAACGGGCTCATGGCGGTGAGCTGGCGAAAGTGCTGATGCAGGCTCGACGGGCTCATCTGCACATGGGCAGCGAGGTCTTCGATCCGCAACGGGGCGGTGTAGTTCGTTTTCAGCCAGTCGATGGCCTTGGCGACGCGATGCCCCTGGCTTCCCACCGAGGCGATCTGCCACAGGCGCGCGGCCTGGTCGCTTTTGAGCAGGCGATAGTGGATTTCCCGCTCGATCAGCGGTGCCAGCACCGGGATCGTGTCGGGCTCGTCGAGCAAATCGAGCAGGCGTTTGAAGGCTTCCAGCAAAACAGGGGTGACGGCGCCAAGCCCGATGCCGACGCCCCGCTCGTTGGCATGCGCCGCCGGTAAGGGCAAACCGCCTTGCGCGATCAGCTCCGCCATGATGCGCAGATCGAGCTTCAGGACCAGTCCCAAACACGGCTGATCCGGGCTGGCCGATACGATCTGCGAATTGGCGGGAAGATCAAGCGACGTGATCAGGAGGCGATTGATGTTGTACGGGTAGGCCTCGCCGCCCACCAGCATCTGTTTTTCCCCTTGCACGACAAGCACGATGCTCGCTTCCACGAGGCAAGTGCACGGAGCCATCGGCATCTCGCGCCGGAAGAGGCTGAGGTGTGGAATCGCGGTCGGGCTGTCGGTGTTGCCGACCGTCCGGCCCCCGATGCTGTCGACCATCGCTGCGCGCAGCGCGTCGAGCGTTCCGGCTTCGTGGCGTTCAGCCTGTTCCTGATTCGGCATGGCAATCTCCAAACACATCCTGTCCGAAGAATATCCGCTCGAAGTGCTGATTCCAACCAGAAAACCTCGGCCGTGGAGGATCAGGCAAGAAATGCGGCGGATTTATCTATCGATGCGCGGTCTGGATCGCGAAAAATGCTTCCCTGCATTTACTGAGGACCGCCCCATGGAAAACTTCACCTTCTTCAATCCGACCAAAATCGAATTCGGCACCGGCAAGGAACAGTTGATCGGCCCGCATCTGGCTGAGCACAGCATCAGGAAAGTGCTGCTCTGCTACGGCAGCGAGCGCATCAAGCGCGAGGGGCTGTTCGATGTTGTCAGCCAGAGTCTTGCTGGTAAAGGTATCGAACTCGTCGAGTTCGGCGGCATCGTCAGCAATCCCGTTCTCTCGAAAGTACGCGAAGGCATTGCCCTGGCGCGTGCGCATCAGGTCGATGCCATCCTGAGCGTGGGCGGCGGCTCGGTACTCGACAGCGTCAAGGCGATTGCCGCCGGAGTTCTTTACGACGGCGACGTGTGGGATCTGTTTGTCGGCAAGGCCCGTGTCGAATCGGCGCTGCCGTTGTTCGCCATCCTGACGCTGGCCGCGACCGGCAGCGAAATGAACCCGTCGGCGGTGGTTACCAACGATGAGACCCAGGAAAAGTTTTTCATCTCGGCCGCGCCCCTGTTCCCCAAGGTGTCGATCGTCAATCCGGCGCTGATGCAGGGCGTGTCGCGCGACTATCTCGTGTATTCGGCGTCGGATGTCATCGCCCATCTGATCGAATCGTATTTCACCGCGACTGTGCATCCGACGCTGCCATCGCGCCTGGTCGAATCGCTGATCAACACCGTGATCGAAACGACCGAGGCGTTGCTGGCTGACCCGGCGGACTATGACGCCCGCAGTCAGTTCGCCTGGGCGGCCACCTTGGCGCTGAACGGCCTGACCTACTCGGGCGCCGCCGGTTTCAGCTATCCCAACCACGCCATCGAGCACTCGCTCTCCGCCTTGTTCAACGTGCCGCACGGCGCTGGCTTGTCGGTAGTCGTCCCGGCCTGGATGAAGTGGTTCCGTGAGCGCAACCCGGCGCAGTTCGAACGCTTTGCCCGGAACGTGTTTGGCGTTGAAAGCGGCGAACAGGGCATTGCCGCGCTGCAGGCGTGGTACGACAAGATCGGCACGCCGACGTGTCTGTCGCAACTGGGCATCAAGGAGACCGACCTGGCGGCCATCGTCGAGAACGTACAGAAGAATGTGCGCATCTTCGGCATCGCCGAGACCTATACCCCGGACGTGGTGATGGCCGTTCTCAAAAATGCGCTGTAACCACCATTCGTGAAAGACAGAAGGAAATCCAAATGAGTACGCTGCTTTCCCGCAAGAGATTCCTCCAAAGCGCCATCGTCGCCTGTGTCGCGATGTGCGTCAGCGCCCCCGCCGTTCTGGCGCAGACCAATCCTGCTTCAAACCCGGGCAATACCCTGAACCTGACCCAGGAATGGGACAAGACCTTCCCCAGAAGCGACAAGGTCGACCATCAGAAGGTCACCTTCAAAAACCGCTACGGCATCACCCTGGCCGCCGATCTGTATCTGCCGAAGAACCGTGGCAGTCAACGGCTGGCCGCGCTGGCCGTGGGTGGCCCCTTCGGTGCGGTAAAGGAGCAATCCTCCGGCCTGTATGCGCAGACGATGGCCGAGCGCGGCTTTGTCACGCTTGCCTTCGACGCGTCCTACACCGGCGAGAGCGGCGGCGAGCCGCGAAATGTCGCCTCGCCGGACATCAACACCGAAGACTTTAGCGCGGCCGTGGACTTCCTTGGCCTGCAGGCTTCGGTTGACCGCGAACGCATCGGCATCATCGGCATTTGCGGCTGGGGTGGCATGGCCTTGAATGCCACGGCCGTGGACAAGCGCATCAAGGCCGTCGTCGCCAGCACCATGTACGACATGACCCGCGTCATGTCCAAGGGCTACAACGACAGCGTGACGCTCGAACAGCGCACGCAAGCGCTGGAGCAACTGAGCCGGCAGCGCTGGCAGGATGCGGAAAAGGGCGCCCCGGCCTACCAGCCGCCCTACAACAAACTGAAGGGCGGCGAAGCGCAGTTCATGGTTGATTACCACGACTACTACATGACACCGCGCGGCTACCACCCGCGTGCGGTCAACTCCGGCAACGCCTGGACGCAGACCACGCCGCTGTCCTTCATGAACATGCCCATCCTCAGCTACATCAAGGAGATCTCGCCGCGGCCCTTGTTGTTGATCCATGGCGAGAACGCGCATTCGCGCTACTTCAGCGAAACTGCTTATGCGGCCGCCGCGCAACCGAAGGAACTGCTGATCGTCAAGGGCGCCAATCACATTGACTTGTATGACGACAAGGCGGGCAAGATCCCGTTCGACAAAATGGCGGATTTCTTCGGGAAAAACCTGAAGTAAACAAGGCGCCGGGTAAGCGTTCTGCCAACGCCGTCTTGAAATTGAAACCGGAATCAGGCTGAAGCGTTGTCAGGCGAGGCGATCTGCGTTGCCACGGCCCAAGGCAGGAGTTCGTCGACACGATTGACCGGATGTTCGGC
>NZ_SSSR01000022.1 GCF_009469695.1 Propionivibrio limicola
CGAAAAGACCTCCGTCAGCGAGACTCGTTGATTTGCCGTAGCCGCTTTCTCCGTCTCCATACGCCACCCAAAAAGACAGAAAACTACACAAATCAACGCCCTGTGAACAGCCCCTTTGTAACTGATTGATTGTGAACGGCTATTTTGGCATGTTCACGACGGTGGCATTTCGGGTTTGGTGCGATTGCCCTGGACCAACCACGCGGACGGGAACAAAGGCCGCTGGCAGGGAGGTGGCGGCCGCCGCCGGTGAGGACGGATTGTCGGCGGCGCCAACCTTCGTTACGCCGGCGCCCGCCTCGGCGGCCGCTTTGATCCAGCGCCTGACCAGGTTGGCGTTGAGTTGATTCCGCTGCGCAATCGCGGCCACTGAAATGCCGGGCACCTGACAGGCGGTGACGACCTGCGATTTGAATTCGGGGCTGTGATAACGGCGACGGCGCCGTGGGGCTTGTGTCGTTGGGAGCATAGTATCCACCAAAAATTAGTGGACACTATGCTCCCAAGCTTTCTTGCTGCGTTCAATGTGGTCGGGTTGGACGCTTACGGCGCAGATCACGGCCTGCGCGATTATCGAAGAGGCCGACGGAACGACTCGAATCGAGCAGCGGCAATTTGGTGCCTTCAAGAAGGACCGACGGGCACTGGCCGAGTGGGCAGCGGCCCTGCGGCCGGACGAAGTCGTAATGGAAAGCACCGGCATTTACTGGAAGAGTCCGTACGTCGCGCTGGAGACGGTCGGCATTCGTGCTCAGGTGGTCAATGCTCGGCACGTCAAGAACGTCCCCGGGCGCAAGACCGATGTCGGCGACGCGCAATGGCTGGCAACGTTGGCGCGCGCCGGTCTGTTGCGAGGCTCGTTCATTCCGCCGGCAAAACTGCGTGAGTTGCGCCTGATCTCGCGCCAGCGGCAGAAGTTGGTCGGGCAATTGGCCTCCGAGAAGAACCGCCTGCACAAGGTGCTCACCGACGGCGGCGTTCGCCTGGGCGTGGTGGTCAGCGATTTGCACGGGCAATCGGCGCGAGCCATGGTCAAGGCAATCATCCTCGGTCAAGCGCCGCAGGAGGTGCTGAAGTTCGCCAGTCGCGAGGAGTTGTTCGACGCCTTGCAGGGCGATCTGACCGACAGCCATCGCTTCGTGCTCGACGAATTGATGCGACACGTCGAGGAGATCGAGGCGCGCATCGCACGATTCGATGCCCGACTTCTCGCCGAACTCAAGGATCAGCACAACGCTCTCGCCCTGCTGCAAACCCTGCCCGGCGTCGACCTTATCGGCGCGGCCATGCTGCTGGTTGAGATCGGGGGCGATATGACGGCCTTCGGCAGTGCTGACCGCCTGGCCTCCTGGGTCGGCATCTGTCCGGGTTCGCAAAGGCAATCTCTACGTCCGCCGACTCCTTTGCGAATTCGCTCATGCGGCCAGCCGAACAAAGTCCGTCTTCAAGTCGAAGTTCCAATCGTTGATCGTCCGTCGCGGCGATAGGCGTTCCATCGTCGCCTTGGCTCACAAAATTCTGCGCACGATCTTCTTCATGCTCAAACGCAACGAACCCTACAGGGATTCCAACACCGATTACGAAGCCATCTCCGTTCAACGCAACGCCCCTCGCTGGATCAAGGCCCTCACTCGCTTCGGCTTTATCCCCGCCGCCGCCTGATTCGCCGCATCGTCATTTCGATGACCGTCTCCGGTCAGGCCTTTGCTCGCCTCGAATTCCGGTTCTTTCACGTTAAAGTTCGCCACTCTGAATCGCTCACAAGCGTTCGGGCAATGCCCTCTCACTAACACTCGTCACTTACACATAGCGCGCTCATGTGGCGTGGTGTATGTTGTGATGGATGGGGTTTTTTGCGCCAAGCGAGATGTTGCCGGGAGGTGGTGTTCATGGATGATTTCAAGCACTGTGCCTATCTAGATCCGATTCTGACGCGCTTTGAAAATCGTTCAGACTATCTTGTTCAGATTCTCCGGGAAGCGCAGGACTGTTTCGGGTATTTGCATCAGGACGCCATCGACTATCTTGCTACGAAACTGAACTTGCCGCGTGCCCGCGTCGAGGGGGCCGCGAGCTTTTATTCCTTCTTGCATCTGCAGCCGCCTGGAAGATACCGGGTACTTTTTTCCGACAACATTACTGATCGTATGCTCGGCAATCAGGCGCTGATGGAGCGATTTTGCCGCAATTTGTGGGTTGAGCCGGGAAAGCCGGCGGAAGATGGGCTGGTGAGCGTTGATTTCACGTCCTGTACCGGAATGTGCGACCAGGGGCCGGCTCTCTTGGTGAATGGCCATGTGCTGACGCGGATGTCTGTTGAGCGTGTCGACCGCATCAGCGAGTTGATACGGGGTAAGGTCGCGCTCACCGACTGGCCGCACGAATATTTCGTTGTTGCTGACAACATTCGCCGGCGAGATGTTCTCCTGGGGGGCGACTGGCAAGCCGGTGAGCCGATTCGCGCGGCGCTGGCGCGGGGCGCTGACGGCGTGCTGGCGGAAATGAAATTGTCCAACCTGCGTGGCCGCGGTGGTGCCGGATTCACTACGGCGGTTAAATGGGAATCGGCACGTCTGGCGCCGTGTCAGGGCGAGCGCGCGGAGCGCTACATTGTATGCAATGCCGACGAGGGCGAGCCGGGTACCTTCAAGGATCGCGTGCTATTGAACAGCTATGCGGATCTTTTATTCGATGGTATGACGGTGGCGGGGTTTGCCGTCGGTGCGACGAAAGGCCTTGTCTATTTACGCGGGGAATATCGTTATCTGTTACCGAAATTGCTCGCCAACCTTGAGCGGCGCCGAATTGACGGATTGCTTGGGACGACCGTTTGCGGCCAGGTCGGCTTCGATTTCGATATCGAAATCCATCTCGGCGCCGGCGCGTACGTCTGTGGAGAAGAAACGGCGCTGATCGAATCATTGGAGGGCAAGCGCGGCGTGCCGCGGGTGCGGCCGCCATTCCCGGTGACGCGCGGCTATCTGGGCCAACCGACGGTGGTCAATAACGTCGAGACGCTGTGCAAAGCGGCAACGATCGCCCTCAATGGCGGGGCGTGGTTCGCGGGGTTGGGCACCAAGCAATCGACCGGGACAAAACTGATTTCGGTATCCGGCGATGTCGAGGTGCCGGGGATTTACGAGTACCCGTTCGGCGTGTCGGTAGATAGGGTGCTGAATGATTGCGGTGCCGGCAATGCGCAGGCCGTGCAGATTAGCGGCGCTTCCGGCGTGTGCCTGGCCGTGCATGAATTCGGGCGTCGGATCGCCTTCGAGGACGTGCCAACGGCGGGGGCTTTCATGGTCTTTGGCGCGCATCGCGACATGTTCGAAGTAGCGCGCAATTTTTCCCACTTCTTCGCCCACGAGAGTTGCGGTTTCTGCACGCCGTGCAGGGTTGGCACGGCGCTGGTTGCCAAGCTGATGGATAAAGTTGCCAGCGGGAGTGGCTCGCAATACGACATCAACGAGATCGTCAGTCTGCAGCGCGTGATGCAGGCGGCTAGCCATTGCGGTCTCGGTCAGGCGGCGTGCAATCCGGTCATGGATACGCTGCAGAAGTTTCGTCCTGCTTACGAACGGCATTTGCGGGCGCTGGATTTCGAACCATCTTTCGATCTGGACGAATCGTTGGCGACGTCCCGGCAGTTGACGGGCCGGGACGATTCGGGGGCCCATTTCGGGCAGTAAATCAGGGAGTTCTGCCATGACTACAGGCACCATGCTGATCGACGGCGTACCCGTCAGCTTCGAATACGGCCAGACGATCATGGAGGCGGCGATGGCCGCCAAAATTTTCATCCCGCATCTTTGCCACCATCCCGAATTTACGCCACAGGGCAGTTGCAAGCTGTGCACGGTCAAGGCCAGTGGCCGCTACGTGTCGGCATGCACGATGAGTGCCAAGGACGGGATGGAAGTCGAGAACAACACCCCGGACCTCAACGACAAGCGGCGGACGCTGCTGCAGATGCTTTTCGTCGAGGGCAACCACTTCTGCCCGTCGTGCGAGAAGAGTGGCAATTGCATGTTGCAGGCGTTGGCCTATGAACTGGAAATGCTATCGCCGCGTTTCGAGCAGTTTTTTCCGAACCGACCGGTCGATGCCTCGCACCCGGATTTCCTGCTCGATTTCAACCGTTGCATTCTTTGCGAGCTCTGTGTGCGGGCCAGCCGCGATGTCGACGGCAAGAACGTGTTCGCGCTGGCCGGGCGTGGCATCCACAAGCACCTGATCGTCAACGCCCGCTCCGGCCAACTGGCCGATACCGATTTTTCGTTGCAGGACCGGGCCGCGCATGTCTGCCCGGTCGGCGTCATTCTGGAAAAGCGCAAGGGATTCGCCGTGCCGATCGGCCAGCGGCAATACGACGAGACGCCGATCGGCCAGCAGATGGACGAGCTGGCGGCGCGGTCGGCGAAAGCGGAGGAGTGAACTATGGACGCGATGGATGCGGTTGCCGTGAAACCCAAAGTGCGCGTTGCCACCACCTCGCTGGCCGGCTGCTTCGGCTGCCACATGTCGTTCCTCGATATCGACGAGCGGCTGCTCGAACTTGTCGAACTGGTCGAGTTCGACCGCTCGCCGCTCACCGACATCAAGCATTGCGGGCCGTGCGATATCGGCCTGATCGAAGGCGGCGTGTGCAACTCCGAAAACGTGCATGTGTTGCGCGAGTTCCGCAAGAACTGCAAGGTGCTGATCGCGATTGGCGCCTGCGCGATCAATGGCGGTCTGCCGGCGTTGCGGAACAGCTTTGATATCGGTCGCTGTCTGCAAGAGGTCTATCTGACCGGGCTTAACGTTGAAAACGGGCAGGTGCCGAACGATCCCGAGTTGCCGTTGCCGCTCGATCAGGTGCATCCGATTCATGAAGTCGTGCGTATCGACTATTTCATCCCCGGTTGCCCGCCGTCGGGCGACGCGATCTGGAAATTCCTGACCGATCTGCTGGCCGGACGCACGCCGCGGCTGGGGCATCCCTTGCTGCGTTTTGACTGAGGCGATTGAATCATGAGCTTCGAACTGGAAACCGCCCGTGCCGATGCCGGCAACCTGCGCCGCGTGGCCATCGATCCCGTCTCGCGCGTCGAGGGGCACGGCAAGGTGACGCTGCTGATCGACGACAACGACGAGATTCAGCAGGTGCGCCTGCATATCGTCGAATTCCGCGGCTTCGAAAAATTCATTCAAGGGCGGCCGTATTGGGAAGTGCCGGTCATGGTGCAGCGCCTGTGCGGCATCTGTCCGGTGTCGCACCATCTGGCCGCGTCGAAGGCGTTCGACCACGTCGTCGGCGCGCCGGTGCTGACGCCGACAGCCGCGGTCGTGCGCCGTTTGATGCATTACGGCCAGATGCTGCAGTCGCACGCGTTGCACTTTTTTCACCTCTCGTCGCCTGACCTGTTGTTCGGCTTCGCGAGCGATGTCGGCCGGCGGAATATCGTCGGCGTGGCAGCCGCCTATCCGGAAATCGCCAAGCAGGGCGTGCTGCTCCGCAAGTACGGGCAGGAAGTGATTCGCCATACCGCCGGCAAGCGCATTCACGGCACCGGGGCCATTCCGGGCGGCGTGAATCGGTCGCTGACGGTTGATGAGCGCGATGAACTGTTGGCCGGTATCGACCAGATGATCGCCTGGAGTCGCGAGGCGGTGGTCATGGTCAAGCGCCTGCATGCCACCGATCCGGTGCTCTACGACGATTTCGGCACCTTCCGCTCCAACCTCCTGTCGATTGTCCGCGATGACGGAGCGCTCGATTTTTACGATGGCGTCCTGCGTGCGCGCGATGCGGATGGCGGCATTCTTCTCGATGGCGTCGAGGCAAAGGACTACCACCAGTGGATCGGCGAGGAAGTGAAACCGTGGAGTTACATGAAATTCCCGTTCCTCAAACACTTGGGAACGGAAGCCGGCTGGTACAAGGTCGGGCCGCTGGCGCGCGTCCAGAACTGCGACTTCATCCCCTCACCGCTGGCCGAGGCTGAGCGACGCGAATTCATCGATTACGGCAAAGGACAATTGATCCACGCACCGTTGGCCTACCACTGGGCGCGCATGATCGAGATGCTGTACGCCGCCGAAACGATCAAGACGCTGTTGCAAACCGATGATCTGCTGGGCGGCGATCTGGTGCGCGAAGGGGCGCATCAGCCGGAGGGGGTCGGCATCATCGAAGCGCCGCGCGGCACGCTGATCCATCACTACGCTGTGGGCGACGATGATCTGGTGACCATGTGTAATCTGATCGTGTCGACGACGCACAACAATCAGCCGATGAACGAGGCGGTGCGGCGCGTTGCCAGGCAATATCTGAACGGACGCAAATTGACGGAAGGGCTGCTCAATCACATTGAGGTGGCAATTCGCGCCTTCGATCCGTGTCTGTCCTGTGCGACGCATGCGCTCGGCAAGATGCCGCTGCAAGTGGTTTTGCAGGACAGGGCGGGAAGCGAACTCGACAGGCTGGAAAAAACCGGCGCTGGCGAAATCTCGGGCCGAAGAGAATGAAGCCGATTCTGCTCTTTGCCATCGGCAATGAAAGCCGTGGCGACGACGCGCTCGGGCCGAGGCTGGCGCGAGAGATAGAGACTTGGCTGGAGAAATCGCAGGGGGATGCACCGGTCGAAGTCATCGAAGAATTCCAGCTGCAGATCGAGAATACATTGGATATGCTCGGGCGCGATCTGGTGCTGTTCGTCGATGCCGGTCAGGGGCGGGCGGCGCCTTTCTCCTTTTACGAAGCCCGTCCGGCGCCGTGCGATGCTCACACTTCGCACGCATTGACGCCGGAAGCGCTGCTTGGCGTATTCGACAAAGTGCATGCAATAGCGCCGCCAGCGGCGTTTGTGCTCTGCGTGGCCGGGGTTGGCTTTGGCTTGGGTGAGCCGCTTTCCGGTGCGGCTGCAAGCAATCTAGAACGGGCTACCGGCTTCTGCCGGCAACTGTTCGAGCAGCCGACGCCGGGCGAATGGCGGCGCTATACGGAGATCGATCATGCATGAAATGTCGCTGGCCGAAGGCGTGCTGCAGATCATCGAGGAAACGGCCGAGGTGGAGGGTTTTCAGGCGGTTCGCAAAGTGACGCTTGAAATCGGACAATTGGCCGCCGTTGAGCCCGAGGCGATGCGCTTCTGCTTTGATGCGGCGATGCGCGGCAGCCTCGCCGAAGGCGCGGAACTCGAAATCGTCGAGGTGCCGGGCAGTGGCTGGTGCGTCGAATGCGCGACGACGGTGCCGATGCCCGAAATCATCGCCGCCTGCCCGTATTGCGGCAACTGCCAGTTACAGGCGACCGGCGGCATGGAAATGAAAGTGACCTCGCTGGAAGTGGAGTAGGGAAAACAGCGAAAAACAGGAGAAATCGTCATGTGCACGACGTGTGGCTGCCAGAGCGGCGAGATTCATAACGATAACGACGAGCATGAACACGTCGGGCCGGATGGCCTCGTTTACCGGCACACGCACCATTCTCCCCATGGCCATGCGCGCGATCATGAACAGCACCGCAAGCATGCGCATGAATCGACCCGGCTGGTGCAGATCGAGCGCGACATTCTGGCCAAGAACAACGCCTTCGCCGCCGCCAACCGCCAGCGCTTCGAGCAGGACGGCGTGCTGGCGCTGAACCTCGTTTCCAGCCCCGGCTCGGGTAAGACCGCGCTGCTGGTGCGGACCATCGCTGCGTTGCACGATAAAACGCCGCTGGCCGTCATCGAAGGCGACCAGCAGACCAGCCTCGACGCCGAGCGCATCCGCAGTGCGGGAGCGCAGGCTGTGCAGATCAATACTGGCAAAAGCTGTCACCTTGATGCGCAGCGCGTGCAGGAGGCCTTGGGCGAACTGAACCCCTTGCCGGAATCCATCATGTTCATCGAGAACGTTGGTAACCTCGTCTGTCCGGCGGCGTTCGATCTCGGCGAAGCGGCGAAAGTCGTCATCCTCTCGGTCACCGAAGGCGAGGACAAGCCGCTCAAGTACCCCGACATGTTTCGCGCCGCGCGCCTGATGCTGCTCAACAAGTGCGACCTGCTGCCGCACCTGCAATTCGACGTACAGCAGGTGCTCGGTAACGCGCGCCGCGTCAATCCGGCCATCGAGGTGCTGCAAATCTCGGCGACGACTGGCGAGGGAATGGCGGCCTGGCTGGACTGGCTCAGGCGGGAACTCACCGCCGTACTGGCGAAGCGCAACGAGAGCATCGCCGCACTCAAGCGCCGTGTGGCGGAACTGGAAGCGCAATTGGAAACGCAACTTCGGGCGCAGCAGACGGCTGCCGAATGAGCGTTACCGTCATCGATTTGCCGATTGCCGCACCCGGCGTTCTCGCGCTCGGCGCCTGGCTGAAGAGTTCGGTCTGCGCCGTGCGCGGCAACACGGCGTTCGTTTCCGAAACGATCGGCGATCTGGTCGATGCCGGGGCGTGCGAGGCGCTGGAGCGGACGGTCGGCCAACTCTGTGCCGAGCAGCGCATCGAACCGGCCATCGTCGCGCACGACCTGCATCCCGATTTTTTCAGTACCCGGCTGGCCTTGCAGATTGCCGAGCGATGCGGCATGCCGGCGCTCGGCGTGCAGCATCACCACGCCCACATCGCCGCGGTGTGCGCCGAACATGGCGTGAGCGGTCCGGTGCTCGGGCTGGCGATGGACGGTGTCGGCCTCGGCAGCGATGGTCAGGCGTGGGGCGGCGAACTGCTGCGCCTCGACGGTGCGTGCTTCCAACGTCTCGGCCATTTGCAGCCGCTGCGTCTGCCCGGTGGCGACCGGGCGGCGCGTGAGACGTGGCGGATGGCGGCCTCGGCGCTGGCCAGTCTCGATCGACCGCACGAAATCGCGGCGCGTTTTGCCGATCAGCCGGCCGCGCCGACGGTCGCGGCGATGCTCGAACGCGATTTCAACTGCCCGCCGACGACCAGCCTCGGGCGCCTGTTCGACGCCGCCGCCGGTCTGCTCGGCCTCTGCCCCGTGCAGTCGTTCGAGGGCGAAGCGGCGATGGCCTTGCAGGCGCTGGCCGAACGGCACGGCAAGGTCGTGGCGTTGGCCGACGGTTACGCGTTGGGCGAGACGCTGGATTTTCGCCCGCTGCTGGCGGTGCTGGCCGGAGATGTCGATATCGGCTATGGTGCCGCGCTGTTCCACGCCACGCTGGCCGCCGGTTTGGCCGACTGGGTGGCCGAGGCGGCTGAACGGCAGGGGATTCGCCGGGTGGCCTGCGGCGGCGGTTGTTTCCTTAACCGTTTGCTGGTGCAGCGGTTGTTCGGCTTGCTACGCGAGCGCGGGATCGAGATGCAGACCGCCCGCCGCCTGTCGCCGGGGGATAGCGCCTTGTCGCTCGGGCAAGCCTGGGTGGCCGTCCAACATTTGCAGGAGAGATGAATCATGTGTCTGGCCATTCCGGCGCGCGTCGAGCAGTTGGTTGGCGACGACGTTGCCATCGTCGATTTCGGCGGCGTGCGCAAGGAGATTTCGCTGTCGCTCGTTGATAACGTCAATGTCGGCGACTACGTCATCGTGCATGTCGGGTTTGCCTTGCAGAAGCTTGACGTCGAGGAGGCGGAGCGGACGCTGGCGTTATTCGCCGAGATGAACGCAAGCCAAGCCTCGTCCGTATGAAATACATCGACGAATTTCGCGACGGCGCACTGGCGCGTCAGCTGGCGGCGGCGATTGCTGCCGAAGTGATGGGCGGGCGGCCGTACCGTTTCATGGAATTTTGCGGCGGCCACACGCACACCATTTCGCGCTACGGCCTTACCGATCTGCTGCCCGACGCAATCCGCATGATCCACGGACCGGGTTGCCCAGTGTGCGTGTTGCCTATCGGGCGTATCGATCAGGCCATCCGGCTGGCGCTGGAGCAGCGCGTAATTCTGTGCAGTTATGGCGACTGTCTGCGCGTGCCGGCGTCGGGCGGTTTGTCGCTGCTCAAGGCTAAGGCGCAGGGGGCGGATGTGCGCATCGTCTATGCCGTGACCGATGCGCTGGAACTGGCTCGGCGCAATCCGGACCGGCAGGTCGTCTTTCTCGCCATCGGTTTCGAGACGACGACGCCGCCAACGGCAGTGGCCGTTCGGCAGGCGGAGGCCGAGGGGCTCGCGAATTTCTCGCTGCTCTGCAACCATGTGCTGACGCCGCCGGCGATGCACGCGATTCTCGATCATCCCGCCGGGACGCGGCTTGACGGATTTGTCGGGCCGGCGCATGTGTCGACCGTGATCGGCAGCCGCCCGTATGAACCGTTCGCGCGTGAATACGGCAAGCCGGTGGTCATCGCCGGCTTCGAGCCGCTCGACGTGCTGCAGGCCATCCTGATGCTCGTGCGCCAGACCAATTCGGGCCGCGCCGAGGTGGAAAACGAATTTGTGCGGGCGGTGACGCCGGAGGGTAACCGCAAGGCACAGGCACTGATGGACGAGGTATTCGAGTTGCGCGACAGCTTCGAATGGCGAGGTCTTGGCACCTTGCCGCGTAGCGCCCTGAAACTCCGTCCGCGTTTTGCCGCACTCGACGCCGAGGCGCGTTTTGGCGTCGAGTATGTCGCGGTGCCTGACAACAAAGCGTGCGAATGCGGCGCCATCCTGCGCGGCGAGAAACGGCCGGCGGAATGCCGGATTTTCGGCTCGGCCTGCACGCCGGATCACCCGGTCGGCGCGTGCATGGTGTCCGCCGAGGGGGCTTGCGCCGCGCATTACACGTATGGGCGGTTCAGATCTGTTTGAGGTGAACCGCTTTCAACGCAGAGATCGCAGAGGTGCAGAGAACGCAGAGATTTCAAAACTCTGCGCTCTCTGTATCTCGGCCTCCCCTGCGTTGAAAGAGTTTTAATCGTTGGAGAAGTGAATGAAGCTGGATCTACGCCACGGACGCGTTGAAATGAACCACGGTAGCGGCGGTCGCGCCATGGCCGAGCTGATCGAGCAGCTTTTTGCGAAGGCGCTGTCCAATGATTATCTGGCGCAGGGCGACGATGGTGCGGTGCTGCCGGCGATGTCTGGCCGGCTGGTGATGTCGACCGACAGTCACGTTGTTTCGCCGCTGTTCTTTCCCGGTGGTGATATCGGCAGCTTGGCCGTGCACGGCACGGTCAATGACGTGGCGGTGATGGGCGCGAAGCCTTTGTATCTCGCGGCCTCGTTCATCCTGGAAGAAGGCTTTCCGCTCGCCGATTTGCAGCGCATCGTCGAATCGATGGCGCGTGCGGCGGCCGCGGCGGACGTACTGGTGGTGACCGGCGACACCAAGGTCGTGGAAAAGGGAAAGGGCGATGGCGTGTTTATCACGACGACGAGCGTCGGCGTGGCGCGCGATGGCGTCGAGCTGTCCGGAAACCGTGCCCGGCCGGGCGACAAAATCCTGCTCTCGGGTACGATCGGCGATCACGGCATGGCGATCCTCTCGCAACGCGAGGGGCTCAGCTTCAAAGCGCCCATCGTTTCCGATTCGGCGCCACTCAACGGCCTGATCGAATGCATGCTCGACAGCGGCGCCCAACTGCGGGCGTTGCGCGATCCGACGCGCGGCGGGCTGGCGACGACGCTCAACGAGTTGGCCACGCAATCAGGCGTGGGCATGCGGCTGGACGAAGCGGCCATTCCAGTCAAACCGGTCGTGGCGGCAGCGTGCGAATTTCTCGGCCTTGATCCCGCTTATCTTGCCAACGAAGGCAAGCTGATCGCCATTTGCGCTCCGGCGGATGCCGAGCCGTTGCTGAACGCGATGCGGCGTCATCCATTCGGGCGGGAAGCGGCGATCGTCGGCGAGGTCGTTGAGGATCGCCACCGTTTCGTCCAGATGACGACGCCTATGGGGGGGCGCCGCATCCTCGACTGGCTGAGCGGTGAGCCGCTCCCGCGCATTTGCTGAAAACCGGCAGGAATTGCAGGAATTGCAAGAGTCGCAGGAATTGTGGGGTGGGCGTGTCTATCATGGAAACGTTCGGAGGATCTGTGCGTGTTTCCGCCGGGTCTTCGCTTTTTCGAAAGGAGTTCGCCATGCGTAAAGAACGTAAAGGACGTAAAGGAATCGGCAAAAAAATCGCCAACCCTCTCGCCGTTGCGGCCCTCGGTCTATTTTGCGGCGCGTTATTCGCCGCCGAGCCCGGGGTGATGAAGCAGGAGTTCAATGGCACGCCCTTCATTTCGGGCGGCGTCGGTGAGGAGGAGCTGGAACAGATCAATGCGGCAAAAGGCGAGTACAACGTCCGCTTGCTGCTGGCCGAAAAGTCCGGCGCCTATGTGACCGGGGTTCAGCTTGCCATCTTCGATGGCAAGGGAAAGAAAGTCCTTGATGCGTGGGATGCGGGTCCGTACCTGCTGACGCGCCTTCCGACCGGTACGTATCAGGTGAGTGCCGCGTATGACGGGCAGACTCAGCAAAAGCGTCTGGACGTCCGCGCTGGAATGCCGCAAGCATCAATGGTGTTCCATTGGTAGCTCTGTGGCAGCGCTATCGCTTCTGGTACGGAGGTTCGTTGCATCCGCATGGTGTTTTATGTCTTTGTTTTTTATGTCATTGCGTTTTTTTATCGGGCAGTTGCCGGCTTGTGCAGAATCAGTAAAATCGCGCTTTCCGAGAATCGGTGCCGTTGTGATCCGACGTGCTGCTGCACGGTTCTTGCTAATGTTTTGTCTATTGGTTACAAGCCAGGATAGGTGCCATGAGCAATGTGATCTCCTTTAGCCACAAGCCGCTGCCCGACGAAGTTCCCGAGGAGGGGACACGCCGTTTGTTCAATGGGCTGGAACGGGTTTTTTACGACGGCTACTGGGTCAAGACCTATCCGGTGCCGGCCAATTCGCTGGACGCCAAGCGGCGCCTGATCGAGGCACTGACCCGGCGCCTGTTCAATCACACCGAACACGGGCTGAACGTGCCGGGCTTCCGGCTGGCCGAAGCGCGCAAGAGCTATGAAGCTGAAACCGACCCGGCGCGTCGACGGGTCAAGGCAGCGATGCTGGCTGGTGCGATGTTCAACCGGGCGACCGATATCTTCCGCAAACTCGTCGAACTGCAGGCCGAGGGCGTCGAAATTCCAGCCGACGATGGCCTGATGCAGGAGTGCGGAAAGTGCCTGATGGATGCCATGGAGCTCGGGCGCTTCGTTCTGCATCGCAGTGGCGAAGAGGGCATCGACGAACTGTGGGGCGAGCCGTTCCGTGCCTTTTCGGTGCCCGTCGAAGATTTTTATGAGAGCCGCTATATCAAGATGGGTCAGAGCATGCGGGATATCGACCGGATTGCCGATGCGATGGTGACGAATTTCTCGGCCATCCCGGCGTTTTCCAGCATCGAACCGCTGGTCCGCAAGTTTGCCGAGGCGGCGAGGGTCAAAACAGAAACCTTGCGCACTGACCCGGATATTTTCGATGTGTGGGCTGATCTCGTCAGCGCAGCCGAGCGCCTGGCCAATTTCGCGCCGCACCCGCAGCCTCACGCGCTGGATGATGCCGACTTCGTTCAGCACAACATTTCAGACGGCTTGCAGCTCATTCGCTGCGGACGTGACCTGATTTTCTATATCACCCGCGCGCGAACCCCCATGCCGAAGAGCACGCGCGAATACATCGATCGTTGCACCATCTATCTGGAAACCGGTCTGGCGCCGGTCATGCCGGCTCCGTTGCCGGCTTGACCAGCCCGCGGCTGGCGGTGATTGCCGTTTCAGGATTGGCGTCGTCGCCCCCGCTGTCGCCATTTCCTTCCTGGATGCATAGAAAGCAGAAAAACGAAAATCCAGGAGCAGTATTTTGAAATACGCATCGACGGGGTCTTCGTACTCTTCGATGAAATGCATCCCAAACGATACCGTTTGCAATAGACAAAAATAACTATCGCGGGATGAAAACAGGGGGCTCGGCGATTTTCGAGCCAGGATGGGTCAGGGAAAGCTCCGTCTGCGCGATCGGGATTCTTGCCCGCAGGATTGGGCTTTTTGCGTTAATAGGCGTAAATTGTCCAGCCGCTTGTGGCATTTGTTTCCGGGCGCGGTTGTCGAGACAGGTGATTTATGGCTAAGCAAAGAGAATTGGTTGGGGCGCACAGTTCTCACATTCTTGGGGGCGACGGCACTCCGGTTCTGATTCGACACCAACAATGGAAAGGTCTTGTCCTAGAGCGCAAGGAAATACCGATCCGAGCCGAGTGCGGGCCGCAGTTTTCCGGTATGCCGGTCGTGATCGCATCGCAGTATTCCCCCGGTCGCCGTTGGTACCGCTGTAGCGGTCAGACGCAGGAAGTCCCGATGGTTGCGCCAGGCATCGATACCTTGGGCGCCACCTATGAACGGGACTATGGCCGGTGGGAGTGTGATCCCGGCGGGGAAACCATTTGTTTGCGTTTGCCGCCGGACATCATCCAGCGCTATCTGCAAGAAGATGCATACCATTTCGACCTGGAAACGAAATACTCCTATCGGGATGATGTGCTGGTGAAGGCCATTTACGCGCTGGCCGATGAAATGCAGCGGGATTTTCCGAACGGCATGCTTTATGCGGAAGGAATGTCATTGATGGTCGTCGGCTGGTTGGCGCGGCATCATGCCCGCAAACCCGCGCAACCGGCCTTGCAAGCGCGGGTTTTGTCGGCCGTTCAGCAGGCGAAGGTGCGCGAACTGGTCGATACCCATCTCGATTCGGAATTGAGCGTTGAGCGGATGGCCGCCGAAGTGGGCATCAGCCCCTTTCATTTTTCCCGGTTGTTCCGGGCGACGTTCGGTGTGCCGCCTCACCGCTACGTGCTGCAGATGCGGATTGCGCGCGCGGCGCACTTGCTGCGTTCGCAGCGGCAGAGAACCGTGGCCGATATCGCGCTGGAGGTCGGCTTTGCCAGTCAGGCGCATCTGACGCATGCCTTCAAATGCCACATGGGACAAACGCCGGCGCGCTGGAGAACAGCTTGAGGCGTAGGCTGAACTGACTTTAGGCATCTCCGGATTTGTTTTTCAATCCGTACATATTCCTCAGAAAAGACCGATGCCAATTATTCATCCGCAGGATTTTTATCGCGCGCAAGCCCGCAAGGCGGCGTGGGCAAGCTGGATCGGGAGCGCGCTCGAGTATTACGATTTTTTCCTCTACGCGACAGCGGCGGCTTTGGTGCTGGGGCCGTTGTATTTTCCGGCGTCTGAGCCGGGGCTGACCGCACTGGTGACGCTCGCCTCGGTCGGTGTCGGCTATATCAGCCGGCCGGTCGGGGCATTGCTGCTCGGCCCTCTCGGTGATCTGTTGGGACGTCGGCTCGTATTGAGCATCACCTTGCTGTTGATGGGGAGCGCGACATTTCTGATCGGCATTCTCCCCACGTATCAGGAAATAGGTATTGCGGCTCCCATCGCTCTGGTGGTGCTGCGTTTGCTCCAAGGCTTTGCCGCTTCCGGCGAACATGCGGGCGCGAGTACGCTTGTGCTGGAACTTATCGGTACGAACAAGCGGGGTCTATACACGAGCTTTGCGCTCAGCGGTACTTTGGCCGGCCTCATTGCCGCGTCGATGGCGTTTTTGCTGGTTTCAACCTTGTTGACGGAAGAAGACCTGCTGGCGTGGGGATGGCGAATTCCGTTTCAGCTTAGCGCGATTGTGGTCGCCGCTGGGGTTTGGGTGCGATTCCGGTTGCCGGAAAGCCCAGCGTTTTTGTCCGAGAAGCGTACTGACAGTGATCGATCAGGGCCGTTGAAGTATTTGTGGCGCTACTGCAAGACCGAGATATTGCGTGTGGTTTTGGCGGCTCAAGTGTCTGTGGTCAGTAGCATTGTCGGCGTTTTTTCGCTGTCATGGGCCGTCAATCATTTGCACATTTCCCGGCCGACAATGCTTGGAATCACGTTGTCGAGCGCCTCGGTTGGCGTATTTGCGGTGCCTGCGCTGGCCTATTTGTCCGACCGTATCGGCCGTAAACCGGTTTTCATTTTTGGCGCAATGGGCTCCGGAATCCTGATCTGGCCCTATTTATGGGCGCTCGGTCAAATGAATATCCCGCTTGCGTTTCTCTTCGGCATCCTGCTGGCGGGCGTTGCCTATAGCGCGGCGAATGGTGTCTGGCCGTCTTTGTATAGCGAAATGTTCAGCACCAAAGTCCGCTTGTCAGGCATGGCCATCAGTACGCAAATCGGGTTTACGCTGGCGGCTCAGGCGCCGGCCGTGGCGGCCGTCCTGACGCGATACGATCCTTCCGATTGGATGCCTGTGGCGTTGCTCGTTACCGTCTCGTGCGCAATTTCCATTGCCGCCGTGTGTACTGCCACCGAAACGAGCCGGATAGAATTGTCGGAACTTGGCCGGAAATAGCGTGTTTCTTCGCGCCGAACATGAACGAAAGCTGATTGGTTAATGACCATAGACAATTCTAACGACCCGTATTTGCGAAGCATGAACCTTCTTGCCGGCGGGGTGCTTCTCTTGCTGCTTCTTGTGCTTGCTGGATTTCTCCGATATTCGTGGGTGGCGGAAAAAGAGTCGGCGATACGAGAGCTTTCGACGCCCCTGAGATTTGCCGCCCAGTATTGTGAAGGCTATTTCAAGCGTATCGAAAAGCAGCATCGAATATTGGGGCTTGAGTTATTGCAGCAAAACGGACAAGTGGCTCCGGATAAGGCGATTGTCATTTTGAATAACTACAAGGGAATTAATCATGACCAGCGGTGGTTTTCTTTAGTATCAGCAAGCGGTGAAGTTATTGCCGAGACAGATACGCAACTTAACAAGCAGAGACCCTATTTTTTGTCCGAAATACCGGTCAAGCAGCTACCGGATAAGCCAGCTCCTGATTTGCGACTGGAACTTGAAACCGTGGCTGATGCTGTTCCAGAAGAAAGTCTGGTACTCCCTTTCCGTTATGCGATTCGCGACAGTGGAGGCGAACTCAAGTATGTGGTTCGCTCACGACTGAGGCTCAGCATGATTCAGGATTTCTGGAAGACAGCTCTGATTCCGCAGGAATCGGTGATTGGTTTCATGCATCACCAGGGACATTTGATCAATAGCTACTCAGCGAATCCGGGAGGGCTCACCGGGAGAATGTTCAGCAATAGTGCGGAAGCGTTGGCAAGCTACCTTCAGGCCTCAGGGTTTCCGACCAGCGGCTCTGTCGAGATACCTCGTGACGGAATGGATTGGAATCTTTTGGTCATGTATCAGAAATTGACCTACTATCCCCTCACCGTGTTCGTTAGTGTCCCCATGTCTTATGTCGGCGTTGGCTGGTGGGGCAGGGTGAAAATTCCCCTGATTCTGGCTTGTGCCCTGTTTGCGGTAGGTTTTGCCGCTTACCGGTTAATGCTCTCCAAACATGTAGCCGAGCGTCGTTTTTTTCGCAGGCAGACGCAGCTTAAAGACGTTGCTCAAGGCATCCTGACAGCGCAAGAAGAGGAGCGCGCGCGCCTCTCGCACGAGCTTCACGATGAAGTGGGTCAATCGTTGACGGCGCTGAAGATTACCCTCAACCGTGCCCAACAAAACCTGGCCAACCATGAAAAGGCATCCGCCCTGCTTGGAAGCGGGCAAGAAATGGTCGAAGAGATGGTGGGCGGGATACGGGAAATCGCCTACCGCCTGCGCCCCTCCGAGCTTGACCAGCTCGGGCTGGTGGCGGCGCTCCGTTCCCACATTGACAAGACCATCCGGCCGCTCTTTCCGAATGTCGCCTTGTCGGAAAACGTCGGCCACCAGCGCTTCAATCACGACCTCGAACTCTGTTGCTTCCGGATTGCCCAGGAAGCCCTGACCAATTGCCTGCGCCACGCCAAGGCGACGCAGATCGACGTTTCCCTGGATTACCAGGCCCCCCGGCTGACCCTCGCCATCAAAGACAACGGCGTCGGCTTTGACGCCGCATGCTACTCCTCGGCGCAAGCCGCCTCCGGCTCGCTCGGCCTTATCGGCATGCGCGAACGGGTGGCCGCCAACGGCGGGCAACTCTGGATCGTCGCCTTGCCCGAAGGCGGCACCCAAGTGACCGCCCACTTCCACCAGATTGGAGAACTTTAATGGCCACGCGCATCGTCGTCGTCGATGACCACCGGCTGGTAAGGGCCGGCATCGTCGCCCTGCTCGAAGACATTCCCGAAGTAGAAATCGTAGGCGAAGCGTCGGACGGCACACAAGCCTTGAAGACGATCGCCGAACTCGAACCTGACTTGCTGATCCTCGATCTGTCGATGCCTGAAATGTCCGGATTCGAAGTACTCGAGCGGATTCACGAAACCCACCCGCGCGTGAAGGTCATCATCCTCTCCATGCACGACAGCGCCGAGCACGTCCATCGCGCCCTCAAACTGGGCGCTTCCGGATACCTGCTCAAGGACGTACTGCCGGACGAACTGGTGCTGGCGATCGACGCGATCAAAAAAGGCCGCACCTGGCTCTCCTCCGCCATCTCCAAGACCGTCATCGACGGCTACCTGGGGCGGAACGGCGAGGAGGGCGCTTTGTCGCCGCTCACCGAACGACAGAACCAGGTCTTGAAAATGATCGCGGAAGGTCAAAGCACCAAACAGATCAGCGGCCATCTGAACCTGAGCGTCAAGACGATCGAGACCTACCGGGCGCAGATCATGGAGAAGCTCGATATCCACGATATCGCCGGCCTCGTGCGTTATGCGATCCGCCAGGGGATCGTTCCGCTCTAAAACCCCTATGGTGATCGGGGATTTCGAAGTTGAATTCGGGGAACTCCCTGATGCCCGTTTTACCTTCTCACTACTACGATGTTTTCCGCAGGGCGTGCGCAGTTGAGTCCTGCTTTCCTTTTCGATGATGGTTTTGTCGGGAAACGAAGTTTGTTTCCATGACTGAAGTTGATTTGTGAAGGGAGTTGGTGGCGGGGTGCGTGCGGCGTGCCGCAAGCGGCCGGCCAGACAGAGAGGTCCTCGATGGATTTCTCAACAACATCGATCAGCAGAGGGTGAAATGACAGAAAAAACAAAAGGGGACGTTGAGGTAGCTCAACAGTCGCAATCGACTGGATTCGACAGCATTCTGACCGGGAAAATCTCGCGCCGCAGCTTCGCCAAGCTGCTTGGGATGCAGACAGTTGTTGCTTCCACGGTAACGCTTTCGGGTTGTTTGGGCGGCGGAAGCGATTCGGACTCCGATAGCAGTACCTCCGATGCGGGCACACAGCCGCTCACGCGTGCCGCATTTGTCGCCACGATTTCCGACCACTTCAACTGGATCCATTCGTCCGAATACATTGACGCCTATAAGGCGGTTCAGCCGACCTTCGTTGACGTGATTTACGGCGCAACGCCGTATGCGAAGCAAATCGAGACCGCCCTGGAAGAGTCGATTATCAGCAACTCTCAGGGCTATTTTTATCCGACAGAGAACATTACCCGCGAGGATGCAGCCGACATTTATGTGAAAGCGTTCAAGATTCCGGCCGCGACTGGCAATCCGCTGAGCGGATTCACTGACGCCAGCACGATCAGTGCCAGTAAGCTAAATAGCGTCAAGGCGATTGTCGCGGCGGGCTACATGAGTGGCACGAGCACCACGCTGTTCTCGCCGAAGGGTACGTTGTCGGCCAACGACGCCAAAACGATCCTGGCCAAGATCACGTCTTCCCTGGTGGCGCCGCCGCAGGTCATGTGCAAGCCGGGAACCACGGCTCCCCGGCGCTACGTAGCGATTTCGACTCCGACAGAGGGGGCGACGATCTATTACAGCTACACCTACGACGGCAGCGAACCAGCCGACCCGACAAGCGCCTCGGCAAGCTACGACTTCAGGCAAAACGGCGTACTCCAGTTCGTCAATCCCTTGTCATCAACGACGAATTCCCGGCTGTACCGCCTTAAGGCGGTGGCGATGAAGAATGGCATGGCAACCAGCGCGATTCGTGAGTTCTCATGGAACATCGTTCGCCCAAATACGGGGGCATTCCAAGCCAAACTGGTACATGCCGGGACGAGTACCAGTCCGACGGTATGGAAGATCAACAACCCCGCCGAGTTTTATCAGGCGCATGTTTTTTACATCGAGGGTTCAGCGCGCGGCGTGGTGTTTGATGCCGGCGAATACGGCTATCAAAAAGCCAACATGAAGGACTTCATCGACTCAATCGCCACCAAGCCCTACGACATGGTGCTTGGCCACAACCATCCTGACCATGCCGAACAGGTTTACAACTTCACGTCGGCTGGCATCACGTTGTATGCCTCGGCTATCGAAAAGGCTTCACTGATGGCCTCGAGTCGAGCGGACTTCCAAGCGGCGGGTGCCGCCGCTGTTGCCATCAACGACGGTCAATCGCTGGATCTTGGTAACGTCCAGGTTACGGCGTTCAATGCCCCGGGACATACCAACGGCCTGCTCACTTTGTTGATCAATCAGACCGGCTGGGTTTACGCCTCGGACCATTTCTGCTGCAACCGTGCCTATACGGCCGATACGACCCAATACAACGGAGTAAAGGTCGATCTGATGGTGTCGCTGAACCAGCAACTTGTGGCCAATTACCTGAAGAGCAGTTCCAGCGGATTGCTCAACGAGGTGACCAATGCCCACCAGGAAGTTCCCGTCGGCATGGAAGGCGTCAGGAATTTCCAGAAATGTTTCCAGCAGTTGGTCGATCAAGGCGATGCAGTGTCGGCGCCTTCGATTCGCGGTGGTGTTGCGGGTAATTCCCGAATGTCCCTCGTCTCGTCGTACTCCACACCCTTCGAGGGAATGTGGCGGGACAAGAACTGGATGGCCGTTGGCAACCCACTGGGCAGTGGCTGGAACAAGCCCGTCGACTACTTCACTGCACCCACGACGGCTTATCCCTGCGGTGCGACGATCGACTACAACACGGCCGACGGTTACAAGAAGTACTCGGTGCTGAGCAACGTCGAAATCAGTGGAGGTACGCTGGTTGGCGTCGATGTTTACTGGGCGGCTCCCTCCAACGGCGTGCCAAACAAGCTGTCGAACAAGTTCGATCCCTGGACCTACGCGTACACGATCAACGTTCCGACGGCGACGAACAGCATCACGTTCAAGCCGACGGCGATGTCGAACAAGATCACGTCGATGAAGGTCAATGGTTCGGCTGTGACGCAGGGTTCCAGCGTGACCTTGTCGGTGTCTGCCGGAACAAGGATTACGGTGAACATTATTGCGGCCGACGGAAGTACATCGAGCTCTTATACCTTCACGGTGGCGAAGGTTTGAGCGCTGGCGGGGCGGTAAGCCCCTGATCCATCGGGTGGTAAAGGATCGCCTGATTCGCGCTGAATCAGGCGATCTTGTGAATGGATCGGGAACGTCCGCCCGCTATTCTCGTTTGTTGCAAGTGCGATCTGGTCCGTATGCGGGTCGATGAATTGATTTTCAGGGGGAAACCATGGGTAGTTTCAGCATCTGGCACTGGATGATCGTCTTGGTCATCGTCATGCTTGTTTTTGGTACAAAGAAGCTGCGGAATGTTGGCGAAGACCTCGGCGGGGCGGTCAAAGGCTTCAAGGAGGGCATGAAAGAAGCCGAATCCGTCAGCAATGCGGGTGGCTTGCCGCCTCAGCATTCCCGCTTTTAATCCATGTCAGGGTCAGGGATTTCGAAGTGAAATTCGGTGAAGTCCCCGATGCCTGTTTTATCTCCTCGCCACTACGATGTTTTCCACAGGGCGTGAGTAGTTGAGTCCTGTTTTCCCTTTCGATGAGGTTTGGTCTGGAAACGAAATGCGTTTCCATGGTTGAAGTCGATACGTGAAGGGAGTTGGTGGCCGGTTCCATCCAGTGCGTTGCGGACGACCGGCTATACAGAGAAGGCCTTGCCGGACTTCTCAATAACATCGATTAGCAGAGGGTGAGATGAAAGAAAAAACAAAGGGGGACGTTGAGGTAGCTCAACAGTCGCAATCGGAAGGCATTTTCTCGGAAAAAATCTCGCGCCGGAGTTTCGCCAAGCTGTTGGGCGCGCAAACGCTGCTCGCCTCCGCAGTGACCCTGACCGGGTGTGGAGGAGGGGACGACGATGATGATCCAGCAGCGAGTTCGGATACCGATACCGGCACTCAACCGCTGACGCGCGCCGCGTTCGTCGCGACGATCTCGGATTACTTCGACTGGGCGCATTCGTCGGAATACATCGACATGTACAAGGCGGTGCAGCCGACCTTTGTCGATGTCACGATGGGGGTGACTGCCTACGCCAAGCAGGTTGAAACGGCCCTGGAAGAATCGATCATCAGCAATGAGAGCGGCTACTTCTATCCTGAGACGCTCATTACCCGTGAAGACGCGGCGGACATGTATGTCAAAGCCTTCCGGATTGCCGCCGCAACGACAAATCCGTTGTCGGGCTTTACCGATGCCAGCTCCATCAGCAGCAGCAAACTCGCCAGCGTCAAGGCCATTGTCGCCGCCGGTTACATGAGCGGTACGAGCACGACCCTCTTTGCGCCAAAAGGCAATCTGACGGGCAATGAGGCGAAGAAAATCCTTGATGTCATTACATCCGCGCAGGTTGCTCCGGTGCACTCCCTGTGCAAGCCTGGAACCACGGCTCCGCGGCGCTATACCACCTATTTCTGCCCCACTCCCGGAGCGCAGATTTATATCACCGAAACGACGGATGGATCGGAGCCACCCAATCCCGATACGACATCGACAACGCAGACGATTACGCCTATGTCGATTACGAATGCGTACTATGCGGGCGCGACCATCAAGTACGATTTCACGACGCTGGGTTCCCGGCAGTACAAGTTTGGCGGTTTGAACGCGACTGAGGGTGGGATCAGAACGGTCCGGGTGAAAGCCGTGGCGGTGAAGAGCGGCATGAAGGCGAGTGCTGTCCGCGAATTTTCGTGGGTGATTTATCGCCCGAAGAATTCCCCGTTCGAGGCCAAGCTGGTGCATGCCGGAAGCGCGACCGAGCCAAAGGTCTGGAGGATTTACAACCTCACCGAATCCGTTCAGGCGAACGCCTTCTATGTCGAAGGCAGCACCCGCGGCATGCTCGTCGATGCGCTCGAACTGGATGTGGCAGGCGGTGCAACTTCTTACAACCCCGGCAACTACAACCTCAAGACCTTCCTCGACAGTATTGCCACGAAGCCCTACGACGTGTTGATCGGGCACTATCATGGCGACCACTCCGCCCATATGGTGAATTTCACCAGCGCCGGGATCAATTGCTACGTTAGTGCCCAGTGTCAGGCCGAATTGCTCGTGCAAACGAGTGCTCAGGCGATTAACAACCGGTGGGCCGAAGCCGCCTCATCAGCCTATTGCAAGGTGCTCACCGACGGCCAGGAATTCCCGCTGGGTAACGTGACGTGCTCGGCATGGCAGACGCCGGGGCACACGAATGGCCTGACGACCCTGCTCGTCCATGAGCCGGGTTGGGTTTACGCCTCGGATATGTGGGGTTGCAACCGTCCATACACGTCAGATACCACGTACTATGGCCAGATCAAGTCCGACCTGTTCCTGTCGATGTGCCAGCAGGTGCTGGTGAATTACCGGAAGAAGATTCCGTCCGGGATCATTACCGAAGTTACCAATGCGCACCAGGAAGCCCCGGTGGGCATGGTCTGCATCAACAACTTCCTGCAGTCGTACCAGAATCTGGTTGACAACGGCATTTCAGCGGTCAAGCCGTCGATTCGTAACGGCACGAAGGGAAATAACGGGATGCTCAACGTCGGTGACCCGTGGCGGAACAAAAACTGGATCGCCCTTGAGCCCGGTCAGCAAGTTTCCGCTACGGCATTGACGATCCTGAGCTCGCCGACCAATTCCACGTTCCGGCCGGCCTCCGCGCCGATTCCGGTCGACTACAACGCCGCCGATGGTTACAAGAAATATTCGGTACTCAGCAACATCGAGATCAGCGGTGGTGATTTGGTCGGGGTCGATCTCTACTGGGGAGCGCCGCAATCGAACGGTACCGGAACGGTGGCCTGTAAAGTACCGAACAAGTTCGATCCCTGGACGTATGCCTATACGATCAACGTTCCGGTGGCAAACGGCAGCATCACGATCAAGCCGACTGCCATGTCGAACAAGATCAAGTCGATGAAGGTGAATGGAAACACGGTTGCACAAGGGGCAAGCACCACCGTCTCCGTTTCCGCCGGCACCAAGATCACCATCGACATTGTTGCGGCAGACGGAACCACGTCGAGCTCCTATACCTTCACGGTTGCAAAGGTTTAAGCATCGTCGGGGTGATTAACCCGCGGTGTTTGTGGCTGTAAAGAGGAGCGCCTGATTCGACGCGAATCAGGCGCTCTCGTGAATGGGGAAAAAACTGCTGTTCACGTTTAGTGCAATCCGAATACGGTCAGTGGCCGGGTAGAGGAATTGATTTTCTGGAGAACACTCATGGGTAGTTTCAGTATCTGGCACTGGGTGATCGTGTTGGTCATCGTGATGCTCGTCTTCGGTACCAAGAAGCTTCGCAACATCGGCGAAGACCTTGGCGGTGCGGTCAAAGGATTCAAAGAGGGGATGAAGGAGGCTGAAACAGCGAGTAATGCTGGCGAGTTGTCCCTTCAGCCGGTCTCCGGTGGACAAACCATCGAGGGCGAAATCCGGGAAAAAACTAAAAGCATGCTTTAAGGTAAGGGCGCGTTTGCGCCCTTACGCCAGGCGGCCTTTTCGGCTATTCGATTTCCCTTATGTAGAGTGCCTAAAAAATGTTCGGCATCGACTTTTCCGAATTGATCGTTATTGCCATCGTCGCGCTTGTGGTGATCGGCCCTGAACGCCTGCCCCGTGTCGCCCGTACGGTCGGGCATCTGTTCGGACGCACACAGCGTTATGTCAGCAAGGTGAAGGCCGACATAAGTCACGAGATGCAACTCGACGAACTCCAGAAGTTAAAAACCGAAACGCAGGAATCGCTACGCGCTATCGAAAATGGTATTTCCCGGGAAATACAGGCGGTAGGGCAGGCCGGGGCCGAAGCCGTCCAGTCGGCCGATTCGATGCTTCAGGAGGCCACGCCGGGCATCCTGCGTTCCGCAAAACAAAAATGAAAGGGGCGAGTGTCCGATGAGTCAACTTGAGGAATCTTTTCTCGGCCATCTTTTTGAACTGCGCGACCGTCTCATACGGTCGTTGCTTTCTGTGGGGCTGGTTTTTATTTGTCTTTTCCCTTGGGCAAAAGACCTTTATTCGCTTCTTGCCCAGCCACTTCTGGCGTCGTTGCCTCAGGGCGGTCAAATGATCGCGACCGACGTGATCGGCGTTTTCATGGTGCCGATGAAGGTGACGCTCATGGTGGCCTTCCTGATCGCGTTGCCTTTTGTGCTGTACCAGGCGTGGGCATTCGTGGCGCCCGGTCTGTACTCGCATGAAAAGCGCCTGGCGGTGCCGCTTGTCGCGTCGAGCGTGATCCTGTTCTTTGTCGGGATGTCTTTTGCGTATCTCTTCGTTTTCCCGACCGTGTTCGGGTTTATGGCCAAGGTCGCCCCGGACGGCGTGGCGTGGATGACCGACATTGAAAAATACCTTTCCTTTGTGATGGGCACCTTTATGGCGTTCGGCATGACGTTTGAAATGCCGGTGATCGTGATTGTCCTTGTCAGAATGAATATCGTCGGACTCGCCACGCTCAAGGAGTGCCGCTCATATGTAATCGTCGGCGCGTTTGTTCTGGGGGCCATATTGACTCCGCCGGACGTCATTTCGCAGCTCATGCTGGCGATCCCGCTTTGGCTGCTCTATGAGCTTGGGATGCTGGTGGCGCGTTTCACCGGTTGTGAAGGTGGCGTAGCCACTTGATGGCCTGATAGCAATACTATGAAAAAAAATGACGCTGCTGCCCCCTACGGACGGGGAATGAACCTCTGGGCGGGCCTCGTCCTTTTTTTTTGTCATGTTTTTCCTGGCTGTCTTTCTCAGATATTCGTGGGTTGTGGAGAGAGAGCACAAAGTTCAGGAGCTGTCCGGCATCCTGCGTTTCGGTTCCGAATTCTGCGAAATCTATCTCGAACGGATAAAGGCGACGCATAGAAGGTTCGCGAATGAGGTGTTGCAGATTGAAGGGCTGGTAGAAGCAGATAAAGCCCTGGTCATGCTTAATAACTACAAGAGAACCAATCCGGATCAGCTTGGTTTTGTTTTATTTTCTGCCCGTGGCGAAGTAATCGCTGATACCGATGCCTTGATTGATAAGCCGCAGATTCTGCTTTTCTCTGATATGCCAATCAGGCAGTTTCAGGTGGACAAGCACCGTGAAGAACGTCTTGAGTTTGAACCCATGGCGTCAGAAATCTCGGGTGAGAGCTTGATCCTTCCGCTTCGATATGCGGTGCGTGATACCGACGGGGAGCTGAAGTACGTTGTCAAGTCGCGGCTTCGTTTAGGACTGCTGCAAAATTTCTGGAAAACGGCTCTGGTTCCGCAAGAGTCGGTGCTTGGGCTTGTCCATGATGGCGGTTATTTGATCAACCGGTACTCGGCTAATCCCGGCGAATCGGTTGATCAAGCTTTTGGGAAGCCCAGCGCTGACGCGTTGGTGAGCAGCCTTCGACAAACAGGCTTACCAACAAACGGGGATTTCCAAATCAGGCCTCTTGGAGCCGATTCAGAACAACTGGTGATCTTCAGGCGTCTTTCCTATCATCCGGTCACGATGTTTGTCAGTATCCCGATGTCGTCCATCTGGATGGGATGGTGGAACAGGGTAAGAGTTTCATTTTTTCTGTCGATAGCTCTAATCGTTGTCGGTGGTGTCGCCTACGGACAAATCATCAAGAAGCGCCGGGCAGAGCACCTTGTTTCCGAAAAACAAACAGAGTTCGAAGACGTGACCCAAGGCATCCTGACAGCGCAAGAAGAGGAAAGGGCGCGCCTGTCGCACGAACTCCACGATGAAGTGGGCCAATCGTTGACGGCGCTGAAGATAACCCTCAACCGTGCCCAACAAAACCTGGCCAACCATGAAAAGGCGTCCGCCTTGCTGGGGAGCGGGCAAGAAATGGTCGAAGAGATGGTGGGCGGGATACGGGAAATCGCCTACCGCCTGCGCCCCTCCGAGCTTGACCAGCTCGGGCTGGTGGCGGCGCTGCGCTCGCACATTGACAAGACCATCCGGCCGCTCTTTCCGAATGTCGCCTTGTCGGAAAACGTCGGCCACCAGCGCTTCAATCACGACCTCGAACTCTGTTGCTTCCGGATTGCCCAGGAAGCCCTGACCAATTGCCTGCGCCACGCCAAGGCGACGCAGATCGACGTTTCCCTGGATTACCAGGCCCCCCGGCTGACCCTCGCCATCAAAGACAACGGCGTCGGCTTTGACGCCGCATGCTACTCCTCGGCGCAAGCCGCCTCCGGCTCGCTCGGCCTTATCGGCATGCGCGAACGGGTGGCCGCCAACGGCGGGCAACTCTGGATCGTCGCCTTGCCCGAAGGCGGCACCCAAGTGACCGCCCACTTCCACCAGATTGGAGAACTTTAATGGCCACGCGCATCGTCGTCGTCGATGACCACCGGCTGGTAAGGGCCGGCATCGTCGCCCTGCTCGAAGACATTCCCGAAGTAGAAATCGTAGGCGAAGCGTCGGACGGCACACAAGCCTTGAAGACGGTCGCCGAACTCGAACCTGACTTACTGATCCTCGATCTGTCGATGCCTGAAATGTCCGGATTCGAAGTGCTCGAGCGGATTCACGAAACCCACCCGCGCGTGAAGGTCATCATCCTCTCCATGCACGACAGCGCCGAGCACGTCCATCGCGCCCTCAAACTGGGCGCTTCCGGATACCTGCTCAAGGACGTACTGCCGGACGAACTGGTGCTGGCGATCGACGCGATCAAAAAAGGCCGCACCTGGCTCTCCTCCGCCATCTCCAAGACCGTCATCGACGGCTACCTGGGGCGGAACGGCGAGGAGGGCGCGCTGTCACCGCTCACGGAAAGACAGAGCCAGGTTCTGAAGATGATCGCGGAAGGCCAAAGCACCAAACAAATCAGCGGCCATCTGAACCTGAGCGTCAAGACGATCGAGACCTACCGGGCGCAGATCATGGAGAAGCTCGACATCCACGATATTGCCGGCCTCGTGCGTTACGCAATCCGGCAGGGGATTGTTCCGCTGTAAAGCGCGATTTTAATCAGATATTTCGTAGTTGATTTCGGGCAAATCCCCGATGCCTGAATTTCCCCTCTATCGCTAGGATGCACTACGTAGATCGTCGTCTGGTAGTGCAGGTATTTCGTTGCCTTTATCCGGATAATTCTGAATAAAAGGAATCCGGATTTGCGATGCGTGCCACCTTTTTCGCTGGCTGATTATCAGACTGATCTGCTTTGTAACCATGAATCAGGGGGCAGACAGAAGACAGAAATTGCTGACATTTTTTTGTCCTACGAATATTTGTTAATCAGGGGAAATGTTTATGAAAAGCGTATCTATTGGGAAGGCATTGGCGGTGGCGGTGGCCGGATCCTCGTTGATCTTGTCGGGCTGTAATGGCGGTGGGAGTGATAACGATGAAGTAGCGGCAACGCCAGCTGAACCGACGCCGGCAATTGAGAAATTTTTTCCGGTAGTAAAAGAGGCCGCGCCAGGGTTGGATGGTTACACGATATATCGCCCGGCTAAACTCTCCGATGTGGGAAGCAAGGTTCCTGTCCTCGTTTGGCAAAACGGCGCCTGCAAGAAGAGCAACCATCAATACTGGGATGTTCTGGGTAATATTGCGGCTCGTGGATTCGTCGTGGTGGCCTATGGAAGCAATAGCCAGCCGGTGATTACGGAGTCAAATACCGTTACGCCCACCAGAGTTTGGGATGCATTGAATTGGGTAACCAATAAAGCCAGTTCAAATTCCGGTTATGAATTGATTGATAGCAGCAAGATCGGTACATTTGGTACATCGTGCGGCGGACTTGAAGCATTGTTGGGTGGAGCCGACTCACGTGTTAAATCCGTTGCGGCGCTAAATACCGGTTTCTTTGATGCAGGCACAACAAGCAGTATCAATATGGGTGGGTATTCGCCCGCAAACATGAAGAACCTGCATAGTCCGTTGCTGTTTATCGGCGGTGGTCCGTATGACGTTGCTTACAAACAGACCCATTCGAACTATGACGTTTCGACAGTGCCGACTGTCCTTGCCGAGAATTATCAGGGGGGGCATTCCGGCCTGTGGGCCGGAATCAGATATTCCTATACGGATTCCACCAATACCGTTCCTTCCGCTGCCACGGTCGATTACACAATTACCACTGAATCGATTAACGCGGTGGTTCGCTGGTTCGATTACACCCTGAATGGTGTCAAGTCGCAGGCCTCCTATTTCTTGGGCAGCGATTGCGGCTTGTGCAAGGTGAGCGGCTGGTCTGTTCAGTCAAAGAATTTCTAATCTAACCTGCCTAGGGAATTAATCATGAAGAAAATTGTTTTGGGCGTAGCCATGGCAGCGGCGGTTTGCGGTTCAGCGGCGTTCGTTGTGGCCGCAACCTCGACTTCAACCCCGGCGATCAGTAAGTTTTTCCCGGTAATTCGCGAAGCGGCTCCGGGTCTGGATGGATACACCGTATATCGCCCGACGGATCTTTCGGCCGTGGATAGTGGTGCGAAGGTGCCCGTCCTTGTCTGGGGGAACGGGGCATGCAAGCTGAGCAACCAACAGTATTGGGATGTTCTGGGGGCCGTTTCGGCGCGCGGCTTCGTGGTCGTTGCGCATGGCAGCCCGTCCCAAGAGGCTACAAAGGACCCGGTGACTACGGATCCCGCCAAGATGACAAAGGCAATGGATTGGTTGGTCAAAACCGCTCCTTCGAAATCTGGTTATGAATTGGTGGATACAAGCAAAATCGGTGTTTTCGGTACGTCCTGTGGCGGTTTGGAGGCTCTGCTGGCAGCTGCTGATTCGCGAGTCAAATCTGTGGGCGCTCTGAATACTGGTTTCCCGGAGGCAACCGTAGTGGCTGGAACGACTACGGCGGGTGCAAGTCTCGTGAATGTTCCGGCGGTGACTTATAGCCGGAATGATTTGAAAAATCTTCATCAACCGGTCTTATGGCTGGGGGGCGGCGAAAGGGATGTGGCCTATGCGAACAGACAGGCGAACTATGATTTGACGACCGTGCCGACGGTTCTTGCCGAGAATCCTCGGGGCGGCCATTCCGGTTTGTGGACGGGTTTCCGCTATTCGGCGACAGATTCGGCAAATGTCATCCCAACTGTGGATTACACGATCACCACGGAGTCAATCGAGGCAGTTGTTCGTTGGTTTGACTACACCCTGAATGGCAATACATCACAATCAACCCACTTCCTGGGAACAGATTGCGGCCTGTGCACCACTACCGGCTGGACTGTGAAGTCGAAGAACTTTAACTAAAGTAGCAAAAACGAGGCCCGCTAACATTCAGGTGTTGGCGGGCTTCTTTGTTCACTGATCGCACGTATTTGCAAAAACGCTCCCCATTTTCTGAAAGACGAGGGTGTTGGCTCACCGTAGTCTTTGCTCCGTTGGTGGTTACGGCTCCGGGGGATACCAAGAGAGTCCGAACGCCAATTATCGATATGGATAAGGGACTGAGGGATGGTCCCGTACCGATTTGCGGGGAACGGGGGGCGTTGGTCGATCGGTGCTTCGGAGAACGTTAAGGGCATCGGTAGGCGTTGGTCTTCCGTCGTGGTTGCAATCGGTTTTCTTTATCTCGATTGTCATCACTTACGGAGAAAAATAATGAATCACAGGAGTCAAGCAAGATCAGCCATGAGTCTGGCGATTGCGGGGTGCTTTGCCCTTGCCTTGGGTGGTTGTGGCGGGGACAGCGACAGCAGTAGCAGCAGTACGACGACCGCGCCAGTGGAAACGGCGTGCGCGGATTTGCTGACGCAATTCAAGATGGATGGTGTCACGCTGACGAAGGCGGAAGCTGTCGCCGCGGCGGCCAACATTGTTGGTATGAACACTACCGGGCAGAATACGGAGAACTCCGGGCCGATGCCTGCGCACTGCTTGATACAGGGCAAGGCGGATGCGCGGACCAGCACTGTCGACGGTAAATCGTATGCGATCGGTTTTGAAGTCCGGATGCCGACAACCGGCTGGAACGGGCGTTTCTTCTTCCAGGGCGGTGGCGGCTCCAATGGTGCGTTGGCCATGGCCTATGGCAACCTGCGTGGAAATATCCTCGATTCAAGCGGCAAGCCGACAGATAACGCATTAAATCGCGGCTTCGCTGTCGCATCCACGGATGGTGGCCACCTCATTGAGGCGGGCACGGACGCCAATGCGTCGAATGCCTTTGGTGTCGATCCCCTGGCGCGTCTCGATTTCGGCTACAACGCCGTGGCCCGGACGACGACCATCGCCAAGGCTCTGATCGCCAAGCGCTTTGGAAAATCGGCTGACCACTCCTATTTCGTCGGCTGCTCCAACGGCGGTCGCGATGCGATGATGGCTTCGCAGCGGCTTCCGGATCAGTTCGACGGCGTGTTTGCCTTGAATCCGGGATTCCAGATGCCGAAGGCCGCGGTCAATCAGGCCTGGGATACGCAGCAGTTCAACAGCGTGAGTCCGGGTACGATTTTTGATGCGTTCAGTCAGGCCGATCTTGATGCGGTTAGCAAGGCCGTGCTCAATGCTTGCGATGCCGATGATGGTGCCAAAGATGGCCTGATCTTCGATCAGAAAGCCTGTGCAGCGAAGTTCAATCCTGATACGGCGCTTGCCGGTGTTCTGACTGCGCCGCAGTTAGCAGCGCTCAAGAAGGTCTTCGGCGGTGCCAAGGATTCCAGCGGTAATGCTATTTATTCCGACTTCCCGTGGGATGCTGGTATCAACTACAAGGATTGGCGTGACTGGAAACTTGGCATAGGAGCTCCCTCGGTAGGTGTTGCTAAAGGGGCTGGGAAGGCGATTTCGATTGGTGCCTACTCGTTGCCTGCTGTCTTCATGCAGCCGAGTGCGCCGATTACTGGCGATACCGTTTTTAACTCCTCTAATGGTTTTGCGTTCCAGTTGAACCTCAAGACCCAGACCAATCTGTCCGGTACGGTTGACCCCGAGTTGATCTATGCGACGAGCGGTATTTACAACGTCCCGTCGATCAACAAGACAGCCTACAGCGGTGGATTTATCGCGGCCAACAGCACGAACTACGATACGTTCAAGGCTCGTGGGTCGAAGCTGATCGTGGCGCACGGTACCAGCGACGGTGTGTTCTCCTCGAACGACACGAAGAGCTGGTATGAGACGTTGTCGACCAAGTACGGCAGCAATACGCAGAGCTTTGCCCGTTATTTCCAGATTCCGGGCATGAACCACTGTGCCGGAGGAGCGACCACCGACAAGTTCGATATGGTCACAGCGCTGGTCGACTGGGTTGAGAAGGGAACAGCACCGGAATCCGTTGAGGCCTCGAGTCGTGATCAGAGCTATCAGTATGCGTCCGCTCCGTGGTCGACGACCTACAAGCCGACGCTGATCGCCGCGGGCATCACCCGTCCGCTCTGCGCCTATCCGAAGCAGGCGAAGAGCACCGACCAAGGTGCGACCTGGACGTGCCAGTGATGTAGTTCGAACCGGGACAATGCCCATTGCCTGAAACGATCGACCGTTGTGGCGGAGGGACTTGTCTGCCGGCCGGTTGGGCGGTGAATTATGGCCTCGCCTGACCGGTTCGGTAATATAGACGGTAAAAAGAAGCGCCCCCACAAGGGGCGCTTTTTCGTATGGGGCGAGCCGGTTTCGGCTCTCGCTATTCCCACAATTCTCCTGCTGATTCCTGACCGTCGAGGCGCCGTGCCCGCAATCAATCTTTGCGTCCGTACGCAGAGATTTTTCGCGCGCGTTCTTTTTGACAAACGGTCAGCCGTTTTCTGGCAGACCGGAGCGATGTGGATGGCTATCCTCGTCACACGGTCGGCATAACGGCCGTCAATAATCAGAGGAGGGGTCAATCATGGTTTGCTCGGCGAATGCTGAATTGAACGCCAAGGGGCGGCTCACGTGTCAATCGAGTCTGCGCCTCATGGTTTTGTGTAGTGTGCTTGGTGTTACTGCGTTGCTTCCTGCATGTGGCGGTGATGGCGGCGACAATTCCGTGGCCACCACGCCGCCGGTGGTTGTCGATAAATATCCGAACGTTCCGACGCCAACCGTAACCGCGTTGCCAAGCTCCGGCGTTTCGGCAGATCGCGATTATCCGTTCCTTGCCTCCGATTTCGATCCCAAAGCCTTTGGGTTCGTCGAGGAAGAGTTTCTGTTTGATGGCAAGGCCAACGTCTATGACCTGAAGACTTCGAGGACCGACGTATTTTCTCTCGCTAATAATTACCCGGTGACCCAGAATGCGAAAGTCGTGTCCACTGGCAACCCCTACCGCACGCGGATGATAGTCCTTCGTCCTTCGGACCCGGCCAAGTTCAACGGCACGGTGATTGTTGAATGGGTCAATGCTTCAAATACTTGGGATACGCCGATCCATTTGTTCGAGCAGAAGAACATGGTTCTGCGCAAAGGTTATGCGTACGTTGGTGTGACCGTGCAGGATATGACGATTTCCGGCACGAATGGCCTCAAGGCCTGGAGTCCAAAACGCTACGGTACGCTGGACGTCACCAATGGCGGGAAATTGGTCAATGAAGAGCTTTCGCTGGATATCTTCTCGCAGGCAGCAAAAGCCGTGCGCGCCGACAGCAAAGTCATGGGCGGGATGAGCGTCAAGAAAGTTCTTGCGGTAGGCGAGTCGCAATCGGCCATGCGGCTGGGTGTTTACCTGAATTCGGTTCACCCGCTCACCGGCAATATTTTCGATGGCGCGCTGGTGACTAACAGCGGCCCGGCGCAGCGCACCGATCTGTCAATTCCGATTATCAAGATTCTGACCGAATCCGAATTCGAAACGGCGACGACCAACGAAACCATGGTTTTGCAGTCCGATACGGACAAGTACAAGACGTGGTACGTCGCGGGATCGACGCATTCGAATCTGACCAGCTTGCTGCCACGTACAGTCATGTACGTTCGCGATTTCAATGGCAAGATGATCAGCGACACCTGTGCTGTGCCGATGAATAGCCGCGTGAATCTCGGCCATATCTACAATGCCGGTATCGTTGCGCTCGAGAAATACATCGACAAGGGCACCGCGATGCCGACGAGTCCGCAATTTCAATACACCGCGAGTGCGACTGCTCCGAGCCTGATGCGGGATGCTGACGGCCTCGCCTTGGGCGGTATCCGGGTACCGGATGTCGTTGTGCCGGTAGCGCTCAACTCCGGGGTCAATACGGCGTGTCCGGGGCTCAGTGGTTCGCACGTGCCATTTACCAAGGCAAAACTCGATGCTCTGTACTCGACGCATGCCGATTACGTTAGCAAAGTCACGACTGCCGCGAATCAGTCGGTGGCCGACGGCTTCATGTTGGCGGAAGATGCGCAGGACGTGATCAACACCGCCAGCGCGTCGATTCATGGCTACAAGTTGAATTGCGATGGTGACGGTACCACCAACTTGTGCGGAGACCGCGGTCTGTTCCCGCAAACCCCGTCGATCCACAACCTGCGTTGGCACATCTATCTGTATTACCTGCCTAACCGGGCCAAGATTCTTGCTCCGGTCGACGAAGCCGCACTCAAGATCGCTTCGGGCTACAACGCGACCGATGCAGCGACGAAGAAGATGTACTTCAGTCAGGCGATCGCGTTGCTGGAAAATTATTCGGATCTGATTCAGGCGGAAGCAACTGGCGGAACGCTCTCCAAGGATTCCGCCACCTATCTGTCCGGTCAGGCCAGCCAGCTGATTACCGAGCTGCAGAAGCTTTAATCAAAAGCCGCATCGTCCATCACCCTGCCTTATGCCCCGTCACCGGTCATCGGTGGCGGGGTGTTTTTGTTGCCGGAACCCGAACAGCAATGCTGAATTGCCGAATTCGATAGGGATGGACTGAATTTCTTGGTTAACCCGGATTTACCGGCTAGTCTTTGCCAGCATCATCATTTTCAGGTCGGGGACGGGCAGATGCCGATTTTTGTCGGAACAGGCCAGGTGCCTTGAAATGTTCAAAAAGAATAATCGAGGGTTAGGCTTATGGTGAGTGAGTGCTCTGAATCGATTCTGACGCCATCAATGTTGTGTACCGACGAGGTTGGCAAGCCTTTGTTGAGTATGCCGGAATCATGGAGTGGCGTCCCCTTGAATCTTTATCGCGGCTTGGGGCAGTCGCAACGGGGGCCGTGTCATGTGGAGAGTCCTGTAATCGTTTTATGCGAAAGCGGCTGCGAGGGGGCGCGTTGGTATCGGCAAAACGGCAGGGTGATTGAACTACGAGCCAATGGTGTCGGGGCATTCGACTTTATCGGGCGGGACTATCAGCGCGAGTGGGGGCGCTGGGACGTGACGCCTGGTCGTACCGTGGGTGTGGAACTGACTCCAGCAGTTGTCAGCCGATTGGCGCCTGAAGCGCTCGATTTCGATTTGTCGACGATTTACGGCGTCTTCGATCCAAAGCTGCAATGGCTGGTCCTTGAGCTGCTCGAGGAGTCGCTGCGTGGCGCACTTGGCGGCGCGCTCTATGTCGAGGGCCTCTCAAGCGCGCTGATTGCCCGCCTTGCAAGTTGCTATGGGCATCGGAAAACGGCCGACCGCCCAGTCGGAAGTCTTTCGGCGATTGGCCGTCGCCGGATAGCGGAATTCATCGAGGCGCATCTGGGCGATGAGCTCAGCGTCGTCGCTCTGGCGAAGGAAGCGGGGTTGAGCCCGCATCATTTTTCCCGCTGTTTTACGGCAAGTTTTGGCCAGCCCCCGCATCGTTATGTTCAGCAGCGCCGCGTCGAAGCCGCGCGGCGCATGTTGGTGCTATCCTCCCGCTCGCTGGCCGAAATCGCCATGGATCTAGGCTTCTCCAGTCAGTCGCACTTCTCGCAAGTCTTTCGTCAGCACACCGGGATGACTCCGACACTCGCGCGTTCAGTTCGAATCGGATAGCAGGATTCTTATAAAACAGCCGCAGTTTTCTGGTAGCTCTGAACAGCATGAGGGGGCTACTCTCGCCCCGGCTATCAGTTTTCCCAAAAGAAAACAGTCGGGGATTTCGAAGGGACGAATCCGGGAATCCCTGATGCCTTAGAAGAAGCGACTTGGGTAATCTGGTGCGCAGACAAAATGAGTTCGACAAGTAAATGCGAGCTCTAAAAAACGAACGCCGAAAAAGAGTGACAGCTATAAACTAATACGGCGACAAGGGGGACAGGGTGTGATGCCAGGGGGGGGAGTAGTGCGAAGTGGTGCAGCGCGGGATTTTGCGGTGGGGAATCTGTTGTGGTGGTAGTGGATCGGGCCTGTGCCTTGGCCGCGAAGATTCCACCGTGGCTGGAGCGCCTGTTGTTGGTGGTGGTGATCTGGCAGGTCGCGGGGGTGTTCTGGTGGGCTTTTGCGCCTTCGACGGAGGGCGGCGGTCTGGCGTTGCCGCGGCCGGTTCCCGCGAATAATGTGTCACGCGAAGCATTCCTCCGCTGGTACGGTTCGGATGCCAAAGCCGGAGCTCCGGCGGCAAGCGACTACAGTCTGATGGCCGTCATTGCCGGCAAGAACGGGGCGGCGCTGCTGAAGGGCAGCGATGGCACGAGCGTCGCCGTGCGCGTGGGCGAGGAGATCCGCCCGGGAAGTCGGCTGGTGGCGGTCGAGCCTTTGGGGGCGATGATCGAGCAGGGCGGCGTCAGACAGGAAGTGAAATTGCCGCAGGCCGGCACGCAATCCCTTTTTAGCCGTAACGACCAACCGGCGCCGGCGTCATCCGTCAAACGCGCCGTACTCAAGCCGGTCCGGATTACGCGCGGGCAGATGATGTCCGTGATTCAGAGCGGCAATGTGGCGCACTGGGACAAAGGAATGTCGGTGGCGGCCGATGGCGGCATACGTATCGACAAAGCCGCGGCCCAGCCGTTTGCCAAGCTGCTCCAGTTCAACGATGGCGACATTCTCAAGCGCATCAATCAGAGGCCACTCGACCGGCTTGCCGACATTTCGCTTCTTTCCTTTTATTTCGGGCAACACAATTCGGTGGATATCGAGCTCGTCCGCCGTGGCGCCCCCATGATTCAGCACTACGACATCCAACCATGACCGTGAAGCCTTTTTTTCGCTCGACCCTCATCGCGCTCCTGCTGGCCTCCTGCCTGACGACGGCTCGCGCCTCCGACGAGCAGGTGACGCTCAATTTCGTCAATTCCGATGTCGAATCGACGATCAAGGCCGTGGGCGTCATTACCGGCAAGAATTTTGTGATCGACCCGAAGGTCAAGGGCACGATCAACATCGTCTCCAACCAGCCGGTGGCGCGCAGCCTGATCTATCCGATCCTGCTTTCGGCGTTGCGCCAACAGGGCTTTACTGCCGTGGAAAACGACAGCATCGTCAAGGTCATGCCGGATGTCGATGCCAAGACGCAGTCCGTGCAGGTGTTTAACCGGCGCGGCAAGACGGCTGGCGACAAGGTCGTTACCAAGGTTTTCCCGCTCACGCATGAGTCGGCGACGCAACTGGCCAACACGCTGCGTCCGCTGGTGTCGGTCAATAACCTGATTGCGGCCTATAACGGCGCCAATACGCTGGTGGTGACCGACTATGCCGACAACGTCGCCCGTATCAGCCAGATCATCGACAACATCGATCAGCCGGGGGCGAACGACGTTTTCCCGGTTCCGGTCCGATACGCCTCGGCCCTTGATGTCGCCCAATCCATTGGGCGCCTGATGCCGGAGATTTTCGTTCAGGGCGTGGCCTCACCGATGGCGGTTGCGGAGGGCGTCAAGCGCACGGTGATTGTCCCGGATATCCGCAACAACCAACTGCTTGTCCGCAGCGAGGCTCCGGCGCACACGAAACAGATCAAGTCGCTCGTCGCCAGCCTCGATACTCCCGCGGCTTCGGGTAGCAACATCAACGTCGTCTATCTGCGCAACGCGGAAGCGGTCGCCTTGGCGAACACCCTCAAGGGGATTCTGACCGGTCAGGATACCGGTTCGACGACGGGTTCCGGCTCCACCGGCAGCTCAAATTCCAGCTCCAGCGGCCTGGGAAGCACAACCTCCGGGTCGAGTACCACAACGGGTTCGACGGCCACGACTGGATCACTGACGACGACGTCATCCATGACATCCGGCTCGACCAACATGAGCGGCTCGGCGCCGCAGTCGGCCGGCGCCAGCATCCAGTTTGGCGGTGCAACGGTTCTCCTGCGCGCGGACAGCACAACCAACGCTCTCGTCATTACGGCGCCTGACCACATTTACAACAGCCTGCGTGCCGTGATCGACAAGCTCGATGTGCGCCGGGCACAGGTCTATATCGAAGCCCTGATTGCCGAAGTCAACATCACCAAGGCACGCGAACTCGGTGTGCAGTGGGTGGCGGCCGGCGGCGACGATTCCTTTGGCGCTGGCGTGATTTCGTCGATCAGCCCTGGATCGGCCAGCTTGGGCTCGCTTTACTCCAATTTCGCGGCCGGCACGTTGTCGATCCCGAATACGTTTACCCTCGGCCTGTTCAACGGCGACCCGACCAGCGGTACCGCTTCGCTGGGGATGCTGGCCTCGGCGCTTGAAACCAACGGTGGCGGCAACGTCCTGTCGGCGCCTAATCTGTTGATGCTCGACAATGAAGAGGCTCGTATCATGGTCGGCCAGAACATTCCGATCCTGACCGGTTCCTACACCACGACCTCGGGCAGTTCGACCAACCCGTTCCAGACCGTCGAGCGCAAGGACGTTGGTATCGTGCTCAAGATCAAGCCGCAGATTTCCGATAGCGGCACGATTGCGCTCAAAGTCGCCCAAGAGGTTTCCAGTGTCGACAACACAGTCGATACCGATGGCGCCGGCCTGGCGACCAAGGTGCGCCAGATCGACACCAAGGTGCTGGTCGACGACGGACAGACGATCGTGCTCGGCGGCCTGATCGAAGAGCGTGTGAATGAATCCAAATACAAGGTGCCGCTGCTTGGCGACATTCCGTATGTCGGCGCTCTTTTTCGCTACGAAGATTTGTCGCACGAAAAAGTTAACCTGATGGTTTTCCTGCGACCGGTGATCCTGCGCGACGCTAAGACGACCCAAGCGCTGTCGTCGGAACGTTACGAATATCTGCGCGCCGAACAGGGGCGATTCTCGACGCAGGGCTATCTGCCCAGCTTGCAGCTGCCGGCTCAGACGGTCGCCACGCCTGCAGTGCCGTCGGTCGTTGCGCCGTCGGCTGTCGATCTGCGGCGCGATGCCCGGACGGAAGGTTCGACGAAGTAGCGCCATGAATGCACCCCTCGTTCCCTACGCTTTCGCCCGCGAGTTCGGGTTGTTTGACGCCGTTGGCCCGGATACGGCGGATAACGCCCGTGGCGTTCGGCGTGTCTATTTTCGCGAAGGCGGTGACCTTGGCGCGCTGAGCGAGCTGCAGCGCCACAGCCCGCAGTCGTTGGAGGTTCAAGTTCTTGGCGCCAGCGACTTTCAGGAGCGACTGGCACGCGCCTTCAACGACGGCAGCACCGGCGCGGCGAGCATGGTCGACGATCTGGCGGATATGGATGATCTGGCCAACCTGCTCGAAGAGATGCCGGAACTCGAAGATCTGATGGATGCCGACGAGGATGCGCCGGTCATTCGCCTGATCAACACGCTGCTGGCGCAGGCCTTGCGCGAGAACGCCTCGGACGTGCATTTCGAAATGTTCGAAGCGCGGGCCATCGTGCGCTTCCGCATCGACGGCCAGCTGCGCGACATCATCGAGCCAAAGCGCGGTCTGCACGCCGCCATGGTTTCGCGGATCAAGGTCATGGCCGGACTCGACATCGCCGAAAAGCGCCTGCCGCAGGACGGCCGCATCGCCCTGCGCATCGCCGGCCGCCCGGTCGACGTGCGTGTGTCGACGCTGCCGACCGGCCACGGCGAGCGCGTCGTGTTGCGCCTGCTCGATAAATCGGCCGGCCGCCTCGAACTCGAAAAGCTCGGCATGCGTTCCGAGACGCTGAAGCGGTTGCAGAACCTCCTGCAGCAGCCGCACGGCATCCTGCTCGTTACCGGCCCGACCGGCTCTGGCAAGACGACGACGTTGTACGCCGCGCTGTCCGGTATGGACAGCCGCACCACCAACATCATGACCGTCGAAGACCCGATCGAGTATGACCTCGATGGCGTCGGGCAAACGCAGATCAACGCCCGCATCGACATGACCTTCGCCCGCGCCCTGCGCGCTATCCTGCGCCAGGACCCGGACGTGATCATGATCGGCGAAATCCGCGACAAGGAAACGGCGCAGATCGCCGTGCAGGCCTCGCTGACCGGCCACCTCGTGCTGGCGACGCTGCACACCAACGACGCGCCGAGCGCCATCACCCGCCTCGTCGACATGGGCATCGAGCCGTTCCTGCTCGCCTCGTCGACGATCGGCGTGCTGGCGCAGCGGCTGGCACGCCGGCTGTGCCCGGTCTGCCGGCAGCCGTACGAGTCCGACGCTGGCGAAATGGAGCTGCTCGGCGTGTCGAGCCCCGTTACCCTCTACCGGGCGGCGGGATGCGATGCCTGCAACCATACCGGCTATCACGGCCGCAGCGGCCTCTACGAATTGCTCGTGGTGGACGACTCGGTACGCGCGCTTGTCCATCAGGGCGGCAACGAGCGGGATATCCGGGAACAGGCGGTTGGTAACGGCATGGTGCTCTTGCGCGCCGATGGGGTTGCCCGCGTCCTCGCCGGCGAAACGACTCTTGAAGAAGTCCTGCGCGTGACGCGGGAGGGATGAACGAGCAATGACGAGCCCCCTTCATTTTCCCATCCTGCGCGTCCTCCTGCCGGCCGACGAAGCGTGGACGATTCTGGACTGGTATGGATTCGCTGCCGACGGCACGCTCAGCGCGCAAGGCGAAAGTGTTCTGGCGGAAGTGCCGGCGGCGGGCGAGCTGGAGATTCTTCTGCCCGCCCGCTGTGTCTCCCTGCACCGCCTGACCCTGCCGGCGCAGGCCGGCAAACACCTTGACGCGTTGATCGGGCAGGCGCTTGAAGACCGCCTGCTCGGCAACAAGAGCGACGTGCTGGCCATTCCCGGACCGCAGCAGGGCACGGAGCGGCGCGTCTGGGTGTGTAGCCGCCGCTGGCTGGAAGGCGCATTGGAGCGCCTCGCGGAGGCCGGCTTGCATCCGACCCGGCTCATTCCGGAGTATGAACTGCTGCCGGAAACCACAGATGCGACCACCTGTGCCATGGCGACGGGCGGGACGATCTTCCGCACGTCCTCCGGCCAGTTCGGCATCGTGCATGACGAAGAGTCGATCCCCGCGCTGACCGGCGGTGCTCCCGTGCAAGTGCTCGACAGCATTGACTGTCGCCCGTGCCCGGCCAGTTGCCGGGGGAGTTTGCCCAAGTCGTTGGGCCGCTTCGCCAAACGCGGATTCGACGTGAAGTTGCTGCGTAAATCGGCGGTGCTGTTGGCGACTTCAGCCGCGCTGCTGCTGCTCGGCACGGTGATTCATTGGCGTCAGCTGGAAAGCCGTGAAGCGCGGCTACAGCATGAAATTCGTCAGACCTTCGCGACCGCCTACCCCGGCACGCCGATCATCGATCCCCTCCTGCAATGGGAAAGCAAGCAGCGCGAGGGCGGGCAGGGACGAGGGGATGCGCTCGATGCGGTCATCCACCTCGCGGCACGCCTCAACGCGCCGATCCGGCCGCGCCGGATCGAATCCGGGGAAGGTTTTGTCCGCCTGACGCTGACCGATAGCGAAGTCGCGCAATTCAAGATGCAGCTCGACGCGTTCGGCAAGCCGGAAACGAGTCCGGCCGAATCGGGCTTTACGCGTCTGACCTACCGCCTTGACCGGGCATCACGTTAACGGAGCGCCATGTCCATGCCTGTCCAGGAAAAAATCCTCGTTTGGTGGCACGCCCGTTCCGACCGTGAGCGCAAGATTCTGCTCGCGTGGAGCGTATCAGCCGCACTTCTATTGCTCTGGTTCGGCCTGCTTTCGCCACTCTTCCAACGTATTGCGACGCTCGAAAAGCGGGTGCCGCAGCTGGAGGCCCAGCTCAACCGCATGCACCTGCGGCCGGTGGACGCGCCGCGCGCCGCGAACACCGCCCGCCCGGCCGGCGAAGACCTGCGCAGCACGCTGTACGGTCTGCTCGCCGAGCGCAAACTGAGTGCCGAACTGCGTGCACTTTCCAATTCACGCGTCGAGATGCGTCTGCCGGAGCTGCCGGTGAAGGAAGCGCTTGAAGTGCTTGATTCGTTGCGCCAGGAGGCGGGCGCGCGTGTCGCCGTGTTCAACGTGAGGACGGAGGTTGCCTCGGGCAGTGCCAGCGGCATGTCGCGCATCGTCGTCGAACTGGAGCGTGCGCCATGAAATATGTTGCGCGTCCCGGGCGGCGTTCGCTCGTCGTTATCAGCCTTTTGCTGGTCGTCTTCGCTGTGGTCAGGGCGCCGGCCAGTCTGATCACCCTGCTGCTGCCGCCGAGCATCCAGCTCAGGAACGTGGATGGCTCGTTCTGGAATGGACAAGCGTCTGCCGTGGGCGTTGGTGGGACGATCGTGCAGGAGCAGGTCGAGTGGCGTTTCCGGCCGCAGGCCATGTTGGGGGGCAAGCTTGCCTGGGTGGTCAACGGCCGTTTCGCGGACCAGGCCAGCCACCTTGACCTGGTGTTGCACCCTAGAGGCGTTGAACTCAAAGGCGTCAGCCTTGTCGTGCCGCTCGAACCGTTCGCCGCGTTGCATGCGAAACTCAAGCTCGCCCAGCTTGGCGCAGTGCTGCGCATCACCACGAAGGCGCTCGGCATGGACGCGCCGATCGCGGCCACGGTCGCCATAGACCACCTGTTCACGCCCGTGGCGCCGCAAGGCGAGCTTGGCAGTTATCGGCTGGATTTGAATGGGGAAGTCGATGGCAAGGGAAGCTGGCAGGTGACTACGGTGGCCGGCAACCTGCAGGCCGCCGGTCAGGGCGCGTTCGATGCGGCGCGAGGCAAGATCAGCGGGCAGCTGACGTTAACGCCGCAGACGCCGATGCCCGGCCTGACTCCCGTGCTGTCGAGCCTGCCCAAAGTCGGGGACGGATTCCAGTTGGCGTTCTAATTTTCAGTCGAGACAAACGATGCGTTTTCACCACCAAGCCGCCAAGAACACAAAGTTTCACCAAGGAAATCGGAGCTCTTTCTTGGTGCCTCTTGGTGCCCTTCGTGCCTTGGTGGTTCGCTTTTCTTTCTGATTGGAATAAGAGGATCTCTTGCCGGTATTTCGCTACAAAGCCATTCCACTCGCCGGGGGGCGGTCGGTTTCCGGAAAAATGGACGCCGACAGTGCTCGTCAGGTGCGCGCCCAGCTCAAGGAGCGCGGCCTGCTCGTCTCCGAACTCGAAGCGGAGAAGGCGGGCGCGTCCGAGCGTAGCCGGCTGCGCCTCGGCAATGCACTGCTGACCAGTTTCTCGCGTCAGTTCTCGGCTCTGCTCGATGCAGGATTGACGGTCGATGAAGCGCTGAACGTCCTCTCCGACCAGTCCGACAACGACCGGGAAAAACGCCTGATCGCCGCCTTGCGTACCGACATTGCCTCCGGCCTCTCGCTGTCGGCGGCGATGGGCAAATTGCCCAAGGCCTTTCCGTCGTTCTACCCGACGCTGATCAAGGCCGGCGAGGAATCCGGTCGCCTGCCGAGCGTCATGCAGCGGCTCGCCGTCTATCTCGAAGAACGGGCCGAGCTGATCTCGCGTGTCGCGCTGGCCTTCATCTATCCGGCGGTTGTGTTTGGCGTTTCGGCGCTCGTCATCGTCGGCATGCTGACCTGGGTTGTGCCGCAAATGGTGCAGGTTTTTCAGGGGGCGAAGCAGACGCTGCCGCTGATGACGCGCATCCTGTTGGCAACGAGTGCCTTTGTCGGCGAGTGGGGACTCTGGTTCTTGCTGCTCGCCGTTCTGGGCGGTGTCGGTTTTGCCTTGGCCATGCGCAACGAAGCCTTCCGCCTGCGCGTGCATGCCTGGCGCCTTAGGCTGCCGCTTTTCGGGCGTTTCGAACGCGCGGCCAACACCGCGCGTTTTTCCAGTACGCTGGCGATTCTCGTCGGCAGCGGCGTGCCCTTGCTTTCCGCCTTGGCGGCAGCCGAGGGCGTCATGACCAACCGCGTGCAGCGCGCCGCGGCCAATGCTGCCGCCGGTCAGGTGCGCGAAGGCATGGGGTTATCGAGGGCGCTGGCCGGCACGCGCGAGTTTCCGCCAATCCTCATTCACCTCACGGCCAGCGGCGAAGCGACCGGGCGCCTCGACCGGATGCTCGAACGGGCGGCGCAGGAACTCTCGCGTGAGCTTTCACGGCGCATCGAAGCTTTCACCAGCCTGCTCGGCCCGGCCGTGGTCCTGTTCATGGGCGGCGTTGTCCTCTTCATCGTGCTCGCCATCCTGCTGCCGGTGTTCGAAATCAACCAGTTCGTCAAATAGTTAAATAGAAAGAGAAACGGAGATCCCATGAAGAACCGTAAAGCGCAGGGTTTTACCCTGATCGAAATCCTCGTCGTCGTCTCCATCCTCGCCATCCTCGGCGCGCTGATCGTGCCGAAGATCATGGATCGGCCGAATGATGCGCGCGTCGTCGCGGCCAAGCAGGACATCGGCACGCTGGTTGCTGCGCTCAAGCTCTACAAGCTCGACAACGGCCGCTATCCGAGTACCGAACAGGGACTCAAGGCGCTGCTCGAAAAGCCGACCTCCGAGCCGGTGCCGGCCAATTGGAAGACGGGCGGCTATCTCGAGAAAGCGCCGAAGGACCCGTGGGGGCATGAATACCTCTTCCTCAATCCGGGCCTCAAGGGCGAGATCGACGTCATGAGCTACGGCGCCGACGGTCAGCCGGGCGGTGAGGGGTTCGATGCCGATCTCGGCTCGTGGATGCTGTAAATCCGTCAGCGCCGTGAAGCAGGTTCGCGTCCGTTTTCTGGAGCAGGGATTTACCCTGATCGAAATCCTCGTCGCCTGCGCCATCATGGCGATTACCCTCGGAGTGGCCATGGTCAAGCTCGAACCGTCCGACAGCCAGCGACTGAACAGCGCCGGCGAGAGTCTGCTCGGGCGACTGGAGGCAGCGCGAGACGAAGCGGTTGTCGGTGGCCGGAATGTCGCCTTCTCCAGCGACGGGCAGGGCTACCAGTTCTGGGCGGCCGATGCTGAGCGCAACGCATGGGTCGCCTTGCCGGATAACGATACCGTGGCTTCCGGCCGTCTCGCGCCGGGGGTTTCTCTGAGCGCCATTCGCGTCAATGGCTCGCCGCGACCGCTCGGCGAGCGGTTGGTCTTTTCATCCTCCGGTCTGGCCGAGTCGTTCTCGCTGACGCTCTCGTCCGGTAACGCCTCCCTCGATATTGAAGCCGATGCACTCGGACGCCTTGAAATCCGCCGCCCGCTCTGACGGCTTTACGCTGCTCGAAACGCTGGTAGCGCTGGCCATTATCGGCATCGCCATGGCGGCCGCCATGCGTTCGACGCACTTCGCCGTCGATACCGTGGCGGACCTCAAGACGCGAACGGCGGCCGCGTGGGTGGCGCAGAACGTGGCCAACGAACTGGTCGCCACGCGCCTGTTTCCCGAGGCGGGAGCCTCCAGCGGCGAAGCGCGGCAAGGCTTGCAGGCGTTCAACTGGCGGCGCGAAGTCAGCCTGACCCCGAATTACAGTTTCCGGCGCGTCGAGATCAAGGTGTTCGTTCCCGAACGGCCGGATCATGCCGTCGCCCGACAGGTGAGCTATGTGGCACGCCAGCAGAATTGACCGCCAGCGGGCGTTTACGCTGATCGAGGTGCTGGTGGCGCTGGCCGTTTTCGCCATCGCCAGCCTGATTGCTTATCGCGGTCTCGATGCCGTGGCGTCGACGAAAAGCACGCTCGATCAGGAAATCCGCTTCTGGCGCGAATTGGGACTCGTCTTTGACCGGATGGACACCGATTTCGGCCAGAGCGTGCCGCGTCCGCTGCAGGTCGGTTCGGATACGCTCACCATCCCGTTGCGCGGCGGGCGTGCGGGGGATGCGGACCACCCGGGATTTTTCATCGAACTGGCGCGCCTCGATGGGAACCGTGCGCCGGTGCATGTGATCTACCAGTGCGAGCGCGGCGAACTGACGTTGAGTCTGCTGCCGATCCGATGCCGTTCCGGTGTTGCCAATTCGCCGGCCGCTGGCGAAAGAGGTGCGGTGACGATAAAGCCGACGCGTCTGCTACAGCATGTCGAACAATGCGATGCGGCCTTCCTCAACGGTGCCAACGCGTGGCTCGACGAGTGGCCGGGCGATCAGTCCCTGGTGAAACCGCGCGCCATCCGCGTCCGCGTGACGCAGAGCGGGCGGGGCCAGTTCGAACGCGTATTCGTTCTGCCATGAGGATTGAGCCCAGTTTTCCCCAGCGACAAAAAGGCATCGCCGTGATTACGGCCATTCTGGTGGCCGCCCTTGTCGCCTCGCTGGCGTTTGCCCTGAGCGCGCGGGAACGCCAGTGGCTCAATCTCGTGAGCAACCGCAACGACCTGGCGGCGGCCGGGTCGAGCGCGCGCAGCGCCATTGATCTGGCGCGGCTGACGTTGCGCGACGACATGCGCAACAACCAGAGCGACCATCTGCTGGAAGCGTGGACGGTTCCCGTGCCGCCGATCAACGTCGAGGAGGGCAAGGTTGGCGGACGCCTCATCGAACTGCAGGGCCGGTTCAATCTCTATAACCTGCAGAGCGGCGGCAAGGTGAGCGAGGAAGGGCTGGTGGCGTTGCAGCGTTTGTTGACGACGCGCAACCTGTCGACCGGCTGGGCGGAAAAGCTGGCCGAAGCGATGGCTTCCCAAGTGGCGTTGTGGCAGAAAACGCAGAAAGCCGATGCGACGGCGGCAAGGCTCACCAGCAAGATCCTGCTGGTTGCGAACCTTTCCGAACTCGCCGAACTCGCCGGCCTTGACCCCGAAAAAATGGCGGCGCTGGAGCCGCTGGTGACGTCGCTGCCCGATGCGACCTCCGTCAACGCCAATTTCGCGCCGCCGGAAGTGCTGATGGCTGTAACGCCCGGGCTGTCGATTCGGGAGGCCGAGCGCCTTGTCAGCCGCCGCGTGGCGACGCCGTTCAAATCGGGGCAGGATTTCGTCAATGCGCTGCCCGAGAGCATTCGCCATACCACCAAGCCGGCGAATTACACCGTTGAAAGCCAGTATTTCATCGCCGAAAGCGAAGCCTGGTTCGGCCGTGCCCATCTTCAACTGCAAGCGCTTCTCTATCGGCAGCGCGGAAAAGTGCCGGATATCCTGTGGATTCGACGGGTCTGATCAGAGTCTGATCGAACTACGATCAGTCCGGCGTCGGCAAAATGCCGAACTTCCTATCCAAAGTGCATCTGCCCGAAAAGTGTCGGGTTTTTTTACATGCTTTTTGGATTTTTCCAGGTGATGTTTTCAAGCTATTGATTGAATTGGATAAATTTATTTGGCACCGAATGTGCTAGGAGACGAGCGGAAAAACAAGAACAAGGGAGTTGAAAATGAAGAATACGGCATCCGTGGCCCTCGCTGTCGCCGCACTTGGTGTTCTGGCCTCGTCGCCGGTTCAAGCTGATCCAGTGTCGTTCAACATTTCTGCCGCGTCGATTACCTCTGGGGCAGGATACGGCGTCGATACCGGCCTTGGCTCTAGCGCGGAAAACGGCGGCACCTTGCTCGACGTTGTTTTCTCAACGACGTTTGTCGCCCAAACCTTCTCGCTCAGCGATGTTGGCGAATCGTTCTCTTTCGGGCTGGGCACGGTGAATTTCCGAGAGCCGGATATCGGGCCTGGTGCCAACAAAGGCATCCACAACAACGAAATAGATGGCTTGGATGTGACAGCGACCTTCACGTTTGCCGATCCGCTGGGCGTGCTTTCCAGCCTGACCGCGATTGGCATTGCAACGACCGGGGAGATCACAGACAGCCCGGAAGCGATGGACTACACGCTCACGTGGTCCCCCATCGTGACCAACTTTGGCGACGGCGGGCAGTTCAGGATTTCGTTGAACGAGCTCTCGTTCGACAACACGGGAACTGAGACCCAGACGGCAACGGTCACCTTGTTGGCCGCGCCTCAGGTTGCGCCTCCAGCGGTGGTCGAGGTGCCCGAACCCGCTTCGCTGGCGCTGTTCGGCCTTGGCCTGCTTGGCCTCGGCTTCTGCCGGCGCCGTGGAGTGGGTTCGTAGGCTGAAAAACTGCCTCTCAACGGGGCAGCGGTTCTGGCATCAGGCTTTCCGTTCTGCCGGCATTTCCAGCAGTTCGAGCAGACGGAAGGCCTGTAATGTCAGATCGTCCGAATTCGGACGGAAGGAGAACGGTAAGGCTTGCGGGAGCTTGGGGTACAGGCTGTGGCTGCTGCGCTGGTAGGCCGGGTCGTAGTGCTGTTCGATCAGTTCCTGGAACAACTCGGCCTTTGCGCCGGAGTCGATTAACGCGTGCCAGTGGACGATGGTTTTCCGCCCATGCAATTCCGTGAGGCGTGAAAGTAAATCCTTGAACTGCGCGGGTTCGGCAAACAGCGAACCATAATCGTCGCAGAGAAAGTCCACTCGGTCTTGAAGGTCGGCCTCGATGCGAATGCACCGGGCGCCGGCCAGCGACCGCATCATCGCGTCTGGCAGTTGCACGAAACCGATCTTCTTGCTCTCCGCCTCGACGAACACCGGGCGCGCCGGATCGAGCCGCTTGAGCGCCTGCACGAGCTGGCTGTCGAATCCCTTCTGGGTCGGCTGGCGCTCGCCCGGCAAGGCGCCGAGCAACGAGCCGCGATGCTTGGCCAGTTCCTCCAGATCGAGCACCTGCGCGCCGCAGTCGGCCAACGCCCGCAGCAGGCGCGTCTTGCCGCTGCCGGTCATGCCGGCTAGCACCCGGTAATCGAAGCGGCCGGGCAGGGTGGCCAAATCTTCCAGCACCTGATGCCGATAGGCTTTGTAACCGCCCTGTAGTTGCTTCGCCTTCCAGCCGATCAGGCTGAACCAGGTCGTCATCGAGCCGGAGCGCTTGCCGCCGCGCCAGCAGTAGATCAGCGGCTTCCAGTTGATCGGCTTGTCGGCGAAGAGCGTTTCCAGATGACGCGCGATATTCTTCGCCACCAGCGCCGCGCCGAGCTTGGTCGCCTCGAACGGCGACACCTGCTTGTACATCGTGCCGATCAGCACGCGTTCTTCATTGGTCAGCACCGGGGCATTGATGGCGCCGGGGATGTGGTCCTCGGCAAATTCGAGCGGCGTGCGTACGTCGATGACGCAATCGAAGCGGGAAAGTTCGTCCAGCGAGGCAAGTCGGTTTTTCATGGAAGGCCAAACAACGGATAATCCCGCCATTGTAATTGAGGAGCTCCCATGGACACGATTCGCCTGACCCAGCTTTCCCACGGCGGCGGCTGCGGCTGCAAGATTGCGCCGGCCGTTCTCGCCGACATGTTGAAGTCGATGCCGCAGATGCAGTGCTTCCCGAATCTGCTGGTCGGCACCGAAACGGCCGACGATGCGGCGGTCTATCGGCTGAACGACGAGCAGGCGCTTGTCGCCACCACCGATTTCTTCATGCCCATCGTCGACGATCCGTTCGACTTCGGCTGCATCGCCGCGACCAACGCCATCTCCGATATCTACGCCATGGGTGGCAAACCGATCCTCGCGCTGGCCATCGTCGGCATGCCGGTCAATACCTTGCCGATGGAAGCCATCCAGAAAATCCTTGCCGGCGGTGCCAGCGTTTGCGCCAGCGCCGGCATTCCGCTCGCCGGCGGCCATTCCATCGACGCGCCGGAACCGATCTACGGCCTCGTCGCGCTCGGCCTCGTGCATCCCGACCGCGTCAAGCGCAACAGCAGCGCCAGGGCGGGCGACGTGCTTATTCTCGGCAAACCGCTCGGCATCGGCGTCCTCGGCACTGCCATGAAGAAAGGCGTACTCGACGCCGACGGCTACCGCCAGCTCATCGACACGACGACGCAGCTCAACACGATTGGCGCCGAACTCGCGGCGATGGACGACGTGCATGCGCTCACCGACGTGACCGGCTTCGGCCTGCTCGGCCACCTGCTCGAACTGTGCCGCGGCGCCGATCTCGGCGCGCTCGTTGAAGCGAACAAACTTCCGCTCTTGGCGGCCGCCATCGGCTTCGCCCAGCAAGGCATCGGCCCCGGCGCGATTGCGCGCAACCTCGACAGCTTCGGCGCCGATGTCGCGTTTGCCGACGATGTGCCCGACTGGCAGCGCCGCCTGATGGCCGACGCGCAAACGAGTGGCGGGCTGCTTGCCGCCGTCGCACCGGAAAAGGCCGACGAAGTCCTCGCCCTGTTCCACGCGCAAGGCTTCGCCTCCGCCGCCGTCATCGGCCGCATGCAGCCGGGCGAGCCGGTCATTTCAGTTGCCCAGTAAGGAATCCGCATGAACCAGAATTTTTCCGATACCGTCATCCTGTTCAACAACGACGGCCTCGGCTACGCCGACGAGGCGTTGCGCCACAAGCTCGCCACCAACTACCTGCGCACGCTGCTCGAACTCGGCCAGCGCCCGCAAGCCATCCTCTTCTACGCCGCCGGCGCCAAACTGGTGGCGACCGGCTCGCCCTGCCTCAAGGAACTGGCCGAACTCGCCGCCCTCGGCGTGCCGCTCATCGCCTGCCGCACCTGCCTCGACTTCTACGGCCTGATGGACGCCGTGCGGGTCGGCGAAATCGGCAACATGATGCGGATCGTTGAGGCGCAGGCCAAAGCGGGGCGGGTGATTACGGTTTGAGTCGGCGCTTTTTGATGTAAATCTGGAAAATTGCAATGTTGGTTCTGCTCGATCAAGACGGCGTGCTGGCCGACTTCGACCAAGGTTTCTACGCCGCGTGGCAATCGCGGATGGGACACAAATACCCCGCCCGTCACCCGAGCCTGCGCCGTTCGTTTTACGTGCGCGACGAATACCCGGAAGAGTTCCGGGAGGACGTCGAGAGTATTTACACCGCGCCAGTGTCACCAGCGGTTGTAAATTGACACAGGCCAGCGATTGAAAGTTGATACACCGAACTGAGAAGATCGGCGGTTTTTGAGGCGCCGGTGATCACGAACG
>NZ_SSSR01000023.1 GCF_009469695.1 Propionivibrio limicola
GCGCTGATCGCGCCGCCTTCCGGTCGGGCCTTCGCCCCTCCCTCTCGGCAACGCGATCAGCGCAAATGAAGTGTCCGGGGTGTGTCAGTTTTGAATCGCTGCCCAACAAAAATCTGTATCAGTTTTGAATCGCCGTTGACACCTGCTCTGGGCCATTGAGCACCTGCATCATGATGAGCATATCGATGCCGCAACCCTGTCAGGTGTTCTCAACTACGCTTTCTGTATCCAGTTGAGCGACAGCGGGGGCAATCCGTCCGTTGAGGGGCAAGCTTACGATGCCGATCGGCAGGCGCGATGGCCCCAACCGCCGATTCTTTCGCCTCCACGCCGACCGATGACGTATGAGGATCCCGAAAATCACATTTTTGTGATCTCCCACGACTGCGCTATCGGCTGCGCTCGGAAGCCGCACAACGACGATTGTGTCGTCGAGCACGGAAATATGGTCATCGAGTCGATTTATCTCGATGACCAACTGGCTCGCGGGGCCGAGATGTCACGGTGTGTCGGCATCGACCATCTCGAATCGCAACCCTACATCCTGGATATTGATCTGGATGCTTTCCACAGCAGACAGGCGATCGATCCGGCCGACCGGACTACCTTTTACCGCCTGATCAGAAATGCGGCGGCAATCACCGTCGCCACCGAGGCCGAGTGCGTGGATGATCTGAAGTTTGACGGTGAGGCAATTGACGTCGATTTCTTGCTGGCTAGGGTGGTGGAACATATCAAGGCGGCACAAACACTCGTTCCGGGGTGAGTGATGTATCGGAGATATGGGAGTAAGGCAATTCCAGTTCGGGGGATGTTCGCGGAATCGAACTCGGGCATTTCGCTATACTGATTTGCGGCACGGTGCATGGGCGGGGGTGGTAGAGGAACGAAAAACTCCCTCCGAAGCACCCGGTGGCTTCAATCCTTCCTAAAATTTCCGAAATGCTTTAAGATACAAGTTCTTTCGGTGGTTGTAGTCCACCACTAGATTTTCAAGCACTTACGCCAATCCTGTTGGGTTGGCGTTTTGCTTTACGGCATTCACGTAGCCAAAATCGGCGGGGGAACGTCTCTCTCACGATCCGGGCTTGGGCCGTTGAAGTAAGCGCAAGTATTAATCGGGCGCGGGGTGGAGCAGTTGGCAGCTCGTCGGGCTCATAACCCGAAGGTCGCAGGTTCAAGTCCTGCCCCCGCAACCAAGCAGCAGATATGCAGCCCATTCTTCGGAGTGGGCTTTTTGCTATCTGGCGTTCGTTATGGGCTGAGACAGCGCGGAATCCCAAGGTTGTTTGTGAAGCGCCTCCCTTCGCAAAATCGGGGCTGGCCAAGGTTCGGGCTGGCCTTTTTATGGTTCATCGCGCTTTGCCGGGGAAGGCGGCCTTTGTCTTCGGAAAGAAATAGTGGTGTGGGCTGAGGTGGCGGATTCGGGATTGGTCGATTGATGGTCGCCAAGCGTGTCAATCATCCAAAGTGCTACTGACAGAAGGCGTTTTGGCAATGGATGCCACTGGACCCCGATTCGGTGTGATCGTTGCCGTGCCGAATTTGTACTGAATGGCTGATTTTGTACCGGTAAAAAGAAAAAGGCACCGAGGACGAGGTCCTGGGTGCCTAATTTCTTCAGAATTCGTGGTAGGGCGTGAGGGGATCGAACCTTCGACAAACGGATTAAGAGTTCTTTCGGAAAGCTATTTTTGGCTCGCCAGCCTTTCAGAAAAACACTTGTTTTTCAAAGGCGTACCCTCTCTCGCAGTACATTAACTCGCCTTTTTCTCAGTACAGATGGCGTACAGATGTTGCACGAAAAACCAGAAATGGACCGTAACCAGCGGGGGTGATTCAGAATGCAACTTCCCACTGCCTCAGTTGGCCGACCGTCTCTGGAAGACCTTGCTGAAGCAGCGTATCTAGGTATTCGGCAGTAGTTTTCGGTGGGTTCTTGAGGGTGCGACGGTGCGCTGCAACAGCCGACAGCACTCGAGCAGTGTCGAGGTCGATTAGATCGGAGATGAACTCGTCCGGGTGGAGCGCTTCGACCTCATATTTGCTCAACTCTTCTTTCGGAAAATCCTTCAGGTTAAACGTCAGAATAACGCTCGACTGACTACGTATCGCTGTCGCGAGTACGTGTCGATCATCCTCATCCGGCAGTTGCAGCGAAGGGATCAAGTACTCGTAGCCTCTGACCAGACAATCACGAACGCTGGCGTCCATAAGCTGACGGGTACGCTCCAGCCGCTCCCTAGTCAGGTCCTCCCGAGATTTCAGTACATTCCGCATCCATTCTTCGTGGATGCGAGCCGACCACTTGGCTCGGTACAGGTCCGTCAGTGCCAAGTGCATCAGCAAGTCTCGCAGTGGTGCCGGATACAGCACACACGCGTCGTACACCACTGAGAAGCTGGTCATTCGTAGTAGCCCATATTCAGTTCTTGTGCCTCCGCTGCGAGAGCTTCCAGCGCTTTATTACGTTCGCCATCGATTCGTGCCTTGTATTCCACCAAATCGCGGTAGTAGACGCGGCGATGGCTGCCGACCTTGTGGTACGGCATATCACCCGTGTCGAGTAGCTTGACCAGATAAGGGCGGGATACGTTGAGCATGTCGGCCGCTTCCTGCGTCGTCAGTTCAGCATGAACCGGGATCATGCTGACAGCGTTACCCTGTGCCATTTCGGACAGAATATCGATGAGCAGCCTGAATGCAGCAGTCGGCACCTTGATAGCCTCATGCTCACCGGCTTGGTCGATCACCCGGATCGACTGAGATTCTTCCTTCGTGCTTAGGTATAGAGAGAGTAGGCGGCTACTCTCTCTCGCCATCGACGCTTCTGCGTTGGTGGGTAGTTCGGTCTTCACCTTCGTGTTCATGGTTTCACCTGCCTGTGTCAGTCGTCTAATTATCTGTACGTTGTCGTCGTGTCTAAGCTTTAGTAGCTGTCGAATTTGTTACGTGTAGGGAAGGGGTAGACAGTGTACTTAAACGAAATATCCGAAACAAGCGAAATAATCGAATTGTTTTCGGTCTGGTCAACCTCATTGGAATTGCACTTGCCGGCGAGGAGTCATGACCCTCCTCCATGAAACGAAAAATCCAGAGGTAGCGAGCCCCGTATCTCCTTCGCCTTCCTAGAAGGCGAAGCACGATCGATGACCGGTGGTGTCAATTCATTGATTCTATCTACCCCTTTGGAGTAATTGACACCACCTGCCAGCCCGCATGGATGCGCTGCTAATGTGAGCCTACCAAAAAGCGATCAACTTCCTAGCAACGCTAGTTCAAGTCGTACAGTGTTGGGAGCGCGAGGATTTGGTTCGCCGTCGGTACTCTTGCGATCTACTCCGGAGAGTCGTAGGTCACGGTATTGCGCAAGACCAAAGACCCGCATGAGATAATTTCTACGTCATTCATAGACCTTGGGAGTGAACAAGTGCTGATCCGAAAATTCGAGCATCAGCAAATCAATGGGTTGCATTTATGCATAATTAACTCCAAGTTCCGACTGGCCAATATAAATTGTTATGTTACCCCAGCATTCTCGCAAACACTGTTAGGCAAGCAATAGGGCTTTCAAAATGAAGATTAACAAGACACCCAAGGCTTTTTTCACCGAACTCACAATGGGCTCAGAGCGTTACGAGTGTGATTCTATGTCTGGTAAATTGCGTGTAAAAGGGGAGTATGGAATAGGATTATGGCTACGTAAAGATCAACAGCCGCCGTATAAATCCACACTACTTTTCCAAGTAAACCAGCAATTTCAAGAAGTATTTGTACAGCTTTCTGACAAAAAGTACAGCCTTGAGCATGAAAGCGAAGGGCATAGTGCATACTTGGTGATGGACTCCTGCCCGAGTGTTAAAGAATTCATCGAAACAGCTCTTGAAGCTCTTGCTGTCCTTGATAAGGCGGTGATGATAAGAAGAATGGCGATTTCTTGCGACACTTCGAGCAGTGAGGATTAATCCTGTAGTCCACAGAGGCGCTGCGCAAAATAGAAGCGCAGCGCCTCTGTGCTGTGCTTGGACGTTGAAGGTCCGCTTTCGAAAATCCTGACCGTCGCCTTCGGGGCGTGACCTGTCGAAAAGCGACGCTTGACCTCTGCTCAAAACAATGGCTGCTTCACCGCTTAGCGGACTGAATCCTTCGATTTAAGGGCTACGTATCGATCAATAAAATCGACGAATACCTGTTTGCCATTCCTGCCGCCATACTTCTTCGTAACCCGATTCCACCACGGCATGCCAGGGTGTGGAGCGTGCTCATAAAGGATATTTTGCCCCTTCAGGAACGTCTTTACTCCTGAACTGCTAGCGCATCGATACGCGAGAGAACTGCAGAAAAGGCGTTGTTGCATAAAAGCCGAATCCTGTAGTCTGACGAGATGAACAAACCGCCGAGAGCAAAGTACAAGACGCAGAACTGGAAGGCCTACAACGCGGCGTTGAAGAGACGCGGCGGGCTGATGATCTGGTTGGACAAAAATTTGAAATGGCAGGCGAACCCGAACGGTAAGCCGGGTCGTCCGGCGATCTTCAGCGAGGGGGCCATCCAGTTCTGTCTGACGATCAAAACCCTGTTCGGTCTGGCGTTGAGGCAATCGATAGGCTTCGTTGAAAGCCTGCTCAAGCTGGCGGGTTTGGATTGGCAAGTACCCGATTTCAGCACCGTGTGCCGGCGACAAAAACGTCTTGTCGTCGAGATTCCTGCCCGGGTCAATCCCGCAGGGCTGCACCTTCTGGTTGATAGCACGGGCATCAAGATCATGGGCGAAGGCGAGTGGAAAACGAAGAAGCACGGTGCGGAGTATCGCCGCCAGTGGCGGAAGGTGCATCTGGGCATCGACGCCGACACACTGGAAATTCGGGCGATTGAAGTCACCGGTAGCAAAGTCGGGGACGCCGAAATGCTCCCAGAGCTGCTCGATCAGATTCCGCAGAACGAGCCCTTGCTCTCGGTGAGCGGGGACGGCATCTACGACACCAAGGTCTGCCATGAAGCGATTGCCGGACGGAAGGCGGTAGCGATTATTCCCACTCGGAAAAACGCCCGGCGTTGGAAAGAGACCGGCCCTGGCGCTCGGGCGCGCAACGAGATTCTACGGACGACGCAGCGATTGGGGCGTTCAATCTGGAAGACGTGGAGCGGTTATCATCGACGCAGCCTCGTCGAAACCAAGATGAGGTGCTTCAAACTTCTCGGCGAACGGGTGATGGCGCGTGACTTTTATCGGCAGGTCGTCGAGTTACAGGTGCGTGCCGCTATTCTGAATCGGTTCACCTATCTTGGCACGCCGGACACGGTGCGCGTGCCATAAATCCGTCCAGGGTTGGGGGAGGCTCAGCCTTGCGGCGATTTATGCAACAACGCCGCAGAAAATAACTGCATCTGGACGGATCGCGCAGACAACTTCTCGGAAAACCTGGCTCGCCACAAGCGCATCCTGTTTGCTGACCTTGATGGATTTCCCGCTTATTTCTGCAGGCCGCTGGAAGTAGTTCATGAATGCCACTTCTGTAAAGGCATTGGTCGGGCAGGTGTAAAACAACCGGCTGGAACGTAAAGCGCTATCCATGTTTCGGTAGAGTACTGCCGATTTTTCGCGCCACTTGTTTTTGATCCCTTCGGCAATGATGGTGCGCGTCCAAAAACCTTTTGACTTAACTCCTTTTGAGTCATCTGTACCCACTCCGTCGTACCACTTCTCTGGATCTCGGTGAAACTCAAATTGTTTCCCAACATAGTGGCTCTCAGCTACCAACAACACCTTGTGACTCTGGAGTGGGTAGCCCTTGCCAATCCAAGGACGCATTTGATGATAGATTCCATAATGAGGAATCTTATCTAAAAATTGGTCGTATTCGAGAGTGAGAAAATCGGTATTAACGCTCATACAGCCACCGTCAAGTTGAGATGTGATTGCACTATCGGTACAAGTTTTTTGTACTGCTCGATCGAATACGATTAGCATCAACAGTTTTTTGCAATGGGTCAAGAGTCGTGGTAGTCCTTGGTGCGCCTAGATCGTGACAAGACGCAAAGACCGGAAATGGACCAGACCAATGCACCCAAGTGCCACAGACCAACGGCTGTTAAGACCTACCCGCTGTCCGCGAGCAGGCGGTCTCTGAGCGTCGGCTCGACTCAGTTACCTATCGCAAAGCGACGCTTGGTCAATCTCGTTGGAATTGCGCTTACCGGCGCGGAGTCCTGAGCCCCCCCTTCCAGGAACTGAAAAATCCAAAGACAGCGAGCCCCCGTATTCCCTTATCTCTCCGAGAAGGCGAAGCACGATCGATGGCCGGTGGTGTCAATTCATTGATTCTATCTACCCCTTTGAAGTAATTGACACCACCTGCCAGGCCGCATGGATGCGCTGCTAATGTGAGACTACCAAAAAGCGATCAACTTCCAGGCTCGGGAAACGCTCTTTCACAACCGAGAGAAACTTCGTCACTTCGGGAGTGGATGGAACGACGTGCTCGTAGAGTTGAGTTCGGCCTGCATTTTTCACATTGTAGGTCGCCGTCTTGTACCCTGCGGTGGTCAACCACTGTGCCAATCCAGCCTGGGATAGATCGACATCCTGCAAGCCCCATGCACGCTGCACGTAAGCCACAAGGAAGGTCCTGATGGCAATGCCGAGATATGGCTTGTCCCCTCGCGCATAAAGCATTCCAGTCACCCCGCGCGTGACGCGTGTAACGCTCGGTGTAGGCAGTACGGCGGCGCCTGTTCCCGATGGATTGGATGATTGCGCACCCTTTCGAAGTTGGCGCGTAACCGAAGATTGTTCTGGCTGCGCTAAATACTGTCGTACACGACGTCGATTGCCTGCGTATAGTCCTTGAAACGCCTGCCAATCGTTCCAGTCCTCCAAGGCCTTGAGGCAACGGGGTGGGGACCCTTCATCCCCCTTCTTGCCACGACGCCACTGGTCGAACAGAGTACGAACCAGCTCACCTTCCTCGGCGGATTCCCACGGAACCGTCCGGAAAGCGAGATGCTCAACGCCATGCGATTCGATTTTGACCATGCAAGGATCGACCGGCTTGCGCTTGAAATCGAATTCCATGTTCAATGTCATATCCCGGTCGAGCGTCTGCATATCCCAATCGTTGAGGAGAACGTCGCGCATCGACATCAGCGATGGCCGCTTGATCACCTGTCCCGGATAGCGGTCGACGAATAGATCCAAAACGAACTTGTTCTGGTTAACAGGCTTCAGCAGCTCAAGTTCCTTGGCCTCGTCCCCTTCGGCCGAGTCCAGAAGGACCTTGATTCCGCCTTTTGCGACGACTGGCTCCTGCCCCTCGACTGCTTTTCCCGTTAGCTGCAACCGGGTCTTGGCGGCAACCGCTTGCGCGATCAGGTGCTTGAGTTCGGTCATCGCGGTACCTGGCGCAACCCGATCGACCAAGGCTTGAAACCGCTGGCAAAGCGGGCCGGATAAGTTGAGCTTCTCTACATCTACCAGTAGCCCGTCAGTGGTCGCCGAAACGACCAGCGTACCCTGCGGCAACTTCCAGAGAATTTCCCCCAGTACTGCACGGGCAAAGCCACTGGTCATCGCGGCTATAGCGGCTTCGGAGATCGCTGACTTGCCGATTTTGACGGTGTCCATCTCCTTGGGGCTCATGCTGCGCTTTTCTTTGTACCCTTGCCCAGATTTGCCGTAGCAGGTGTTGCCAACGCCCTTCATAAACTCGTTGGGTAGCGACTTCTTCTTGTACTTCAGCCGCTCTGTGCGGGTGTAAATCGAGAACGACTCGAAGGGGCGGTAACCAACATCGCCATGAGATTCGGGAGGGAACTGCATTTCCGGGGCGGGGACGAGAACATCTCCGTCCCACTCCAGATCATTTTTTTTGGCCTTACCCACCTTCTTGCTACGCATGATTTTCTGACTGCGTAGAAATACTTCTTCACGCGCCATCCACGGAATGACGACACCGAACTTGACCTTGACCTCTGCTCCCATCATCAGCGCGAGCTCAATTTCAGGCGCTGTCGCGATGGAAGTGCCGGAAAGCGGGAACCAGAGCCCATAATTTCCAACTATAACCGGCAGGCATGGGTATTCGGTGCTGGAGGGGAAACTAAACTCTACCTGAGCAAATCCGGCAACGTGACCAACGAATGCTTGCGGGTCACGCACGATATTCATCCGCTCGTAATCAAGCGTCATTGCGCCAGCCAGGCTGACCACGTAGCAACCGGCCAGGTCATGGTCGTAGAGGCGGGAAGCTGGGCTCGCGATAGGGGTTGGGCCGAATCGATAGCATTCGTTTCGTCCGCCAATGTAGGCATCGGCGAGGAATGCCTCCAGCCATTGTCGTAATTGTGTGGCTACGCGCTTCGTTTGGGAAAGAGGGCGATCATGGCGACCGCTCCACCGCCATTCACGAACCTTGGTGAAATTCAGAGCCACATCGGGATGGATACCATCTTTACGCATGCAAAGCTGGGACAGCCGCACGCCAAGCCCGCTCAGCGTTGCGGACACACCCTTCAACCCCAGGCGACGATTGCAGAACCAGAGCACCCAAAGCACGTAGAGTACGGCAAGTTCGGCATCTCGCAAGCCGTAGGCCTTGAAGAAATCTGGCCGGTCACGCTGAAGCCTTGCCATGTCAGACTTCATGTACCCCTTCGGTAATGATAATTTTTCCAGACCCAACCATTCGCCGATCTTGTTTAGATTGGCCCCGGGGGGCGCAAGCCGAGCGGCATCAATCAGCCGAACCGAAATCAGCCGAGGATCGAAATTCTCACCGGCGATGAAGGAATACCGCGACTTGAGGCGATTGGCCTGGGCATCGCTAAGGGAGATTTTGAGTTCGGCGGGCCTGCCCACCGTTGCCAGAGAGCCATTGACCCCCTGCGTCTGGCGGATAAAGTTCTTGGCGTCGCGGAATATCGGTAGATCGGCCAGCGTGAAAAAACCACACAGGATGATTTCACAAGGCCATTCATCGAAGATGCAGTAGCTTTCCGCTTCGTCCAACATTTCGTTGAGTGCATCGGCGAGGCTCGGGCGGGCATCGAGACATTCACCATTTTCGACTTCGACGACCTTGTCGAGCCGTTCTCCGGTGGGGCCGACCATGTGAAATTGAACCGTTAACAAGCGGTTCCGCCCTTTTCGGTGATGCTGCCACTCCGCGTCAAAGCCGATGAAAACCGGCGCTCCCAGCCCACGCAGGAGGTCCGGCTTGCCCCCCTTCATTGCTGCGGCTGTTGGCAGAGCTGCGGATATATCGACATGTCCTTGCCCCTGTCCGGCTAGAAACTCATCACGTGCCCGAAGTTCTTCCTCGCTCGGTCCTGTCTTCATAAAGCCCGGCAGCCCAGCTTCACCAGAAGGGGGGCGGGGGGGCTGCTTAACCTTGGCCCCCTCCAGCAAAGGCTCGAAATGGGTACGCGCTTGGCGTGACGAAGAAGATCCGCGGCGGCTCGGAGAGAATCGGACATGTGGTGTTCCTTGTTCGTGCGGTGCTGTTAGGAAGCGCGAGAAGGAATTTTTACATGCCGTCGTGACAGGTGGTGTCGTTTCGCTATCGAGCAAACCTGTCACGAAAAGTGAAGAGCTCTTGCTTGTCGAGGGAGGTAGAGCTGCTTCGACTCTGTTCTTGCAATTGACGTCAAGCGCAGTCCTTGGATGGACGCGGATAAGCCTGACGTTGCTCGGACCAGAAATGGACCAGAAGCCGAATTTAGAAAACAAAAAAGCCAACCCGGGGGTTGGCTTAAGTGCTTGTTACTACTGCAAGAATTCGTGGTAGGGCGTGAGGGGATCGAACCTTCGACAAACGGATTAAGAGTCCGCTGCTCTACCAACTGAGCTAACGCCCCGCAATTTCTGCTTTGCTTTGGTGGGTCGGGCGAGATTCGAACTCGCGACCAACGGATTAAAAGTCCGCTGCTCTACCGACTGAGCTACCGACCCGAAGCAAGGAGCGCGCACTATACTGGTCTTCCAGATGTGTGTCAACGAAATTGAGTGAATTGAATTAAATCGTGCCATCGATCATCGTCTGGTAATTGCCACGCCTCATTCTTCGGTAAATGCGATTGCCTGATGCTGCCAGTAGCCAAGCCGCTGTGCCCGGCGGATTCGGTGCTAGAATCGGAACCCTTTTGAAATCCGCCCCTTAAGGGATTTGTTCCGATGAAAAGCGCCGAAATCCGCGAGACATTCCTCAAGTTCTTCGAGTCGAAGGGCCACCAGATTGTGGCTTCCAGTTCGCTCGTGCCGCACGAAGATCCGACCCTGCTGTTTACCAATGCCGGGATGAACCAGTTCAAGGACGTGTTCCTTGGTTTTGACAAGCGCCCCTACACGCGGGCGACGACGTCGCAGAAATGCGTACGGGCGGGCGGCAAGCATAACGATCTGGAAAACGTCGGCTACACGGCGCGCCACCACACCTTCTTCGAGATGCTCGGCAACTTCTCGTTCGGCGATTATTTCAAGCGCGACGCGATCAAGTACGCCTGGGAGCTGCTGACCGAGGTCTACAAGTTGCCGAAAGAGAAACTGACTGTCACTGTCTACGCCGAGGACGACGAGGCTTACGACATCTGGACCAAGGAAGTCGGCGTGCCGGTCGAGCGGGTCATCCGCATCGGCGACAATAAGGGCGCCCGTTACGCTTCCGACAACTTCTGGATGATGGGCGACACCGGCCCCTGCGGCCCGTGCACCGAGATTTTCTACGACCACGGTGACCACATCTGGGGTGGCCCTCCCGGATCGCCGGAGGAAGACGGCGACCGTTTCATCGAAATCTGGAACAACGTCTTCATGCAGTTCAACCGCGACGAGGCGGGCGTCATGCATCCGCTGCCCAAGCCCTCGGTCGATACCGGCATGGGGCTGGAGCGCATCTCGGCCGTGTTGCAGCACGTGCATGCCAACTACGAGATCGATCTGTTCCAGAAACTGATCCAGGCCGCCGCCCGCGAAACGAGCGATGCCGACATGGCCAGTCCGTCGCTGAAGGTGCTGGCCGATCACATCCGTGCCTGTTCGTTCCTGATCGCCGACGGCGTCATTCCGGGCAACGAAGGGCGTGGCTATGTGCTGCGCCGCATCATCCGCCGCGCCATTCGTCACGGCTACAAACTCGGCGCCCGCGCTGCCTTCTTCCACAAGATGGTGCCGGATCTCGTCGCCGAGATGGGCGTCGCCTATCCGGAACTGGCGCAGAGCCAGGCCAAGATCATGGCAACGCTCAAGCAGGAGGAAGACCGCTTCTTTGAAACGATCGAGCACGGCATGGCGATCCTCGAAGGCGAGCTGAAAGCGCTGTCCGAAGGCGGTGTCTTCAACGGCGAAACCGCTTTCAAGCTGCACGATACCTACGGCTTCCCGCTCGATTTGACGGCCGATATCTGCCGCGAGCGCAAGGTGACCGTCGATGGCGCCGCCTTTGACGCCGCGATGGCCCGCCAGAAGGAACAGGCACGCGCCGCCGGCAAGTTCAAGATGGCCGCTAATCTCGAATACGATGGCCCGGCGACCATGTTCCACGGCTACGACACGCTCGAATTCAAGGGCAACGTGCTGGCGCTGTACAAGGACGGAGCGGCCGTCAATCAGCTGAACGAAGGTGAGATGGGTGTTGTCGTGCTCGACAACACGCCGTTCTATGCCGAATCGGGCGGTCAGGTCGGCGACTGTGGCGTGCTGCAGTCGGTGCACGGCATTTTCGCCGTTGAGGACACGCAGAAGATTCAGGCAACCGTTTTCGGCCACCATGGCGTCGTCAAGACCGGTACGCTGACCGTCGGCAACGGCGTTACGGCCAAGGTCGATGTGCAGGCCCGCGCCCGCACGATGCGCAACCACTCGGCGACGCACCTCCTGCACAAAGCGCTGCGCGAAGTGCTCGGCGACCACGTCCAGCAGAAGGGCTCGCAGGTCGATCCCGACAAGACGCGTTTCGACTTCGTGCACAACCAGCCGCTGACCGACGAGGAAATCCGCAAGGTCGAAACCTTGGTCAACGCCGAAGTGCTGGTCAACGCCGCCACCGAGTGCCGCGTGCTGCCGATCGCCGAAGCGCAAAAGCTCGGCGCGATGATGCTGTTCGGCGAAAAGTACGGCGACGAGGTGCGCGTGCTCGACATCGGCTCGTCGCGCGAACTGTGCGGCGGCACCCACGTGGCACGCACCGGCGACATCGGCCTCTTCAAGATCACGGGCGAAGCCGGCGTCGCGGCCGGAGTGCGACGGATCGAGGCGGTGACCGGCGACAACGCGCTCGCCCTCGTGCAGCAGCAACAGGCCATGCTCGACGCCGCCGCGTCCGCCTTCAAGGCGCCGGTGGTCGAGGTGCCGGGCAAGATTGCGCAGGTACTCGATAACGTGCGGGCGCTGGAGAAGGAACTGGCGCGCTTGAAATCGAAGCTGGCCGCCTCGCAGGGCGATGATCTGGTCAATCAGGCGGTTGAGGTCAAGGGCGCGAAAGTGCTCGCCGCGACGCTCGAAGGTGCCGACGTCACCGCCTTGCGCGAAACGATGGACAAGCTCAAGGACAAGCTCAAATCGGCCGCCATCGTGCTAGCTTCCGTTGTTGACGGCAAGGTGACGCTGATCGCCGGCGTGACGGCCGATCTGACCGGCAAGGTCAAGGCGGGCGAGCTCGTCAATATGGTCGCCCAGCAGGTCGGCGGCAAGGGCGGCGGCCGTCCGGACATGGCGCAGGCCGGCGGTACGCAGCCGGAAAACCTGCCGAAGGCGCTGGTGTCCGTACCGGCTTGGGTCGAGCAGAAGCTTTAAAGCCTGCTTTTCTGACAAGCGGCGCGGCTGTTTCCGGAAGGGGCAGCCGCTTTTTTATGCATAACACTGCCGCCTGCTGAATATCGAAGGCGAAGACGTGTTAGCATCGCGCCTCCTCATAGCGCCACTCATCAGTCTTGGCGCTAGTCCGATCTGGCCAAGCCCCTTGCTTTGCCTTACCCACAATACCTGAGCGTTTGCCGAGACTGGTTCGTGCATAGGCGGTTGCATTGCTTTCCGCGCACGCATGGCAAATGCCTGGAGTTCTCTCGCTTGAAATTTACCGAACTTGGTCTCGTTCCCGAGATCCTTCGCGCCATTGCCGATCAAGGCTACGAAACACCCACGCCGATTCAGTCCCAAGCCATTCCCGTCGTCCTTTCCGGACGCGATCTGATGGCCTGTGCGCAAACCGGCACCGGCAAGACTGCCGGATTTACCCTGCCGATTCTCAATCGCCTGAGCGAATCGAGAGCCGCTACCACCGGGCCGCGCAAGATTCGCGTGCTGATCCTGACGCCGACGCGCGAGCTGGCCGCCCAGGTCGGCGAAAGCGTCGCCACTTACGGTGCGCACCTGCCGTTCAAATCGCTCGTGATCTTTGGTGGGGTTAGCATGAACCCGCAGATTTCGGCGTTGCGCAAGGGCGTCGATATCCTCGTTGCTACCCCCGGCCGCCTGCTCGATCACGCGCAACAGCGCAACGTCGACCTCTCGGGCGTCGAGGTGCTGGTGCTCGATGAAGCCGACCGCATGCTCGACATGGGCTTCATCCACGACATCAAGCGCGTCATTGCGCTGGTGCCGAAAAAGCGTCAGACGCTGCTGTTTTCGGCGACGTTCTCGGATGAAATCCGGACGCTGGCCAGCAACTTCCTGACCGATCCCGGCTATGTCGAGTCGGAACGTCGCAACACGGCATCCGAACTCGTCACGCAGTACGTCTACAAGGTTGACCGCGAGCGCAAGCGCGACCTGCTGGTCGAGCTGATCCGCGAAAAGGGCTGGTATCAGGTGCTGGTGTTTACGCGCACAAAATGGGGCGCCAACGGGCTTGCCGAGAAGCTGGTCAAGTCCGGCATCGAAGCCGATGCGATTCATGGCAACAAGAGCCAGAATGCGCGTACGCGGGCGCTGGCCAACTTCAAGAGCGGCAAGCTGCATGTGCTGGTCGCGACCGATATCGCGGCGCGTGGCATCGACATCAACGAACTGCCGCACGTCGTTAACTTCGAGCTGCCGAACGTTGCCGAGGATTACGTCCATCGCATCGGGCGGACGGGCCGTGCCGGTTCTGAAGGTTCGGCAGTTTCTCTGGTCTGCGTTGATGAGCACAAACTGCTCAAGGACATCGAACGGCTGATCAAGAAGCCGATTGATGTGCTTGAGTATCCTGGCTATGCCCCGGACCCGTCGATTCGCGCCGAGCCGATCCAGATGCGTTCGGCCGGACCGCGTGGTGGTGGGCAGCGCTCGAATGGTGGGCGTTCTGGCGGTGGTGGTGCGTCACGCGGCAGTGCGCCGAAGGCGCCGGGGGGGGCTTCTGCCGGCAACGGCGGTAGGCCGGGCGGCGGTTCGCACCGCAGTGGCAGCCGCCATCGCTGATTGAGTTCTGAACGCCTGCTTTTCAGGTGCCAGACAAGTAATACGTGGTTAATGAGACCCCGGCTTCGCGCCGGGGTTTTACTTTGAAGCGGGCGCTCTTACCCTGCCGGATAGGCGACGCTTTGGCCAAGGATGATGCGTTGCTGCGCGTCAAGGCCAAGCGCCTTGCCGAGCGCTTCGCGGTCGACCGAGCCGCGTGCGACCGTCGACAGGCCGGCCGAGGTGCAGTAGAGGTAGGCGTTCTGCACGCAGAAGGCGGCATCGGTCGAGCCGTAGACCAGTTGCTGCTCGGTGTTGAGTTCCGGCATCTTGCGGAAGTCGGCGACGAAGACAAGATTGACGGGAGCGGTCGGCACAAAGTCCTGCTTGCCGGCCAGAAGGCGGATGTCTTCGGCGAGTACGACGATCAGCGCGTGCCGGTCGATGTCGTATTTGTAGGTGGCTTCCGCCGTGATCACGAACACGTCGATTTCGCGCCGGCTGCGGCCGTTCGGTACGGTCAGCTTGCCGCTTTCGGGGCGGCTGATGCCGATGGCGGACCACAGCAGATTGGCGAGTACTTGCGTCGGGATCGGCGTTGCGCTGTATTCGCGCCGCGACTCGCGGGTTTTGAACGCTTCCATCAGCGGCATGCCGCCGGTCGTTTCGGGGGGGGGGGGGGGGATGGTGGTTCCGGGGGTGAGCGTCATGCTTATTCCTTAGGCGGGTGATGATTAAAGCTGGCGGATTTTTTCCAGTAGCGCCGTCGTCGATTTCTGGTGGATGAACGGAATCGAAACGACTTTGCCGCCCCAGCCGGTGACTTCGCGGTTGCCGACGATTTTCTCGACCGGCCAATCGCCGCCCTTGACGAGAATGTCCGGCCGACATTCGAGGATGCGTTCGATTGGCGTGTTCTCGTCGAACCAGGTGACGAGCGAGACGCATTCGACGGCGGCCATCACCGCGAGGCGGTCGGCGAGGCTATTCACCGGTCGGTCGTCGCCCTTGCCGAGTCGTTTGACGGAGGCATCGGTATTGAGCGCGACGATCATTGACTGGCCAAGGGCGCGTGCCTGTGCGAGCAGGGTGACGTGGCCGCGATGCAGGATGTCGAAGCAGCCGTTGGTGAAGACGAGCGGGCGCGGTAGTGCCGCGAGGCGGTCGGCAAGATCGCCGGGGGCGACGATCTTGGATTCGAAGGCGGGGGGCGGGAAGTTCATCGTTTCGTAATTCGGTTCGGAAAGAGGCTCGGCCGGGAGGTTATGGCGCTCTCGATTCGACGGGCACCGGCCCCGGCTTTTGGCCGCTCGACTGTGCGACGTCGAGTTCGCGGGCCTTGGCCGGAGAGATGGTTTCGATCAGATTCACTACCCGTCTGACGCCGGCCGTGGTGCGGGCGACGTTGATGGCCGAATCGGCTTCGGCCTGCGTCAGCAACCCGAGCAGGAAGGCGGTGCCGGCTTCGGTGACGACCTTAAGGTGTACCGGGTTGAACTTGCCGGAATCGACCGAGCGGCTCTTGATCTTTGAGGTGATGAACGCGTCGTTGCTGCGGTCGCTGAACGACGATGACGGCCCGACAACCAGTTCGTTGAAAACGCCGTGCACATTCGGAATTTCCGAGACGATGCGCTCGGCCTCGGTCTTGATTTCCTCCGAGGCGACTTCACCGGTGATCAGAACCTTGCGGTTGTAGCTTGTAAAGTTGAAATGGCCGCGGTCTCTGAGTTTTTCGCTGACACGGGTGTCGGCTTTCCATTCGATGGATTCGTCTTCGGTCTGAGTGCCGAGCGAACGCCGATCGAAGGTGGCAAGGACGCCGCTCGTGACGCCGGCGGCGACCATCGTAACGCAGCCCTGCAGGGCCGGAAGAGCGGTGGCGCCAACAAGCAGCGCGGCAAGCAGGTGTTTTTTCATTCTTCAACTCCTAATAGCAGGCAATCAATGCCGTCGCACAGGCAGTGAATCGTCAATAGGTGAATTTCCTGGATGCGCGCCGTGCGGTCAGCAGGTACGCAGATATGGACATCGCTGTCGCGCAACATTTCGCCGATGGCGCCGCCGCCCTTGCCGGTCAACGCGACGACGCGCAGATCGTTGTCGTGTGCGGCGTGAATGGCTTCGATGACGTTTTCCGAGTTGCCGGACGTGGAGATTGCCAACAGGATGTCGCCTGATTGGCCAAGGGCGCGCACCTGCCGTTCGAACGTCAGCGCGTAGCCGTAATCGTTGCCGACCGCCGTCAGGATCGAGGAGTCGGTGGTCAGCGCGATGGCGGCGAGGCCGTGCCGCTCCATTTCGAAGCGACCGACGAGTTCGGCCGCGAAGTGTTGCGCATCGGCCGCCGAGCCGCCGTTGCCGCAGGCGAGAATCTTGCCGTTGCTGACGAGGCTGTGCACCATCAATTCGGTGGCGCCGGCGATCGGCGCGGCCAGCAGTTCGATGGCGTTGAGCTTGGTTTGGGCGCTGTCGGTGAATTGCTTGCTGATGCGGGAAATGAGATCCATGTCGTGGGTCGCGGGGCGGAAAAACAAGCGGCAAGTCTAACATCAGAGGGCCAGATAGACCTCGAACTCGACGCGTTGCCATGGATCGGTGGCGTCGCGCAGCCCGGAGACGCGCGCTTCGAGTTTTTCTCCGGCGTCGAGCGCGCGGGCGACGGCCTTGTTCTCGGCGCGCGGCACGTAACCGAGCTTTTCGCCGTTCCACTCGATGCGCACGGCGTGGCGGTCATGGCGGTTGTCCGGTTCGCGCGTCAGCGTCAGGGCGTCGCCGACGCGGATCGCATCGCGCACGCGCGAAAGGGCGTGGTACTGACTTCCGGCTAGCGGCGAGCTCTGGATGAGGATCTTGATCGACTCCGCGGAAGCTGGATTCGTGACGAGGAGGGCGAATGCCAGCAGGCTAGTCCGCAGAAAAAGCATTGCGCACCCAGTTGATCGATTGGTCGGATGTTCCGTCCAGCAGCACGCAATCAAAACGGCAATCGGCATCGGTTTTTGAGTGGGTGGCCAGATAATGCCGGGCGGCGAGAATGATGCGGCGCTGCTTGGTTAGTGTGATGCTCGCCGCCGCGCCACCGAAGGCGTTGCTCCGGCGCAGGCGTACTTCGACGAAAACGAGCGCGGCTCCGTCCTGGCAAATCAGATCGATCTCGCCGCCGCGGCAGCGGTAGTTGCGCGTCAGGATGCGCAAGCCGTGTCTTTGCAGGAAGTGGGCGGCCAGTTCCTCGCCGGCTTGTCCGCGCTGTTGGGTCGGCGATTGCCGGTTCGGGCTCGTGGTATCGTTGCGCCTCATTGATTGTGTGATCGCCATGACAGAAGAATTCCCCGCATTATATGTAGTCCCGACGCCGCTCGGAAATCTGGCCGACATGACGCAGCGCGCCATCGACGTCCTGCGCCAGGTGAAATGGGTGGCGGCTGAGGATACGCGCCACACCGCGCCGCTGCTCAAGCATTTCGGCTGTTCGGCGCGTCTGCTGCCGGCGCATGAGCACAACGAGGAAGCCGCGGCGCAGCAGGTGATCGCCCGGTTGAACGACGGCGAATCGGTGGCGCTCGTTTCCGACGCCGGGACTCCGGCGGTGTCCGACCCCGGCGCGCGGCTGGTGGCGCGGGTGCGCGAGGCCGGGTTTCGCGTCGTGCCGTTGCCGGGGCCGTGCGCAGTCGTCACGGCGCTTTCGGCATCCGGGCTAGCGGAGCCGCATTTCCTGTTCTACGGTTTTTTGCCGGCCAGGAACAAACAGCGCGAAGATGCGCTACGCGAGGTGGCGGAGTTGCCTTACGCGCTAGTCTTTTATGAAGCGCCGCATCGCATTCTGGAAACGGTCGAATCGCTGGTCAGCGTATTCGGGCCGGAGCGCACGCTGGTGCTGGCGCGCGAACTGACCAAGCTGTTCGAAACGATTCATTCTTGCCCGCTCGGCGAGGCGCTCCCTTGGTTGAACGCCGATGCCAACCGGCAGCGTGGCGAGTTCGTGTTGCTCGTTTCCGGGGCGCCGGCGGCGGGCGATGACGGCGAGGGTGAGCGGGTATTGAAACTGCTGCTTGACGAGGGGCTGCCGGTCAAACAGGCCGCCAGGCTGGCGCATGCGATCACCGGCGCGGGCAAGAATGCGATGTACGAGCTGGCGCTGGCGTTGAAAGAATCATAGCCGTGCCCTTTCGGCAGCGTCGAAGAGGCGCGCCATCATTGTCGTTGCCCGCTTTTCAACTAAAATCCGCCTATTCGAACGAGAGTATCAAATCATGCAAATTACAATCACCCGGCCCGACGACTGGCACCTGCATCTGCGCGATGGCGACGCGCTGAAGACTGTTCTTCCCCATTCGGCACGGCAGTTCGCGCGCGCCATCATCATGCCCAACCTGCGCCCGCCCGTGACTACCGTCGCTGCTGCCGCCGAGTATCGGCAGCGCATCCTGGCGGCGGTGCCGGCCGGGCTGAGTTTCGATCCGCTGATGACGCTTTATCTGACCGATAACACGCCGGCCGACGAAATTCGGCGCGCGGCCGATAGCGGTTTCGTCAAGGCGGTCAAGCTGTATCCGGCGGGAGCGACGACGAATTCGGACGCCGGGGTAACGGATCTGGCCAAGTGCGATGCCGCTCTGGCCGAGATGGAAAAAGCCGGCATGCCGCTGCTGGTGCATGGCGAAGTGACCGATCCCGCCATCGATATTTTCGACCGCGAAAACGTTTTTATCGAAAAGGTGATGCAGCCCCTGCTGGCGCGCCGTCCCGGTCTGCGCGTCGTCTTCGAGCACATCACGACCAAGGATGCCGCCGATTTCGTGTTGTCCGCCGGCGATAACGTGGGGGCGACGATCACGGCCCACCATCTGCTGTTCAACCGGAATGCGATTTTTGTCGGCGGTGTGCGCCCGCATTACTACTGCCTGCCGGTGCTGAAGCGCGAGATGCACCGCAAGGCGCTGGTTCGTGTGGCGACATCGGGCAACAAGAAATTCTTCCTCGGCACCGATTCGGCGCCGCATGCGCGGCATACCAAGGAGGCGGCCTGTGGTTGTGCTGGCTGCTACACGGCGTTTTCCGCGCTGGAGCTTTATGCCGAGGCCTTCGAAGCGGCCGGGGCGCTCGATAAGCTGGAGGCGTTTGCCAGCTTCAACGGGCCGGAGTTCTACCGTCTGCCGCGCAATACCGGAACCGTGACGCTGGAGAGGCAGTCGTGGCCTGTGCCAGATGCCTTTGCGTATGGCGAAGGGGAGTCGTTGGTGCCGCTGCGTGCAGGCGAGTCTCTTGGCTGGAAAGTGCTTGGCTAATCCCTGTCTCGATGTCTTTTGCGTTGGGAGGTGTGCTGTGTTCCGAATGAGGCTTTTGCCGTTCCTGCTGCTGCCGTTGCTTGCGGCGTGTTCAGATTTGCGTGCCACCTATGAAATAGAGGGCAGCGCCCACGCGTTGAGTCTGATCCGGGTCACGGGCATGCCGTGGGAAAGCAAGGCCAAGTATTCGGTAGTGGCGGCGCGCATGCCCGATTGCATGCGGCGTCACCCGATGTCGGAGGCAGGGCTTCGTGCCAAGGTCGAGGTTTATGCGCCAGGCAACAATGCGTGGATTCTCAAGCAGAATGGTCGCATGTACGCGGTGGAAACCCGGACGTGCGAGGGCTTTGCCAAGCTTGATGCGATTCCGGAGGGGGGAACCGGACCGCTGCTGGGAGCCTTCCAGATGCAGGGCGAAAAACTGGTTTTCGTCGCCGCCCCTGAAGTGCCGTAATCGGCGGAATCGCCTCCCGCGCAGGGAGGGAGTCCAAGTGTCGAGCCGTATCTCGCTGCACGGGGGCCCGATGAGCCGCCGTCAAACTGGCAGGGGGTTGACGGCCTGCGTATAATCAAAGCGGGAAGTCGGCCAGGCAACCGCCGGGCAAAGGGTGAAAACCCCGAGCCGGGAGGAAAGTCCGGGCTTCATAGAGCAGGATGCCGGCTAACGGCCGGGCGCTATAAGCCGCAAGGCGAAGGCGACGGAAAGTGCAACAGAGAATAGACCGCCTAAGACCGGGGAAACCCGGGACGGTAAGGGTGAAACGGCGAGGTAAGAGCTCACCGCGGACGTGGTGACACGGACGGCACGGCAAACCCCATCCGAAGCAAGGCCAAATAGGGAAGCGCATGGCGTGGCTCGCGTTGCTTCCGGGTAGGCTGCTTGAGCGTACTGGTAACAGTACGCCTAGAGGAATGGTTGCCCACGACAGAACCCGGCTTATCGACCGGCTTCCCAATTTCCTTCTTGTTTCATGGCGTCAGAGACGGAGCGCAAGTGCGATCGGTACGAAAACGATCGCCATGGCGTTGCCCATCGCTACGATTGAAGCGACTTTGTCCGGTTCCTGTTTGTAGCGCTCGGCGAAAATGAAGTTCGAGACGGCCGGCGGCAGGGCGCCGAAGACGAACAAGATATCCTGGTCGGCACGCGGAATATCGACGAATTCGCAGAAGAGCCACGCCATGATCATGCCGGTGATCGGGGTCAGGATGGCGCCGGTCAGGCCGATGCCCCAAGCGTTCAGTTTCGCCGAGGAAAGGCGGACGCCGAGCGAGAAGATCATCAGGCCGAGCGAAATGTCGCCGACGATTTTGCAGGCGGTCATGATCGGGGGCCAGACGGCAAAGCCGGTCAGACTGACCGTGACGCCCAGTGCCGCAGCGATGATGAAGGGCTCTTTTAGAACGGTGGTGAGCGGCGAGCCGCCTTTGATGAGCCACGGGCTGAGGGCGAATTGCAGCAGGGTGACGATCAGCATCAGCACGATGGCCGCGCCCAGCGCCTGTTCGCCGAAAGTGAGCAGCATCAGCGGCAGCCCCATGTTGCCGACGTTGTTGAACATGATTGGTGGGATCAGGGTTTTCGTGTCGTAACCCAGCAGGCGCACGATCGGCCAGGCGATCAGGCCGGAGCCGAAGACGATAACGAGGGCGCCCAAAATGCTCGGGATGTTGTCGGCCAGCTCAAAGGATTTTCCGGCCAGTGCCGTGAAAATAAGGGCGGGCAGGAAGACTTCCATGTTGAGCTTGTTGGCGGCCATCATCTCCGGGCGATGCTTGCGGCCGTAGAGAAAGCCGGCGAGCACGATGATGAAGATCGGGAAAACGATACTGATGATGCGGAGCAGCATGGGGCGGTCTCGCAGAAGTTGAGTCTTGAGGACGGCCGTTGTCAGCGCGAATCCGGAGGGGGTATCCGTTGCCTGTGCCAACCGTGCGTGCCGGGGCGTGTCCAGGAACGCCCGTATTTTATCCGCTTCGTATTGACCTGTTTTGCCGCAGGAAGGCCGCCGCGGAAAAACAGTCTTTCCACTTCGTTGATGCACTGTGTTTTCGGTGCTTTTTGCTGCTCTTACGTCAGCTCATTCGGCATGTTCGTGGCGGCAGTGTGGTTTTTTTTATGTCCTTGGTGTTTTTGGGGCTGTTACGGGCTGGTCATTCGCTTTGATGTCGCATTCGTTACAAACCACTTTAACTTGCGGTTTTTTGCGCCTTGTTTTTTAAGGGAATTTTTTTCTGCAAGTTTTTGTAAAATCGTTCGTAAGTTGTTGTAGTCATTGGAAAAAATCGTAAATGGGCGCTTGCAAAGCCAAAGTCTTTGTCTTAAAGTGGGGGCCGGTGGTAAAAAGTGGGAAGCCGAGCGGTTTCTCCGTCAAGAAGAAGAAAGCGGGGCCATTTTGGTTTTTCAGGGAGCAGCAGCGCTCAATCTCGACGCTAAAGGGCGGCTTGCCATTCCGGCACGCCACCGGGAGGCGCTCGTGGCTGCTTCCGAGGGGCAGCTGGTGCTGACCGCGCATCCCCATCGCTGTCTTCTTCTCTACCCGGCCGCCGCCTGGGAGCCCATCCGGGACAAGGTGCTGGCGGCTTCCAGCCTCAATCAGCAGTCGGCGGCCATCAAGCGTCTACTGGTCGGTAACGCACGCGACGAGTCGCTCGATTCCGCCGGCCGCCTTCTGGTTGCACCCGAGTTGCGCCAGTTCGCGCAGCTTGAAAAACAGGTGTGGCTTGTCGGTCAGGGCTCGCACTTCGAAATCTGGTCGGATGCCGGCTGGCAAAAACAGCAGGAAATGTTCTTCGGGATGGGAAATGAGATGTTGCCGCCAGGGCTTGAGGATTTGCCGCTGTGAGTGCCGTGTCGCCGCATCAGACGGTTCTGCTGACGGAAGCGGTCGAGGCGCTGGAGGTCAAACCCTCCGGCGTTTATGTCGACGGTACTTTCGGTCGTGGCGGCCACAGCCGCGCCATTCTCGCGCATCTCGGTCCGGAAGGGCGCTTGCTGGCGCTGGATCGCGATCCGCAGGCGATTGCCGTGGCACGCGAGATCAACGACCCGCGCCTGCAGGTGCTGCATCGCAGTTTTGCGGAGCTTGGCGAGGCGGTGCGCGAAGCGGGGTTGGCGCACGTGGATGGCGTCCTTCTCGACATCGGCGTTTCCTCGCCGCAGATCGATGAAGGTGAAAGAGGGTTCAGTTTTCGCTTCGATGCGCCGCTCGATATGCGCATGGATACGACGCAGGGCGAAACGGCTGCCGAATTTTTGGCAAATGCCGATCTTAAAGAAATAACGGAGGTCATCAGAAATTATGGCGAAGAACGGTTTGCTTTCCAGATTGCAAAGAAGATTGTGGCTGCTCGGAGCGAGCGGCCTCTTGCAACCACAGGCGAACTCGCCACGCTCGTACGCGAAACCGTGCGGACCCGCGAGCTCGGCCAGGATCCGGCGACGCGTACCTTTCAAGCTTTACGGATTCACGTCAATCAAGAGCTCGAGCAACTCGCTCTAGTCTTGCCGCAGGCGGTTGATGTGCTGGCGCCGGGCGGGCGGCTGGTCGTGATCAGCTTCCATTCGCTGGAGGACCGTATCGTCAAGCGCTTCATGCGCGAGCAGGCGAGCGCCGATCGTTTGCCGAAGAATCTTCCCTTGCGCTCCGTGGATTTGCCGCAGCCGGTATTAAAGCTGATCGGCAAGGCGGTCAAGGCGAGCGAAGCCGAGGTGGCAGGAAATCCGAGGGCGCGCAGCGCGGTCATGCGTGTCGCGGAAAAGTTTGTCGGCACGAGCGGGCGGAGCAGCGACTGAAATGCTGCGCTTCAATATCGTCCTGTTGCTGGCGCTCATGCTGTGTGCGTTGGGTTTGGTCAGTTCCCAGCACCGGGCGCGCAAGCTTTTTCAGGCGCTGGAGCATGAGCAGGAGCGTGCCAGGCAACTCGATGTCGAGTACGGCCAGTTGCAGCTCGAGTTGTCGACGTGGGCGACGTCGCCCCGTATCGAAAAAATCGCACGCGAGAAATTGAAGATGCGCACACCGGAGGCGGCGAAAGTCCTCTCCGCCACCGCCGGGGGGGCGGTGCGATGATGAACTTCAAGGGCGTGCGGGCGCACAAGTTTGCGGAAAGCCCTGTGCTGCAGTTGCGCCTTCCCGCCTGGCGGTCGCGTCTGATGGGGCTGCTGATCCTGTCCAGCTTTGTCGTGCTGGTCGGACGCTCGTTCTATCTGCAAGTGCTCAACGAGGACTTTTTGCAGGAGAAGGGTGAGTCGCGTTACCGGCGCGATCTTGAAATTTCCGCTTCGCGCGGCCGCATTTCCGATCGCAACGGCGATGTGCTGGCGATCTCGACGCCCATGAAATCGGTCTGGGCGATGCCGGCCGATGCCCGTCTTACGCCGGAACAAACAACGCAGTTGGCCGGCTTGCTGGAGATGGATGCGCGGGAGTTGGCCGGCAAGCTGGCGAGCGAAAAATCGTTTGTGTTCCTGCGCCGCCAACTGCCGCCCGAAATCGGCGACAAGATTGCGGCGTTGAAGCTGCCCGGCATCGGTCAGGACAAGGAGTACCGGCGTTATTACCCGAGCGGCGAGATGACGGCGCACGTTGTCGGATTTACCGGTATCGATGACAAAGGTCTGGAAGGCGTCGAGTTGGCGTTTCAGGATCAGTTGCGCGGCCATCCGGGAAGTCGCAGCGTGATCAAGGACCGGCGCGGCCAGATCGTCGAGGATGTCGGTTCGATCCGGCCGCCCCAGGATGGCAAGGATATCCGCCTGTCGATCGACTCGAAGCTGCAGTACCTCGCCTACAGCCAGTTGAAGCAGGGCGTGGCCGACAACAAGGCCAAGGCCGGCGGAGTCGTCGTTATCGATGTCAAGACCGGCGAAATTCTGGCGCTGGCCAACTGGCCGACGTACAACCCGAATAACCGCGGGCGTCTGTCCGGGGCGCAGCTGCGCAACCGGGCGGTGACCGACACCTTCGAGCCTGGCTCGACGATGAAACCATTTACCATCGCGCGGGCGCTCGAGAGCGACAAAGTCCGCTTCGACACCATCATCAACTGCGCGCCGGGGCGCTTGACCATCGGCCGGGCGACAATTTCCGACGCGCACCCGCACGGGGCGTTGACCGTCGCGCAAGTGCTTCAGAAGTCGTCGAACGTCGGCACGGCCAAGATCGCCGCCATGCTGGCGCCGCAGCAGATGTGGGAAATGTTCGATTCGATCGGCTTCGGACAGGTGCCTCGTCTTGGTTTTCCGGGCGAAGTGCCGGGACGGGTGCGCCCCTGGAAGTCGTGGAAACCGATCGAGCAGGCGACGATGTCTTATGGCCACGGTATCTCGGTGTCGCTGATGCAGTTGGCGCGCGCCTATACGGTTTTCGCCCGCGAAGGCGACGTTATTCCGTTGTCCCTGGCGCGGCGTGATGCGGCGCCGGATGGCGCGAAACCTGTGTTCAGCCAGCAGACGGCGCGCGAAGTGCGCGCCATGCTCGAAATGGCCGTGCAGCCGGGCGGTACGGCGCCGAAAGCGCAGATTCCAGGTTATCGCGTGGCGGGCAAGACGGGGACAGCATACAAGCTCGAAGGCGGGCAATATGCGCGCAAATACGTCGCCTCGTTCGTCGGTTTTGCGCCAGTATCCGATCCGCGCCTAGTCGTGGCCGTCATGATCGACGAGCCGAGCGCCGGATCACATTATGGCGGCGAAGTCGCCGGCCCGATTTTCTCGCGCACCATGGGTGGCGCGTTGCGCACGCTCGGCATCCAGCCGGACGCGCCGGTCGAGCTTGCGCAAAAGCCGGCAGCGCCGAAAGGACGGCTATGAAAAAGGTCAGCGCGCCTGCCTTCATGGATCCGGCTCCGCTCCTCGCGCAACTCGCCGCAGCCGGCGTTCAGCCGACCGGCGTCACCGAGGACAGCCGGTGCGTGCAGCCGGGCGACATCTTTCTGGCTTATCCCGGCGATTTCGCCGACGGCCGCCGCTATATCCCCGATGCCATGGCGCGCGGCGCCTGCGCTGTTCTCTGGCAGACCGGCGGTGGTTTCGAATGGAAAAACGAGTGGACGCTGCCCAATCTGCCGGCCGAGCAATTACGCGGCCTGTCCGGGCCGCTCTCGCATGCGATTTACGGTCATCCGAGCGAGCGTCTGTCGTTGATCGCGATCACCGGAACGAACGGCAAGACGACGATCAGTCAGTGGATCGCCCGCACGCATCCGCGCTGTTGCGCCATCATCGGCACGCTTGGCGCCGGTATGCCGGAGCGCCTGACCGAAACCGGCTTTACCACGCCGGAGGCCGCGACGCTGGCGCGTTATCTGAAGGAATTTGCCGACGACGGCGCGCAGGCCTGCGCGCTGGAGGCGAGTTCGATCGGTGTCGAGGAGCGGCGGCTCGATGGCGCACGTTTTGATGTGGCCGTGTTCACCAACCTGACGCGCGACCATCTCGATTATCACGGTTCGATGGACGACTATGCGGCGGCCAAGGAGAAACTCTTCGTCTGGCCGCGTTTGCGCCTGGCCGTGGTGAATCTCGACGATCCTTTCGGCGTCGAACTGGCCGCACGGACGAGCGCGGCCAAGGTGATCGGCTACACGCAACGGAACGCGGCCGGTGGTCTGCAGGCCGTAGTACGCGCCGAGAACGTGGAAGATACGGCGAGCGGGCTGCGCTTTACCCTATCTGCGCCGAATGGCAAGGCGACGGTACAGACCGGTTTGCTCGGTCGCTATAACGTTTCCAATCTGCTGGCTGTGGCGGCCGTGTTGATCGATGCCGGCCTGACGCCCGGGCAGATTGCCGAACGCTTCGCCGACCTGGCACCACCGCCCGGGCGGCTGGAAAAGCTGGGGGGCGAAGGTGAGCCGCTGGTCGTTGTCGACTACGCCCATACGCCGGATGCGCTGGAAAATGCCCTCGGCGCCCTGCGCGGTGCGGCGACAGCCAGGCAAGGGCAGCTGTGCGCCGTCTTCGGCTGCGGTGGCGACCGGGATCACGGAAAACGTCCGTTGATGGGCGAAATCGCGGCGCGCCTGGCCGACAAAGTCGTGCTGACGAGCGATAATCCGCGCCGCGAAAACCCGCAAACAATTATCGAAGAAATTTACGTGGCGGCGCCTGGCGCCGAAGTGATTGCCGATCGTGCCGAAGCCATTCGTGCGGCGGTACTGGGGGCGGAGGCTGGCGATGTCGTGTTGCTGGCGGGCAAGGGCCACGAACCCTATCAGGAAATTGCCGGCGTCCGTCGACCGTTCTCGGACGCCGAAGAAGCTCGCGCGGCATTGGCTGCGCGCCAGGAGAACAAACAATGAGTGTGAAGATGGATCTGCAGGAAGCGGCGAATGCCATGTCCGGTACCGTGGCCGGCAAGAATGTCTGCTTTCTGGGCGTGACGACCGACAGCCGCAACGTGGCGGCCGGGCAGCTGTTCGTCGCCTTGCGCGGGGAGCGTTTCGACGGCCATGCCTTTGTCGGCGCGGCCAAGAAGCTGGGCGCGGCGGCCGCCGTGGTCGATGTCGAAGGCGCCGAGGTGCTTGGTGATGTCGGGCTGCCGCTGATCGTCGTTGCCGATACAAGGCTGGCGCTCGGTGCGTTGGCGGCGGCGTGGCGTGCACGCTTCTCGTTGCCGGTGATCGCCGTCACCGGCAGCAACGGCAAGACGACGAGCAAGGAAATGATCGCTAGCATCATGCAGGCCGCTTTTGGCGACGCCGTGCTGGCGACGCAGGGCAATTTCAACAACGACATCGGCTTGCCGCTGACGCTGCTCAAGCTTGACGCCAGCCATCGCGCTGCCGTCATCGAAATGGGCATGAATCATCCGGGCGAAATCGCTTACCTCGCGGGCATCGCCCGCCCGACCGTGGCGCTGGTGACCAACGCCCAGCGCGCGCATCTCGCCGGCATGGGGTCACTCGACTCGATCGCCGTCGAGAAAGGCAGCCTGTTTACCGGGCTGGCCGAGGATGGCGTGGCGGTGTTCAGCGCCGACGAGCCGTGGGGCGACGTCTGGCGCAGCCAAATTGGCACGCGCAAGGTGATGACTTTTGCCTGCGAGCGTCCGGCCGACGTGACAGGCAACTTCCGCACGCATGGTTTGGAAAATCATGTGGCGATCGCCTTTCAGGGCGCGGAAGTCGCCGTCGATCTGGCGTTGCCCGGCGCGCACAACGCGCGCAATGCACTCGGGGCGGCGACCGCGGCATTGGCTGCCGGCGTTTCGTTGGCTGAAGTGCGTGACGGGCTGGCGGCGTTCCGCGGCATCAAGGGGCGCCTGCAGCGCAAAGCCGGCCTGAATGGCGCGGTGCTGCTCGACGATACCTACAACGCCAATCCCGATTCGGTCTGCGCCGCCATCGACGTGCTCGCATCGACGGTCGGCAAGCAAATCCTTGTCCTCGGCGACATGGGCGAAATTGGCGAGATGAGCGGCCAGTTCCATGACGAAGTTGGCGGCTACGCCAAGAGCCAGGGGATCGACCAGTTGTTGGCGTTCGGCGAGGCGAGTGCCATCGCCGCACACAATTTCGGCGCCGGTGGCCGGCATTTCAAGAAGCTCGAGGACCTGATCGAGACGCTCAAGGGTGAAATGACGCCGGAGACGATCGTGCTGGTCAAGGGCTCGCGCTTCATGCGCATGGAGCGCGTGGTGGACGCCGTCGCTGCAGCGCAAACCGAAGGGGGTAAATAATGCTGCTGATGCTGGCGCAATGGCTGTCGCAGGATTTCGGAATCCGCGGCTTCAATGTCCTGAATTACATCACGCTACGCACCGTGCTGGCGGCGATGACGGCGCTGATCATTTCCTTCGTCGCCGGGCCGCACGTCATCCGCTGGCTGGCCGCCAAGAAGATCGGGCAGGCGGTGCGCACCGACGGGCCGCAGACGCACCTCGTCAAATCCGGCACGCCGACCATGGGCGGCATCCTGATCCTGATCGCCATCGGCGTCACCACCCTGCTTTGGGGCGACCTTTCCAACCGCTACGTCTGGGTCGTGCTGATCGTGACGCTTGGCTATGGCGGCATCGGCTGGTACGACGACTGGAAGAAGGTCGTCTATCGCGATCCGAAGGGGCTGGCCAGCCGCTGGAAATATTTCTGGCAATCGGTGATCGGCCTCGTCGTCGCCGTCTATCTCGGCCTGTCGGCCAACGTGCCGGCGCAGATGGAACTGATCGTGCCGTTCTTCAAGACGGTTTCGTATCCGCTCGGCGTCGTCGGTTTCATCGTGCTGACCTATCTGGTCATCGTCGGTTCGAGCAACGCCGTCAATCTGACCGACGGCCTCGACGGGCTGGCGATCATGCCGACCGTGCTGGTTGCCTCGGCGCTGGCCATTTTCGCCTACGTCGCCGGCAACGCCGTATTCGCCAAATACCTGTTCGTGCCCTACATCCCAGGTGCCGGCGAACTGGCCGTTTTCCTTGGTGCGATGGCCGGAGCCGGTCTCGGCTTCCTCTGGTTCAACGCTTATCCGGCCGAAGTGTTCATGGGCGACGTCGGCGCGCTGGCGCTCGGCGCGGCGCTCGGCACGGTCGCCGTCATCGTCCGTCAGGAAATCGTGCTGGCGATCATGGGCGGCGTCTTCGTCGTTGAAACGCTATCGGTGGCGATGCAGGTGCTCTACTTCAAGCATACCGGCGGCAAGCGGATTTTCCGCATGGCGCCGCTGCACCACCACTTCGAACTCGGTGGCTGGAAGGAAACGCAAGTCGTCGTCCGTTTCTGGATCATCACCATCATGTTGGTGCTGGTCGGTTTGTCCACCCTGAAGATTCGCTGAGCGGCCATGGAACTCGAAGGTAAGCGCGTTTTAGTCATCGGGCTCGGCGAAACCGGGCTGGCCATGGCCAAGTGGCTGGGCCGGCAAGGCGCGCGCGTGCGCGTGGCCGATTCCCGCCCGACGCCGCCCAACGTCGATGCCTTGCGTGCCGCCGTGCCGGCGGCCGAAGTTGTCGCCGGGCCGTTTGCCGAAGAAACCTTCGCCGACATCGACCTGGTCGCCATTTCGCCCGGCGTGCCGGTGCAGACGCCGCAAGTGCAGGCCGCCAAAGCGCGCGGCGTGCCGGTCGTTTCGGAAATCGAACTGTTTGCCTGGGGCATCCGTCAGGTAACGCCAGAGGCGAAGGTGATCGCGATTACCGGCAGCAATGGCAAGACGACTACCACCACGCTGACGGCGCATCTGCTCAACGCGGCCGGCGTGCCGGCTGTCGCGTGCGGCAATATTTCGCCCTCGGCGCTCGATGCGCTGATGGGCGTCGTCGATGGCGCGGCCGGTTATCCTGCCGCGCCGGCCGTGTGGGTGCTCGAACTGTCGAGCTTCCAGCTCGAAACGACGCACACGCTGAATGCCGATGCAGCGACCGTGCTCAACGTCAGCGAAGACCATCTCGACCGCTACACCGGCATGGACGACTACGCTGGAACCAAGGCACGCGTGTTTCAGGGTGACGGCGTCATGCTGCTCAATCGCGACGATGCGCGCTGCATGGCATGGTCACGGCCGGACCGCAAAACGGTCAGCTTCGGGCTGAATCCGGCGCCGTCGGTTGGAGACTACGGTTTTGTCGATGGCTGGATCGTGCGTGGCGATGAAAAGCTGGTTGCGCTCAATGCGCTCAAGCTGACTGGTCTGCACAATGCCGCCAACGCCATGGCGGCGCTGGCGCTGTGCGAAGCCGTCGGAGTTGCGCCGGCCACACTGTTGCCCGCCCTGCAGCAGTTTTCCGGCCTGTCGCACCGCGTCGAATTCGTCGCCGAGATCGATGGCGTCGGCTATTACGACGATTCAAAAGGTACCAACGTCGGGGCGACGCTTGCCGCCGTGCAGGGCATGGGCCGCAAGGTGGCCCTGATCCTCGGCGGCGACGGCAAGGCGCAGGATTTTTCGCCGCTCAAGCCGGTGCTTGCACGGCATGCACGCGCCGTCGCGCTGATCGGGCGTGATGCCGAGTTGATCGGCGCGGCGATCGACGGCTGCGGTGTGCCCGTTCAGCGGTGCGGCGACATGGAGGAGGCCGTATGCTGGTGCGCCGGGCAGGCGCAAGCCGGCGACACCGTGCTGCTTTCGCCGGCCTGCGCAAGCTTCGACATGTTCCGCAACTACGCGCACCGCGCCGAGGTGTTCATCGCGGCCGTGCAGGCCATGGCCAAGGAGGTGGGGCGATGATGCCTGCGCTTGACGGTACGCGGCGCCTGCCATCGGAGATCGATCTGTCGCTCCTCTGGAGCGCATTGATCCTGCTGCTGCTCGGGCTCGTCATGGTCTATTCGGCGTCGATCGCGATCGCCGAGGCGGGGCGCTTTACCGGCAATCAGCCTGCCTACTATCTGATCCGCCATGCCGTTTTCCTAGCGATCGGTTTCGTCTTCGCCGGGTTGGCGTTTCAGGTGCCGCTGAACGTCTGGCAGGAGATTTCGCCGTGGCTGTTCGTCGCCGGCTTCGCGCTGCTGGCGCTGGTCCTGATTCCGGGGGTCGGGCGAGACGTCAACGGCGCGCGGCGCTGGCTGTCGCTTGGTGTGGTCAACCTGCAGCCATCGGAACTGATGAAGATGTTCGCCGTGCTCTATGCCGCCGACTACACGGTGCGCAAGATGCCGCACATGCACGACCTGAAGAAGGCGTTTCTGCCGATGGCCGGGGCAATGGTCGCAGTTGGCGTGCTGCTGCTGAAAGAGCCCGATTTCGGCGCCTTCGTCGTCATCATTTCGGTGGCGATCGGCATTCTCTTCCTCGGCGGCATGCGGGCTCGCCTGTTCGCCATCCTGATTCTCGTACTGGTGGCCGCGTTCGCCATCCTGATCATCGTTTCGCCTTACCGCCGCGACCGGATTTTCGGTTTCATGGATCCGTGGTCGGATGCCTTCGGGCGCGGTTACCAACTCTCGCATGCGCTGATCGCCTTCGGGCGGGGCGAATTGTTCGGCGTTGGCCTCGGCGCCAGCGTCGAGAAGCTGTTCTATCTGCCGGAAGCGCACACCGACTTCCTGCTCGCCGTGATCGCCGAGGAGCTTGGTTTTACTGGCGTCGTGATCGTCATCCTTCTCTTCGGACTGCTCGTGCAGCGCGCCTTTGCCATCGGCCGGCAGGCCGTGGCGCTGGACCGCCTTTACCCGGCACTCGTCGCGCAGGGAATCGGGATCTGGATCGGCGTGCAGAGTTTCATCAACATGGGCGTGAACATGGGGCTGTTGCCGACGAAGGGGCTGACGCTGCCGCTGATGAGCTTCGGCGGTTCGGGCATTGTCGCCAATTGCATGGCGTTGGCGATCCTGCTGCGGGTCGATTGGGAGAACCGGCAACTGATGCGGGGAGCGAAGTTGTGAGCAAGACACTCCTCGTCATGGCCGGCGGCACCGGTGGGCATGTTTTTCCGGGGCTGGCCGTCGCCGATTTGCTGAAAAGCCAAGGCTGGCGCGTCGTCTGGATGGGCAATCCGGACGGCATGGAGGCGCGGCTCGTTCCTTCGCGCGGCTACGAAATGGCGTGGGTGCGTTTTGCGGCCTTGCGCGGCAAAGGGCTGCTGCGCAAATTGCTGCTGCCGCTCAACCTGTTGTCCGGCTTCTGGCAGGCGCTGCGCGAGATTCGCCGCGTCAAGCCGGATGTCGTGCTCGGCATGGGCGGCTACATTACCTTTCCCGGCGGCATGATGGCCGCGCTGCTCGGGCGTCCGTTGGTGATCCACGAACAGAATTCGATCGCCGGCCTGACCAACCGCGTGTTGGCGAAAGTGGCTGACCGCGTGGTCTGCGGCTTTCCCGATGCGCTGCCCGGCAGCACGTGGGTCGGCAATCCGGTGCGGCAGGACATTGCGAATTTGCCACTGCCCGCCGAGCGGTTTGCAGAACGTTTGGCCGACGATGGCGATGCTTCGCCGCTCCGCCTGCTCGTCCTCGGTGGCAGTCTCGGTGCGGCGGCGATCAACGAAATGGTGCCGAAGGGGCTGGCGCTGATCGCGGAGGGCGAGCGGCCAGTCGTTGTGCATCAGGCGGGCGAAAAGCATCTGGCGACGGTCGAAGCCAACTACGCGGCGGCCGGCGTGCGCGCCAATTGTGTCCCTTTCATTCAGGACATGGCCGGCGCCTACGCGTGGGCCGATCTGGTGCTCTGCCGCTCCGGCGCGTTAACCGTGGCCGAGCTGGCGGCGGTGGGCGTGGCGAGCGTGCTCGTGCCGTTCCCGCATGCCGTCGACGACCACCAGACGGCGAACGCCAGATTCCTCGCTTCAGCCGGTGCGGCCATCCTGTTGCCGCAAAGCGAAATGACGCCGGAAGCGATCAGCCGGATCAGCCAATACACACGCGAACAATTGCAGCAGATGGCCGAAAAAGCGCGCGAGCTGTCCCGCCCCGAAGCGGCGGCGACAGTAGCGCGGATCTGCGAAGAAACCTGCAAGGGCGCGGTTAGCAAAAGCAAGGCAACAAGAGACACCCAATGAAACATAAAGTCAAAAACATCCATTTCGTCGGCATCGGGGGCGTGGGCATGAGCGGCATTGCCGAAGTGCTCGCCAACCTCGGTTTCGGCATCAGCGGCTCGGATCTGGCCGACAACGCGACGACACGCCGGCTGGCCAGCCTCGGCATCCGCATCGCGACCGGCCACGCCGAGGAGAACATCGGTCATGCCGACGCCGTCGTCGTATCGACGGCGGTCAAGGACGACAATCCGGAGGTGCTGGCCGCGCGGGCGCGTCATGTGCCGATCGTGCCGCGTGCCCAGATGCTGGCCGAACTGATGCGCCTGAAGCGCGGCATCGCCGTTGCCGGCACGCACGGCAAGACGACGACGACCAGCCTCGTCGCCTCGATTCTTGCCGAAGGCGGCATGGACCCGACCTTCGTCATCGGCGGTCGCTTGAACGCCGCCGGTGCCAATGCCCGGCTCGGTTCCGGCGACTTCCTCGTCGCCGAGGCGGACGAGTCGGACGCGTCTTTCCTGTACCTGACGCCGGTCATCTCGATCGTCACCAACATCGATGCCGACCACATGGAAACGTATGGCCATGACTTCGGCAGACTGCGTCAGACTTTTGTCGATTTCCTGCAGCGCCTGCCGTTTTACGGCGTGGCCGTGCTCTGTGCCGACGATCCCAACGTGCGCGAAATCATGCCGCTGGTGAGCAAGCAGATCGTCAGCTACGGCGTCAGCGAAACCGCCAACGTGCGCGCCGAAAACGTGGTGGCCGAGGATGGCCGCATGAAGTTCGACTGCGTGCGGGTGAATGGCACCGTCAGCCGTTTCCCGGTCACGCTCAACCTGCCGGGCATGCACAACGTCCTCAATGCGCTGGCGGCGATCGCTGTGGCGACCGAACTTGGCGTCTCTGACGCAGCGATCATCAAGGCGCTTGCCGAATTCAAGGGCGTCGGGCGCCGCTTCCAGCGTTACGGCGAAGTGGCTTTGCCGGATGGCGGCCAGTTCACGCTGATCGACGATTACGGCCACCATCCGGTGGAAATGAAGGCGACCATCGCCGCCGCGCGTGGCGCCTTTCCCGGCCGCCGTCTGCTGCTCGCCTTCCAGCCGCACCGCTACACGCGGACGCGCGATTGCTTCGAGGATTTCGTCAGTGTGTTGAATACCGTCGATGCACTCGTGCTGAGCGAAGTCTATGCCGCCGGCGAAGCGCCGATCGTCGCCGCCGACGGCCGCGCCCTGGCGCGCGCCCTGCGCGTCGGCGGCAAGATCGAACCGGTCTTCGTCGAAAACATCGTGGATGTTCCGCAAACAATTATGGATGTCGCCCGCGCCGGCGACGTAGTGATCACCATGGGCGCCGGCTCGATTGGCGGCGTTCCGGCCAAGCTGGCACAGGGTTGAAATGAATAAAAACGCTTTCAACGCAGAGTTCGCAGAGGCGCAGAGAACGCAGAGTTTTGATTTTCTCTGCGAGCTCTGTATCTCTGCGTTCTCCGCGTTGAGAGAGGTTAAGGATTTTTACAATGTCTGATTTCGGAAAAGTAGCGGTTCTCTTCGGCGGCACGTCGGCCGAGCGGGAGATTTCTTTGAAGAGCGGTTCGCGCGTGCTGGCGGCGTTGCAGAGCCAGGGCGTCGATGCGCATGCCTTCGATCCGGCCGAGCGCAAGCTCGACGAGCTGGCCGGTTTTGACCGCGCCTTCATCGCCTTGCACGGTCGTCACGGCGAGGATGGCACGATTCAGGGGGCGCTCGAGCTGATGGGGATTCCCTACACCGGGAGCGGTGTCATGGCGTCCGCGATCGGTATGGATAAATGGCGGACCAAGCTTCTGTGGCGTTCGGTCGGTCTGCCGATCCCGGAATTCGTCATGCTGGATGCGTCGAGCGATTTCGACGCCGTCGAGAAGCAATTGGGCTTGCCGCTGTTCGTCAAACCGGCCTGCGAAGGCTCGTCGATTGGTGTGACCAAGGTGCGTCAGGCGGGCGAATTGCGCGCTGCCTATCTCGAGGCCGCCAAGCATGATTCATTGGTGATCGCCGAGAAGGCCGTGCTCGGTGGCGAATACACCGCCTCGATCCTTGGCGACACCGCCTTGCCGATCATCAAGATCGAGCCGGCGACCGATTTCTACGACTACGAAGCCAAATACTTCCGCGATGACACCGCCTACCGCTGTCCGTGCGGCCTGCCGGAAGCGCGCGAGCTTGAAATCCGCGCGCAGGCGCTCGAAGCCTTCCGCGTCCTCGGTTGCCGTGGCTGGGGGCGGGTCGATTTTCTGATGGACGAGCAGGGCAATGCTTACATGCTCGAAGTGAATACCTCACCGGGTATGACCGACCATTCGCTGGTGCCGATGGCGGCGCGCGAGGCGGGAATCTCCTACGAGCAACTCGTGGTGCGCGTGCTTGCGCTGGCCAGTTTAGGGTGATTAAGGCTTAAGCGATGTGGAACCGGCCGCAACTGATGACTGCTGTTTCCGACCTGCTCTATCTGGCAGGTGCGGCGGCATTGGTTGTCGCTGGCGTACTGTGGGTGGCGCGGCTGCCGTTGTTCCCCATTCGCGAAGTGGTGGTGACGAATACGTTGCGCGAAGTGCGGCGCGTCGAACTGGAACGCTTGATGGCGACGCGACTGAGCGGAAACTTCTTCAGCGTCGATGTGGAGCGTGTGCGCAAGTCGCTCGAGGAACTGCCTTGGGTGCGCCGTGCGCAGGTGCGCCGGCAGTGGCCGTCACGCATCGAGGTCGGGATCGAGGAGCACGTGCCGGTGGCATTCTGGGGTTCGGCGACGGGCCAGTTGGTGAACTCGCACGGCGAGATCTTTGCGGCGGCCATGAGTGTGACGCCGGAAGAGGCGATGCCGGTGCTGACTGGGCCGACAGGGTTCGTGACCGAGATGCTCGATTTTTATCATCAGGCGCAGGGCGTCCTGAAACCGACCGGGCGGGTGCCGCGTGCCTTGAACGTCTCGCCGCGTCTGGCCGTGCAGCTGCGACTCGACGACGGCATGCTCGTCGAACTGGGCCGCGAACAGGCCAAGGTGCCTCTGCGCGGTCGGCTCGCGCGCTTTGTCGAGTACTACAACAGTGTGATGGCGGTCGCCAATGCGCGGCCGGCAACGGTGGATTTGCGGTATCCGAACGGATTTGCGCTGCACATCGCAGCGACGCAGGCAATTGAAGGAAAAGGGAAACCATGAGCAGGGATAGCAAGGAACTCATCGTCGGCCTCGATATCGGCACGACCAAGATCGTGGCGCTGGTCGCTGAAGTCACGCCCGAGGGGCGGCTTAACATCATCGGCATGGGGTCGCAGGATTCGCGCGGGCTGCGCAAGGGCGTCGTCGTCAATATCGAGGACACCGTGGCCGCCATTTCGCGCGTCATCCAGGAGGTCGAGCTGATGGCCGACTGTCAGGTCAAGGATGTCTATACGGGCATCGCCGGCAGCCACATCAAGAGCTTCAACTCGAACGGCATGGTGGCGATCAAGGACAAGGAAGTGACGCCGATGGACATTGAGCGCGTCGTCGAAACGGCGCGCGCCATGCCGATTCCGGCCGATCAGGAAATCCTGCACATCCTGACGCAGGAATTCATCATCGACGATCAGGACGGCATCCGCGAGCCGATCGGCATGAGCGGCTTCCGTCTCGAAGTGAAGGTGCATATCGTCACCGGCGCCGTTTCTGCCGCGCAGAATATCGTCAAGTGTGTGCGCCGCTGCGGGCTGGAGGTCAACGACCTCGTGCTGCAGCCGCTGGCCTCGAGTTTCGCCGTGCTGTCCGAGGACGAGAAGGATCTCGGCGTCTGTCTGATCGACATCGGCGGTGGCACCACTGACATTGCCGTGTGGACGCAGGGCGCCATCCGCCATACCTCGGTGATTCCGATCGCCGGCGACCAGATCACCAACGATATCGCCATGGCGCTGCGCACGCCGACGCGCGAAGCCGAGGAGATTAAGTGCAAGTACGGCTATGCGCTCGCCGATCTGGCCGATCCCGAGGACGTGCTCGATGTGGCCGGCGTGGATGATCGTCCGTCGCGCAAGTTGTCGCGCCGGGCGCTGGCCGACGTGATCCAGCCACGTGTCGAGGAATTGTTCGAGCTGGTGCAGGCCGAACTGCGCCGTTCCGGCTTCGAGGAAGTCTTGTCGTCGGGCCTCGTGATTACCGGCGGCTCGGCGGTGATGCCGGGAATGATCGAACTGGGTGAGGAGGTTTTCCACATGCCGGTTCGCCTCGGCTGCCCCAAATACAACGGCGCGCTGGCCGACGTCGTGCAGGCCCCACGCTTTGCGGCGGCCTGCGGGCTGCTGCTCGAAGCGCAGACGCAGCGCAAGCGCGGCATGAAAGTGCGCGAGACGCGCGACGTCAAACAAGTTTTTGGACGTATGAAGTCCTGGTTTGAAAAGAATTTCTGAACATCATCGGAACACTACCAACAGTTTTTTGCGGAGGAGAAGGCCATGTTTGAAATCATCGAGAAAGAAGAAACAAGCGATGTGGAAACCGTGATCAAGGTGATTGGCGTCGGCGGTGCCGGCGGCAATGCCGTCGATCACATGATTCGTGAGGGCGTCATGGGCGTCGAGTTCCTCGCCGCCAATACCGATGCGCAGGCGCTGGGCCGCAGCGTTGCGCACAAGAAGCTGCGCCTCGGCAAGTCCGGGCTCGGTGCCGGCGCCAAGCCGGAAGCTGGCCGTGGTGCCGCGCTGGAAGAGCGGGAGCTGATTGCGGAATCGCTCAAGGGCGCGCACATGGTCTTCATTACCGCCGGCATGGGCGGTGGCACGGGTACCGGTGCCGCGCCGATCGTCGCCGAAGTGGCGCGCGAACTGGGTATCCTGACCGTTGCCGTGGTCACCAAGCCGTTCGAATTCGAAGGCAAGCGCCTGAAGATCGCCGATGCCGGGATTGCCGAACTGCAGAAGAACGTCGACTCGCTGATCGTCATCCTCAATGACCGTCTGATGGACGTGCTCGGCGAAGACGTTTCGATGGACGAAGCCTTCAAGGCGGCCGACAACGTCCTGCGCAACGCCGTCGGCGGCATCGTCGAAATCATCAACTATCCGGGCCTCGTCAACGTCGACTTCGAAGACGTGCGCACGGTCATGGGCGAAATGGGCATGGCGATGATGGGGTCGGCGAGTGCTTCCGGCGTCGATCGCGCCCGCATTTCCGCCGAACAGGCGGTTGCTTCGCCGCTGCTCGAAGGCGTGCATCTCTCCGGCGCCAAGGGCGTCCTCGTCAACATCACGGCGACGCGCGGCCTGAAGATGAAGGAAGTGAATGAAGTGATGAGCACCATTCGCGAATTCGCGGCCGAGGATGCGCACATCATTTTCGGTGCCGTCTACGACGAGTCGATGGGCGAGGAAATCCGCGTTACCGTCGTGGCCACCGGCCTTGGCCAGGCGCAGGCACGCCGCCAGGGCTTTACGGTCGTCGAAACGCCGACGATGCAGGCGACTGGCACGGACGGTCTGTTCGCCCAGTCGGCGCAAGGGATCGACTACAGCCAGCTTGATGTGCCGGCGATTGTCCGCAATGGCCGCAGCAACCGTAACAGCTCGACCGTCGAAGCGCTGGCCAATAGCGGCATCGATCGCTATGACATCCCGGCCTTCCTGAGAAAACAGGCCGACTAAAAAAGGAAACGCCCCGGCCTCCGCACCGGGGGGCGTTTATAAACCTTTACTCCGCATGGTGGGAGTTGCCGTGGTCGCGACGCGTGGCGTGCATGCTACAATGCGTGTCCCGGTAATTCCCTGTTTTTTCAAGCAGATACAGCCATGCTCAAGCAGCGTACCCTCAAGTCACTGATCCGCGCCTCCGGCGTCGGATTGCACTCCGGCATCAAGGTCAACATGACGCTGCGCCCGGCGGCGCCCGATACGGGCATCGTTTTCCGGCGCGTCGATCTCGATCCGATTGTCGATCTGCCCGCATCGGCGCTCGAAGTCGGCGATACGCGCATGTGTTCGTGCCTTGAACGCGGTCAAGCCAAGGTGGGGACGATCGAGCATCTCATGTCGGCTCTGGCCGGTCTCGGCATCGATAACGCCTATGTCGACCTCGACGCGGCGGAAGTGCCGATTCTCGACGGATCCGCGTCACCCTTCGTGTTTCTCATCCAGTCGGCGGGTATCGAGGAGCAACCCGCGCCGAAGAAATTCATCCGCGTCAAACGGCTGATCGAAGTGCGCGAGAGCGACAAAGCAGGCGAAAAGTGGGCGCGCTTCGAACCGTACAACGGCTACAAGCTGAATTTCTCCATCGTTTTCAATCATCCGGCTATCGACCGCACCGGGCAGCAGGTTACCTTCGATTTTTCCGATCACTCCTACGTGCGCGAAATCGCGCGCGCGCGCACCTTTGGCTTCATGCAGGAGGTCGAATGGCTGCGCGAGAACGGGCTGGCCCAGGGCGGCGGCCTCGATAACGCCGTTGTGCTCGACGAATACCGCGTGCTCAATGCCGATGGCTTGCGCTACAGCGACGAATTCGTGAAGCACAAGGTGCTCGACGCCATCGGCGACCTGTATCTCCTCGGCCACCCGCTGCTGGCGTCGTTCACGGCGCACAAATCCGGCCATGCGTTGAACAACCTTCTAGCGCGCGAACTGCTGGCCAACCCCGATTCTTGGGAGTTCGTGACCTTCGAGGACGAGGCGCAGGCGCCGGCCAACGTGATGCGCTGGCTGGCGCAACCGGCTGCCGCGGCGTGACGCCATGTGGCTGATGCGTTTGCTGGCCGTGCTGACGGCCATCGGCATTGCCGGCAGCGTTCTCTGCTACCTCTTTACCAACGACCGGCGTTATCTCCGTTTGGCGTCGCGGCTATTCCGCTTCACGCTGATTGCGGTGCTTCTGTTCTTCGGCCTGCTGATCCTGGAACGGGTCGCCGTTATTCCCCTTGTTATTCCTTTTTAGCGGCCCGATCGAGCAGGTGGGCGAGCGCGGTGCGCAACGGCGAGTCGCCGGGTAACGTTTCGCGCAAGCTGTCCAGTGTCCGGCTGGTGGCGGCACTCAACGGCTTCAGCGTGCACGTGTCCAGCGGCCGGTCGGTCAATGCTGTGTGCACCTTGACCTGCACGCCGTTGCACTCGATGCCCTTCTTGATGAACCCGGCCGTCAATGTTGGCGCCAACTGGCGCAACTTGGCGGCGACGGCTCCGCTGTTGGCGTGGATGACGATGGTTCCCGACTTGTAGTTGGCGAGCGAACTCGACTGGGCGAGGTGGGCCGGTGCCAATTGCTGGTAGAGATGCGCGAGCTTCATCAGCAAACGGGCGTGCGCGATCACCTTGGTGGCTCCATCCGGTGTGTCGAGATAATCGTCGAGGGTGTTTGGCATGGGTGTGTCGGGGGCGAGAGGGGCGCTATTATCGCCCTGGAATCCCCATCGGGAAAGGCTGAGGCCGGGGCCGCGTGTTAGAATCGCGCCTTTCCATTCGCCTGAGTTATCCAGAATGATTCCCGGCCTCCTCAAGAAGATTTTCGGCAGCCGCAATGACCGGCTGATCAAGCAGTATTCCGCCGTTGTTCGTCAGATAAATGCGCTGGAGGCGGGAATCAGTGCGCTTTCCGACGACGAGTTGCGCGGCAAGACGGCCGAGTTCAAATCCCGTATCGCCAATGGCGAAACCCTCGATTCCCTCCTGCCGGAAGCCTTTGCGGTCGTCCGTGAAGCCGGCAAGCGCGCGCTCGGCATGCGCCACTTCGACGTTCAGCTGATTGGCGGCATGGTGTTGCACTACGGCAAGATCGCCGAAATGCGCACCGGCGAAGGCAAGACGCTGGTCGCCACTTTGCCGTCCTACCTGAACGCGCTGTCCGGCAACGGTGTGCACGTCGTCACGGTGAACGACTACCTTGCCCGCCGCGACGCCGAGTGGATGGGGCGTTTGCACCGCTTCCTCGGCCTCACCGTCGGCATCAACCTGTCGCAAATGGCGCACGAGGACAAGCAGGCCGCCTACGCTTCCGACATCACCTACGGCACCAACAACGAATTCGGCTTCGACTACCTGCGCGACAACATGGTCTATGGCGCCGCGGAGCGCGTGCAGCGCAAACTGAATTTCGCCATCGTCGACGAAGTCGACTCGATCCTGATCGATGAAGCGCGCACGCCGCTCATCATTTCCGGCCAGGCCGACGACCGCACCGATCTCTATGTCCGCATGAACCAGGTGGCGCCGATGCTGACGCGCTGCCAGGAAGAAAACGGCCCCGGCGACTACTGGGTCGACGAGAAGGCGCACCAGATTCTGCTTTCCGAAGAAGGCTACGAGCACGCCGAAGAAGTGCTGGCCCGGCTCGGCCTGCTGCCCGAGGGCGGCAGTCTTTACGACGCCTCGAACATCATCCTCATCCATCACCTGTATGCCGCGCTGCGCGCCCACAACCTGTTCCTCAAGGATCAGCAGTACGTGGTGCAGAACGGCGAAGTCGTCATCGTCGATGAATTCACCGGCCGCCTGATGGCCGGGCGACGCTGGTCGGAGGGGTTGCATCAGGCCGTCGAAGCCAAGGAAGGCGTGCAAATCCAGAACGAGAACCAGACGCTGGCCTCGATCACCTTCCAGAACTACTTCCGCATGTACAACAAGCTGTCCGGCATGACCGGTACGGCGGATACGGAAGCGTACGAATTCCAGCAGATCTACAACCTCGAAACGGTCGTCATTCCGACCAACCTGCCGGCGCAGCGCAAGGATTTCAACGACCAAATTTTCCGCACGGCCGACGAGAAATTTGCCGCCATCATCGCCGACATCCGCGAGTGCCAAAAGAAGGGGCAGCCGGTGCTGGTCGGAACGACCTCCATCGAGAACTCGGAACTGCTGTCGCAGTTGCTTGACCGCGAAAAACTGCCGCATCAGGTGTTGAACGCCAAGCAGCACGCGCGTGAAGCCGAGATCGTCATCCAGGCTGGCCGGCCCGGCATGATTACCATCGCCACCAACATGGCCGGTCGCGGAACCGACATCGTGCTCGGCGGCAGTATCGAGAAACAGGTCGACGCAATTCGCGACGACGAAACGCTCGACCAAGCGACCAAGGATGCCAGGATCGCCGCGCTCAAGGCCGACTGGCAAAAGCTGCATGAACAGGTCGTCGCCGCCGGCGGTCTGCACATCATCGGCTCCGAGCGCCACGAGTCGCGCCGCATCGACAACCAGTTGCGCGGCCGCGCCGGTCGTCAGGGCGACCCCGGTTCCTCGCGCTTCTTTCTGGCGCTCGATGATTCGCTCCTGCGTATTTTTGCCGGCGAGCGCCTGAAGGCGATCATGGATCGTCTGAAAATGCCGGAAGGCGAGGCCATCGAACACCCGATGGTGTCCCGCTCGCTCGAATCGGCGCAGCGCAAGGTCGAAGGCCGCAACTTCGATATCCGCAAACAGCTGCTCGAATACGATGACGTTGCCAACGACCAGCGCAAGGTGATCTACGCGCAGCGCAACGAACTGCTTGAAACCGAGGATATCTCCGAGACGATTACCGCCATGCGCCAGGGCGTGCTGAACGACACGTTCCGCCGCCACGTACCGGTCGACAGCGTCGAGGAGCAGTGGGATCTGCCGGCGCTGGAGAAGGAACTGGCCGCCGAATTGCACATTTCGCTGCCGGTGGCCGAATGGGTCAAGAGCGAACCGACGCTCGGCGACGAGGCCATCCTCAAGCGCATCATCGAGCAGGTCGACGAGCTCTACGCCGCCAAGGTGGATGCTGTCGGCGCCGAGAACTTCCACCAGTTCGAGCGCAACGTCATGCTGCAGAGCCTCGACACGCACTGGCGCGAACACCTCGCCGCCCTCGATCACCTGCGGCAGGGCATCCACTTGCGCGGTTATGCGCAGAAGAACCCGAAGCAGGAATACAAGAAGGAAGCCTTCGAACTCTTCGAAATGCTGCTCGACGCCGTGCGTGCCAACGTGACGCGCCTGCTCGTTACCGTCCAGATTCGTGCCGAGGAAGTCGAGGAAACCGCGCCGCACGCCGACGTGCATAACGTCCAGTACCACCATGCCGACTACGATGCAGCACTCGCGGGAGAAGGGGAGGACGGCGAAGCGTCCGAAGAAGCTGGTGTCGCACCGCGCCACGCCGAACCGAAAATCGGCCGCAACGATCCGTGCCCCTGCGGCTCCGGCAAGAAGTACAAACAGTGCCACGGACAACTGAGCTAACGTTTAATCATTAACCGCATTCGACGCAGAGGGCGCAGAGATACGGAGAACGCAGAGTTCTTCCCGGTTTTCTCTGTGCCCTCTGCGTATCTATGTATTTCTGAGATCTCTGTGTTGAAAGAGGTAAGAACATGACCGTCAATTACGCCACCCCCGCTCCCGAAGCTCTTTTCCCCGTTGCCGGCGTTGCGCTCGGCATTGCCGAGGCAGGTATCCGCAAGGCCGACCGCCGCGACCTGACGCTGATCGCGCTCGAACCCGGTTGCACCGTCGCCGGCGTGTTCACTGAAAACCGCTTCTGCGCGGCGCCGGTGCAGCTGTGCCGCAAGCATCTCGGCGCGGGCAGCGAAATCCGTGCCCTCGTCATCAACACCGGCATCGCCAACGCCGGCACTGGCGAGCCCGGCCTGCTGGCTGCACAGGAAACGTGCGCCGCCGTCGGCCAGCTGATCGGTGTCAAGCCGGAGCAAGTGCTGCCGTTTTCCACCGGCGTCATTCTCGAACCGCTGCCCGTCGATCGCCTGATCGCCGGGCTGCCGAAATGCAAGTCCGACCTCCAGGCCGACAACTGGCACAGCGCCGCGCACGGCATCATGACGACCGACACGGTGGCCAAAGCCGCCTCGCGCCGTATCGAAATCAACGGCAAAACGGTGACGATCACCGGCATCAGCAAGGGCGCCGGCATGATCAAGCCGAACATGGCGACCATGCTTGGCTTCGTCGCCACCGATGCCGGCATCGCCGCGCCGCTACTGCAACAACTCGTGCGCGAAGCCGCCGACGAATCGTTCAACTGCATCACCGTCGATGGCGATACCTCGACCAACGACTCCTTCATCCTGATCGCTTCCGGCCAATCGGGCGTCAGCTTCGCTGATGCCAGTGCGGCAGGCTACGCCGAACTGCGCGCCGCGATCATCGCCCTCGCGCGCGAACTCGCCCAAGCCATCGTCCGTGACGGCGAAGGCGCCACCAAGTTCATCACCATCGCCGTCGAAGGCGGCAAGGACCGCGACGAGTGCAAGAAAGTCGGCTACGCCGTCGGTCACTCGCCACTCGTCAAAACCGCCTTCTTCGCCTCCGACCCCAACCTCGGCCGCATCCTCGCCGCCATCGGCTACGCGCAGATCGACGCGCTCAACGTCGACACCATCCGCGTCTGGCTCGGCAGCGCCGGCGAAGAGGTGCTGGTTGCCGAAAAAGGCGGCCGTGCCGCTGCCTACCGCGAGGAAGACGGCGCCCGCATCATGCAGGCGCAGGAAATCACCATCCGCATCGACCTCGCGCGCGGCAACGCCCGCGGCAACGTCTACACCTGCGATTTTTCGTACGACTACGTGAAAATCAACGCCGACTACCGGAGCTAGGCCAACAGCGAATTCAACGAATTCAACGAAATCCAGCGAAGTACACAAAGCCCGCGTAAAACCGGGCTTTTTCACATCAGCAGGCTCGACAGCTGCTCCCGGGGGATGCAGCGGTTGCGTGTCCGGGTCGAATGACCCAGAGCCCGCCGATTTTCCACCTCGCTAAGCTGATCTGTCGTGGGGCAGGGGAAGTTGTCTGGTTCGACCGACTACCACCGGCCCGGCTCGCGCTTGCGTGGTTGTGGCACCATCTGCAACGGACGTGCGACGTCCTCCAGTTCCCGCTGCCATGCGGCGCGCCGCACATCTTCCGCCACATGACGCTCCAGCCGTACTTGCCGCAGACGCAACTGTTTGTGCCAGATTGCCGCCGACAAGGCGATGATGATGGCGCCGCCAAGCAGCACCAGCCATAGCCCGTTGATTCCATCCGGCGCGGCCCGGCGGCGTGGCGCTGCCGGGCGCACCGGCTCCGACGCCGCCGCATCCTGACGCTCACTCGCCGCCCCGGCATCGGGCGCTGCTGCTGCCGCGCTGGCGGCCTCAGGCGATTTTTCCTTACCGGCCACCTCTGCCAGTTGGCCAGTCTCCTGGCTCTCGGAGTCACCGGCCGGCCGCACACCCCGTTCGCCGGAACGCTCCGCCGGCCCGCGTTCCGCCTTGGGCGGCATCGGTGCGAACCACGCCACCGCCATGAACACAAGGCCCGCCGCAATGAAGGCGAAAATATTGCCGAGCTGGCCAAGGGCGCCGAAGTCGAACAGCACCAGCTTCAGCGCTGCCGCCAGCAGAAGCACCGAGCCGATGCTCCACAGCGAACGCGAAGCGCGGCGCGTGCCCCACCACGCCAGCCCGGCGCCGAAGATCACCCACATCAGCGACGCCACGGCGGGCAGCTGCATCCGGTAGATATCCGACGCATCCATGACCGGGATATCCGGTCCGAAAACGCGCAGGATCATCGCCTGCAGGTAAAAGGCGACGGCCATCACGAACAGCGCCCCCATGCCAAAGCCGATCTCGTCCTCCTCCCGGCTATAGCGATTGAAATAGACGATCAGGTAAGCCAGCGCCAGCGTCTCAAACAGCACCGGCCACACCCCGCGCTCGATATAAAAGAGCGTCACGCCAAGCAGCGCGAAGGCGATGAAGCACACATGCATCGGCTGAATCCACTCGTTCCAGCGCGGGCTGGAACGCAACCAGAGCCGCGCCGCCAAACCACCGAGCGCCGCCCCTGTCAACGGCGATTCAAAACTGATACAGATTTTTGTTGGGCAGCGATTCAAAACTGACACACCCCGGACACTTCATTTGCGCTGATCGCGTTGCCGAGAGGGAGGGGCGAAGGCCCGACCGGAAGGCGGCGCGATCAGCGC
>NZ_SSSR01000024.1 GCF_009469695.1 Propionivibrio limicola
GAAAGGCTGGCATTCATACGCGCAGAATCCTCGCCGCCTCCTCTGATGCCTACCGGGAGTCCATCCTTGGACTCGGGTAGGTTTGATGCGATTGCCCTGATATTTTCCCCGTTCGGAAAACCTGCCAACGCCACGCGCCGGCAGGCTTGGAAGGGCTGCGATCAGGTGTTCTGAATGACGATGTTGGGGAACTTCCCGCTCACGTCCTTGGCGCGCTCGGCCACCTTGACGGCAACGCGGCGGGCAATCGCCAGATACAACTCGGCGGCTCGCGAATCCGGCGCGCCAACCACGGTCGGCTTGCCGGTATCGGCCATTTCGCGGATCGCCAGTTCGAGCGGCAGGGCGCCGAGCAGTTCAGTGCCGTAATCCTTGCACATCTGCTCGCCGCCGCCCTGCCCGAAGATGTGCTCTTCGTGGCCGCACTTCGAGCAGATGTGGATGCTCATGTTTTCGATCAGGCCGAGGATCGGAATGCCGACCTTCTCGAACATCTTGAGCCCCTTGCATGCGTCGATCAGCGCGATGTCCTGCGGCGTGGTGACGATCACCGCACCGGTCACCGGCACCTTCTGCGCCAGCGTCAGCTGCGTGTCGCCGGTCCCCGGCGGCATATCGACGATCAGGTAGTCGAGTTCCTTCCAGTTCGTCTGGTTGAGCAGTTGCTCAAGCGCCTGCGTGACCATCGGGCCGCGCCAGACCATCGGCGAATCGACATCGACCATGAAGCCGATCGACATCGTCTGCACGCCGTACGTCGTGATCGGCTCCATCGACTTGCCGTCGCGCGTATCGGGCTGACGGCCGGCCAGACCGAGCATTTGCGGCACGGAGGGGCCGTAAATGTCGGCATCGAGCAGGCCGACCGAAGCCCCTTCCCGCGCCAGCGCCAGCGCCAGATTGACGGCCGTCGTGCTTTTGCCGACGCCGCCCTTGCCGGAAGCGACGGCGATGATGTTCTTGACGCCAGGCAACGGCTTCAGATTGCGCTGTACGGCGTGCGCCACGATATTGACTGACACGTTGGCTTCCACGCTGCCGACACCGGGCACCGCCTTGACCGCCGACTCCACGGCAAGGCGGATCGGCTCGAGCTGCGTCTTGGCCGGATAGCCGAGTTCGATATCGAGGGTGACCTTGTCACCGTCCACCTTGATGTTCCTGGCCGACCGCGTCGACACGAAATCCTTTTGCGTGTTGGGATCAATCAATCCCTGCAGCGCGGCCTGCACCGCCTCAATCGTTACTGCCATTGCTGACTCCTTGTTGAAATACCCGAGTAATTTTGTCCAGCTTAACCGAAAAACGGGAGGTGCTGCACTTTGCTAGAATGCGCATTCTGCCGCAAACGGCTCGCGCCGTTGCCGCGCAACCTCGACAATTTCAGACTGCACACCGTCCCATGACCCGAAAAATCCTTGTCACGTCCGCCCTGCCCTATGCCAATGGCGCCATCCATCTCGGCCACCTCGTCGAATACGTCCAGACCGATATCTGGGTGCGTTTCCAGAAGATGCAACCGAAGGACAAGGTCGCCGAATGCTGGTACGTCTGCGCCGACGACACGCACGGCACGCCGATCATGCTGCGCGCCGAAAAGGACGGCATCACACCCGAGGCGCTGATTGCCCGCGTGCATGGCGAGCACTTTCGCGATTTCTCGGGTTTCCACATCGCGTTCGACAACTACTACAGCACGCACTCGCCGGAAACGCAGGAATGCGCCAACACGATTTACGGCCGCCTGCAGAATGGGCAACTGATCGAGAAGCGCACCATCGAGCAATACTATGACCCGGTCAAGCAGATGTTCCTGCCGGACCGCTTCATCAAGGGCGAATGCCCGAAGTGCCACGCCAAGGATCAATACGGCGACAACTGCGAAGTCTGCGGTGCCGCCTATGCGCCGACCGACCTGATCGAACCGTTTTCGGCCGTCTCCGGCGCCAAGCCGGAACTGCGTAATTCCGACCATTACTTCTTCAAGCTCTCCGACCCGCGCTGCGAAGCCTTCCTGCGCCAGTACACCAGCAGCGGCGTGCTGCAGAACGAGGCCGCCAACAAGATGCAGGAATGGCTCGGCGCCCCCGGCGACAACAAGCTGACCGACTGGGACATTTCGCGCGACGCACCCTATTTCGGCTTCGAGATCCCCGGCGCACCGGGCAAGTATTTCTACGTCTGGCTCGACGCGCCGATCGGCTACATGGGCTCGTTCAAGAATCTGTGCGCGCAAAAGGGCATCGACTTCGACGAATACTGGAAACCGGACAGCACGACCGAGCTTTACCACTTCATCGGCAAGGACATTCTCTACTTCCACGCCCTGTTCTGGCCGGCCGAACTGGCGCACGCCGGTTTCCGCACGCCGAAAGGCATCTTCGCGCACGGTTTCCTGACCGTCGACGGCTCAAAAATGTCCAAGTCGCGCGGCACCTTCATCACCGCCGAGAGCTACCTGACCACCGGCCTCAACCCGGAATGGCTGCGCTACTACTACGCCGCCAAGCTGAACAGCACGATGGAAGACATCGACCTCAACCTCGAAGACTTCGTCGCCCGCGTCAACTCCGACCTCGTCGGCAAATACGTCAACATCGCCAGCCGCTGCGCCGGCTTCATCGGCAAGAAATTCGACGGCCAGCTGGCCAGCACCGATGCCGCCTGGCTCAAGCCGCTGCGCGATGCCGCTACCAACCTCGGCGAAGCCTACGAGGCCCGCGAATACAGCCGTGCCCTGCGCGAGATCATGGCGCTGGCCGACGTTGCTAACGTCTTCGTCAACGACAAAAAACCGTGGGAACTGGCCAAGCAGGAAGGCAAGGAAGCCGAACTGCATGCCGCCTGCTCGGAAGCCATCGAAGCCTTCCGCCTGCTGACGCTGTACCTGAAACCAGTGCTGCCGACCGTAGCCGCCGCCGTCGAAGCCTTCCTCAACATCGCGCCGCTCTGCTGGACCGACGCCGCCACCGCGTTGCCGGCCGGCCACACGATCAACGCCTACAGCCACCTGATGACGCGTGTCGATCCGAAGCTGATCACTGCGCTGGTCGAAGCCAATAAAGCTTCGCTCGCGCCTGCCGTCGAAGCCGCACCGCAGAAGCACGCCGAGAAGCAGGAAAAAGCCGCCGAAGTCGCCAAGGCGGCTGCGGAGGCCGGTCCGCACATCAGCATCGACGACTTCATGAAAGTCGATCTGCGCATTGCCAGGATCGTCGATGCCGGCCACGTCGAAGGCGCCGAAAAGCTGATCCGCCTCTCGCTCGACATCGGTGAAGAGAAACCTCGACAAGTCTTCGCCGGCATCAAGTCAGCCTACGACCCGGCCACGCTGATCGGCCGCATGACGGTCATGGTCGCCAACCTCGCGCCGCGCAAGATGAAATTCGGCATGAGCGAAGGCATGGTGATGGCCGCGTCCGACACCGACGGCAAGACCTCCGGCCTCTACCTTCTCTCGCCCGACTCTGGAGCCCAGCCCGGCATGCGCGTAAAATAACGCTCCATGCAGAAACCACAAACACCTCAGCGCCCTCGCTTGACGCTGAGGATTCTTTTTTTTGCCGCCTTCGATATCGCCGGAATGGTCCTTTTCGCCACCGGCGCCTTTTGGTTCGCCCAGCGTCAGCCGCTGTTCATTCCAGACTTCCCGTCCAGCCTGTTTGAAGCCGCCACCTCGGCGCTGGCGGGACTCGCGCTGATGTTCTGGTCGGCCGCACAAATTCTGCGCGAACTGCTCAAGCAGTCCGGCGCCACCGGACGGGAAGGCGATTAAGCCGATGCGCGCGCCCTGTCTCCTGACACCACGGTTCTCAAGTTACGGTAAGGAGTAGGGCGAAAAATGCGCGAATGGCAGGAAATTCACTGGATTCTTTTGCTCGTCCTCGGCTGGATCGGCCTGGGCGTGACCGGCCTCTTCGCCGCCCGCTGGTTCACCTTCGTGACACGCGTCCTCTTCCCGCTCGGCGCGGCCAACGGCCTGCTGCTCGCGCTGCTCGCCCTGACAGGCATGATGACCGGCCCGCAGGAAGCCATCCTGCCGTTCGGCCTGCCCGACCTGCCGTTCCACGTCCGCCTCGACGCGCTATCTGCCTTTTTCCTGCTCATTCTCGGCGCCGCCACGGCCGGCGTTTCGATCTACGCGTCCGGCTATTTCCGGCGCGAACAGGGCGCCTCGCCCGGCCTGCATTGTCTGCTCTATCACGTCTTCCTCGCCGGCATGGCCTTCGTCATGCTCGCCAATGACGCTTATGCCTTCATGGTCGCCTGGGAAACGATGGCGCTCGCCTCGTACTTTCTCGTCATCTCGGAGCACCGCCATGCCGAAATCCGCCGCGCCGGTTATCTTTTCCTGCTGATCGCCCACGTCGGCTCGGTCGGCATCCTGCTCTCGTTCGGGGTGATGGCCGGCAGCACCGGCGATTACACCTTCGACGCGATGCGCGCCTTCGACGGCGGTACATTCTGGGCGACCGCCGCCTTCCTGCTCGCCCTGTTCGGCTTCGGCGCCAAGGCCGGGCTGCTGCCATTGCACGCAGGCCTGCCGGGAGCCGACGTCGCCGCCCCGTCGCCAGTCGCGGCGCTGATGAGCGGGGTCATGGTCAAGACGGCGATTTACGGCACGCTACGCATCAGCTTCGACCTGCTCGGCACGCGGCTCTGGTGGTGGGGCGTGCTCGTCATCGCGCTCGGCCTGATCACCGCCCTGTTCGGCGTCATCTTCGCCGCCGTGCAAAGCGACATGAAGCGGCTGCTCGCTTATTCCTCGATCGAAAACATCGGCCTGATCTACGCCGGCATCGGCCTCACGCTCGTTTTCCACGCCTTCGCCATGAGCAACTTCGCGGCACTGGCGCTGACGGCAACGCTCTACCACTGCATCAACCACGCCTTTTTCAAGACACTGCTCTTCCTGTGCACCGGCTCGGTCCTGCATGCGACCGGCGAACGCAACCTCGGCAAGCTGGGCGGACTGATCCGCCACATGCCCTGGGTTTCCTGGCTGGCGCTGATCGGCATCCTCGGCGCCGCCGGCCTGCCGCCGCTCAACGGCTTTGTCTCCGAATGGCTGCTTCTGCAAGGCTTCCTGTTCACGCCCGGCCTGCCGCACGGTTATCTCAACATGCTGCTGCCGATCGCCGCCGCGACCATCGCGCTGACCGCCGCGCTGGCCGGCTACACGATGGTCAAATTTTTCGGCGTCACTTTCCTCGGCCAGCCACGCGAAGAACGCCTGTCGCAGGCCCGCGATGTCAGCCGCCTGAAGCGCATCGGCCTGCTTTGGCTGGCCAGCGGCTGCGTCCTGCTCGGCTTGCTGCCGAACATCGTCATCTCGCTGCTCGAACCGGTCACCAGCCTGCTCGTCAGCCAGGGACGCCAGCTCAACGCGGGCATGGAAAACTGGTGGCTGCTCGCCCCGATCAGCGAGGACCGCGCCAGCTACAGCCCGGCCATTTTCTTCGGCGGCATCCTGCTGCTGATCGGCGCGGCCTACCTGTGCATCAAACACGCCTTTCCGGCCGCCACGACGCGCGGCCCGGCCTGGGACTGCGGCTTTCCGATGCAGGACGGGCGCATGCAGGACACGGCCGAAGGCTTCAGCCAGCCGATCCGGCGCATCTTCTCGCCCTTCTTCCGCCGCACGTGCGAACTGCCGTCGCCGTTCGACCGGCAGCCGCATTACCGCAACATCGTCGAAGATCCGTTCTGGTACTGGCTCTATCTGCCCATCGCGCGACTCGTCGACCTCGTCTCGCGCTTTGTCGCCTTCCTGCAGCACGGGCGTATCGCCGTGTATCTGATGTACAGCTTCATTACGCTGCTCACCCTGCTCGTTTTGACCCGCTGATCGACTGAACCGATGAACCTCCACGCCCTCTTCGCCCAACTGCTCGAACTTCTGCTGGCGCTGCTGCTGGCGCCGGTGCTGGTCGGCTGGATCAACCAGTGCCGCGCCTGGCTGCAGAACCGTTCGGCGCCGCCCTTGCTGCAGCCGTGGTACACGCTGAACAAGCTGTTCCGCAAGGAAGTGCGGCTCGCAGACAACGCCTCGTCGCTGTTCCGCGCCGCGCCCTACATCGTCTTTTCCTGCATGGCGCTGGCCGCGGCCGTCGTGCCGACGCTGTCGACCGAACTCATCTTCTCGCCGGCCGCCGACGCAATTGCGCTGGTCGGCCTGTTTTCACTCGCCCGCGTGTTCATCGCACTGGCCGGCATGGATGTCGGCACGGCATTCGGCACGATGGGCTCGCGCCGCGAAATGCTGATCGGTTTTCTCGCCGAACCGGCCCTGCTGATGGTGTTCTTCACCGCCTCGCTGATTTCGCGCTCGACGTCGCTCGCCACCATCGTGCAGACGCTGGCCCACAGCGAGTTCGTCATCTACCCGAGCCTGGCTTTTGCCGGCATCGCCTTCGTCATGGTGCTGCTCGCCGAGAATGCTCGCGTGCCGGTCGACAACCCGAGCACGCACCTCGAACTGACGATGATCCACGAGGCGATGATCCTCGAATATTCGGGCCGTCATCTGGCCCTCTTCGAATGGGCGTCGAGCCTCAAGCTGTTCGCCTATTCGTGCCTCGGCATCGCGCTCTTCTTCCCGTTCGGCATTCCCGAGTCGTCCGGATTTCTTGCCCTGTTCACGGCCGGCGGGACGATGCTGCTCAAGCTGATTGGCGGCGGCTTCGGCCTCGCCCTGATCGAAACGCTGAGCGCCAAGATGCGCGTCTTCCGCGCTCCGGAATATCTCGGCACGGCCTTCCTGTTCGCCGTGCTGGCCATGCTCGTGCACCTCTTGCTGGAGACCGGCGCATGACCGAAACCGCCATCCTGCCGATCCCGCTGAGCGGCCAGCTGATCAACCTGTGCGCCGCGCTGATGCTGCTGCTCGGCTTCGCCATGCTGGCGCAACGCCGCATCCTGACGCTGATCAATCTGTTCATGCTGCAAGGCGGCGCGCTATTCGCCTCGACCGTCATCGCCGCGCATTCGACCGGCCAGCACCACCTCTACTGGTCGGCGGCGATCACGCTGCTGCTCAAGGTGATCGGGCTGCCGTGGATCCTGCACCGGCTGATCCGGCGACTGTCGGTCAAATGGGACGTCGAGACGCTGCTCAACATCCCGACGACAATGCTGATCGGCATCGTGCTCGTCGTCATCTCGTTCAACGTCGCGCAGCCGATCTCGCAGCTCTCCGGCACGATCATGCGCGCCACGATCGGCATCGCGCTCGCCTGCACGCTGCTCTCGTTCCTGATGATGATCACGCGCAGCAAGGCCGTGCCGCAGGTGATCGCCTTCCTGGCCATGGAAAACAGCCTGTTCTTTGCCGCCACCAGCGCCACCTACGGCATGCCGATGGTCGTCGAACTGGGCATCGCGCTCGACGTGCTGGTCGGCATGGTCATCCTCGGCGTGTTCTTCTTCCAGATCCGCGAGCAATTCGACAGCCTCGACATCCGGCAGATGGAAAAGATCAAGGAGGAATGACCGGCATGATCGAATTGGCACTTGTTCTGACGATTCCGCTGGCGACGGCGCTGGTCCTCGCCCTCTGGGGCCACCGCGCCTGTGCTGCGCTGATCAACGCCGGCGGCGGACTGCTGACGCTCGTCGCCGCTGGCGCGCTAACCTGCCGCGTCATCAACGAAGGAAACCTGACACTGTTCAGCGACCAGTTCTACGTCGACCCGCTCAACGTTTTCCTGATCGCGCTGACGGCGCTGGTCGGCTTCACGACGGCGCTCTTTTCCCAACCCTACATGCGCGTCGAACACGACGAAGGCAAGCTTTCCGGCGGACGCCTGCGCCTCTACCACAGCATGTTCCAGCTCTTCATGGCGGCCATGCTGGTTGCGCTGTCGACCAACAACCTCGGCATTCTGTGGGTGTCGATGGAAGCGGCAACGCTGACGACGGTGCTGCTCGTCGCGCTCTACCGCACGCCGGAGAGCCTCGAAGCGGCGTGGAAGTACTTCATCCTGTGCGGCGTCGGCATCGCCCAGGCGCTGTTCGGCACCATCCTGCTCTACTTCGCCGCCGAACGCGTGCTCGGCCATGCCGGCGGCGCCTTGCTGTGGACGAACCTGAGCGTCGTGCGGGCCTCGCTCGAACCGACCATCCTGTCGCTCGCCTTCGTTTTCCTGCTCGTCGGCTACGGCACCAAGACCGGCCTCGTGCCGCTGCACAGCTGGCTGCCCGACGCCCACGCCGAAGGCCCGACGCCGGTTTCCGCCGTGCTCTCCGGCCTGCTGCTCAACGTCGCCCTGTACGCCATCATCCGTTGCAAGGTGCTCGTCGACGGCGCACTGGGGACGCATTTCGCCGGCAACCTGATGATGGGTTTCGGGCTGCTCACCGTCGTCGTCTCGGCGTTTTACCTGTCGCGGCAGCGCGACATCAAGCGCCTGTTCGGCTATTCGTCGATCGAACACATGGGGCTGATCACCTTCGCCTTCGGCATGGGCGGCCCGGTCGCCAGCTTCGCCGGACTGCTGCACATGACCGTGCATTCGCTGACCAAGTCGGCGATCTTCTTCGCCGTCGGCCACGCCGCGCAAATGGCCGGCACCAAGGTCATCGAGGACATTCGCGGCCTGATCAAGCGCTCGCCGACCATCGGCTGGGGGCTGATGCTCGGCACGCTGGCCATCCTCGGCATGCCGCCGTTCGGCGTATTCACCAGCGAATTCATGATCCTGACCACCGCGATCAAGCACTACCCTTGGGCCACGCCGCTCCTGCTCGCCGCGCTCGGCGTCGCCTTCGCCGCCATGTTCGGCAAGGTGCAGGAAATGGCCTTCGGCGAACCGACCGTAAAACCGCTCGCCCACAACCCGGCGCTGCTGCCGGTGTTCATCCACCTCGGGCTGGTGCTGATGCTCGGGCTGTGGATTCCGCCCTACCTCGCCGACTGGTACCGGCAGGCGGCGCAACTGGTCGGCCAAGGATGAACGACATGAGCGAAACCGCGCAATTCTTCGACCTGCCCATCACGTTCACGCGGCAGCCCGAGCATGTGTTCCCGGCCTGGGAAGCCGAAGCGGACGAAGCCGCACTGGAAGAATTCTGCATCGCCGCCCACCGCGCCGGACGGCGGCTCGTCGCCCTCTGGGGTTGCGACAAGCGCGATCGCCAGCCGGACGTTCCCGCACGCGGCTTCGCCCTGCACGTTGCGCTCGACCTCGCGGAAGGACTGGCCTGCTTGACGCTGCCGATGGACGCCTGCGCGCCGCGCTTCCCCGACCTCGCGCCCATTTTCCCGAGCGCCGGACGGCTGCAACGCGCCGTGCGCGACATGATCGGCGCCGAACCGGTGTCCAGCGAATACCCCACCGACCTGCGCCCGTGGCTGCGCCACGCCAACTGGCCGGCCGACTACTTCCCGCTCCGCCACGACACTCCCGATGCCAGTTTTCCCGCGCAGAACGAAACGTACGGCTTCGTGCGCGTTGACGGCGACGGCGTGCACGAAGTCGCGGTCGGCCCGATCCACGCCGGCGTCATCGAGCCGGGGCATTTCCGCTTCTCGGCGATGGGCGAGCGCGTGCTGCGCCTCGAAGAGCGCCTCGGCTGGAAACACAAGGGAATCGAACGGCGCTTTGTCGGCATGGCGCTGGCCGAAGGCGCCCGCCTCGCCGGCCGCGTCTCCGGCGACACCACCGTCGCCTACGCCTGGGCTTACAGTCAGGCGGCCGAAGCGATCGCCGGCGTCACGCCGCCGGCCCGCGCGATCTGGCTGCGCGCCCTGCTGCTGGAGCGCGAACGCATCGCCAACCACCTCGGCGACCTCGGCGGCATGGCCAACGACGTCGCCTTCAGCTTCGGCCTGATGCAGTTCTCGCGCCTCAAGGAAGACTGGCTGCGCCTCAACGCCCGCCTGTTCGGTCACCGCTACCTGATGGACCGGATCGTACCGGGCGGCATCGCCATCGACCTCAGCGCATCGGGCGCGGCCGAACTCATCGAGCAGTGCGACACCATCCAGCGTGAAGTGCGCGCGCTGAAAGCGATCTACGACGAGCACGCCGGATTGCAGGACCGCTTCCTCACCACCGGCCACTTGGCGCCGGAACGCGCCAGACAACTTGGCACCATCGGCCTCGTTGGGCGCGCCAGCGACCAGCACTGGGATCTGCGCGTCGATCACCCCTGTGCGCCTTACGACGAATTGGAAACGCGCGTCGCCACACACGCAAACGGCGACGTGGCGGCCCGAGCGCTGGTGCGCTTCGCCGAGCTCAATGAATCGCTGCATCTGATCCGCAAGATTTTAAGCGGCATGCCGTCCGGCGACATCCGTTGCGACGTGCGCAGCGCTCCCGAGCGGCGCGGATTCGGCTGGATCGAAGGCTGGCGCGGCGACGTGCTGGTGATGGTGGAGACGGGGCTGGACGGCAAGATTCGCCGCTGCCATTGCCACGACCCGTCCTGGCACAACTGGATCGCACTTGAACACGCCGCCATCGACAATATCGTTCCCGACTTCCCGGTGATCAACAAGTCGTTCAATCTCTCCTACGCAGGACCGGATCTTTAAGGCGCCCACATGATTCCGATACTCAGGCAGATTTTCCGCACCGGCATCGTCAGCGAACCGCTGCCGCCCGCCGATGAAGCGCTGCGCGCCGCCACGCAACGGCTCTCGGCCGCGATCACCGAACACCTCGGCCGTGCGCTCGTCATCCGCCACGTCGATGCCGGCTCCTGCAACGCCTGCGAACTCGAAATCCACGCGCTCGGCAACCCGTACTACAACATCGAGGCGGCCGGCATCAAATTCGCCGCCAGCCCGCGCCACGCCGACATGTTGCTCGTCACCGGGCCGGTCGCCAAGAACATGGAAGTTGCGCTCAAGCGCGCCTACGACGCGATGCCGGAACCGAAACTCGTCGTCGCCGCCGGCGACTGCGGCTGCACCGGCGGCATTTTTGGCGAGAGCTACGCCTGCTGCGGCCGCGTCGCCAACGTCCTGCCCGTCGACGTCAGCATTCCCGGCTGCCCGCCGACACCGCTGCAACTGATCGAAGGCATCCTGGCCGCGATTTCGCCCGGAACAACGCTGTCGACGTCGCGATCGATAGACCGCTCAACAATGAGCGCCCCTGGAAGCAACGGTTAAAAGCACTTTCGACGCAGAGTTCACAGAGGTACAGAGAACGCAGAGAGAAAGGGGTGAGCCGCCCGTGGATGAAGCGGGCGGGTTGCTTACTTCGGCCGCGCGCCGGTCGGGAAAGGCCAGGCGCCCGTTGGATTGAGCGCCGACTTGAGTCCGGGAGTGGCGGCCGTCGACGGCCGGGCCTTCGCCGGCGCCTCAGCAGCTTCCGTCTTCTTGGTAACGCCTTTGGCGGCCGGCTTTTCGGCCTTGACCTTTTCCGTCTTGGCTGTTTTGGGGGCAGCAGACTTCTCTGCAGCTTTTTCAGCCGTTTTCTTTTCGGTGGTCTTCGCCTTACTCGCCGCTGATTTTTCAGCACCTGCCTTCGGCGCCGCCTTGGTTACGCTTTTTTTCGCCGGGACGGCTTTCTTGGGATCGGCGGCAACGGCTTCCTTGCTTGACGTTTTGGGGACGGCGGAGGCCTTCGTCTTGGCGACCGGCGTTGCCGCGACAGTCGTCTTCGTCGCTGCCGTTTTTTCCACAACGGCTTTCACGGCGGGCGCCTTGGCGACTTTCTTGACGGCAGGCTTTTTCACGGCGGGGGCCTTGGTCGTGGTTTTCTTTTCGACGGCCGGTGCAGGCTTGGCCGCTTCCGTATCGACCTTGCCCGGCGTCGGCTTTGCTGCCTTGCTGACGGCCGACTTCGTTGCCGCCGTTTTCGCATCGACCGTCGTCGTCTTTTTGGCGGCGGGTTTAGCCGCGGCTACGGGTTTCTTCGCACTTGTTGCCATGTAACCTCCTTTGCTGATGTCAAGGGGACTGCTCGCTGCAACGCTGCAAGACCGGCGACCTGCGCGGGCCAATGAAGGAACACGCTTCCGGTGAAGGAAATCCGTAAGAGACTGGTCGAAGATAACGTCGCCAACCTTCCGCACGGCTGGCCGGTTACGCTGGATTCTAGTGATCGCCAAGTGCTTGATGCAAGAGGAATTTTGCCAATTCCTCCGGCATTGTCTCGACTTGTCGCAATTCGGCGACGTGGCGCTCCAGCAAAAACCGATCGCATATCGAAAAGAAACAATGGATACGCCGCTCAAGCCGGCGTCAGCTTGGCATATTCGAGCGCCAGCCATTTCATGCCGTGCGCGCCGAAATTCACCTGCACGCGCGCATCGCCGCCCCGGCCCTCGGAGGAAACGATGACGCCCTGCCCGAACTTGGCGTGCTGCACGCTCTGGCCGATGCGGAAGCCGCCGACGCTCTCGCTGCCGGCGCGAGATACGCGCGCTGACGAAGCAGGCGAGGCCACCGATTTGGCCGGCGCGGCGGCATAGGTCGCCGCATGGCCGACCTTGCGCAACAGCTCCTCCGGCAATTCCTCGAAAAACGCGGACGGCAGGCAGTAGCGCGTCTGGCCGTGCAGCATGCGCGTTTGCGCGTGCGTCAGGTACAAGCGTTTGCGGGCGCGCGTCACCGCGACATACATGAGCCGCCGCTCTTCTTCGAGCCCGTCCCGCTCCTGCGTGGAGTTGTCATGCGGGAACAGCCCGTGCTCCAGGCCGGTGATGAACACAACATCGAATTCCAGCCCCTTGGCGGCATGCACGGTCATCAGCTGCACCGCCTCCTGCCCCTCGCCGGCCTGATGTTCCCCGGCCTCGAGCGACGCATGCGCGAGGAAAGAGGCCACCGGATTGGTCTGCGCCGGATCGACAGCCATCCCCGATGCCGCCTCGCCCTCTTCCTGCACGAAGCTGGTCGCCGCGTTGATCAATTCGTCGAGGTTTTCCAGCCGCTCGCGCCCTTCTTTTTCGGCCAGGTAATGCTGACGCAGGCCGCTCTTTTCGATCAGATGCTCGATGATTTCGGGCAGCGGCAGGTTTTCCGTCTCGGCGCGCAAGGTTTCGATCAGCCGGATGAAGTTGCCAACCGCCGCGCCAGCCTTGCCGGAAAGGCTGGCGGCGGCGTTGTACAAACTCGAATTGGCGCGGTGCGCCGCTTCCTGCAAGGCTTCGAGGCTGCGGCTGCCGATGCCGCGCGTCGGGAAATTGACGACGCGCGAAAACGCCGTGTCGTCGTCGGGATTGGCGAGCAGACGCAGATAAGCCAGCGCGTGCTTCACCTCCTGCCGGTCGAAGAAGCGCAGACCGCCATAGACGCGGTACGGCACGCTCGCCGTGAATAGCTGGTGTTCGAGTACGCGCGACTGGGCGTTCGAGCGGTAAAGCAGCGCGATCTGGTTGCGCGGGAAACCGTCGCGCACGAGCTCGCGCACTTCGTCGACGACAAAGCGCGCTTCATCGAGGTCGGAGAATCCTTCGAACACGCGGATCGGCTCGCCCGCCCCGGCATCGGTCCACAGGTTCTTGCCCAGACGGCCGCGGTTGTTCTTGATCAACGCATTGGCCGCATCGAGGATGTTGCCGTGCGAACGGTAGTTTTGCTCAAGGCGAATGACATTCTTGACGGCGAACTCGCGCTCCAGATCGCGCATGTTGCCGACCTCGGCGCCGCGGAAGGCGTAGATCGACTGGTCGTCGTCGCCGACGGCGAAAAGGCAGGCGCCATTGGCCAGCGGCTCGGCGCCGTCGTGGCCGGCCAGCAGCTTGAGCCAAGCATATTGCAGGCGGTTGGTGTCCTGGAACTCGTCGACGAGGATGTGCCGGAAACGCTCCTGGTAGTGGCGGCGCAACGGCTCGTTGCGCACCAGCAGTTCATAGGTGCGCAGCAGCAGTTCGGCAAAGTCGACAACGCCCTCGCGCTGGCATTGCGCGTCGTATTCGGCGTACAGCTCGACGCGCCGGCGCGTGTAGTCGTCATAGACCTCGGCCTGCGCGGCGCGAATGCCCTGCTCCTTGTGCGCGTTGATGAAATGCGCCAGCTCGCGCGGCGGGAATTTTTCCTCATCGACGTTGAGATTCTTCAAGAGGCGCTTGATCGCCGAAAGCTGGTCGGCCGAGTCGAGAATCTGGAACAGCGCCGGCAGACCAGCCTCACGGTGATGCGCGCGCAACAGGCGGTTGCACAAGCCATGGAAGGTGCCGATCCACATGCCGCGCGTATTGATCGGCAGCATCGCCGAAAGGCGCGCCAGCATCTCCTTCGCCGCCTTGTTGGTGAAGGTCACGGCCAGAATGCCGTGCGGCCCGACCTGCCCGGTCGAAATCAGCCAGGCGATGCGCGTTGTCAGTACGCGCGTCTTGCCGCTGCCGGCGCCGGCCAGGATCAGCGCATGCTGCGGCGGCAGGGTGACGGCGGCAAGTTGTTCGGGGTTCAGGTTGGCGAGGAGGTCGGACATGGGGAAACGGAGTCTCGTGAAAGCAAGCGGCGATTATACCGGCCGCTCGGCACTGACTCCGGCCAGAACGCCAATGCATCCACGCCGTCCGCGCTTGAGCAGCTTTTTGAGGCGCCTTTCGGCGTCCGTCCGCGATGACGACGCATGTTCGAGAAACGCATTGCACGCCGCCCAACGCCCGTCGGCCTCATAAACGGCCGCCACGGCACGGCCACCGTCCACCGTCGTCACCACCGACAAGGGTTCGGACGCATCCCCCTGGCGCCACGATGCGGCCACCAGATCCATCGCCTCGTCCTGCGGCACGCAGAGACCGATCAGGGCATCGACGGGGGAAACATACGTATCGCGCACAATCGCCGGAAAGTAGCGTTTTGCTGAAACATTTTTCATGGCCGAATCTTCTAACACGCGCTGGCTGCCTTGTAAAACGCTCGACGGGCAAGGCAAAATCGCCCTTTCTCGGAGTAGACGCTGATGCAACGCCTGATGCAGTTTGACCTCGTAATCGTTGGCGGCGGCCTCGCCGGCCTCGCCTTGGCCGGCGCCCTGCGCGACACGCGACTGAAGATCGCGCTCGTTGAAGAACACCCGCCGAAGCGCCCCGCCACAGCGGGAGACTGGGATGCCCGGGTCTATGCGATCACCCCGGCCAACGCCCGCTTTCTCCAGAAAATCGGCGCCTGGAAGCACCTCGACAAGACGCGCCTCGCACCGATCCATGCCATGCAGGTGCACGGCGACGGCGGCGCCCGTCTCGATTTTTCCGCCTACGAAACCGGCGTCGACGAACTCGGCTGGATCATCGAGTCCTCGCACATGGCGTGCGAGCTGTGGGAAAACGTCAAGCGGCAGAGCAACCTCACCCTGTTCTGCCCGGCACGGCCGCGCGCCCTCGCCATCTCGGACGCCGCCGCCGAACTGACGCTCGACGACGGTCAGAAGCTGAGCGCCGCGCTCCTCGTCGGCGCCGACGGGCGCGACTCGTGGGTACGCGAAACGGCCGGGCTTTCGGCGCTCAACACGCCTTACGGCGAGATGGGCGTCGTCGCCAATTTCGCCTGCGAGAAACCGCATCGCGGCATCGCCCGCCAGTGGTTCTGCCGCGACGGCGTTCTCGCCTGGCTGCCCTTGCCGGGCGAGCGTATTTCGATCGTCTGGTCGACGCCGGAAGCGCACGCCACCGAACTGCTCGCGCTGTCGCCCGAAGCGCTTTGCGAACGCGTCGCAGAGGCCGGCGGACAAGAACTCGGCCGGCTCTCGCCGCTCACCGCGCCAGCCGCCTTCCCGCTGCGCCTGATGCGCGTCCCGCGCACCGTTGCGCCGCGCCTCGCCCTGATCGGCGACGCCGCGCATGGCATTCATCCGCTGTCGGGGCACGGCATCAATCTCGGCTATCAGGACGCCGAAACACTGGCCGGATTGCTCGCCGCCACGCCCGACTGGCAAGACATCGGCAGCGAACGCTTGCTGCGCCGCTACCAGCGCGCCCGGCGCGAGGAAACGGTGCTCATGCAAACCACGACGCACGCCTTGCACGAGCTTTTTCGTGAGACACTGCCCGGCATTCCGGCGCTACGCAACCTCGGGCTGAGCCTGACCAACCGGCTGCCCATCGCCAAGAACCTGCTCGTGCGCTACGCGCTCGGCGCCCTTTAAACCGACCCCTTTTGCGCTGCATAGCGCGTTTTTCATCACGTCTGTATCGGAGAAGCACCATGCTCAAAAAACTTCTGCCGCTCACCCTGGCCGCGCTCATCTGCCAGCCGTCGCTCGCGGATGAAGCCAGCGTCAGGAAAGCGATCGAAGCCAAGCTCGGCACCAAGGTCAACAGCGTCACCAAGAGCCCCTATCTCGGACTCTACGAAATCTACGCCAACGGCCAGATCATCTACACCGACGAAAAGCAGACCGCCATCATCGCCGGCACGCTGATCGACGGCAAAACGATGAAGAACGTCACCGCCGAACGCATGCAGAAGCTCTCCGCCATCAAATTCTCGGACTTGCCGTTCGAGTTCGCCGTCAAGCAGGTGCGCGGCGACGGCAAGCGCGTCATCGCCACCTTCGAAGATCCGAACTGCGGATTCTGCAAGAAGCTGGCCAAGGACATCGTCAAGCTCGACAACGTCACCATCTACACGTTCCTGATGCCGATCCTCTCACCCGATTCGCTGCAGAAGTCCAATCAGATCTGGTGCTCGTCCGACAAGGCCAAGGCATGGAACGACTGGATGGTCGACGGCAAAACGCCGTCCGGCAAGGGCGACTGCGACACCAGCGCCATCCAGAAAACCGTCGAACTCGGCCAGCGTCTGAACATCACCGGCACGCCGACGATCTTCTTCACCGACGGCGAACGCATCCCGGGCGCCGTCCCGGTGGCGCAACTCGAAAAGAAGATGAACGAAGCGCAGAGCGCCGGCAAGTAACGACGAAGGGCGGGCGATCAGCGACGCGACGCAGCCGGCGGTTTCGGCCGTTTGCCGATGCGGATCGAGGTCTCGACCAGTTCGGTCTTCCCGGCCTTCTGGCGCCAGAGCCTGAACGGCACCACCTCGCCAGGTTTCTGCGCGGCGATCAGATCGAGCATGACCTGCGGATCCGTCACCGCTTTTCCGCCCACCGTCAAAAGGACATCGCCCGGTTTGACGCCACCCGCGTCAGCCGGCCCGCCCCGCTGAACACCGGCGACCAGGGCCCCCTCCACTTCCTTCAGACCGAACGACTCGGCCAGTTCCTCGGTCATTTCCTGCGCCTCGACGCCGATCCAGCCACGCGTCACCGAGCCGGTAGAGATGATCTCCTCCATCACGTTCCTGGCGGTGGAAACCGGAATGGCAAACCCGATGCCGAGTGAGCCGCCCGAACGCGAATAAATCGCCGTGTTGATGCCGATCAGGTTGCCGCGGCTATCGACGAGCGCGCCGCCAGAATTGCCCGGATTGATCGCCGCATCGGTCTGAATGAAATTCTCGAAGGTATTCAGGCCAAGGTGCGACCGCCCGAGCGCGGAAACAATCCCCATCGTCACCGTCTGGCCAACGCCGAACGGGTTGCCAATGGCCAGCACGACGTCGCCGACACCGACATCCTCCATCTGGCCCAGCGTGATCGCCGGCAGGCTGATTTCCTCGCCATTGGCGCTATCGAGCTTGAGGACGGCGAGATCGGTCTCGGGGTCGCCACCGACCATATGCGCCTTGAGCGATTTCCCGTCGTTGAGGGCTACCTCGATCTGGTCAGCGCTCTCGACCACATGGAAATTGGTCAGAACATAGCCGCTCTGGCTGACGATCACCCCGGAGCCGAGGCCGGAGTTAACCTGGCCGCCGCCGTCCTGGCGATCGCCAAAGAAATGCCGGAACAATGGATCTTCGATCAGCGGCACACGCGCGGAGCGCACCTTTTGCGTCGTGAAGATGTGCACCACGGCCGGCAGCGCCTGGCGCGCCGCATCGCGTAAAGAGCCGGCGGCAACACCCGCCCCAGCCGCCGACGCGGGCACCTGCTGAACGGCAACCGTGTTGTTGCCGACCGGCCGGGCCAAATCGAGCCACTCTGGCCGGAGCACTCCAATCACGAAGAAGACGGCAAGACCAACCGTAACGGTTTGTGCAAAAATCAGCCAGAGTCTGCGCATGAAAATTTGGAAACAAAGACAAGGAAGAAAAACGATGAAACGTGATGCACTCGTACGCGCTCTCGACGAACGGCTTGAGGCAGGACGCTTCAAGGATTATTCCCCAAACGGCCTGCAAGTGGAAGGACGCGCCGAAGTGCGACGCATCGTCGCCGGCGTCACCGCCAGCCAAGCGTTGGTCGACACGGCGATTGCCCGCGATGCCGACACCCTGCTCGTTCATCACGGCTGGTTCTGGCGCGGCGAAGACGGCCGCGTGACCGGCTTCCGCAAGGCCCGTCTGCAAGCCCTGCTCAAGCACGACATCAACCTGATCGCTTATCACCTGCCGCTCGATGCGCATCCTGAACTCGGCAACAACGCGCAGCTTGCCCGCCGGCTTGGCTGGACCGTTGACGGCCGCTTCGGCGATCAGGACATCGGCTACTACGGATCAACAAGTCCGCAATCCCTGGCCGAACTGGCACGCAACGTCGGCGACCGCCTGCAGCGTCAGCCGCTCGTCATTGGCGATGCCGACACGCCGATCCGCCGCATTGCCTGGTGCTCGGGCGGCGCTCAAGGCTACTTCGAGCAAGCGCTGGCGCTGGGCGTCGACGCCTATCTTTCCGGCGAGATTTCCGAGCAGACCGTGCATCTGGCACGCGAAACCGGCATGGCCTACATCGCCGCCGGCCACCATGCCACCGAGCGCTACGGCGCGATGGCGCTGGCTGCGGAGATACAGCAACGATTCGGACTGGAATGCGAATTCATCGACATCGACAACCCGGCCTGAGGGTCAGGCGACGAGAAAAGCGATAACGAATCCCGCGCCGGCACCTGTGGCATCGGCAACTTTTCAATCAGGTTTCTGGGGGGCTCTGCGGAGAGCAGATCAGGCAGGCAGAACGCCAGCCGAAGAATGCACCGGAGGATGGCACGCGACTTTATATTGATGGGTCCGACCGACGATGGCCTGAACCGGCTCCGGCTTTATCCAAGCCAAAGGGAAGCTGCACGACGAAACCGACGGCTCGCCCAAAAGGCGCTCAGGGTTCGCGGTACGGCTATCCGGAAATGACTTGCAGTTTTTCATTTCAACTCGCTCAGATGGCGCGATCAAAACGCGATCAGGAAGTAGGAAATTACCAACCAGAACAGCACCAGCAAGAACGAAGTGATCCGCTCTTCAATATCTGCCATGTCAGAATTGAGCTGAAAGGCAATTGGTGATGGATTGGATACGACAGCAGTCGTCATGATTTTCTCCTTTCAAAACACACCCGAAAAACCTCGGGGAGGCACATCAACTTCACGCTTTTTATCTTACTTACCGTCCGCCCCGATGTCTGTTGCAGGTGTTTTCCTGCTTTGTAACGGACTGTAAGAAGACGATGACCAAATCATGGCAGCGCAGTGTTTCAGCATTTTTACGCCACGCGGCGAAGCCGAAAAAAAAGTGCAGGGGAAGGCGGGAACGGGCGAATGGCAGCTACGGCGAGAGGAATGCCGAAGCCTGAGCAACAAAAGCGATTGAAGCCAGGCCGGCCGGAAAACTCGGTTCATTGAAACCAAGCCAGTCTCGACATGGACGCACCGCCGATCTGGCACGCCTGCAAAAACCATTTTCCGGCCGGGGGTTGAGGACTCATGAAAGAGTCTTCTTAGTGTGCAGCCACAGCGCCGGCGATCGCATACCGCGTGGCCGCCTCGGATCTGGCTGCCTTGGCGGTATCCGGCACAACAAAGGTAGCTTCGAGGAAGGCGAACACCTTGACAGCGACATAGCCGGCAATCATGGCCAGCGCCGCAACAACGAAGGCGGTTTCAAACGCATTTTCAAAAAAATAATAAGCAGGCATGTTTATCTCCTTGTTTAAGCCAGTTAAAAATCAGAACGGTCTCTTTCTGTTCCGACGGGATTGATGATAGGGGTCATCGCCCGGCACGTCTGTTTCAGCTTGCCCCTTGTTTTGTAACGTTTCGTTCGACTGTCATGCCGTTGTGTCATCGTGAATCATTCTTGTTACAAAGGCCTTACAAGGAAATTACAAGTGCATTTTTGCAGCATCGCAACGCAGACAATCCGCCAACGCCGGCCGGAAATGCGCTAGCCTTCGCCGTTTCGCCAGCCCCACTGCTCGTTCATGTTTGCCCGACAATCCCGACTGATCCTCGTCAACGCCCTGCCGATGCTCATTGCCCAACTCGCCTCGATGGGCATGATGGTGATCGACACGGTGCTGCTCGGACACTTCGGGACGGAAGACCTGGCCGCTGTCGCCGTCGGCGGCGGCATCTATATCGCCATCATTCTGGCGCTGGCCGGCGTCGTCCAGGCGGTGTCACCGACCGTGGCCCACCTCAAGGGGGCCGGCCGGGACGACGAAATGGCGGGCGCGCTGCACCAGGGATTCTGGCTGGCACTTTTCCTGTCCGTCCCCGGCTTCCTGTGCCTGCTTTATCCAGACCCGCTGCTCGCCCTGTCCCGCATCGAGCCTGCCGTCGAGACCAAGGCGCGTGCCTACCTCGCCATGCTGGCCTGGGGCGTGCCCGCCTCGCTGCTGTACCGTACCTTTTACGCCTTCTGCATCGCTGTCGGGCTGCCGCGCCCGCTGATGGTCATTTCGCTGTGTTGCACGCTGGCGCACGGCCTGCTGGCCGGCGCACTGGTCACCGGCGCCTGGGGCGGCGCAGGCCTCGGCGCGCTCGGCTGCGGCATCTCGAACGCCCTGATCGGCTGGCTGGCGCTCGGCGCCGGCATCGCCTACATGGTGCGCAGCCGCCACCTGACCGCCTATCGCCTGCTGCACGGCTGGAAAGCACCGCACCTCGCCGCCCAGAAAGCCCTGCTCAAGCTCGGCCTGCCGATGGGCCTGTCGAGCTTCGTCGAAATCTCGGCGTTCACCTTGATCGCCCTGTTCGTCGCCCAACTCGGCGCGCCGGTCGTCGCCGGACACCGGGTCGTCGCCAACCTCGCCGGCATCTGCTACATGCTGCCGCTGTCGCTGGCCGTGGCGACGCTGGCGCAGGTCGGCCTGGCCGCTGGCGCCAGCGACTGGGTACGGGCGCGGGCTTCGGCGCTGGCCGGCATCACCATTGCCAGCGCACTGTCGTCGGCACTTGGCCTGTTGCTCTGGCTGATCCAGAAGCCGCTCGTCACCGCGTACACCAACGACCCCGCCGTGCGCGAGGTCTGTCTGTCGCTGATCGTTTATATGGCGGCCTACCAGATTTTCGATGCCGCGCAGACCGTCGCCGCACATGCGTTGCGCGGCTACAAGATCACCTTCGTGCCGATGCTGGTCCATATCAGCGGCTTCTGGGGCCTCGGCCTCTTCGGCGGCTGGTGGCTGGCCTTCCGGACAGACGCGCCGATGGGCGCCGCCGGCTTCTGGCTGGCCTCATTGCTCAGCCTCGTCTTTGCCACCGCCCTGCTCGGCGGCCTGCTCTGGCGGGCAATGGGCGAGTTGCGCGACTGACCGTTCAGTCGCCGAGCCAGCCCTGGCGCAAGGCGTTGGCCGTTTTCCCCGTTTGAAGCTTGGCCGTATCCGCCGCCGGGGGATCGAGGCGAACGGAGAATTCCATCAGTTCGTCGCGGCGGAAAGCGTGCGCCGTAATGCAGTCGCCCGCGCGCAAGCGGCTGAGCCGTTTGTCGAACTCGGACGGCTTGATGCGCAGGCCATCGATGGCAACCAGCACGTCGCCGGCGGCCAGCCCGGCCTGCTGCGCCGGCCCGCCGTCGTAGACGGTCGCCAGCTTGAGCTCGTTGCCGTCGGCGCTGGTTTTGACGCCGAGTGACGGCGTCTTGGCGTTGTTTGTGGCGCACTCCCAGTCGAGGCGGATGCCGAACGGCGCGAGCAGTTTCTTCAGCGGCAGGTCGCGCGTGCCGTGGATCGCCTCGGCAAAAAACCGCTTGAGATCGCAGCCCGACAGTTCTTCGGCCACCCGGCGGATGTCGTCGTCGCCAACGCCCAAACCCGTTTTCCCGAAACGCTCCCAGAGCGTGCGCATCACGTCGTCGAGCGAAATCCGGCCTTCGCTTTCCCGGCGCAGCGTCAGATCGAGCGCCAGCGCGGCCAGCGCGCCCTTGGCGTAGTAGCTGACGACGACGTTCGGCGTGTTTTCATCCGGCCGGTAGAACTTACTCCAGGCATCGAAGCTCGATTCGGCGAGCGACTGGCGCAGGCGGCCGGGGGCGCGGTGCACGTTGCTGATCGCCTTAGCGGTCAGTTCGAGCCAGTCTTTTTGCGCGATGACGCCGCTCTTCAGCAGGGCGAGGTCGTCGTAATACGAGGTGATTCCTTCGAAGGCCCAGAGCTGCGTCGTGTAGTTCTCGCGTTCGAGGTCATAAGGCACGAAAGCGGCCGGCTTGATGCGCTTGACGTTCCAGGTGTGGAAATACTCGTGGCTGCACAGGCCGAGGAAGGTGCGGTAACTTTCCGGCAGCCCTTCCATGCCCGGATACGGCAGGTCGTTGCGCGAGCAGAGCAGCGCCGTCGAGGCGCGGTGCTCAAGACCGCCATAGCCATCGCCGACCGCCGTGGCGAGAAAGACGTAGCGCGACATCGGCGCCGGCTCGCCGAAGAAACGAATCTGCCATTCGCAGACGCGCTTGAGGTCGGCGGTCAGGCACTCGAGATCGCAATCGTGGCGGCCGGTGATCGCAATGTCGTGCGGCACGCCGCACGCCTCGAAGGTAGCGAGCGTAAAAGTTCCCATCTCGACCGGATGATCGATGAGATCGTCGTAGCTTTCAGCGCGGTAAGAACCGAAACCGTAAGGTTTCGCAGCGCCTTCGACGCCGACGGCCGGTTCGAGCGAGGTGGCCACGCGCCAGTCCTTGAATGCCTCGCCGGCCGGCGGCCGGATGTCGACGAGACACGGCGATTCCTCCTGCCCGATGACGCGCAGAAAAACACTGGTGCCGTTGAAGAAACCGTGCGTGCGATCGAGATGCGCGCCGCGCACCGAGAGATCCCAGGCATAGACGAGGCAGGTCACGGTCAGCGGCTGGCCGCGCTTGAGCGGCGCCGCCTGCCAGGTGTGCTTGTCGAGTTTGTCGAGGCGCACCGGCTTGCCCGCCGACTCGGCGCGGATGGCAACGATGTGGCGGGCGAAATCGCGGATCAGGTAACTGCCCGGAATCCACGCCGGCAAAGCAAAGCGCTGACCATCTGGATCGGGATGTTCAACGCGACAGACAACTTCGAAATGATGCGCGGCAGGGTCGGCTGGAGACAGGCGGTAGTGAATCGAATCGGAAGACATGGAAGTAAAACCGGTTGATCGGCACGCAGTTGGGAGTGCCGAATTATTAACGATAACAAAGCGGCGGCGCTGTATATAATCGTGCGAAAGTTCTGCGGCATACCATCCCCCTTCCTCACCACCGCCTCCGCTGGAGAAGACAATGAGAAAAAATCTCCCCGTAACGAATACGGAATCCATACTGCCGGACAACGAATTCATCTATTCGCGCACCGACCTGAAGGGTCTCATCACCGAGGCCAACGACGCCTTCTGCTTGATCAGCGGCTTTTCGCGGGAAGAGATGCTCGGCCAGCCGCATAACATGGTGCGTCACCCGGACATGCCGATCGCCGCCTTCGAGGACATGTGGCGCGACCTGAAAGCCGGCCTGCCCTGGCGCGGCATCGTCAAGAACCGGCGCAAGGACGGCGGCTTCTACTGGGTGGTCGCGAATGTGTCGCCGGTGCGCGAAAACGGGCAGGTCGTCGGCTACCAGTCGGTGCGCAGCCGCCCCGACCGGCAGGAAATCCTGGCCGCCGAAGCCGCTTACCGGCGCATCAACGACGGCAACAACAAGCTGCTGGTGCGCCACGGGCAGGCCGTGCACAAACGCCCGGCCCTCCTCACGGCGCTGTTCTCGCTGCGCGGCCAGATGGTATTCATGGGGCTGCTGGTACTGGCGCTCGGCCTGCTCGATCTGGCCGGGCAGGCCTTCTCAGACGAGGTCCTGACACAAGCGCGCGTCGGATTGATGATCTTCGCCGTCGCCTACGCCCTCTATTTCATCGGCTGGTTCGCGCCCAAGGTCAACCGCGATCTGGAATCGATCGGCCACTGGATGGACGACGTGCTCTCCTCCGGCAATCTCAAACAACGCCTGGTGACAACGCGCTCCGACCTGCTCGGCGCCATCGCCCGTCGGATGGATGTGTTCGTCTCGTCGGTGCAGGCCACCGTGCAGGGCATGGCCGACACCGCCAAGCACGTCAGCGAAACGACGCGGGAAGTCGATAGCGGCGTGCGGGTCGCCATGCAGTCGGCGCAGCGCCAGAGCGAAGCCACCTCGTCGGCCGCCGCCGCGGTCGAGGAAGTCACCGTATCGATCGGCGAAGTCGCCGAGCATGCGCGTTCGACGCGCGACGTCGCGGCCAGCGCCGGCGAAACCTCGCGCGAAGGCGTCAAGCGCTCGGACGAAGCCTGCCTGACGATCAATTCGCTGGCGCAGACCGTCAAGCAGTCGGCCGAACAGGTCGAAACACTCGGCCAGCGCTCCGCCGAGATCAGCCAGATTGCCGGCGCGATCAAGGAAATCGCCGACCAGACCAACCTGCTGGCCCTGAACGCCGCCATCGAAGCCGCCCGCGCCGGCGAACAGGGGCGCGGCTTTGCGGTGGTGGCCGACGAAGTGCGCAAGCTCGCCGAGCGCACGGGCAAGGCGACCGAAGAAATCAGCAGCATGATCGATCTCATCCAGAAGGAAACGCAGGCCGCCGTCGACGGCATGCGCGCCGGCGCCGCGCAGGTCGAGGAAGGCGTCACGCTCGTGCATTCGGCGCAGGACGCGCTGCAGCGCATCGACAACGAGATGGGCGACACCATCCAGCGCGTCAATGAAATTTCGCACGCTTCAAGCGAACAGCAGGAAGCGATGACGCAACTGGCGCAGAACGTCGAGCAGGTCGCCGCGATGACCGAACAGAACGTCGCCGTCGTCAATCAGACGGAATCCATGGTCCAGAAGCTCGAAGCAATCGTCGACCGGATGAACAAGTCGGTGAATCAGTTCACGGTCTGACACCACATCTACCCCACCGACGGCGAGTCATCCGGCTCGCCGTTTTTGTTGGCAGGCGGCGCGGCCGGTATAGTGCGGCCTTTGCCGTTTTTTGCATGAGGAATCCCCGATGAAATTTGAACTCTCCCGTCTTACTGGCCGCCTGCTGGCCGCTGTTGTTTGCTCGACCCTGCTGACCGGTAGCGCTTTGGCCGGCGAACTCGACGTTTTCGCCGGCAAGAAAGGCAAGATCGACATCGCCGGCGGCACGGCGCACATCCCGGTGATGAAGGAAGCCGCCAAGCGCGTCATGCAGACCAGCCGGGAAATCCGCATCAGCGTCGCCGCCGGTGGCTCGGGCGTCGGCGTGCAGAAGGTCGGCGAGGGGCTTGTCGACATCGGCAACACCGGCCGGCCGCTCTCCGACGAGGAAGTCGCCAAGTACGGGCTGAAATCGTTTGCCTTCGCCATCGACGGCGTCGCTGCCACCGTCCATCCGAAGAACCCGGTCGGCAACCTCACCGCCGCACAGGTGCAGGACATCTTTGCCGGCAAGATCGGCAACTGGAAAGCCGTCGGCGGCCGCGACGCGGCCATCCACCTCTACACCCGCGACGAGGCAAGCGGCACGCGCGAAGTGTTCTGGGAAAAACTGCTCAAGAAGGGCACCATCGCCGCCAACGCCAACGTCGTCGCTTCGAACGGTGCTATGAAGTCGGCGCTGGCCAGCGATCAGGACGCCATCGGCTACGTCTCGATCGGCCACATCGACGAAACGATCAAGGCGCCGACGCTCGACGGCATCGCGCCGACGCAGGACAACGCCCGCACCGGCAAGTACCCGATCGTGCGCAAGCTCTACATGAACACCAAGGGCGAACCGCACGGCCTGACCGCCGACTTCATCAAGTACATCCTCGGCCCGGACGGCAAGCAGATCACGGCCGGCGCCGGTTATTTGCCGCTCTAACACAACCCGCTTCCTGATTCGTCGCCCCGGCGAAAGCCGGTGTCCCGTTTCACCGCCCGCATCCCTCACTCCATGCCCCGCGGCAACATCACGCCCAGCCTGCTGCTTTTCGCCACGCTTGTCTCGGCGCTGTCGGTGCTGGCCATCTTCGGTTTTCTGCTGTGGTTCGCCGCGCCCGTGTTCACCGGCGAGACGCTCTCTTCGCTACTCTCGTGGCAATGGCGGCCGCAACAAGGCGAATTCGGCATCCTGCCGATGCTCGCCGGTTCGCTCTGCCTCGCCGGCTCGGCCATGCTGCTCGCCTATCCGCTCGGCCTTGGCCTGTGCTGTTTCATGCACGGGCTGGGGCCGACATGGGCGGCGCGACCGTTGCTCGGCATCGTCCGCGGCATGACGAGCGTGCCGACCGTCGTTTACGGGCTGGTATCGGCTTTTCTGCTCATCCCCCTGATCCGCGCCGGCTTCTCCGGCTCCGGTTTTTCCTGGCTGGCAGCCGGCCTCACCCTGGCCATGCTGATCCTGCCGACCATCGTGCTGATCCTCGACAGCCAGTTCCGGACGATCCACGCGCAAACGCAACTGACGGCCGCCGCCCTCGGCTTCACGCCGGCCCAACAGGTGCTGCGGCTGACCTTGCCGCTGTCGACGCGCGGCCTGTTGGTCGCCGCCGCGCTCGGCTTCGGCCGCGCCATCGGCGATACGCTGATCCCGCTGATGCTGGCCGGCAATGCGCCGCTACTGCCGCACTCGCCACTCGACCCGCTGCGCACGCTGACCTCGCACATCGCGCTGGTGGTGGCGACCGACAGCCAGAGCGCCGCTTACGGTTCGCTGTTCGCCTGCGGCGTGATCCTGTTCATGGTCTCGCTGCTGGTCAATCTGGCGCTGCGCCGCCTGCGCCATGAGTAAACCAGTGCCCCCCGAAAAACTGGCGCAGGCCGGCGCCTGGCTGGCCGCGCTGGGCGTGCCGGCCATCCTCCTGGCGCTGCTCGGCTTTCTGCTCTGGCGCGGCGTGCCGGGCCTCTCGCTGGCGCTTTTTTTCGCCGACACGCCGCCGCTCGCCGCGCTGCGCGGTGCCCCCGTCTTCGACGGCTTGTGGCCGGCCTGTCTCGGCACGCTGGCGCTGGTCGCTCTGGCGACGGCCATCGCCGTGCCGCTCGGCGTGGCCAGCGGCATCTACCTTGCCGAATACGCGACGGGTCGCGCCAAGGCGCTGCTGGCGTTCGCCATCGACCTGCTCGCCGGCATCCCGTCGATCCTCATGGGCCTGTTCGGTTTCGCGCTGATCCTGTTCCTGCGTCGGACGGTCGCCCCGGACGCCAACACCGGCCTGTTGCTTTCGGCGCTGTGCCTCGCCGTGCTCGTGCTGCCGTACGTGATCGGCACGACGCGCCTCGCCCTCGAAAACCTGCCGCTGCAACTGCGCCTGACCGGCGCCAGCCTCGGCCTGTCGCCCGGCCGCACCGTCCGCCATCTGCTGCTGCCGGCGGCGCTGCCGGGCATTTTCAGCGGCGTCATGCTGGCCGTCGGCCGCGCCGCCGAAGATACGGCGGTCATCCTGATGACCGGCGTCGTCGCCAATGCCGGCGCGCCCGCCTCGCTCACCGGCAAGTACGAGGCGCTGCCCTTCCACATCTACTACCTTGCCGCCGAACACCAGTCGCCGGCCGAACTGACGCAGGCCTTCGCCGCCGCGCTCGTCCTGCTCGCGCTGACCGGCCTGATGTTCCTCGCCGCGCGCGTCCTGCAAACCCGCCTCGAACGACAATGGACCACCGAACCGACGCCCTGAACCCCGCGGCCATCCGCATCCGCCACCTGTCGGTGAGCTTTGCCAACCGGCCGGTGCTGCGCGACCTTAGCCTCGACATCCCGGCCGGCGGCCTGACCTTCCTGCTCGGCCGCTCCGGCTCGGGCAAGACGACGCTGCTGCGCGCCATCAACCGCCTCAACGAATGCCTGCCCGGCTGCGCGACGTGCGGCCAGATCGAACTGCAACTGGGCGCGACGCGACTCGACGCCTACGCGCCGTCCACGCCGGTCGAAGAACTGCGGCGGCGCGCCGGCATGGTCTTCCAGTCGCCGAACGTGCTGCCGCTGTCCATCGCCCGCAACCTCTCCCTGCCGCTCGCGGTGACGCTCGGGCTGGGCGCCGCCGAATGCGAAGCGCGCACCGAACAGGCGTTGCGCGAAGTGCATTTGTGGAATGAGGTAAAGAACCGCCTCGGTGCCCCGGCCGCCACGCTCTCCGGCGGCCAGCAGCAGCGCCTGTGTCTGGCGCGCACGCTGGCGCTGCGCCCGGACATCCTGCTCCTCGATGAACCGACGGCCTCGCTCGACTTCAAGGCGGCGCGCCAGATCGAGGAACTGCTCGCCGAGCTCAAGTTGCGCTATACGCTGCTTGTCGTGTCGCACAGCCTGAGCCAGGCACACCGGCTCGCCGACCAGGTATTCGTCCTGCACGACGGGCAACGCATCGAGGCGCTGCCGGAGAGCACGTTCCGCGACAAGGAAGCGCTGATGTCGGCGCTCGACGAACTCGTCTGAGACATGCCCTTCCGGCGCGTTGAACAAATTCGCAGCGGCGCACTCCAACCCGCTGTCTGATGAGCCGGGAAAGGAAACGTCGGGATGATTATCGACAGCGGGAAGCGCCTCTACGCGCGGTCGTTGCGGGCATTTGTGCTAGATTGATCCGGCCAGATATTGATTCCGCTTTAACCGTATTTCAGGACCGCGACATGCCGTTACCGCCCTCCACCATCGACCGCACCCGCCTCCATCAACGCCGCATCGCCTTTGAGGGTTTCAAGCGTGCCGACGGCCTATGGGACATCGAAGGGCAACTCGTCGACACCAAGGACAACCCGTTTCCGCTGCATACCGGCACCCGGCAACCGGGTGAGCCGATTCACGACATTCGCGTGCGCCTCACCATCGACACCAAGATGAACGTGCTCGACATCGTCGCCTGCGCCAAATCGACGCCTTTTACCGGCACCTGCGAAGGCATCCTGCCTGACTACCGCAAGGTGGTCGGGCTCAATCTGTTCAAGGGTTTCGTCAAGGCGGTGAAGGAGATATTCCGCGGCACCAAAGGCTGCACCCACCTGTCTGAACTGCTGATGGCGATGCCGACGGCGGCCTTCCAGACCTTCGCCGGTGAGGTCAAGCATGAAGACCGGCACGATGGCGATCAGATGCCGGCGCATCTCGACGGTTGCCACGCACTTGGAGTGACTTCGGACGTGGTCCGGCGCTATTACCCGCGCTGGTACCGCGACCACCATCGCGGGTAGGAGGAAGTTCGCACCTGCCCGATTCGTTTGATTCGTTGCACGCAAGCTCAAGACCAACAAGGGGGAGCGCATGAAGATTCACGAATACCAGGGAAAAGAACTGCTCCGGAAGTTCGGGGTACCGGTGCCGCGCGGCATTTTCTGCCCGACCGTCGATGACGCGGTGCAAGCAGCCGAAGCGCTCGGCGGCAAGGTCTGGGTCGTCAAGGCGCAGATTCACGCCGGCGGGCGCGGCAAGGGCGGCGGCGTGAAAGTGGCTAAGTCGCTCGACGAAGTGCGCCAGTACGCCGGCCAGATTCTCGGCATGCAGCTCGTCACCCACCAGACCGGACCGGAAGGGCAGAAGGTGCGCCGCCTGCTGATCGAGGAAGGCGCCGACATCCGGAAGGAATACTACGTCGCCGCGCTCACCGACCGCGCCACGCAGAAAGTCGTCATGATGGCTTCCAGCGAAGGCGGCATGGACATCGAGGAAGTCGCGCACAAAACGCCGGAGAAGATCATCAAGGTCTTCGTCGATCCGCTCGTTGGCCTCACTGATGCACAGGCTGGCGAACTCGCCGCCGGCATCGGCATCCCGGCTGACTCGCAGGCGCAGGCTGTCGCCGTGTTCAAGAGCCTCTACGCCTGTTACATGGAGACCGACGCCTCGCTGGCCGAAATCAATCCGCTGATCCTTGAGGGCAACGGCAACATCAAGGCGCTCGACGCAAAATTCAACTTCGACGCCAACGCGCTGTTCCGCCACCCGGACATCGTCGCCTTCCGCGACATCGACGAGGAAGACCCGAACGAGATCGAAGCCTCGAAATACGACCTCTCTTACATCTCGCTCGACGGTAACATCGGCTGTCTGGTGAACGGCGCCGGGCTGGCGATGGCGACGATGGATACGATCAAGCTGTTTGGCGGCGAACCGGCCAACTTCCTCGACGTTGGCGGCGGTGCTACCACCGAGAAGGTGACGGCCGCGTTCAAGATCATGCTTGGCAACAGTAACGTCAAGGGCATCCTCGTCAATATTTTTGGCGGCATCATGAAGTGCGACACGATTGCCAACGGCGTCATCGCCGCCGCCCGCGAAACCAAGCTCACCGTGCCGCTCGTCGTGCGCATGAAGGGCACCAACGAGGACATCGGCAAGCAACTGCTCAAGGATTCCGGTCTGCCGATCATTGCCGCCGACACCATGGCCGAAGCGGCCACCAAGATCGTTGCCGCGGTCCAGTAAGGGAGAGTTTTCATGTCGATTCTGATCAACAAGAACACCAAGGTCATCACGCAGGGCATCACCGGCAAGACCGGCCAGTTCCACACCGAAAAATGCCAGGAATACGCCAACGGCAAGAACTGCTTCGTCGCCGGGGTGAATCCGAAAAAGGCCGGCGAGAAGGTCTTTGACATCCCGATCTACGCTTCGGTCAAGGACGCCGCCGCCGATACCGGCGCTACCGTTTCCGTCATCTACGTGCCGCCGGCCGGTGCCGCCGATGCCATCTGGGAAGCCGTTGAAGCCGATCTTGACCTCGTCGTCTGCATCACCGAAGGCATCCCGGTGCGCGACATGCTGATGGTGCGCAACAAGATGAAACAGAAGGTCGCCGCCGGCGGCAAGGAAACGCGGCTGCTCGGCCCGAACTGCCCCGGCCTGATTACGCCCGAGGAAATCAAGATCGGCATCATGCCCGGCCACATCCACCGGAAGGGGCGCATCGGCGTCGTCTCGCGCTCCGGCACGCTGACCTATGAGGCTGTCGCTCAGCTCACCGAAATCGGCCTCGGCCAGTCGTCGGCGGTCGGCATCGGCGGCGACCCGATCAACGGTCTCAAGCACATCGACATCATGCGGCTGTTCAACGACGACCCGGATACCGACGCCGTCATCATGATCGGCGAGATCGGCGGGCCGGACGAAGCCGAAGCCGCCGCCTGGTGCAAGGCCAACATGAAGAAACCGGTCGTCGGCTTCATCGCCGGCGTTACCGCCCCGGCCGGCAAGCGCATGGGCCATGCCGGTGCGCTGATTTCCGGCGGCGCCGACACCGCCGAAGCCAAACTCGCCATCATGGAAGAGTGCGGCTTCACGATCACGCGCAATCCGTCGGAAATGGGACGGTTGCTCAAATCGCTGCTGTAAGCGTCACCGCAGGGCGGGCGTTTTCTTTCCGGATCAGCAAGAAAAAAACGTCCGCCCTGCCCGTCATTAAATGCCGCTAAAATCTCCGCTGTTCCGATTCCATATTCCAAACAGCCACCACCGAGCCCGGAGATTTTATGGCCCTGTTCATCAATGAAAACGAAGTCCGCCAGCTGCTGACCATGCCGCTGACGCTCGAAGCCGTCGAAGAAGCCCACAAGGAGCTGTCGCTCAACAAGGCGATCGACATTCCGCGCCAGCGCACCCGTCTACCGCAAACCGCGCTGCACATCCTGCAAGGCGCGCTGCCCGGCCGCGACGCGATCGGCTACAAGGCCTACACCAGCAACCGCTCGGGCGTCCGCTTCCTCGTGCATGTGTTCAGTGCGGCGAGCGGCGTGCTGCGCGTCGTGCTCGAAGCCGACTACCTCGGCATGATGCGCACTGGCGCCGCCTCCGGCGTCGCCACCAAGTGGCTGGCGCGCCCGGATGCCGAAGTGCTCGGCGTCTTCGGCGCCGGCTGGCAGGCCGAAGGCAACATCGAGGCCGTCGCCGCCGTGCGCAAGCTGCGCCGCGTCAAGGTCTTCGCCCGCAACAAGGAACGTCTCGACGCCTTCTGCGCCAGGATGACCGACCGTCTCGGCATCGACGTCGTGCCCACCGCCTCACCGGAAGAAACCGTCCGCAACAGCGACATCGTGAGCACCATCACCACCGCCACCAATCCGCTGTTCGACGCCGCCTGGCTCTCGCCCGGCACGCACATCAACGCCGCCGGATCGAACGCGCTCATCCGCCGCGAAGTCGGCGAGGACACGCTGAAAATCTGCAAGCCGATCGTCGTCGACACCGTCGAAACCGCGCTCAAGGAAGCCGGCGACCTCTTGCCGCTGCTCGAAAAGGGCCGCCTCAACGAACGCCAGCTCGTCGAACTCGGCGACATCATCCTCGGCAAGCACCCCGGCCGCACCTCGCCGGAAGACATCACCCTCTTCGAATCGCAAGGCATGGCCATCCAGGACATCGCCGTCGCCGTCCGCCTCGAAGCACTGGCGCGCGAACAGGGGCTCGGCGTTCAGCTGCCCTACGGCGGCTAAGCGCGCCCGGCAGTCCGGGCGATTGTCGTCCATCGACACGCCCCGGCCTGCCACACCGCCCATGCCCACCCGCCTGCACCACGCCCTCGACATCGCACTCCACTCGGACACCGGCCGGGTGCGCGAGCACAACGAGGATGCCGTTTTTGCCAACCCGGACCTCGGCCTCGTCCTGCTCGCCGATGGCATGGGCGGCTACAACGCGGGCGAAGTGGCCAGCAGCCTGGCCATCATGCATCTGTCCAGCCGCATCGGTTTTTCTCTCGCCGGCCGCCCGGCCTGCGCGACGCACCCGCCAAGCGGCCAGCCGTACGCTCACGACTGCCTGCGCGACAGCATCCAGTCCGCCAACATGGCCATCCTGCAAGCCGCTGCCCGCCATCCCGAATGCGCCGGCATGGGCACCACCCTGGCCGCCGCCCTGTTCTTCGACAACCGCGTCATGGTCGCGCACATCGGCGATTCGCGCTGCTACCGGCTGCGCGGTGAAGATTTTTCCCTGCTGACGCATGACCATTCGCTCCTGCAGGAGCAACTCGACGAGGGGAAAATCACGGCCGCCGAAGCCCGGCTTTCGCCGAACCGGCACGTTCTTACGCGGGCCTTGGGCGCTGAAGCAGACGCCCGGACCGAAATCGCCGAACACGATGTTCGCCTCGGCGACCTGTTCCTGCTCTGCTCGGACGGTTTGACCGACATGCTGCCCGAACGGCAGATCAAGCGCGTCCTGCAGAACAACGAGGCCGACGACCTCAACACGGCAGCCTGCCATCTCATCGACATGGCCAACGAGCGCGGCGGCCGCGACAACATCTCGCTGATCCTGGTCAGGATAGCTGCCGACTTCCGGGGCACCCCCGAACGCCCGACGTCCGCCGGAAGCAGTGACGTTGCCGCCGGGGATGCCGGCGCCGCTGTCGCCACCGGCTGGCTGTCGAAACTCACGACACGTTTTTCATAAAAGGACGCAGACCATGGCAAAGCTCGTTCTGAGCATGGACGGCCTCGTGCTCAAGGAAATCGCGCTCGACAAGGAGCGCATGACCATCGGCCGCAAACCGGTGAACGACATCCAGATCGACAACCTCGCGATCAGCGGTGAGCACGCCGTGATCGTGACGATTCTCGACGATTCGTTCCTTGAAGACCTGAACAGCACTAACGGCACTCAGGTCAACGGGCAGGCCGTCAAGAAGCGGCAGCTCATGCACGAAGACGTCGTCAGCCTCGGCAAGTACAAGCTCAAATACCTGATCGACGAACCGACGCCCGACGAAATCCACGGCGCGTCCACCGACTTTACGGATGCCGCGACCACCGCCAAAAACGCACAGCCAGCCGGCGCCTCGATCCACATCCTCAACGGAAAGAACGCCGGGCGCTCCGTCGAACTGACCAAACCGCAGACGACGCTCGGCAAACCCGGCGTCCAGGTCGGCGTAATTAGCCGCCTGCCCGGCGGCTACCAGCTCAGCCGCCTGCCCGACCTCCCGCCGCCGCTCCTCAACGACCGCCCGCTCGGCGACCACCCCGCCCCCCTGTCTGACCGCGACATCATCGAAATCGCCGGCGTCAGAATGGAATTCACACTGAAACGCTGACACCGCCCAAGTCAGCGACGATTTTCACCACAAAGACACCAAGGGCACAAAGTTTCACCAAGAAATTCGAGATGTTTTTCTTGGTGCTTCTTGGTGTTCTTGGCGTCTTGGTGGTTCGCTTTTTGTAGCTGACTACAAGCGTCAACTTCGGGCAACGCAGGCCGCCACCCTTTCGCGATAAAATGCGCGCCTTTCTCCGCTCGCCAGAACAGCCCATGTACCTCATCGCTCCCAGCATCCTCTCCGCCAACTTCACCAAGCTTGGCGAGGAAATCACCAACGTCATCGACTCCGGCGCCGACTGGATTCACTTCGACGTGATGGACAACCATTACGTGCCCAACCTGACCATCGGACCGATGATCTGCGAAGCCATCCGCCCGCTGACGCAAGCGCCGATCGACGTGCACCTGATGGTCAAGCCTGTCGACCGCATCATTCCCGATTTCGCCAAGGCCGGCGCCAACATCATCACCTTCCATCCGGAAGCCTCCGAGCACGTTGACCGCAGCCTGTCGCTGATCCGCGAAAGCGGTTGTCAGGCCGGCCTGGTGTTCAATCCGGCGACGCCGCTCGAATACATGGATTACGTAATGGATCGGCTCGACGTTGTCCTGCTGATGAGTGTCAACCCCGGCTTCGGTGGCCAGAAATTCATCCCGTCGACGCTCGCCAAGCTGCGCGCCGCCAAGGCGAAAATCGACGCCTACGAGCAGGAGAGCGGCCGCCGCATCCGTCTGGAAATCGACGGCGGCGTCAAGGTCGACAACATCGCCGAGATCGCCCGCGCCGGTGCCGATGCCTTCGTCGCCGGCTCCGCCGTTTACGGTGCCGGCAAGGACAGCGATCCGCACCGCTACGACTCGGTCATCGCCGCCCTGCGCGCCGAACTGGCGAAGGTTTGATCACGATGAACGCTACCGCAATCAACGTTCGCGCCGTCCTGCTCGACCTCGACGGCACGCTGCTCGACACCGTGCCCGACCTGCACGCCGCATCGAACGCCATGCTGCGCGACCTCGGCCGGCCAGAACTGCCGGTTGATGCCATCCGCCGCTACGTCGGCCGCGGCATCAACAACCTCGTCAAGCGGCTTCTTTCGAACTCGCTTGAAATCACCGACGAGAACCCGCCGCCGGCCGAAGCGCTCGACAGCTTCAAGCGCCACTATGCGCGCGAGAATGGACTCAGCACGCAGCCCTACCCCGGCGTTATCGAAGGGCTGCGGGCGCTCAGGGCAATGGGTTTGCCGCTCGCCGTCATCACCAACAAGACCGAAGCCTTCACGCTACCGCTGCTCGAAAAAACTGGTCTCGCGCCGTTCTTCGACGCCGTCGTCTGCGCCGACCGCCTGCCGAAGATCAAGCCCGACCCGATGCCGCTCATCTGGACCTGCGGCCGCTTTGGCGTCTCGCCTGCCGAAGCGCTGTTCATCGGCGATTCGGTCAATGACGCGCTCGCCGGCCAAGCCGCCTGCTGCCGCGTCTTCCTCGTGCCCTACGGCTACAACGAGGGCCGCGATGTGCAGGAACTCGCCTGTGATGCTATAGTCCCGACCATCGAATCCGCTGTAGATCGCATTCGCTACAGCCCGAACTGATCACTCCATGAACGTACTCCACAACAACCTGCATCTTGAGCCCGCATTCTGGGCGGAGGCTTGGCCCTGGCGACCCTGTAGCTGATCCCAGGCCCGTACCGGCACGACCGTTTTTATCCACGGCGTGCCCGCTTCTCGTTGTACAAATCTTTGTGCAGATCTTGTTTGTGGAGTTTTCTCATGACTGAAGTTCAGTTCAACCAGCTCACCGCTGCCGGCTACAACCGCATCCCCGTCACCCTCCAGACGTTCGCCGACCTCGACACGCCGCTGTCGATCTACCTCAAGCTCGCCAACGAACCGTACACCTACCTACTCGAATCGGTGCAGGGCGGCGAACGCTTCGGCCGCTACTCGATCGTCGGCCTGCGCAGCCGCACGCGCCTCGTCGTCCGCGAGCACGAAGTCACGGTCTTCGATGGCGAACGCATCGCCGAACAAGCCGCCGACATCAACCCGCTCGATTTCATCGAATCGTTCACGGAACGCTTCCGTGCCGCACCGTCGACCGGCCTGCCGCGCTTCTGCGGCGGCCTCGTCGGCTGCTTCGGCTACGACACGGTGCGCTACATTGAACAGCGCTTGGAGCGCGGCCGCAAAGCCGCGGACATCGACACGCCGGACATCGTCCTGCTGCTCTCGGAGGAAATCGTTGTCGTCGACAACCTGTCCGGCAAGCTGACGCTCGTCGTCTATGCCGACCCGACCGAGCCCGGCGCCTACCAGCAGGCACGCGAACGTCTCAAGGCGCTGCTCGCGCAACTGCGCGAACCGGCCCGTTTGCCGGAAGAAAAACCGGCCGCGTCGCAACCGCCTGTCTCAGTTTTCGGCGAAGAAGAATTCAAGGCCGCCGTGCGCAAGGCCAAGAGCTACATCACCGAAGGCGACATCATGCAGGTCGTCCTCTCGCAGCGCATGAGCAAACCGTTCGCCGCCAGCCCGCTGGCGCTCTACCGTTCGTTGCGTTCGCTCAACCCGTCGCCGTACATGTTCTACTTCGACTTCGACGATTTTCACGTCGTCGGCGCTTCGCCGGAAATCCTCGTCCGCCTCGAAGGCGATACGGTCACGGTGCGCCCGATCGCCGGCACCCGCAAGCGCGGCGCCACCTTCGAGGAAGATCAGGCGCTGGCGACAGAACTGCTGGCCGACGAAAAGGAACGTGCCGAGCACGTCCAGCTTCTCGATCTCGGCCGCAACGACGCCGGCCGCGTCGCCCAAGTCGGCACGGTCAAGCTCACCGAAAACATGACCATTGAGCGCTACTCGCACGTGATGCACATCGTTTCCAACGTCGAAGGCAAACTGAAGCCCGGCCTCGACGCGCTTGACGTGCTGAAAGCCACTTTCCCGGCCGGCACCGTCTCCGGCGCCCCGAAAGTGCGGGCGATGGAAATCATCGACGAACTCGAGCCCGTAAAACGCGGCATCTACTCCGGCGCCGTCGGCTACCTCGGCTTCAACGGCGACATGGATCTGGCGATCGCCATCCGCACGGCAATTCTCAAAGACGGCCAACTCCACGTCCAGGCCGGCGCCGGCATCGTCGCCGACTCCGACCCGACCTCCGAATGGCAGGAAACGCAAAACAAAGCCCGAGCCGTCCTCCGCGCCGCCGAGTTGGCCGAACAGGGACTGGATACGCGGCTGGATTGAACGATTAACCGCATTCAACGCAGAGATCGCAGAGATACAGAGGGCGCAGAGATGGAAGAAAATGTGCTGTCGGGCAATGTGATCGGAGCGGCGATTGAAGTGCATCGTGTATTGGGTCCCGGTCTGCTGGAATCGGCCTATGAATTGGCGCTGGAGCGCGAGTTGGCAATGCAAGGGCTTCGAGTCGAGCGCCAGAAGCCTGTTCCTCTGGCATATAAGGGGGCCGCGCTTGGCGATGGGTTTCGAATCGACTTGTTGGCCAATGATCGGTTGATCGTCGAAATCAAGGCCGTCGAACGCATCCAGCCCATCCACGAAGCACAACTGCTTACCTACCTGCGGTTAACCGGTAAATCGATTGGATTGCTGATAAATTTCAACGAAAGAATTTTGAAGTCAGGGGTCAAGCGAGTAGCGAACGGCTTGTAATTGGTTTTCTCTGCGTTCTCTGCGTCTCTGCGCCCTCTGCGTCGAAAGAGGTAAAAAATGCTGCTAATGATCGACAACTACGACTCCTTCACCTACAACCTCGTCCAGTATTTCGGCGAACTCGGGCAGGAGGTGAAGGTTTTCCGCAACGACGAAATCACGCTCGACGAGATCGCCCGCCTCAAGCCCGACTATCTGGTGATTTCCCCCGGCCCCTGCGCACCGTCTCAAGCCGGCGTATCGCTCGCCGCGATCAAGGAATTCGCCGGCAAAATCCCGCTGCTCGGCGTCTGCCTCGGCCACCAGTCGATCGGCGAGGCCTTCGGCGGCAAGGTCGTGCACGCCAAGCAGCTGATGCACGGCAAGGTGTCGCCGGTGCATCACGCCAATGTCGGCGTTTTCCGTGGCCTGCCGAATCCGGTCACCTGCACCCGCTACCACTCGCTCGCCGTCGAGCGCGAAACGCTGCCTGACTGCCTGGAAATCACCGCCTGGACCGACGACGGCGAAATCATGGGCATGCGCCACAAGACGCTGGCCGTCGAAGGCGTGCAGTTCCACCCCGAATCGATCCTGACCGAACACGGCCACGACATGCTGAAGAACTTTCTTGAGGAGCACGCCAAATGAAGCCGCAGGACGCTCTGGCGCGGGTCATCGAACACCGCGAAATCTTCCACGACGAAATGGTTTCCCTGATGCGCCAGATCATGAGCGGCGAGGTCTCGCCGGTGATGATCGCCGCCATCACCGCCGGTCTGCGGGTCAAGAAGGAAACGGTCGGCGAAATCGCCGCCGCCGCACAGGTCATGCGTGAAATGTGCACGCGCCTCGACGTTGCCGACAACCGGAACTTCGTCGACATCGTCGGCACCGGCGGCGACAACGCCCATACCTTCAACATCTCGACGACCTCGATGTTCGTCGCCGCCGCCGCCGGCGCCAAGGTCGCCAAACACGGCGGGCGCAGCGTTTCGTCGAGTTCCGGCAGCGCCGACGCGCTCGAAGCGCTCGGCGCCAACATCATGCTGACGCCGCCGCAAGTCGCCGAATGTCTGGCCAAAACCGGCATCGGCTTCATGTTCGCCCCCAACCACCATTCGGCGATGAAAAACGTCGCCCCGGTCCGCCGCGAACTCGGCGTACGCACTATCTTCAATATCCTCGGCCCGCTGACCAATCCGGCCGGCGCCCCGAACACGCTGCTCGGCGTCTTCCACGAAGACCTCGTCGGCATCCTCGTGCGCGTCATGGAGCGCCTCGGCGCCAAACACGTCATGGTCGTCTACGGCAAGGACGGCCTCGACGAAGTCTCGCTCGGCGCGGCCACCATGGTCGGCGAACTCAAGGACGGCAAGATCAGCGAATACGAAATTCACCCCGAGGACTTCGGCCTCGCGATGGCCTCCACCCGCCAGCTACGCGTTGCCAACGCGCAGGAATCGCACGCGAAAGTCATTTCGGTACTCAACAACGAACCCGGCACAGCACGCGACATCGTCACTCTCAACGCCGGCACGGCGCTCTACGTCGCCAACGTCGCCGACTCGATCGGTCGCGGCATCGAACTCGCCCGCGAAGCCATCACCAGCGGCGCCGCCCGCGCCAAACTCGACGAATTCGTCCGCTGCACGCAAGGATTTTCCGCATGAGCCAGACCGCCCAATCCGACATCCTGAACAAGATTCTCGCCGTCAAGCGCGAGGAAGTCGCCGCCGCCTCGGCCCAAAAGCCACTCGCCGTTGTGCGCGCGGAGGCGGATGCAACCACCGCACCGCGCGATTTTGTCGGCGCCATCCGCGCCAAGATCGCCGCCGGCCAACCGGCCGTTATCGCCGAAATCAAGAAGGCCAGCCCGTCCAAAGGCATCATCCGCCCCGACTTCCGCCCGGCCGAAATCGCCGCCGACTACGAAGCCCACGGCGCGGCCTGTCTTTCCGTACTCACCGACAAACAGTTTTTCCAGGGCGCGCCCGAATACCTGCAAGCCGCCCGTGCCGCCTGCAACCTGCCTGCCCTGCGCAAGGACTTTCTCGTCGACGCGTATCAGGTCTATGAAGCCCGCGCCATGGGCGCCGACGCCATCCTGCTCATCGCTGCCGCGCTCGACCTCGGCAAGATGCAGGAACTCGAAGCCATCGCCCACGGACTCGGCATGGGCGTGCTCGTCGAAGTGCACAACGGCGAAGAACTCGACGCCGCGCTGCAACTCACGACGCCGCTCCTCGGCATCAACAACCGCAACCTGCGCACCTTCGAAGTCAGCCTGCAAACCACGCTCGCCCTCCTGCCGCGCATCCCGGCCGACCGCATCGTCGTCACCGAAAGCGGCATCCTGTCCACAAGCGACGTCGCGCTGATGCGCCAACACAACGTCAACGCCTTCCTCGTCGGCGAAGCCTTCATGCGCGCGCCCAGCCCCGGCGAGGAACTGGCCAAGCTGTTCAGATAGCCCCCATCATGCGCCTCTCCCCCGCCGAAATCGCCGCCCTGAAAACCGCGCTAAACGGAATCGCCTACCAGAAAGCCTTCCTGTTCGGCTCGCGCACCGACAACACGGCCCGCGGCGGCGACATCGACATCCTCCTCTACAGCAACGCCCAGCCTTTCGACACCGCCCACCGCGTCGCCAGTCGCTTTGCACAGGAATTTGACGCCAAGCTGGATGTACTCGTCGTCGATCCGGACCATCCCACCACGGAACAAAAAGCCTTCATCGCCACCCTCAAACTGGAGCCGCTCGATGACTTCCTCTGAATACGACGCACTCGTCGCAGCAGCTGCCGAACGCTACGGCAACGCCTGCCGGCTGATTGAAGCCTCGCTCGCCCGCTACCGCCCGTTCGACCTGCAACGCACCTACAGCGCCATCAGCACCGAATACGGCCCGGATCTGCTCCGCCTGCGCGAACGCATCCGCCAAAGCACGCAGGCCTGATCGCCCGGCAAAGCCGGGCTCCTACCCCGCCCCTCAACATCGTAGGGGCGCAGCTTCGCTGCGCGAAACCACTACCCCACCACCACCGACGATCGAATCGCCTCCGCATCCGGGTGACAATCGACAAGAAACGCCATCATCTCCGTGCCGTCCTTCGTCAGATAAAAACGCACCATTTTTTCGTTGAACTCCTGCGCCCTGGCGGCGGGTACGCTGATCGCGTCGATGCCGTTTGACATCAGGATGCCGTTCATCATGAAGCGCGAAGTACGTTTATTGCCATCAAAGAAAAACTGCTGCAAAGCACCGAACAAAAAGAAAGCCAACGCCCTTTCGAAAGGCGGGCAGTCGGCAAGCGCGGCAATGCCCTCCTGAAAGACACGGTTCAGTTCCGGCGCCCCCGGCAGGGTTCGCAACGGTGTATGCCGACCATACGTCCCCAGCCCGACATCGGGCGTGTAATTCGTCTCCTCTCCCTCACCCCGGAACAGCCCCCACTCCAGCGCCTCATTGCGGGCCACGAGGCGGTGAAGCTCCACAAAAATCGCCTTGGACAATTCAAACCGTCCACTCTTCACCAAAGCCAGAAGCCGTTTGGAACTTTCCGCCAGATTCAGAACCTGCTCCTGATCGGACACTCTCCGCCCACCAACGGTCACGCCGTCCAACAGCGTCTTCACCTCCGGAAACGTAAACGGATTGCCTTCGAGCACACTGGCATCCCAAACAAACTCTGGAAGCATTCGGTGAAAGCGAAAGCAGACGCGTTCGATGGAGTAAACAGGAACAAGGACCGGCAGCGCCGCCCTGTCCCAGTGAAATCCAAGTGCATCAAATAGAGCCATGATAGCCAACCATGTTTTGCGATTTTCGAGGCGACAACACTACGGCAGCACACCAACGAAGGCAACGCGCTTTTTCTCTGCGCCCTCTGTATCTCAGCGCTCTCTGCGTCAAAAGCGGTTCGCACAGAACTGTTGCACCATTGCAACAAACAGCGCCACCAACGCCCCAAAACAATGCATCGAGGTTGCCCGGCCCCGGATCGTTTGCGATTATCCGCTCAGCTTCTCAACTATGAGAGGTGCAGATTGGCGGTGCGACAGCGCCGCCGACCTTAAACCTAGAGGAGATTCACAATGCAAAAGAAACTCATCGCACTGGCAGTAGCCGGTCTGGTATCTGGCGCTGCCTTCGCGCAATCCAACGTCACCGTTTACGGTGTTGTTGACCAAGCTTTCGTTTATGGCGCTGGCGACAACGCTGCCGGCGACAGCCAAAGCTTTGCTGGTATTCAAGACGGTGGCCAATGGAGCTCCCGTATCGGCTTCAAGGGCGAAGAAGCTCTCGGCAACGGTCTGAAGGCTCAGTTCCAGGTTGAATGGGGCAAGAACGCCGACACCGACGCAGGCATTTACGCTCGTCAATCGTTCGTTGCCCTGTCCGGCAACTTCGGTACGGTTGGCTTTGGCCGTCAATACTCACCGTCCGGCCTGATCATGGGCGGCAACTCGTCCAACGCCCTCACCGGCATCAACGCGATGAACCAGCTTCAGGAAGGCATTGGCAACCTGAACGGTACGATGAAGAGCGCCTCGGGCCCGTCGCGCTGGGATAACTCGATCAAGTACGTATCGCCGAACTTCTCCGGCTTTACCGCTCAAGCTATCTACAGCTTCGGTGAAACGGCTGCAAACACCACCTACCTGGACAAGGCTGACATCTCCGACAACGGCAAGTTCGGTATCGCCGGTAGCTACAAGAACGGCCCGTTCAACATCGACTTGATCTACCAAGCCAAGTATGACGTCGTGACCTACACCGCCACCACCTCCTCCAACGCATACGACATGGATGAATGGTATATCGGTGGTGCTTATGACTTCGGCGCAGCCAAGGTTTACGCTAGCTACCAGAACCTCTCGAACGACGCCTCGGCTTCCTACGATGCAGACATGTGGTCGATTGGCGTTCGCGCTCCGGTCAGCAAGGTTGGCGCAGTTTATGCTGAATACGCAGAAATCAGCTACGATCCGAACACCGGCGCCACTCAGAGCCTGGATGGCTCGTCGCAAGGCTTCAGCGTTGGCTACGATCACGACCTCTCCAAGCGCACCCGTCTCTATGCCGCAGCAGCCTGGATGGATCACGACGACAACGTCGCAACCGTTGGCCGCTGGGGCAACGCAGGTGGCGTAGCCGCTGCCGGCGAAGACAGCTACAACATCATGGTTGGCGTACGTCACGCTTTCTAATCTGACTCACGTCTGATCTAGAATAAAAACGGACGCTTCGGCGTCCGTTTTGTTTTTGCAGCACTTCTGAGAGGCAAGCGCGCCAACGTCGCGACACGCCAGAAGCCCCTCGCTACAAACGTTTAGCTGAGCAACAGAGCATCCCGACGAATCATCTCCGGTTCATCCTGATAACCGAGAATGCTCTCAATATCCTGACTCACATGCCGGGCAATGCGGCTCGCGGCACAAAACAGCAACGCCGTGGCGTCTTAATTCACGACGCCACCCACCGTCCTGTTTAGCCGCCTGCTAACCGCTTGCGCAACTCTTTTGTGGAAACGTCATCAATATGCCGAAATGCGGGAGCAATCTTGACCAGCTCGTGGTCGGGAACTCCAGATTGGTCGAAGTACGCTCGCCACTGACGCACGACTCGCCAGACCTCATCTATCAACAGGCAGGCAGTTTCCAGAGACAGCGTGAATTTGCCGTGAGCCGCAAGCGCATTGTCGAGCGTAGCCATTCTGCCCTGCGGTCCGACGCCCAGATGCAAAAAAACGCTCGGTCGCATGGCTCGCGCGAGGCAATACGTCATAAAGAGGACTGAGCCTCCAGCCTGGCAATCTGGGGTCCCAAACGAAACCATGATTGCGGAGATGGTCATCGTCGTTGCTAACGAAGATGTTAAACACCATGCGCTTAAACAGTTCTTCATTGTTTTGCCGGATGATGGACGGATGACAGTAACGGCGTACCGCCTCGGCCAAGTCGGCGTAGGACTTTGTACGTGACTCCGATTCATCGCACGCCACCAGCGTCAGGCCGCTGACAAAGCCCATCCGGTGTTCGACACGGCCATTACCAGGACCGTCGGCCAGCAGGTCGGCATCGGGGGCGGGTGCAGTATCCGGGGTTACCCAGTAACGGTCAAAGCGCCGAATGAGCATGATTCGTCGGTGGCCAAGCATCATGGTGCGTACGGGCGGCACGTTCAACCCGGTCTGACTAGCCAATTGCAATGCGGCGCACTCGATGGCGGGCACATCGAACACATCATGCCGGCTGGCGAATTTGGCCAACCACAGCACCCCGGCCTCATCCCGTATTGATGCCTTTGGGCGTGCTCCGCCCAGCGCGGTGCCGTCCATGAAAATAGCTTCAAGGTGTGCAGGGATAGGCAGCCCTTCTTCGATACGCTCTGCCGCCTCCATGAGGTGAGCCAGAGTGTGCCAGCCGCTGACTCCGATAGCAGGGCTATCTTGAATACTCGTTGTCAACGGCGATTCAAAACTGACACACCCCGGACACTTCATTTGCGCTGATCGCGTTGCCGAGAGGGAGGGGCGAAGGCCCGACCGGAAGGCGGCGCGATCAGCGC
>NZ_SSSR01000025.1 GCF_009469695.1 Propionivibrio limicola
CGAAAAGACCTCCGTCAGCGAGACTCGTTGATTTGCCGTAGCCGCTTTCTCCGTCTCCATACGCCACCCAAAAAGACAGAAAACTACACAAATCAACGCCCTGTGAACAGCCCCTTTGTAACTGATTGATTGTGAACGGCTATTTTGGCATGTTCACGACGGTGGCATTTCGGGTTTGGTGCGATTGCCCTGCAAACGGCCGCCTCAGGCCGGAGAGAACAGTTTGCGCTATGATAGCGCGTCCGTTTTTCACGAAGAGCATCATGGCCGGCCTGAGTCCCAACACCCCCGTTCCCACCGAAATCAAACTGCATCAGCAGTCCCGCCTGCTTGAGCTGACGTTCGACAACGGCGATCATTTTGAACTCAGTTACGAGTTCCTGCGCGTCTTTAGCCCGTCCGCCGAAGCGCTGGGCCACGGACCGGGACAGGAAGTGCTGCAGATCGGCAAACGCGACGTGAACATCGAGCGCATCGAGCCGGTCGGCAACTACGCCATCAAGCCGGTTTTTTCCGACGGCCACGACAGCGGCCTTTATTCCTGGGATCTCCTGCACTGGTTCGGCGCCAACCGCGACCAGCTGTGGCAGGGCTACCTCGACCGTCTGGAAGCCGAAGGGGCCAGCCGCGATCCGGAAAAATGCCCGCCACCGCCGCCCAAGCCAACGCCCAAGTGCGGCATCAAGCGCTGAACGTCCCACCTCATTCCCTTACCGGCTTACCCGTGCCATGAATTCGCAAAACACGACCCATTTCGGCTTCGAACAGATCGCCGAAGCCGAAAAAGCCCGCCGCGTTGCCGGCGTCTTCGACTCCGTCGCCAACCGTTACGATGTGATGAACGACCTCATGTCGGGCGGCCTGCACCGTCTCTGGAAAGCCTTCACCATCGACCGCAGCGGCGTGCGCGAAGGTTCGCGCGTGCTCGACGTCGCCGGTGGCACGGGCGACCTGTCGCACGCCTTCGCCAAGCGCGTCGGCAAGCGTGGCGAAGTCTGGCTGACCGACATCAACAATGCCATGCTGACCAACGGCCGCGACCGGCTGTGCAACAAGGGATACCTGATCCCTGCCGTGCAGTGCGACGCCGAAAAACTGCCGTTCCCGGACGACTATTTCGATTGCGTCACCGTCGCTTTCGGCCTGCGCAACATGACGCACAAGGACAAAGCGCTGGCTGAAATGTACCGCGTGCTGCGCCCGGGTGGCCGCCTGCTGGTGCTTGAGTTTTCGCACGTCTGGAAACCGCTGGCTCCGCTGTACGACTTCTATTCGTTCAAGGTCATCCCGCGCATCGGCGAGATCATCACCAAGGACGAGGCCAGTTACCGCTACCTCGCCGAATCGATCCGCATGCACCCGGATCAGGAAACGCTCAAGAACATGATGGAGTCGGTCGGCTTCGAGAATGTGGATTACTTCAACCTGACGCTCGGCGTCGTCGCGCTGCATCGCGGGTTCAAGTTCTGACGGTAGCGAGTCCGAATGTTGCTCAAGCTGGCCCTCGCCGGCCTCAATCACCTGCTGGCCAACGAGGAGTGGGCGCGTAACCGGCTCAAGCCCTTTGCCGGGCAGACGGCGTGTCTGAAGCTGGGGGCGCTCGCCTTCCCGTTCAGCATCAGCGCCGAGGGGCGACTGCAAGCCACCGACGTCACGGCCGCCAGCGTGACCATCCAGCTCCCGGCCGACGCCCCGGTACGGATGCTGCTCGACCGCAACTCGCTGTTCTCGGCGGCTCACATCAGCGGTCCGGCCGAATTCGCCGAGAATCTCGGTTTCGTTTTCCGCCATTTGCGTTGGGATATCGAGGCCGACCTTGCCGACTTCACCGGTGACATAGTGGCCCGCCGTCTCGTTAAAAGCGGCCGTCAGCTTGCCAACTGGCAGGCGCGCTCGACGGAAAACCTCGCACGCAACGTGGCCGAATACGTCGCGCAGGAAAACCGGCAAGTGGCCACGAAACAACAACTCACTGAATTCAGTGAAGGCGTGCAGGCGATCGCCAGCCACCTGGAACAGCTAGAACGCCGCATCGCGGCCGTCGAACTCCGCGCCGCCTCACGCAGGACAAACACCCCTACTTAGCAATAGCCTCGTTGCGCCCGGAGAAGCGGTCCGTCATGCGCAGTGCCGCCTCGCCAAAGTCGCCCTGCGGCATCTCGGTGCAATAGCGGTCGACGAAATTTTCCACGGTGCTGTTCGACACGGCCGATACCTGCTGGCTTTGCCGGGCGTAGTTGTGCCCGGTCAGCACACCGCGAACCCAGGCCACAAACATCCGCCGTTGCTCCGGGTCGCCCTTTGACGCCTTCCAGGCGCCGCACGTCATGTCGTCAAAGCCGACCATCTTGACCGGCGCCGCAGACGCGGAGGACGACACAGCGAGAAAGAACATAACGAAGATCAGCGGTTTTCTCATGGACATCGCCCGATAGAGACTATTCACAGTGCAGTGGAAGATCAGCCCCATTCTCTGCTTAACGCCAGACGTCGTCTACCGTGCCTATTCACGGGTAAAATCCTGTCCCCGCCATCACGCGAGTTCGCCATCATGACCGGTCATCTCTACATCGTCGCCGCCCCCTCCGGAGCCGGGAAAACGACGCTGGTTCGCCTCCTGCTGGAGAAAGACAGACAAATCCGGCTTTCGATCTCCAGCACCACGCGTGCGCCGCGCGCCGGAGAAGTCGATGGGCGCGAATATCACTTCGTCGACGTCCCGCACTTTCTCGACATGATCCACCACAACGAGTTCCTCGAGTGGGCTGAAGTCCACGGCAACTATTACGGAACGTCCCGACGCTGGATTGAAGACGCGCTGACCGCGGGCAACGACGTCCTGCTCGAAATCGACTGGCAAGGGGCACAACAGGTGCGGCGGATATTCCCGCAAGCCATCGGAGTCTTCATCCTGCCGCCCTCAATGGAGGCGCTGGAAGCACGGCTCGACGGTCGCGGCACCGATTCGGCCGAAACGATCGCCCGCCGCATTGCCGCCGCACGAGACGAGATGCGGCATGTAGGCGAATTTGACTATGTTATTATTAACGACGATCTGCAACAGGCTTTAGGCGACCTGCAATCCGTAGTCAGCGCCTCCCGCCTCCGCTATGCGACCCAGCGCGAACGACACGCAACCCTGTTCGACGCGCTGCTTTAACCGATTTTATGGAACACCACAATGGCACGAGTAACCGTCGACGACTGCATGAATAACATCGAGAACCGCTTCCAGATGACACTGGCTGCGACCTATCGCGCCCGCCAACTTACGGCCGGCGCTTCGCCGATGGTCGAACCGGGACGTGACAAGCCGACGGTCATCGCCCTGCGCGAGTTGGCCGAAGGGTTATACGGCCTTGAAGTGCTCAACCGCGGCCAAGCCTGACCCGGCAGAACTCCACGCCATGGCTGAGCGGTGAGACAACGTGGACGCAAACGCCCCGGCCAGCATTCCCGATGCCCCTTCCGGCGCGGGGCCTTCGCCTGAAAAGCGAGAAAGCGGCCTCTCCACCCCGGCTTATCTGAGTGAAGATCCGGCGTACCGGGTTTTCATCGATTCTCTGGACTATCTGAGTCCGGAAGATATCGAGCACATCCAGGAAGCCTACCGCTTCAGCGACGAAGCCCACCGGGGACAGACGCGGCTCTCCGGTGAGCCGTATATCACCCATCCGCTGGCTGTCGCCGGCGCTCTCGCCGAATGGCACATGGATGCGCCGGCGATCATTGCCGCGCTGCTTCATGACGTGATGGAGGACACCTCCGTCACCAAGGCCGAAATCACCGATCATTTCGGCAAGCAGGTAGCCGACCTTGTCGACGGTCTGTCGAAACTCGACAAGATCGAGTTCCAGTCCTACCAGGAAGCGCAAGCCGAAAATTTCCGCAAGATGCTCATGGCCATGGCGCGCGATCTGCGCGTCGTCATGGTGAAGCTCGCCGACCGGCGTCACAACCTGCAAACGATGGGGCCAATCCGGCTGGACAAGCGCCGCCGGATTGCTCGTGAAACGCTCGAAATCTACGTGCCGATTGCCACGCGGCTCGGCCTCAACAACATCTCGCGGCAGCTGCAGGATCTGTCGTTCCGGCACATTTACCCGATGCGATTCCAGGTGCTTTCGCGCGCCGTACAGGCCGCGCGGGGAAACCGCCGCGAATTGCTGACGAAGATTCTCGATGGCATCCGGAACAAGCTGAACGAGGCTCACATCGAGGGCGGCGTTTTCGGGCGCGAAAAAAGCCTGTACTCGATTTACCACAAGATGGTCGAAAAGCATTTGAGCTTCTCGCAAGTGCTCGACATCTATGGCTTTCGCATCATCGTGCACGACATTCCCACCTGCTATCTGGCGCTGGGCGCGCTGCACGCCAGGTACAAGCCGGTCCCCGGCAAATTCAAGGACTACATCGCCATCCCCAAGGAAAACGGCTACCAGTCCCTGCACACGACGCTGATCGGGCCGTACGGAACACCGATCGAAATCCAGATTCGTACCGAGGCGATGCACCGACTGGCCGAGGAAGGCATCGCTTCGCACTGGCTGTACAAGGATAGCGATACCGGCGGCGGCGACCTGCAAATCAAGATGCACCAATGGCTGCAGTCACTGCTCGAACTGCAGAGCGCGGCCGGCGATTCGTCGGAGTTCCTTGAGCACGTCAAGGTCGATCTCTTCCCGAACGAAGTTTATGTATTCACCCCCAAGGGCAAAATCCTGTCGCTGCCGCGCGGCGCGACCGTCATTGATTTCGCCTATGCCGTGCATACCGACATCGGCCACCGCTGCATCGCGGCACGCATCGACCATGAATTGATCCCGCTTTCGGCCGAACTGGAAAGCGGCAACCAGGTCGAGATCGTCACCGCACCACACGCAACGCCCAACCCGGCCTGGCTATCCTACGTAAAGACCAGCCGGGCACGCAGCAAGATCCGCCAGTTCCTCCGCACCATCCAGCAAGACAGTTCGAGTGCACTGGGTGAAAACATGCTCAATCAGGAGCTGCGCGCCATCGGCGTCATCCCGGCCGCCATCCCCGAGGCCGTCTGGGAACGGGAACTGCGCCACGCCGGCAAGAAAACAAAGCGCGATCTTTTCGCCGATATCGGCCTTGGCTATTGTGCCGCCCCCGTCGTCGCGCGACGCCTCGCCGACCAGGACGATGTACCCCACGGAGAAGAAGGCTTCGCCACGCCGCTCGTCATTCGCGGCACGGAAGGCACCGCCATCGAGCTGGCGCCGTGCTGCCGCCCGATTCCCGGCGACCCCATCATCGGGGTACTGCGCAAGGACCACGGGCTTGTCATCCACACCCATTCGTGCAGGACGATCCGGCGCCTTGGCAGCATCGAGCCGCAAAACTGGATTCATGTCGACTGGCAGCCGGATCCCGGTCAATTTTTCGACGTCCGCATCCGCGTCACGGTCAAGAATATCCGGGGGGTTCTTGGCCGTGTGGCGTCCAGCATCGCCCAGTCGGGCGCCAATATCGACCATGTCAACATGGATCAGGAAAGGCCGGGGCTTTTCACCGAGTTGCACTTCCTGATCCAGGTTTCAGGGCGTCCGCACCTGGCCGTACTCATGCGCGGTCTGCGGCGGATCCCCGAAGTTGTCCGCATCATTCGTGAACAGGAGTAGTTTTGAAAATCTTGATTCTTGGCGCCGGCGTTGTTGGCGTCAGCAGTGCTTGGTATCTCGCCAAGGCAGGTCATGAAGTCACCGTCGTAGACCGTCAGCCCGCCCCCGCTCTCGAAACCAGTTTTGCCAACGGCGGCCAGATTTCCGTCTCCCACGCCGAACCGTGGTCAAACCCGCATGCTCCGATGCGCGCCCTCTCCTGGATGGGGCGCGAAGATGCGCCGCTGCTCTTCCGGCTGCGCCCGACCGATTTCGCCCTGCTCGACTGGAGCTGGCGCTTCCTGCGCGAATGCACGCCGGGGCGGACGCGCACGAACATCCGCGACATCGTCCTGCTGGCCCTGTACAGCCGGAACAAGCTGAAAGAGCTGCGCGACGAAACGGCCATCGAGTACGACCACCTCGAACGCGGCATCCTGCACGTGTATACCGACGAAAAGGAGTTCGCGGCAGCCGTCGAAGCTTCCAAAACCCTGCGCGAGTTCGGTTGCGACCGGCGTACCGTGGACGCCGACAAATGCGTGGAAATCGAACCCGCCCTCAAGGCGACGCGGCCGATTCTGGTCGGCGGCGATTACACGGCCGAGGATGAATCGGGAGACGCGCAAAAATTCACGTACAACCTGTCGACCCTCTGCCGCGAACGTGGTGTGACCTTCCGCTACGACACCACCGTCGAACGCCTCAGCTCTGCCGGCGGAAAGATCACCGGTGCCGTCGTCAAGACCGCCGAAGGCCAGGAAGAACTCAAGGCCGACGCTTACGTCGTCGCGCTCGGCAGCTACACGCCGCTCATGCTGCGCCCGGTCGGAATCCACCTCCCCGTCTATCCGGCCAAAGGCTACTCGGCAACGATCCCGCTCTCCGATGAAAGCGTCGCCCCCTCCGTCGCCATGACCGACGATGGCCACAAATTGGTATTTTCCCGGCTTGGACAGCGGCTCCGCATCGCCGGCACCGCTGAGTTCAACGGCTACAACCTTGAGCTGAACAAGATCCGCTGCCAGGCGCTGATCCGTCGCACCCACCAGCTGTTCCCGGAACTTCGCCCGGCGGGCGAACCGGAATTCTGGTGCGGCCTGCGCCCCTCGACGCCTTCGAACGTCCCCTTCATCGGCCAGTCGAAACTGTCCAATCTGTATCTCAACACCGGGCACGGCACGCTCGGCTGGACGATGGCGTGCGGGTCCGGCGCGGCGCTCGCCGACATTATGGCCGGCCGGAAACCCGAGGTCAGCCTGCGCAGCCGCTAATCAAGCGCTTGGCATTCTCCCTGAGCAGGTGTTACAAACCTTTCTCAGGGAGCGCCCGGCCAACGCAGTGAGTATGCTGGCCCGACTCCATTGCGCGGAGCATGCAAATGCTGATCGACACTCACTGCCACCTTGATGCACCCGAATTCGACACCGACCGCGACACCGTATTACACAGCGCACAACACGCCGGCGTCAGCGCGATCATCATCCCGGCCGTCGCCCCGACCAATTTCGCCGCCGTGCGCGATTGTTGCCAACGCTACCCCGGCTGCTATCCGGCCTATGGAATTCATCCGCTTTACGTTGCCCAAGCCGGCGCGAACGGACTGATTCACACACGCGAATGGTTGCGGGATGAATTGGCGAGCCCCACCCCCCCGCTCGCCGTCGGCGAAATCGGGCTCGATTTTTACGTCCCCGGTACGGATGCCGCATCCCAGGAACTGTTTTTCGTTGAGCAGCTGAAAATTGCCCGCGAATTTGATTTGCCGGTGTTACTGCACGTGCGTCGCGCCGTCGACCACGTGCTGAAATGCCTGCGCAAAACTGGACTGCGCCGGGGTATCGCCCACGCTTTCAACGGTAGCCGTCAGCAGGCTGACGAATTCATCCGCCTTGGTTTCAAACTTGGCTTCGGCGGCGCCATGACCTTTCCAGGCTCCACCCGTATCCGGCGGCTTGCCGCCGAGCTGCCGATTGAATCCATCGTACTTGAGACCGACGCGCCAGACATGCCCCCCTGCTGGCTCGACAGGCAGCGAAATTCGCCCGTGGAACTTGCGAAAATTGCCGAGACGCTTGCCGAACTACGCCAGACCTCGCTCAGCGAGATTGCCGAGGCCACGTCTCGCACTTCGCGCACGCTGTTCGGCATTTCTGCGTGACTGGCGACTCAAGATTACACACCGGCCTATTTACCGACTGCTCCGCAAACCCTTACCAAACAACCATAAAAAGACAGCAAGATGCGCCTAAAGTTGCTGGCCTGTGAAAAAAAAGCCATAATCGCCAGCTGTTTTTAGCATCAAGCACCGGTATGTTTTCTCCGGGGTTTAAGTTGCGCTGATCGTAGCAAACTTCGCGTTAAGCGAGAAAGGATTAGGCGTGGAAATTTACAAGGCAGACGTAGTAATCGTGGGCGGTGGTGGAGGCGGTTTGCGTGCAGCAATCGCTGTCGCCGAAGCTGACCCTTCACTGAAAATCGCACTGGTATCCAAAGTCTACCCGATGCGCAGCCACACCGTGGCGGCAGAAGGTGGCGCAGCCGGCGTCAAGAAGCCGACCGACAGCTTCGACTACCACTTCCATGACACGGTAGGTGGCGGTGACTGGCTCGTCGAGCAGGACGTCGTCGAATACTTCGTACAGAATGCGCCGAAAGAGCTGATCCAGCTTGAGCACTGGGGTTGCCCGTGGAGCCGTACGCAAGACGGTCACGTCAACGTGCGCGCTTTCGGCGGCATGAAGATCGAGCGGACTTGGTTCGCTGCCGACAAGACTGGCTTCCATATCCTGCACACCCTTTTCCAGACCTCGATCAAGTATCCATCGATCGAGCGCTTCGACGAATATTTCTGCGTTGACCTCGTCGAGGAAGACGGCCGCGTTCAAGGCGTTGTCGCGGTTGAAATGGCCACCGGCGAATTCACGCTGATCGAAGGCAAATCGGTCATCATCGCTACCGGCGGTGCCGGCCGCGTGTTCCGCGAAAGCACCCTCGGCGGGATCGTTACCGGCGACGGCATGGCACTGGCCTACCGTCACGGCGTCGCCCTGCGCGACCTCGAATTCGTCCAGTATCACCCGACCTGCATGCCGGTCACCGGCTTGCTGTTCAGCGAAGCCTGTCGCGGCGAAGGCGGTTATCTCGTAAACAAGGACGGCTACCGCTACCTGCAGGACTATGGTCTCGGACCGCTGCAGGACAAGCCGAAGAACAAGTACATGGAGCTCGGCCCACGCGACCGCGTGTCGCAGGCCTTCTGGTACGAGCAGCAAAAAGGTCGCACCATTGAAGGTCCGCTCGGCTCCGTCGTGCACCTCGACCTGCGTCACCTCGGCGAAGCCTATCTGCACGAGCGCCTGCCGCTGATCTATGAAATGGCGCAAACCTTCATGGGTCTCGATCCGGCCAAGGATCCGATTCCGGTTCGCCCGGGCGTCCACTACACGATGGGCGGTATCCAGACTAACGGCAAGGGCGCCACGTCACTCGCCGGCCTGTACGCCGTCGGCGAATGCGCCAGCGTCGGTATCCACGGGGCGAACCGTCTCGGCTCGAACTCGCTGACCGAACTGCTCGTCTTTGGTCGCGCTGCCGGCGAAGATGCCGTCAACTACATCCGCAACGTCACCCCGGGCAATTCGGCCAACCTGCTCAAGCAGGCCCAGGAAGTTGAAGCCCGCATGTGCGCGTTGAAGAACAAGACCGGCGGCACCGAGCGCATCTCCACCATCCGCAAGGAAATGGCCCAGGCCATGGAAGAAGGCTGCGGCATCTTCCGCGTTGAAGAAACCATGCAGAAAACCTGCGACAAGATCGCCGAGCTGCGTGAGCGCTTCAAGAACATCACCATCGACGACAAGGGTTCGGTCTGGAACACCGACTGGCTGTCCGCCATCGAGCTCGACTACCAGCTCGACGTTGCTCAGGCCATGGCGCACTCCGCCGTCAACCGTAAGGAATCGCGTGGCGCCCACCAGCGTCTCGACGGCCCGAACGGTGCCTACAAGGAACGCGACGACGTCAACTTCCTCAAGCACTCGGACGCTTTCTACGTTCCGGGCTGCGCGCCGAAGATCACCTACGGCGATGTGAAGATCACCAAGTCCCCACCCGCAGCGCGCGTGTATGGCGCGGCCGGTGAACAAGCAGACCAGGAAAGGAAAGCATCCAATGTCTGACACCCAGAAAATCATCGAAATCGAGGTTCTGCGGTATAACCCCGAATCCGATCAGGAGCCGCACTCGCAGGTTTACAAGGTTCCCTTTACCGACGACATGTCGGTTCTGCAGGGCGCCCAGTACATCAAGGACAACTTCGACGGCTCGTTGACGTACCGCTGGTCATGCCGGATGGCGATCTGCGGTAGCTGCGGCATGATGATCAACGGCGTACCGAAGCTGTCATGCGAAACCTTCCTGCGTGACTACTATCCGAACCGGATTCGTATCGAAGCGATGGCACACTTCCCGATCGAAAAGGATCTGGTCGTTGACCTGTCAGGCTTCATGGAAAAGCTCGAAGCCATCCAGCCGTACATCATCCCGAAAGAGCCGCGTACGCTCGAGCAGGGCGAGTACATTCAAACGCCGTCGCAGTTCGCCGAGTTTATCCAGTACACGTCCTGCATCAACTGCACGCTCTGCTATGCCGCCTGTCCGCAAGTCGGCCTCAACCCCGACTTCATCGGCCCGGCCGCCATCGCGCTCGCCCACCGCTACAACATGGATTCCCGTGACGGTGGTCAGGCACAGCGGATGGAACTGCTTGCCTCCGAAGACGGTGTCTACAACTGCAGCGCCGTCGGCTACTGCTCCGAAGTCTGTCCGAAGCACGTTGATCCGGGCAATGCCGTCAACGTCAACAAAATCCATGCAGCGAAGGACTACTTCCTGCGCTTCCTGTCGCCAAAAGGGGGTTCCAAGTGAGCAAGCGTCGTCCTTACGTTCGTTCGATGGACGGGTGGTGGAAAAAAAACCCCCACTTCGTCGAGTACATGATTCATGAAGGCACCGCCGTTTTCGTTGCTGCTTACGCGCTGACGCTGCTGTGCGGCCTCGTCCGTCTTGGGCAGGGCGAAGCCGCCTGGAACGCCTGGCTCGAAGCACTCAAGAGCCCGTTCTCGCTGGTGGCGCACGTCGTCTTCCTGGCGGCGATTGCTTACCACGCCTTCACGTGGTTCAAGCTCTTCCCGCTGACCATGCCGCCGATGGTCGTTAACGGCAAGAAGGTTGCTCCGGAGGTCATGGTCAACACCGGTCTGGCAGCTGCGGTTGCTGCCGCACTGGCCCTGCTTGGTTTCGTTTGGAGGATCGCAGCATGAAGAACACCAAGATTCGCAAACGTTCGAACGCGCCAATCTTCTGGGGCCTGTTTGGTGGCGGCGGCATGCTTGCCGCTTTGTTCGGCCCGATGCTGGTTTTCATCACCGGCCTCGCCATTCCGCTCGGCCTGCTGCTCCCGGCCGACACGATGAGCTACGCGAAGATGCTGGCTTTTGCTCAGAACATCCTGGGCAAGGGTTTCATCTTTGCAGTTATCGCGCTCTTCATGTGGCACGCCGCGCACCGCATCTTCCACTCGCTGCACGAGTTCGGCGTTCACGCCGGCACCGGCTGCAAGCTGCTGACCTATGGCGTAGCCTTTGTCAGCACGATCGTGGCGGCTGTCATCCTGCTCGGTCTCTAACAGACAGACTGCGCACCAGCAAAAAAATAGGCAGCTTCGGCTGCCTATTTTTTTATCTCGTCACGGTTAAACCAATCGGCCTTTTCCCCTGCTTCAATATGAGCGCCCGCCCCGGATGAAAGGGCCAAGCGCCGGCCACTCGATCGCGTCCAGCATGTTCTTCACGATCAACCCAAGCTCGGTATCCCCCTCGATCGAGAGCGCCCGATTGAAAAACAGCGTATCAGGATCTTCTTGCCGCACGGCCAACTGAAGGAAGGCGGACAGATTGGCGCGGAAGGCCAAATCCGGGGCATCCGGCGCCGAGAACAGCGGACGGAAATAACCGCCGCGATAGGCAAAGCAGGCGACGCCCCCCGTATCGAGCACTTCGATCAGAAAAGTGCGGCCTTCGAGCAATTCCAGACTGTCGGCTGGCAACACTTTCATGCGGGTAGCCGCATTAAGCGCGGCGGTCAGCGCCACGGCGTGCGGCCATTGCGGAAGCCGGCGCCCGATGCGCGAAACGAGTGCCGGCAACCGGAAACTCGGAATGGAGAAGTTCGTCACCAGCAACGAGGGGGAAAGACTTTCGGACATACTCAAACTCCTTGCAAATCTCATCAATCGGCTTGCTGCCGGGCAATATGCGACGCGATGCCCGGCTCGCCATGCCAGTAACCATCCACCATGCCGTTCTCGGCCCAGCCCGCCATGTCGGGAAGTTTCGACTCACCATGCCGGGCCGCATCAAACGCGGCGATGATTTCCGGCGTATGCACCGGTTGCGGACTGATACGCGCAATATCGATGCCCATCTTCAGCATATCCGGTACCGCCGCGAGCAGATTGCACGTGTGCGCCGACATCGTCTGGATGCCGTTAATCGCCAGAAACGGCTGGCCTTCGCGGGTTTTCAGCGTAATGGCTTCCGGATGCAGCAGACACTTGAACTGGCAGTCATCCTTGACCAGATTATAGTGGCGCGCCGTAAAGCAACGTGCGGAGAACGCCAACGGCAGCTTCCCGAAAACGAAAACCTCGGTCTCCACACCATCCGGCCGCGCCGCGTGCAGCGCTGCAATCATTTCCCGACTGGCCTCCAGCGGAGGCACCCAGCGTTGCGCGCCATAACGATGGTAGGTGGCCAAGGTCGCGGCGTTATAGATGTTCAGGTGCGACCCGGCTACGAACGGCCGGCCGGCGGCCAGATTGACCGCCCCGAGATCGTTGGCCTCGATCCGGCATCCGGCCTCGTCGACAAGACGGCGCAACGCCTTGAGGTCACTTTCCGACTGCAACAACGCTTGTGCAGAGACGACGACTTCTTTCCCGGCATCGGCAAGCTGGCGTGCCAGAGCGATCCAGTCGGCCACGCGCAATTCCTGACGCCGCGAGCAAACGACCTCGCCGACGTAAATGATGTCGAGGGCGTCCAACTGCGCCATCTCGGCATAGAAATCAAGAACCTTTTGTTTCGGCCAGAAAAAGAGGAGGGGGCCAAGAGCTAGTTTCATAAAGCGACTTACCAAAAAGCGGAGAACGGGCGGCGAGCAGGCCGCCCCGAGGATTGATTATCGCCAAGGCCGGTTGTAGGCGCCAAGCGTCGCCTGCACACCTTCGGAGACCTTGCCGAGTTCTGTTTGCCAGGCCGGCTTAACCTTGAAATGGTCGAAATCGCGGGCCAGTTCGTCCAGCGCCGCGCGCAGCGTGCGCGTCACCTGTGTGACATAGGCCGGGCTGCGCTGGCGCCCTTCCACCTTGATGGCCGAAGCACCGATCTTCACGATCTCCGGCAGAATCTCCAGCACATTCAGGCTCGTCGGTTCTTCCAGCGCATAATAGGTCGCACCATTGACTTCGAACCGTCCCTTGCAGAGCGTCGGGTAGCCCGCCGCCTCATTGTCGCCGTAGCGGTCGATCAGAATGCCGTTCAACCGCGTCGACATCTGGCCCGGCGCCTTCTCCCACTTGACGTACTTGGCCGGCGAACAGGCCCCGACGGTATTCGGCGACTCGCCGGTCGCGTAGGACGACAGCCAGCAGCGCCCCTCGTTCATCACGCACAGGCTGCCAAAACCAAACACCTCGATTTCGATCGACGTGTTTTTGATCACCTGTTCGACCTGTGCCAGCGTCAAGACACGCGGCAACACCGCGCGCCGGATGCCAAACTCGCGCTGCGCAAAATTGACCGCCTCGTAACTCGTCGCCGAGCCCTGTACCGAGAGGTGCAAGCGCAGATCGGGATGGCGCCGGCTGGCGTAGTCGAGCAGCCCGATGTCGGCCAGGATCACGGCATCGACGCCGAGATCGGCCGCACCATCGACGGCCGCATGCCAATCGGCCTCGCGCCCCGGTTGCGGGAAGGTATTGATCGCCATCAACACGTGCTTGCCACGTGCGTGCGCGTAGTTGATGCCCTCCATCATCGCCTTGCGGTCGAAATTGAGGCCGGCGAAATTACGGGCGTTGGTGTCGTTCTTGTAGCCGATATAGACGGTATCGGCGCCGCTATCGATGGCGGCCTTGAGCGCCGGTAAACTGCCGGCCGGACAAACCAGTTCGGGAATTTTCTGCTGCTGCATGGTGAATCTCGCAAAACGAAGCTGCAAGTATAGCGAGCGGCCGTCAAAACCGCATGATTTTCATCACTATTCTGCTCTTGTCGCGGGGCGACACCCCCACTCCCGGCGGCTCAAAAATCAGGACTTCGGGGCTTGCGCGGGGCGTTGGCGAACAGGCGGTCGTAAATGGCATTGGGCAGCAGGCGCAGCAGTTTGGCAACGACCCCCATCTGCCAGGGAATGACGGCATAGCTGCTTCCACGGTCGATGACCCGCGCGAAGCGGCGGGCGGCCTCATCGGCCGCCAGCATGAACGGCATCGGATAGGGATTGATCTCGGTCATCGGCGTCGCAATATAGCCCGGCGCAATGGTCACGACCGGAATGCCATACCGGCGCATCTCCAGGCGCAGACTTTCGAGATAGGCGATAGCCGCCGCTTTCGAGGCGCTGTAGGCCTCTGCCCCCGGCAAGCCGCGAATACCGGCGACAGACGCAATGCCGACCAGCCGGCAAGGGACTCCCGTAGCAGCCGCCGCCTTCATGGCCGCGATGAATGGCGAAAACGTAGCCGCCAAGCCGAAAACATTGACATCGAGGATGCGCCGAATGGTATCGAGATCCTCGCGGCATTCGGTCAGCGTACCGCTCGATACACCGGCATTGGCAATGACGATCGCCGGAACGCCGTGGCGGGCAATAAAGTCACCGGCAGACTGCTGTAGCGCGGGAGCATCCGCGACATCAAGCCCGTAACAGGAGACTCCTGCGGCACCCGTCTGGACAAGCTCTGCCGCAAACGCTGCCAGCACATCCTTGCGCCGGGCAGCCAGACCGAGGACCGCCCCCTGCCGTGCATAGTACCGGGCCAGCGCCTGTCCGATACCCGAGGAGGCACCGGTAATGAAAACTCGAAGAGGCGCCTGCACGGTCGGGACGGAAGTGGGATGAAATGAAGCTTACTTTTTCTTGAGCTTGCGTTCGGCACGCGCCTTGTCGATGACCTTGTCGGCCAGCGCCAGCAACTCGGCATGCGATTTCACGCCTTGCCCGACCACCAGATAGCGACCATCGATGACCAGCGACGGCACACCGCGGATCTTGGCGGCCTGCGCCAGTTGATCGCCGCGCCTGGCCTTGCTGACGACGCCAAAGGAATTGAAAGCTTCACTGAATTTCCGCGCGTCGACACCCTGTGCCTTCACCCACTCTGTGACGCTCTTCTCGTCGACCAGTCTCAGGCCCTTGACTTGGATAGCATGAAATACCGCATCATCAAGCCGCATGAGTTCGCCGATCGCCTCAAGCGAGTAATAAAGGCGCGCCATGAGCTGGTAATACGGATTACCGAAACCGACCGGAACACGGCGGAACGCCACATCGGCGGGTTGCTTGGCGGCCCACTTGACGAGCAATGGGTGCAATTCGCTGCAATGCGGACAACCGTAAGAGAAGAATTCGAGCACTTCGATCCGCGACGGATCATCCGTGGTCAGCGCCGGCTCGATTGCGGCATAGTCGCGCCCGACCGCCAGTTGTTGCGCCTGAGCGGACAATGCCATCCCAAACAGGGCCAGAGTAACAGCGGCCAGCCAGCCGATCACGGTGTTCTTCATCATGCGTCCTCAGTCCTTTTTCACGATATTCGCTTCGACCCCTTGTTTGGCCAGATCGGAGCGGAGATTATTGACTTCATCCAGCTTCTTGAACGGTCCGAGACGGACGCGGTACCAGACCTTGTCCTGCAGCATGACCTGCTGCACCGAAGCCTCGACCCCCATCAGTGCCAATCGGGCCTTTTGGTTGTCGGCGTCGGCCGCGCTCTGAAAAGAACCCGCCTGCAGGAAAACCGGCTCCTTGAGCGCGCTGTCCTTCTTCGCGTCCTTCTCGGATTTCTCGTCCTTGGCGTTGGACTGCTCCGACGCTTTTGGTTCAATCGACTTGCCCTGCTCGCCAGACGACGGATCCGGAATGGCGTCCGCGTCGCCAGGCAGGATCTTGTAGAAGTCGAAACGCGGCTTGTCGTCCTCTTTCGGCACCGGATCGCCGGGCTTGCCCGGCAGCGCCAGCGGCGCCTGCCCGGCCGGCGTACTGGGTATCGCATGTCCGTTGGTGGTAAACGGCATCGGCGCCTTCTGGATATACCAGACGACGCCCGCCGCGCAGACGACGCCGAGCACGAGGCCGACAAAAAGACCGACCAGGGTGCCGCCCCCCGATTTCTTCTTGGGCGCGGCGGCAGGACGACGGTGGTGTTTCAGATCACGACTCATGGTTGTCTCTTGTCTTGGATAAGGTGCGCAACCTACATCGTTTGCGGGCAGCTGACACCGAGGATCGCCATCCCGTTGCGGATAACCTGACGGACGGCGGCGGCCAGCGCGACGCGGGCGTTCTTCAGCGCCACGTCTTCAACCAGCATGCGCTCGGCATTGTAGTAACTATGGAACGCAGCGGCCAGGTCCTTGAGGTAGAAGGCGATCATGTGCGGGGCCAGATCGCGCGCCGCCGCTTCGACGACCTCGGCAAACTCGCTCAGCTTGGCGGCGACGGCCAGCTCGTACGGATTGTCGAGCAGCGCAAGATCGGCCGCGCACAGCACCGCTTCGTCGCCGTCCCATTGCGCCAGCACCGAGCAGACGCGGGCATGGGCATACTGGATGTAATACACCGGGTTCTCGTTCGTCTGGCTCTTGGCGAGGTCAAGGTCGAAGTCGAGATGCTGGTCGGACTTGCGCAACACATAGAAGAAGCGGCAAGCGTCGTTGCCGACTTCGGCACGCAGCGTGCGCAGCGTGACGAATTCGCCCGAACGCGTCGACATCGAGGCTTTCTGGCCGTTGCGATAGAGCACGGCAAACTGGACGAGCGCAACGTGCAGCACCTCCGGATCGAGCTCCAGCGCCTGCAGGGCGCCTTTGACGCGCGGGATGTAGCCGTGGTGGTCAGCGCCCCAGATATTGATGACGCGATCGAAGCCGCGTTCGTACTTGTTCAGGTGGTAAGCGATGTCCGATGCAAAGTACGTGTACAAGCCGTTCTCGCGCTGGACGACGCGATCCTTCTCATCGCCGAATTCCGTCGACTTGAACCACAGTGCGCCGTTCTGCTCGTAAAGGTGACCGGCCTTATTCAGGCGGTCGACGCAGCGGGCCACCAGGCCGGTGTCGAACAGCGATTTCTCGGAAAACCAGACGTCGAAATGGACGCCGAACTCTTCGAGGTCGTTGCGGCAGTCTTCCAGCTGTTCGGTCAGCACATGGTTGTGCACGTAGGCCCATTCTTCGCCGAGCAGCTTCTTGGCGGCGGCGATCAGGGCATCGAGGTGCGCCTCGCGCTGCGCCTTGGCTTCGTCGTCGGCCCGGTCGGCCTCGGGCAGGCCCGGCGTGTTTTCCAGCACGGTGCTCGCCGGATGAACGAACTTGTCGCCATGCGCAGCTTTCATCTGCTGCGCCATGTCGCGCACGTAGTCGCCCTGATAGCCGTTGGGCGGGAACGGCACCGTCTGACCAAAGAGGTCGAGATAGCGCAACCAGCCGGAAACGGCCAAGATATCCATCTGCCGGCCGGCATCATTCACATAGTATTCGCGGGTCACGTCCCAGCCGGCATAGGCCAGCAGGCTCGACAGCGAAGCGCCATAGGCCGCGCCGCGGCCATGACCGACGTGCAGCGGCCCGGTCGGGTTGGCCGAAACGAATTCGACCTGCACCTTCTTCTTGCCGCCCATGTTCGAGCGTCCGAACGCTTCGCCCTGCTCAAGCACGCCGCGTACAACCTGCAGCTTGGCCGAGGGTTCAAGGTGGAAGTTGATGAATCCCGCCCCGGCGATTTCTGTCTTGGCCACGAACGGCGATTTCGGGATCTCCGAAAGAAGCAGTTGCGCCAATTCGCGCGGATTGCGCTTTAGCGCGCGGGCCAACTGCATGGCGAGGTTGCAGGCGAAATCGCCGTGCGAAGCCTGTTTCGGACGTTCGAGAATGATCGGCGTCTCCACCTGCTCGGGCACGACGCTCGTCAGAGCGGTGCGCATCAGGTCGGCGAGGTGGGTTTTGATATCGTGGGTCATTGCAATGCTTGGCGGATAAGGTGGAAAAATAACTAAGAGGCGGATTATACGATGCCCGCCTAGGTGAACAACTGCGACCACAGCGCTGAAACGGGCATGATGAGCAGCAACGCCGGCAGCATATTGACGATCGGAAAGATCTTGATGCCGCAGATGCGCAGCCCGGTCGCCAGCATGATCAGCCCGCCACAGGCGGAAAAGTCGCCGAGCATGGCGGGCGTGGCGAGCGGAATCAGGAGGTAGGCACTAAAGTAGAGGCCGGCTTGAATGGCGATCTGCGGCAGGGCAATCAGGGCCACGGCAAAACCTAGCTCGGTGGCAAAAACCATCGCGGTAAACAGATCGAGTACCGACTTGGCAAGCAGGATGTTCGGTTCGCCGGTCATGCCCTCGTGCGTGGCACCAAAAACACCCATGCCGCTCGCGCAGAACAGCACCATGATCGTCACGAAGCGGACGACGAAATCGTCGACGCGCTTGTTGCCGCGCTCGGCCGGGAACGCCCGCTCGACACGCTTGCGCGCCCAGCCCACGGCCAGCTCCAGGCCGCGCTCAAGGAAAAACAACTCGCCGAGCAGGGCGCCGAGAATCAGGGCCAGGGCGACGGCCGGCAACGTCTGCACCTTATTGACGAGCACCACGCCGACGCCCATCGAAATAACGCCGCAAGTGAGCGGCAACGCCTCCTTGACCCGGCGCGGCACCAGCCGGCCAAGCAGCGCGCCGGAAACGCCGCCGACGATCAGCGCCGCACTATTCACGAGTGGACCCAGCATGCGAGACCTCCAAAAGAGTGAGCCGGATCACTGCGCAGACAGCGCCGGGGGAACGGTAAAACCGGGATCGAACCAGAGGGAGCACCTATACCGACACACCCGCCGGCACACCCGGCCGGCTCCGGCACAAAGAGGAGAAGGCTATGTCACTCCGTGCCCGTTGTCTATACTTCATGCGGCAGCAGGGATCCGGCAACCCGCCGGCAAGGACCCACGATGAACGATTACGCCGTACTGACCGCAGGGGTTGCTTGCGCCGCCATGGGCGGAGAGCTTTTCGTGCGCGGCGCGATTGGCCTGGCCTTCTGTCTTGGCATCTCGCCGGGCATCGTCGGCGCGACCGTTGCCGCATTCGCCACCTCCAGCCCCGAACTCTCCGTGTCCATCAGCGCCTCATTGGCCGGCCGGCCGCAGATTACGCTGGGCGACGTGCTCGGCAGCAATGTAGTGAACGTCGCCCTGGTTCTGGCGCTGGCCTTGCTCATCGCCGGCATCCACTGCGAGCGCGGCAGCATCAAGCGGGATTTTCCGGTCGCCCTGCTGACGCCGGTCGCGACCGCGATTCTGCTACTGGATGGCGAACTCTCACGGCTCGATGGCGGAATCATGCTGCTGCTGTTCCTGGCCTGGCTTATCGCAGCGATGGCCGAGGCGCGACAACAGCGAAACGAGGCCGGTACCGCGGTCGGCGCGCACCAACTTTGGCAGGTAGCGCTGATCCTTGCCGTCGGGCTCGCCTTCCTGATCGCCGCCGGCCGTCTCATCGTCAGCGGCGCAACGGGCATCGCGCTTTCGTTCGGCGTCTCCGAGTTTGTCATCGGCGCCATCATCGTGGCCGTCGGCACTTCGGTCCCAGAACTAGCGACAACCGTGATTTCGACTCTGCGCGGACACGAGGAAGTCGGGCTCGGAACCGTGCTGGGCAGCAACATTTTCAACGGCTTCTTCATCATGGCGGTCACCGCGCTGATCCACCCCTTTAGCGTCGCCGGGCAGGAGGTTGCCTTCGCGCTGGGACTAGGCGTGCTGGCGCTTGTTTTCGCCTACCCGGACCGGCACGGTTTGATCAGCCGGACGAGGGGAGTTCTGCTACTGTTGTTGTATGCAACCTATGTCACGGTCTTGCTGCAACGTTAAGTACCAAAGCAGAGATTGCCGCACAAAAAGTCTTCCACGCCAACAGGCGGGATCATCAACCACGAAAACTGAGGAGGAGAGCAACCATGACCATGCGCAAGATTCTGATATCCGTGGATGGCTCCGAGCATTCGGATCAGGCCGCCCGTTTTGCGGCAGACTTCGCCAAGGAGCACGGCCCGGTGGAAATTCACCTGGTCAACGTGGAACCCAAACCCATCCCCTGGCAGACGCGCGGAATGGAACCGGAAGCGATCCACGCGCACCTGAAGTCGCTGTGCCATCAGACGATGACATCGGCGCACGACATCCTCAAAGCCGCCGGCGTGCCTTGCCACACCCACGCCAAAATCGGGGATGTCGCCGAAGAAGTCGTAGCCCTTGCCGACAAGCTCGGCTGCGACAGCATCGTCATAGGCACGCGCGGTCTGGGCGCCGTCTCCGGCCTTGCGCTCGGGTCGATCACTCGCAAGGTTCTGCATCTGTCCCAAGTGCCGGTCATCTGCGTGAAGTAACCGGCCTCGCCGGCGCCTTGCCGGCTTCGCAGCGCGACCGTAGCGTCGTGCTGCGAGGTCGTGTCCGTTTTTCGCTCGGGCGGGTGATCGCGGATTCGGGATAAACTCTCGCTTTTGCCTTCTCCCGGCGCCCCGCCACCATTCCTCCATGCACCTTTTTCGTCTGGCCAAAATCCTGAGCGTCGCCCACCGGTTCGGCATCGACGCGATGATCCTCGAACATGAGCCAAGCGGCCGACTGGCAACGGCATGCCGCTGCACGCATCTCTGGCGCAAGTTCGACGAGCCGCGCGCCGTGCGTTTGCGGCGGTTTCTGGAGGAACTGGGGCCGATCTTCGTCAAGTTCGGTCAAGTGCTGTCGACACGCCGTGATCTGCTGCCGCTCGACATCGCCGACGAGTTGGCGAAATTGCAGGATCGCGTGCCGCCGTTCGCGACCGAACTCGTGCACGCGCAGATCGAAGCCGCTTACGGCCGCCCGGCGAGCGAGGTCTTCGCCGAGTTCGACGAAACACCGGTGGCCAGCGCGTCGGTGGCCCAGGTTCACTTTGCCAGGTTGCGCCCGGAGGACGGCGGCCATGAGGTCGCGGTCAAGATCCTGCGCCCGAACATGGAAGGGATCATCGCCCACGACATCGCCTTGCTCGAAACGCTGGCGGGATTGCTCGAGAAACTGTGGTCGGACGGCAAGCGCCTAAAGCCGCGCGAAGTCGTCGCCGAATTTGCCAAGTATCTCTACGACGAGCTCGACCTGATGCGCGAAGCCGCCAACTGTTCGCAGTTGCGGCGCAATTTCAAGGACTCGAAACTGCTGCTGGTGCCGGAAGTCTATTGGGATCAATGCACGACGACGGTGATGGTCATGGAGCGCATGCACGGCGTCCCGATCAGCCAGAACGAGGCACTGGTGGCGGCCGGCATCGATCTGACCGAACTATCGCGCGCCGGGGTCGAAATCTTCTTCACCCAGGTATTCCGCGACGGCTTCTTTCACGCCGACATGCACCCGGGCAACATCTTCGTGGCCATCGAAGGCGAGCACAAGGGCAAGTACATCGCCCTCGATTTCGGCATCGTCGGCACGCTGACCGATACCGACAAGAACTATCTGGCGCAGAACTTTCTCGCCTTCTTCCAGCGCGACTACAAGCGCGTCGCGACGGCGCACGTCGAAGCCGGCTGGGCGCCCGCCGATACGCGCATCGACGAGTTCGAGGCGGCGATCCGCGCCGTCTGCGAACCGATCTTCGACCGGCCGCTGGCCGAAATATCGTTCGGCAAGGTGCTGCTGCGCCTGTTCCAGACCTCGCGCCGCTTCAACGTCGAGATCCAGCCGCAGCTGGTGATGCTGCAAAAGACGCTGCTCAATATCGAAGGACTCGGCCGCCAGCTCGATCCGAACCTCGACCTGTGGAAAACGGCCAAGCCGTTCCTCGAACGCTGGATGAACGAACAACTCGGCTGGCGCGCCTTCGTGCGCGGCGTGAAACAGGAATCCCCGAACTGGCCGCGCACGCTGCCGCAACTGCCGCGTCTCGTGCATCAAGTTCTGGCGCGCGAAAAGTCGGCGCAGCTGGCCCCGATCCTCGCCGATCTCGCGGCCACGCAGCGCTGGCAGAATCGTCTGCTCGGCCTTATAGTCGCATTGCTGCTGGCCCTGCTCGCCGCTCCGTATTTCTGACCCGTATTGCCCTGAGGACGTGCCGAATCGCGGCGCGTCCTCGTCGTTTCTGGTATCCAAGATGTCCGCTTTACTCAATCCCCCGCAGCGCGAAGCCATCCGCTATCTCGACGGCCCGCTGCTCGTACTGGCCGGTGCCGGCTCCGGCAAGACGCGCGTCATCACGCAAAAGATCGCCTATCTGATCGAACAGTGCGGCCTCAAGCCGTCGAACATCGCCGCCATCACCTTCACCAACAAGGCGGCGCGCGAAATGCAGGAGCGCGTCGGTTCGTTGCTCAAGGACAAGCCGGTCGGTCTGACCATTTCGACCTTCCACTCGCTCGGCGTGCGCATCCTGCGCGAGGAAGCGAAGGCGCTCGGCTACAAGCCGCAGTTCTCGATCTTCGACTCGACCGACTGCTACGGCATCATTTCCGACCTCGCCAGCAGCGTGGACAAGGCGACGATCCGCCGCCTGCAGTCGCTGATCTCCAACTGGAAGAACGCGCTCGTCACGCCCGACCAGGCCATGCTGAACGCCGAGAACGACACCGAAACGCTCGCCGCGCGCGCCTATGCGAGCTACGCCGCGACGTTGAAAGCGTATCAGGCGGTCGATTTCGACGATCTCATTTCGCTGCCCGTCGAGCTGTTCTCCCGGCATCCGGAAGTGCTCGAAAAATGGCAGAACCGCCTGCGCTACCTGCTGATCGACGAATACCAGGACACCAACGCCTGCCAGTACCAGATGCTGAAGCTCATCGCCGGGCCGCGCGCCGCGTTCACCGCCGTCGGCGACGACGACCAGGCGATCTACGGCTGGCGCGGCGCCGACGTCGAAAACCTGCGCGGCTTGCCGCGCGATTACCCGAACCTGAAGCTGATCAAGCTCGAACAGAATTACCGCTCGACCGTGCGCATCCTGAAAGCCGCCAACGCGGTGATCGCGCACAATGAAAAGCTGTTCGAAAAGAAGCTGTGGTCCGACCTCGGCATGGGCGACCCGATCACCGTCACCGCCTGCAAGGACAACGAGAAGGAAGCCGAACAGGTCGTCATGAAGCTGCAGGCGCACAAGTTCGAGCACCGCACGAAGTTTTCCGACTACGCCATCCTCTATCGCGGCAACTTCCAGGCACGGGCGCTGGAACAGCACCTGCGCGATCAGAAAGTGCCCTATCTGCTCTCCGGCGGCCAGTCGTTCTTCGACAAGGCCGAGATCAAGGACATCCTCTGCTACCTGCGCCTGCTCGCCAACAGCGACGACGATCCCGCTTTCATCCGTGCCGTGACGACGCCGAAGCGCGGCGTCGGCGGCGCGACGCTCGAGGCGCTCGGCACCTACGCCGGCCAGCGCCACATCTCGCTTTTTGCCGCCGCCTTCGAGGAAGGCTTCGCGCACCGGGTGCAACCGCGCCAGCTCGCACCGCTGCTCGAATTCTGCGAGTTCATCAACCGCTTTGAATACCGCGCCGCCAAGGAACCGGTCGGACAGGTCATGGAAGACCTGCTCGCGGCCATCGGCTACGAAGCCTGGCTGTTCAACGAGGAAGAGCGGCGCGCCGCACAGACGCGCTGGGGCAACGTGCAGGAACTCGTCAAATGGCTGACGACGAAGGGCGAGGAAGACAAGAAGACGCTGCTCGAACTCACGCAGATGATCGCGCTGATCAACATGCTCGACAAACAGGCGGACGGCAACGCGCCCGACGCCGTCCAGCTATCGACACTGCACGCCGCCAAGGGACTGGAGTTCAAGCACGTGTTCCTGATCGGCGTCGAGGAGGGCGTGCTGCCGCACCGCGAGTCGATGGACCCCGTCAAGCTCGAGGAGGAACGCCGCCTGATGTACGTCGGCATCACGCGCGCGCAGCGCTCACTGCACGTCAGCTACAGCGAAAAGCGCAAGCAGGGCAAGGAACTGATCCCCTGCGAGCCGTCGCGCTTCATCAACGAGATGGGCAAGGACGACCTGCGCTTCTCCGGCGGCAAGGCCGACAGCGTCCCGGACAAGGCCAGCGCTTCGGCCAGATTGGCTGCCATGAAAGCCATGCTGTCGGGAAACTCAGGCTAAGGGGAAACACGGATTGCAGAATTTCTGTCCGCTCAAGCTCAAAAAATAACCAAACGGCTGGCAAATTGGTGTAGTGTGCGCGTTTTTTGGATTGCGCGAAATTTTCAATGTACCTGGACACAGTTGACAAGTTTGCGGAACTGGCTGCAAAGAAAGTCAAGTATCAAAAGAAATCCCCCGGCGCCTTCTTCGTTGGCGCCATGATGGCCGGTGCGTATGTCGGCCTCGCCATCATCCTGATCTTCACCCTTGGCAACGACGTCGATCCCGCCTCGCGGCGCCTGGTGATGGGCACCAGTTTCGGCATCGCGCTCACCCTCGTGATCTTCGCCGGTTCGGAGCTTTTCACCGGCTACACCATGTACATGTCGATCGGCTGGCTGCGCGGTCGCACAACGCTCGCCGACCTCTTCCGCCTCTGTTCGATGACCTGGCTCGGCAACCTCGCCGGCGCTCTGCTCGTCTCATCCCTCTTTATCGTATCCGGCGGCGGGAACCTTATTCACGGTTCGGTGCTCTACGACATTGTCGGACACAAAATGCATCCGCCAGCCATCGAAATTTTCGCCAAGGGCATGCTCTGCAACTGGCTGGTTTGTCTGGCGGTGTGGACGACGTCGCGCACAACGAATGATGCGGCTAAATGCTTGCTGATCTTCTGGTGTCTGTTTGCGTTCATCGCCAGTGGATACGAACACAGCGTTGCCAACATGACCGGGCTGACCATTGGAGTTCTCGGTGGAGGCGACTCGACCGTGAATCTGGCCGGTTGGGGTCACAACCTGTTGTGGTCTACGCTGGGCAATGCCACCAGCGGCATCCTGTTCATGGGCGTTGGTTACTGGTACGCCTCACGGCCGTCGATCGACGAATCCGAAGAGGCCGGCAACGGCCAGGACAAAACAGCCGCGCTGGGCATATCCGCCCAGCCGGTTGGCAAAAAGGTTTTTGAAGAAGGCAGCAGCTAAGCGGCACGTCGTGTGCCGGATTTTCTCAACAGAAGGAGGTAACAAAAGAATGGCCAAGGTTGATACAACGACTGGCAAAGCTAAGGTGTCACCAACACCCGATGCGAATTCTGCTACCGCCCCCACGACCGTGCGCGAAAACGCTTGGGAAGGGTTTGAGGCGGGTATCTGGACGAAAGAAATCAACGTCCGCGACTTCATCCAGCGCAACTACACGCTTTACACGGGCGACAGTTCATTCCTGACGCCGGCTACCGAACGGACGTCGAAGGTCTGGCAGAAGGTGCTCGACCTCTACAAGCAAGAGCGTGATAACGGCGGGGTACTCGACGCCGATACCAAGATTGTCAGCAACATCGCGACACACGCTGCCGGCTACATCGACCGCGATCTGGAAAAGATCGTCGGCGTGCAAACCGACAAGCCGCTCAAGCGCTCCCTCATGCCTTACGGCGGCATCCGCATGGCCGCCAACGCGCTGGAATCCTACGGCTACAAGATCGACCCCGAAGTTGAGAAGTTCTTCCACGAAAATCGCCGCACGCATAACGACGGCGTATTCGACGCTTACACCGACGAAATGCTGCGCGCCCGCAGTTCCGGGATCATCACCGGCCTGCCCGACGCCTATGGCCGCGGCCGCATCATCGGCGACTACCGCCGCGTCGCCCTGTACGGCCTCGATCACCTTGTCGCCGACAAGAAAACGCAGAAAACCGAGCTGCGCCTGGACGTCATCGACGGCGACGCCATCCGTCTGCGCGAAGAGTTGTCGCAGCAAATCGCTGCGCTCGAAGAGTTGCGCCAGATGGCACTGAGCTACGGTTTCGACATCTCGAAACCGGCCACGACCGCTCAGGAAGCGATCCAGTGGACCTACCTCGCGTACCTCGCCGCGATCAAGGAACAGAACGGCGCCGCCATGTCGATCGGCCGCGTCAGCACCTTCCTCGACATCTACATCGAGCGCGACATGCGCGAAGGCCTGCTCAGCGAAGAGGAAGCGCAAGAGCTGATGGACGACCTCGTCATCAAGCTGCGCATGGTCCGCTTCCTGCGTCCGCCCGAGTACAACGAGCTGTTCTCCGGCGATCCGGTATGGGTCACCGAGGCAATCGGCGGCGTTGGCATCGACGGCCGTCCGCTCGTCACCAAGAGCAGCTTCCGCGTCCTGCACACGCTGACCAACCTCGGCCCGGCACCGGAACCGAACCTGACCGTTCTCTGGTCGCAACAATTGCCGCAAGGCTTCAAGGACTACTGCGCCTCGCAGTCGATCGAAACCAGCGCCATCCAGTACGAAAGCGACGATCTGATGCGTCCGTACTGGGGCGATGACTACGCCATCGCCTGTTGCGTGTCGGCGATGCGTGTCGGCAAGCAGATGCAGTTCTTCGGCGCCCGCGTCAATCTGGCCAAGGCTCTGCTGTACGCGATCAACGGCGGCCGCGATGAAAAGAGCGGCAAGCAAATTGCCCCGGCCTTTGCCCCGATCACGTCGGACGTTCTCGACTACAACGAAGTCTTGGGCCGCTACGAGATCATGCTCGACTGGCTGGCCAGAACGTATGTCAACGCGCTCAACGTCATCCACTACATGCATGACCGCTACGCCTATGAGCGTATCGAAATGGCGCTGCACGACACGAACATCCTGCGCACGATGGCCTGCGGCATCGCCGGTCTCTCGGTCGTCGCCGATTCGCTGTCGGCGATCAAGCACGCCAAGGTCCATGTCATCCGCGACGAAAGCGGCCTGGCCGTCGATTACCGGATCGAAGGCGAATATCCGGCGTTCGGCAACGACGACGACCGCGTCGACGATATCGCCACCTCGCTGGTCAAGAACTTCATGGAGAAGTTGCGCCACCATCCGACCTACCGCAACGCGATGCATACCCAGTCCGTGCTGACCATCACCTCGAACGTGGTATACGGCCAGAAGACCGGCAACACGCCGGACGGCCGCAAGGCCGGCGAGCCGTTCGCACCGGGTGCCAACCCGATGCACGGCCGCGACAAGAAGGGAGCGCTCGCTTCCATGCGTTCGGTCGCCAAGATCAACTACGAGCATGCTCAGGACGGTGTTTCCTACACCTTCTCGATCGTGCCGAAGGCACTTGGCAAGACGCCGGAAGAACGCGTCACCAACATGGTCGGCATGCTCGACGGCTACTTCGGCGACGGCGGCCAGCACATCAACGTGAACGTATTCACGCGTGAAACGCTGCTCAAGGCCATGGCGCATCCGGAGGAGTATCCGCAACTGACCGTGCGCGTCTCCGGCTACGCCGTCAACTTCATCAAGCTGACGCGCGAGCAACAGCTGGACGTCATCAACCGCACCTTCCACGAAAAGATCTGCGGCAGCACCCTTTCGTAAGCGTTTGAGAAGTCCGTAAAAGGCGGACCGGAACCGGCAACAGACCATGCCGCGACCGGTCCGCCTTTCTTTTTTGCAGAGACCGGAGTACTCCCATGAAAATTCAGTCCCGTCCGCGCCAAGCGGCGTCTGTGGACGGCTACATCCATTCTGTCGAAACGCTGGGGACCGTCGACGGCCCCGGCGTCCGCTACGTCGTTTTCACGCAGGGCTGCCCGCTGCGCTGTCTTTACTGCCACAACCCCGACAGCCTGAAGATGAAGAACGGGCGCCTCGTCAGTTCGCATGCACTCCTCGACGACATCCAGAAAACCGCCGATTTCCTGAAACGCGCCAACGGAGGCGTCACCATCAGCGGCGGCGAGCCGCTCGTTCAGCCCGAATTCGTCGCCGCCATCCTGCGCGGCTGCAAGGAAATGGGGCTGCATACGGCGCTCGACACGAGCGGCTATCTCGGCTCACGGGCCACCGACGAGATGCTCGCCGACACCGATCTCGTGCTGCTCGACATCAAGTCTTTCGATCCGGCCACCTACCGCCGCGTCACCGGCGTCGATTTGCAGCCGACGCTCGATTTCGCCAAACGCCTGGAAAGTCTCGGCCGCAAGATGTGGATCCGCTTTGTGCTGGTACCGGGGCTCACCGACGCCCCGGCCAACGTCGAAGGCTTGGCCGATTTCGTCGCCTCGCTCAAAGGGGTGGAACGCGTCGAAGTCGCCCCGTTCCACAAGCTCGGCGAATTCAAGTGGAAGGAACTGCAAATGCGCTACGAGCTGTCCGACACCAAGCCGCCGACACCGGAAGCCATCGAACGCGTCCATCGCATCTTTGCCTCGCGCGGCCTGACCGTCGTCTGAGCGCCGGCCCGGCTCAATCAGGCGGCGTCGAGACGACGATAACGCCCTTGATGAAAAACGAGCGGCGCTTCCGCCTCACCGAGCGAAAAACGCTCAACGCGTCCGACGAAGATGAGGTGGTCGCCGCCCGGATAATGCGCTTCGCTGACGCACTCGAACCAGGCACAACAGCCTGCGAATAGCGGTGCGCCGCTCAGGCCGGGATTCCAAGGTAGGTCGTCAAAGCGCTTTTCGCGACGCGAGGCGAAACGGTCCGACAAGGGCTGCTGGTCGGCTGCCAGCACATTGACAGCGTAATGGCGGGCACCTCGAAAGGCCTCCAGATTCGGCGAATTGACGTCGAGGCTCCAGAGAATCAGCGGTGGATCGAGCGAAACGGAATTGAACGAACTGATCGTCACGCCGATCGGCTGTCCGCCATCATCCAGCGCGGTAAGCACGGTAACGCCCGTGGCAAACGCCCCCAGCGCGGCGCGAAACTCGCGACGCAAAGCGTCCTTGTTTTCCTGCTCATTGCTCTGGCTGTTCTGGTGTTTTCCGTTGCTGTCCATGACGATTCGTTCCAGTGAGGTTGTAAGAGATACGTGAGGCAAAAAGGCCGGGCAAGCCGAAAAGGCCGATAAGATCGATTCGCCCCCGGGAAGTTCAGAAACGGAGAAAATTGTGCGCGAAAAGCAGACTGCGATGAAAGAGCAAGGCATACAAATGATGACCGAACGAGATTCGGGAGCGCCAACAGCGCGCCCTCGCAGTTTTGCAGAACAGATCATCGACTGGCAACGCCATCTCGGCCGCCATGATCTACCCTGGCAAAACACGCGCGACGCCTACCGCATCTGGCTCTCCGAAATCATGCTGCAGCAGACGCAGGTCGCTACCGCCATCCCCTACTACACCCGCTTTCTCGAACGCTTTCCCGATGTCGGAGCTCTCGCCGCCGCGCCTGTCAACACCGTCCTCGAACACTGGGCCGGCCTCGGTTACTACGCCCGGGCGCGCAACCTGCACCGCTGCGCGCAGACCATCGTCTACGAACATGGCGGCCGATTCCCGGTCGATCCGACCAGGCTGGCCGCACTGCCGGGCATCGGCCGCTCGACCGCAGCGGCGATCAGCGCCTTTGCCTACGGCACGCGCGCCGCCATTCTCGACGGCAACGTCAAGCGCGTGCTCGCCCGCTGTTTCGGCATCGATGGTTTTCCGGGCACCGCGAAGATCGAAAAAGAGATGTGGGCACTTGCCGAATCGCTGCTGCCAGCGACGCGCATCGAAGCCTATACGCAAGGGCTGATGGACCTCGGCGCCTCGGTCTGCTCGCGCACCAAGCCGGCCTGCACCATTTGCCCGCTGGCCGGAGGCTGTATCGCCTGCCGCGACGGCCGCCAGCAGGAATTGCCCACGCCGAAGCCGAAAAAGCTTTTGCCCGAACGCGAAACGCACGTGTTCATTCTCTCCGACGGGCAACATGTCCTGCTCGAACGCCGCCCACCGCTCGGCATCTGGGGCGGCTTGCTGGCCCTGCCCGAAATCGGCCACGACCGCCCGCCGGAATCACTCAGCGCCTGGAACGAAGCGGCCGCCGCGTTCGCCGGTCGCCACAATGCACAACTGCTTCGTACGCGCGAACTGCCGCCGCTGCGCCACACCTTCTCGCATTTTCATCTGACCATCCGGGCGCTCTATTGCGCGATCGAGCGGCAAATGCCGTCAGCCGCCGAGTCCGGCCGGGAATGGCTACCCTGCGACGCCATCGGCACGGCCGCGCTGCCCCCACCGCTGCGCCGCCTACTGCAAGCCGCACTGACACCCGACAACAGCCCGAACTAGGTCGTCTTCGGTTCGGCCGCACCGCGCCCGCCGCCCGGCACCACCTCGATGCCGTACTTGCGGGCCACCTGGAAGTAGAGCTCGCGCGCCGAGATGATCTTCGGGTTGCGCTCTTCCTTGGCCTGCGCCAGCTGCAGGTAACGCAGGCCACGCAGGGCGAGTTCCTCGTTCCAGCCCTTGCGCGCCAGGAGCGTGAAGATGGCCTTCGCGGCATTGACCAGGAATTGCACGTTGGGCACCCGCTCGGCCGCTTCGATCAGCATCTGCACCGACGCCTCGATGTCGCCGCTGCGCGCCGCGAGCACGCCGCGGTTGTTGAGCGCGACGATCTCGCGCCCGACCTTGGCCAACAAAGCTTGCCCGGCCTCCTCGTTGCCGGTCTTGGCAAAGACGCCCTGAATCTGGGCGATCATGCCGCGGTCTTCGTGATTCTCCGCTGCCACCTGGCTCAGAATCTCCTGCGCCCTGGCCTCCTCGCCAACGGCCAGACAGGCATGCGCCAGATCGACGGAGATCTTCTGCGACAGGCTGTCCTGTTTCTCCGGCGAGTCCTGCAGCGTCTTGTGCAGCGCCAGCGCTTTTTCCAGCGCCTGCTTCGCCTTCGCCGGTTCACCCTCCTGTTCGCAACACAGGCTGTCCATGACCAGCGCCGCCAGTTCGCCTTGCGCGTTACCACGCCACTCTCGGCGCAATTCCTGCGTCACCATGCGCGCCCCTTCCGCGCGCCCCTTGTCGAGCAGCACGCGCGTCAGATTGGTGTAGTCGTCCACGGCGCGCAGCGACGAGCCGCGATGGCGCTCGAGCACCTTGCCGTAGGCGCGCTCGGCGGCATCGAGATCCTCGTTGCGCACGGCAAAGTCACCCACCATGCGCTGGCGCAGCGAATTGTTGGGCGAAATCTCGGCCGCTTTCTGCAGCACCTCCTGCGCCTCCTGCAGCTTGCCCATCTCCTCGCGCACGCTGGCGACAAAATCGTACGCCGCCAGAAATTCGGGGAAATCCTCGATCAGCGCATTGCCGAGCAACTCCGCCTCGGCCAGCTCGTCCTGACCGCGCAGCGCGATGGCCAGCCCCATGCGCGCCCAGGGCACCATCGCCTTTTCGAGCACCTCCTGATAAACCGCTTGCGCCTCGACATAGCGGCCCAGCGAATTGAGAATCTCACCCTTGAAACGCAAGGTGTCGTAATAGAACTGCTCATCGCGACCGAGCAGCGCCTCGCAGGCCGCCAGCGCATCGGTGAAAGCGCCATTGTCGAGATGGGCGAACACCCGTTCGAAAAAGCGTTTCTTGTACAAGGCGCGCAACAGGCGCGTTTGCAGCTGGTCGGCCGTAAACGGCTTGATCAGGTAGTCATCCGGCGCCAGTTCGGCGACGGAAACGACATTGCGGTACGCGCGCTCGGCGGTAATCACCATGTAGACCGTCGACAGCGAGATCATGCGCTTTTGCCGCAACTCCTCCAGCAACTGCTGGCCGTCGCGCCCGTCGTCGAGAATGTAGTCGGCAAAGATGACATCGAACGAAAACGCCTTGACCTGGCGGATTACCTCGGCCGACGAGCCGGCGTTGTGGATCGCCGTGATGCCGAGCGTCGACAGGATGATGCGCAGCGAATGGCGGGCGCTGTTGTGCCGGTCGACGAGCAGCACCCGCAAGCGCGGCAGCTCCTTGTTCAGGCGCTTCATCAGTTCCGAAGAGTCGTTAATGTTGGCGATTCCCATGAACCGCACATTACGCGACAGCGCTTTGCCGATCAAGGTAAAACGGGCCGGCGTCGAGCACCGTCAACGCCCGCCACAAAGCCGCCAAAGCGGCTTGAAACATGTTATTTTTCATGGAATTGGCGTAGAATCCGCATCCCTTCAGCACCTCCGTACGAGACCCCAACCCCATGCAGTATCCCGACCGTTTTGACGTCATCGTCGTCGGTGGCGGCCATGCCGGTACCGAAGCCGCACTTGCCAGCGCGCGCATGGGCGCGAAAACGCTGCTGCTCACGCACAACCTCGACACGCTCGGCGCGATGAGCTGCAACCCATCGATCGGCGGCATCGGCAAGGGGCATCTGGTCAAGGAGGTCGATGCGCTGGACGGCGCAATGGCCGCTGCAACCGACGAGGCCGGCATCCAGTTCCGCATCCTCAATTCCTCCAAGGGGCCGGCGGTGCGTGCAACACGCGCGCAGGCCGACCGCGTGCTCTACCGGCAGGCGATCCGCACCCGGCTTGAGAACCAGCCGAATCTCACGCTGTTCGCGCTGCCCTGCGATGACCTGATCGTCGATGGCGACCGCGTCGTCGGCGCCGTCGCGCAGCATGGCATCCGCTTTTCGGCCGGCGCCGTCGTGCTGACTGCCGGTACGTTCCTGAACGGCAAGATTCACGTCGGCCTGTCGCAATCGACCGGCGGCCGCATGGGTGACATGCCGTCGGTCGCGCTGGCCGCACGTCTGCGCGATCTTGGTCTGCCGATCGGCCGCCTGAAAACGGGAACACCAGCACGCCTCGACGGCAAGACGATCGATTTTTCCGTACTCGAAGAGCAGCATTCCGATGACCCGCTGCCAGTGTTCTCCTTCCTCGGCCACGCCAGCCAGCATCCGCGCCAGTTGCCGTGCTGGGTGACGAACACAAACGAGCGCACGCACGAACTGATCCGCAACAACCTCGACCGTTCGCCGATGTACACCGGCGTCATCGAAGGCGTCGGGCCTCGCTACTGCCCGTCGATCGAAGACAAGATTCACCGTTTCGCGGCAAAAAACAGCCACAACGTCTTCCTCGAACCGGAAGGCCTGACGACGCACGAAATCTACCCGAACGGCATCTCAACAAGTCTGCCGTTCGACGTTCAGCTTGGCATCGTGCGCTCGATGAAGGGACTGGAAAACTGCCACATCCTGCGCCCCGGCTACGCCATCGAATACGACTACCTCGACCCGACCGGCCTGCACGCCTCGCTCGAAAGCAAGGCGCTCAAAGGCCTGTTCTTCGCAGGCCAGATCAACGGCACCACAGGTTATGAAGAAGCCGCCGCGCAGGGCCTGCTCGCCGGCGCCAACGCCGCGCTACAGGTGCAAGGCAAGGAAGCCTGGTCGCCACGCCGCGACGAGGCCTACATCGGCGTCATGGTCGATGACCTGATCACGCGCGGCGTCTCCGAGCCGTACCGGATGTTCACGAGCCGCGCCGAATACCGCCTGAGTCTGCGCGAGGACAACGCCGACATGCGCCTGACCGAGCAGGGCCGCCAGATCGGCCTCGTCGGCGACACCCGTTGGGCGGCTTTCTGCGAGAAGCGCGAAGCGATCGCCCGCGAGCAGGAGCGACTGAAATCGACCTGGGTTCATCCGGCCAAGGTCAACATGGACGACGTGACGCGCGTGCTCGGCAAGCCGATCGAGCGCGAGTACTCGCTGTACGACCTGCTGCGCCGGCCGGGCGTGAGCTACGCCAGCCTGACGACATTGCAGGTTGGCGAGGAGACCGCCAACGTTGCCATAACCGACCCGCTCGTCGTCGAGCAGATCGAGATTCAGGCCAAATATCAGGGCTACATCGACCGCCAGCTCGAAGAGGTCGAAAAAAGCCGCGCCTACGAGGACACACGTCTGCCCGAGTCGATGGACTACAGCCAGATCAGCGGCCTGTCGAACGAAATCCGGCAAAAGCTCAGCCATCACCAGCCGGAAACGATCGGCCAGGCATCGCGCATTCAGGGCATGACGCCGGCGGCGATTTCGATCCTGCTCGTTCATCTCAAGCGTAAAGCGCTCGAAGCGGCGCCTGGCAACCCATGACGCAAGCCGAACAACTCGATCAGGGGCTAGCCGCCATGGGCGTGAATTTGCCGGCAGAGGCCAAGGAAAAACTGCTCGCCTACGTGGCGCTGCTCTACAAGTGGAACAAGACCTTCAGCCTCACGGCGATGCGCGAACAGGAAAAGGCCGTCAGCCACCATCTGCTCGACTCGCTGGCCATCCTGCCTTACGTCCCGACGGGCAGCCTGCTCGACGTCGGCAGCGGCGGCGGCATGCCGGGGATTCCGCTGGCGATTGTCCGGCCGGAACTCAAGGTCACGCTCATCGACAGCAATTCGAAGAAGACGGCCTTTCTGCAGCAGGCGGCCATCGAGCTCGGCTTGAAGAATGTCAGCGTCCATAGCGGGCGGGTCGAGCAGTACCAGCCCGCCGTCGGCTTTGCCGCGATCACCTCGCGCGCCTTTTCGGAATTGTCCGATTTTGTCACGCTGTCGCATCATTTGCTGGCGGCGGATGGCGTCTGGCTGGCGATGAAGGGCGTCTGGCCGCATGACGAAATTGCGCGCCTGCCAGCCGATGTGCAAGTCGAGGCGGTGCACGCGCTGGCCGTGCCGGGCGTCGACGGCGAGCGCCATCTCGTCGTCCTGAAAAAAGCCGGTGCAGAAGAAACCACGGAGAGTTGAGTTGACGAAAATACTCGCGGTAACGAACCAGAAGGGCGGCGTCGGCAAGACGACGACGGCCGTCAATCTGTCGGCATGTCTGGCGGCGCTCGGCCAGCGCGTGCTGATGATCGACCTCGATCCGCAGGGCAATGCCACGACCGGCTGCGGCGTGCTCAAGCGCGAAGCGCTGCCCACCGTCTACCAGATCCTGATCGGCCGCTCGACGCTCAACGACGCGCGCATCCGCACCGATTTCGGCTTCGACATCCTGCCCGCCAACCGCGAACTGGCCGGCGCCGAGGTCGACCTGGTCGGCATCGAAGGCCGCGAATACCGGCTGCGCGACGCGCTGGCGCCGGTGCTCGGCGACTACGATTTCATCCTGATGGATTGCCCGCCGGCGCTGAACATGCTGACCGTCAACGGACTGGTTGCCGCGCAGGCGGTCATGATTCCGATGCAATGCGAGTACTACGCGCTGGAGGGGCTGACCGATCTCGTCGCCACGCTGAAGAAAGTGCGCGCCCACCTCAACCGCGAGCTCGAAATCGAAGGCTTGCTGCGCACCATGTTCGACCCGCGCTCGACGCTGACACAGCAAGTGTCGGCCGAACTGATCGAGCACTTTGGCAGCAAGGTCTATCGCACAATGATCCCGCGCAACGTGCGCCTGGCCGAAGCCCCATCCTACGGCAAGCCGGTCATTGCCTTCGACCGCCAGTCGCGGGGCGCGCAAGCCTATTCGGCGCTGGCGCAGGAGATTCTCGACCGCCGTGACGGCGTTGTTCGCCCAGCCGCCGAGCAGGGAGTGCCGGCATGAAAAAACTCAAAGGGCTTGGCCGCGGCCTCGACGCCCTGCTGGCCGGCAACGATTCGCAGAACAAGGATCAGCAGCGCAGCCTGTCGGTGACTAGCCTGCAACCGGGCAAATATCAGCCGCGCACGCAGATGGACCTCGGCTCGCTTGAGGAACTGGCGGCATCGATTCGCGCCCAGGGGCTGATGCAACCCGTCCTCGTACGCCCCTTGGGAGACGGCCTGGGCGAGGACCGCTACGAAATCATCGCCGGCGAACGCCGCTGGCGGGCTGCGCAAATGACCGGCCTGACCGAAGTGCCCGCCCTGATCCGCGAGATTCCCGACGAATCGGCGCTCGCCATGGCGCTGATCGAAAACATCCAGCGCGAAAACCTCAATCCGCTGGAAGAGGCCCAAGGGCTGCAACGTCTGATCGACGAATTCTCGATGACGCACCAGCAAGCCGCCGATGCCGTCGGGCGCTCGCGTCCGGCTGCCTCCAACCTGCTGCGCCTGCTGCAATTGGCCCCGCCGGTGCAGGAACTCCTGATGCGCGGCGCCATCGACATGGGCCACGCCCGCGCCCTGCTGCCGCTCGCCGTGCCGCTGCAGGTTCAGCTGGCCCAGCACATCGCCGACAAGGGGCTCTCGGTACGCGAAGCCGAACGCCTGGCCCAGCAAGCCTTGAAGCCGCCGAAACCACAGGAAGCGAAAAAACCTGACCGCGACGTTCTTCGCCTGCAGGAAGAGTTGTCAGACTTGCTGGGCGCTACGGTTGAAATCCGGACGAACAAGCGCGGATCGGGCAAGATCGCGATCGAATTCGGCAATCTCGATCAACTGGAAGGCATTCTCCAGCGCTTCCGCTGACCGCTCGGATCACACCATTCCCCAAGGCCCGGCAACAGGAATGTCGCCGGGCTTTTTTCCGCCCGGCCGCCAACAACCCATTGACATATCGCGGGCAAATACGGCGCGACCAAAACAGAGGGGTGCGAATTGCGGCCTGAAAATTCATTTATTGCGTAGCGCAATGCAAAAAACGATGACTTTATAAAAATTGGCAAAAAACACACAATCAGCCCTTCCTGCTGAATTTTTTTTCATTGCGGTGCCTAAATGCTCAGAGCTATTCTGTTTCAAGTTGTTGCAACAATAATTGCAGCGGCAGTGGCCGGACTCCTTAAAGGAGCGCCCGGCGCGATCTCGGCGATAGTAGGTGGAATGTGCTGCGTTCTTCCCAATGGACTATTCGCGCTGCGCCTGAGATCGATCAACACTCGCCCGGGGGCGTCTTATCCCCTGAATTTTTTTCTTGGTGAAATCATCAAGATTGTTGCGACAGTTTCGCTGCTTTATCTGGTGGGTAAGAATTTTGCCGATCTGCATTGGCCTTCCATGCTGATCGGCCTGGGGCTTGCTTTGCAAGCGGGATTTCTGGCTTTCTTGAAAAAATCTTGAATATGGCTACAGGTCACGAGGCAGCAACAAACGCTCCAAACGCCGGCGAATACGTCGTGCACCATCTGACCCAGTTGAACACGACCGGGCATGCGCAATCATCGATTGTGGATTTCAGTGTCCTCAACGTGGACACGATATTTTTCTCGATCCTGACCGGCATCGTCGGCTTGTATTTCATGTGGCGCATCGCCCGAGGGGCCACCTCCGGCGTTCCCGGACGCGCCCAGGCCGCCCTCGAAATCCTGCTCGAAATGGTCGCCAACCAGGCCAAGTCGATTGTTCACAGCGAACAATCCCGGCGTTACGTCGCCCCCTTGGCGCTGACGGTCTTCGTCTGGGTCTTCCTGATGAACTCGATGGACTTCCTGCCCGTCGATCTGCTGCCGATGATCTGGCAGAAAATCACCGGCAATCCGCACGCCTTCCTGCGCGTTGTGCCAACCGCCGACCTCAACGGCACGCTCGGCATGTCGCTTGGCGTATTGCTGCTCTGCTTCTGGTACAACGTCAAGGTCAAGGGCTTCGGCGGCTGGGTGCATGAGCTGTTCACTGCACCGTTCGGCAACCACCCGTTGCTCTATCTGCCGAATTTCCTGATGCAGGTCATCGAGTTCATCGCCAAGACCGTCTCGCACGGCATGCGGCTGTTCGGCAACATGTACGCCGGCGAACTCGTCTTCCTGCTGATCGCCCTGATGGGGGCCGCTTTCGGCGGCTCCGCGCTGGCCGGCCCGTTGCTGTGGATCGGCCACGTCGTCGCCGGCACGGGCTGGGCGCTTTTCCACATCTTCATCGTCACCTTGCAGGCCTTCATTTTCATGATGCTGACGCTGGTCTATATCGGCCAGGCGCACGAAGGGCACTAAACCGATTTATTCGATTTCACGCTTTGTAGTTCGTTTTTTTCAACTGGTTCAACTGGTAGTAGCAATTCAATTTAAGGAGTGGTTATGGAAACTGTTCTCGGCAATGTTGCGCTCGCTTGCGGTCTGATCATCGGCCTCGGGGCTATTGGGGCATGTATCGGTATCGCACTGATGGGTGGCAAGTACATCGAAGCCTCCGCACGCCAGCCTGAGCTGATGAATGAGCTGCAAACGAAAATGTTCATGCTGGCCGGTCTGATCGACGCGGCCTTCCTGATCGGTGTCGGTATCGCCATGATGTTCGCCTTCGCCAACCCGTTTGTCGCTGGCTAATCGCTGACTGGCATTTCGTACACCCACACGCAGAGGGAAGATAACCGTGAATCTGAACTCAACACTGGTTGCCCAGCTCGTTGTGTTCTTCATTCTGGCGTGGTTCACGATGAAATTCGTGTGGCCACCCATCATGAAGGCACTCGACGAGCGGGCCGCCAAAATTGCCGAAGGTCTTGCTGCAGCCGAGCGCGGCAGGCAAGACCTCGATCTGGCCTCCAAGCGTTCGGCGGACGTACTGCGCGATGGCAAGACCAAGGCATCCGAAATCGTCCTGCAGGCCGAAAAGCGGGCACATCAAATCATCGATGAAGCCAAGGCACAGGCGCGGATCGAAGCCGAAAAGGTGATCGCCGAAGCGAAGGTCGACATCGAGCACGAAGCCATGCGCGCCAAGGAAGCCTTGCGCGAACGCGTGGCCGAGCTGGCGGTAGCCGGCGCGGAAAGAATTCTGCGCCGCGAAATCGATGCCAAGGTTCATGCCGATCTGCTGGCAACGATCAAACAGGACCTGTAACGCTTATGTCCGACTTCATCACCACCGCCCGACCCTATGCGCAGGCGCTCTTCCGCCTCGCGCAGGAGAACCAGACGCAGGAGCTCTGGCAAAAGCGTCTGCAGCGGCTGGCGCTGATTGCGGAGGACAAGGAGATTGCAGGACTTCTTGGCAATCCGGGAATTTCAGCCAGCCAGCTTGCTGAACTGTTTCTTTCATTGACCGACGAGCCGGACGACAAGGAACTCGCCACGTTCATCTCCTTGCTGGCCGAGAATGAGCGTTTCGACTCCCTGCCGGAAATGCTGAAGGTCTATGAGCGCCTGAAGCGCATCGAAGAAGGTGTCAGGCGCGTGGTCATCGCGACCGCCTTTCCGCTCGAACAAAAGCAACTTGACGACCTGCTGGCCCAGCTCGAATCGCATTTCGGCCACAAGCTCCAGCCCACCATCGAGGTGGATCCTGAACTGATTGGCGGGATCAAGGTGTCGTTCACCGACCGCGTGATCGACATTTCCGTGCGCAGCAAACTCGATGCAATGGCCGCGGCGCTCAAGAATTAGGAGAAATAAATGCTGTTGAATCCTTCCGAGATCAGCGAACTGATCAAGAACAAGATTCAGAAACTGGACGTCGGCGCCGAGAACCGCACGCAAGGAACGGTCGTTTCGGTCACTGACGGCATCTGCCGCATCTACGGTCTGGTCGATGTCATGCAGGGCGAAATGCTCGAATTCCCGGGCGGCACCTTCGGCATGGCGCTGAACCTTGAGCGCGACTCGGTCGGCGCCGTCGTGCTCGGCGAATATGGCCACATCGTCGAAGGCGACACGGTCAAGGCCACTGGCCGCATTCTCGAAGTCCCGGTCGGGCCGGAACTGCTCGGCCGCGTCGTCAACTCGCTCGGCCAGCCGATCGACGGCAACGGCCCGATCAACGCCAAGCTGACCGACAAGATCGAAAAAGTGGCGCCGGGTGTCATCTGGCGCAAGTCCGTTTCGCAGCCGGTGCAGACCGGCCTCAAGTCGATCGATTCGATGGTGCCGATCGGCCGCGGCCAGCGCGAACTGATCATCGGCGACCGGCAGACCGGCAAGACGGCGGTCGCGGTCGACGCGATCATCAACCAGAAGGGCAAGAACCTCATCTGTATCTACGTGGCGATCGGGCAAAAAGCCTCGACCGTCGCCAACGTCGTGCGCAAGCTCGAAGAACACGGCGCGCTCGAATACACGATCATCGTTGCCGCCACGGCCGCCGAGTCGGCCGCCCTGCAATACATTGCCCCGTACGCCGGCTGCACGATGGGCGAATACTTCCGCGATCGCGGCCAGGATGCGCTGATCATTTATGACGATCTGACCAAACAGGCCTGGGCCTATCGCCAGGTGTCGCTGCTGCTGCGCCGTCCGCCGGGTCGCGAAGCCTATCCGGGCGACGTCTTCTACCTGCATTCGCGCCTGCTTGAACGCGCCGCCCGCGTGAACGAAGAGTATGTAGAGAAGTTCACCAACGGCGAAGTGAAGGGTAAGACGGGTTCCTTGACCGCCCTGCCGGTGATCGAAACGCAGGCTGGCGACGTTTCCGCCTTCGTTCCGACCAACGTCATCTCGATCACGGACGGCCAGATCTTCCTCGACACCGACCTGTTCAACTCCGGCGTGCGCCCGGCTATCGACGCCGGTATTTCCGTATCGCGCGTCGGTGGCGCGGCGCAAACCAAGATCATCAAGAAGCTCGGCGGCGGCGTTCGTCTCGCCTTGGCCCAGTACCGCGAACTGGCGGCCTTTGCCCAGTTTGCTTCCGACCTCGATGAAGCGACGCGCAAACAGCTTGACCGTGGGCGTCTGGTCACCGAGCTCATGAAGCAGCCCCAGTATTCGCCGCTGACCGTGGCCGAAATGGCCGTCACGCTGCACGCGATCAACAAAGGGCTGTTCGACGATGTCGAAGTGAAAAAGGCGCTCGAAACCGAGAAACAGATGCACGCCTACATCAAGCAACAGCATGCCAGCCTCGTCGACACGATCGAAGCTAAAAAGGATCTTGATGCCGAGACTGAGCAGGCGCTCACCAAGGCCATCGAGGAGTTCAAGGCCACGCAGGCCTGAGCGACCGGGAGATCGAGATGGCGAGCGGCAAGGAAATTCGCAACAAGATCAAGAGCGTCGAAAGCACGCGCAAGATCACCAAGGCCATGGAGATGGTGGCCGCATCGAAAATGCGCAAGGCGCAGGATCGGATGCGTGCGGCGCGTCCCTATGGTGACAAGATTCGGCGCGTGGCGGGAAACCTCTCGCACGCCCTGACCGACTACTCGCACCCGTTCATGGAAGTCCGTCCGGAGCAGAAATCGGTGGGTCTGATCGTCGTCACCTCCGACAAGGGCTTGTGCGGCGGCCTCAACACCAACATCCTGCGTCTGGCCCTGAACCGGATGAAGGAATGGGATGCCGAAGGCAAGAAGCTGCAGGTCACCGCCATCGGCAGCAAGGGTTTCAGCTTCATGGCCCGGGCGGGTGCGACCATCGTTTCGCACCTGAGCGGAAGCGGACTCGGTGACACGCCGCGCATGGACAAACTGATCGGCCCGGCAAAGGTGCAGATCGATGCCTACCTCAACGGCGAGATCGACGTTCTGTACATCGCCTACACCCGCTTCATCAATACCATGAAGCAGGAACCGGTCATCGAACAGCTCCTGCCGCTTTCCGGCGATCTGGTGGGAAGCACCACCGCCAACCGCTGGGATTACGTCTACGAACCGGACGCCAAATCGGTCATCGATGATCTGCTGCTGCGCTACGTTGAAGCCGTGCTCTACCAGTCGGTCGCCGAAAACATGGCGTCCGAGCAAAGCGCGCGCATGGTGGCCATGAAATCGGCTTCGGATAACGCCAAGAACGTGATTGGTGAACTGAAGCTGATCTACAACAAGGCCCGTCAGGCCACGATCACCAAGGAACTTTCGGAAATTGTCGGCGGCGCCGCAGCTGTCTGACCACGCGAACCAACCGTATTGATTGAGGAAACGACGATGAGTCAAGGAAAGATTGTTCAATGTATTGGCGCCGTGGTGGATATCCAGTTCCCGCGCGACACCATGCCCAGGGTTTACGACGCACTATTGCTCGACAAAGCCGAGGAACACGACGGCTGTGAAGCCGATCTGACGTTCGAAGTACAGCAACTGTTGGGCGACGGCATCGTGCGCACGATCGCCATGGGCTCCTCCGATGGCTTGCGGCGCGGCATGGCGGTCAACAATACCGGCGCCCCGATTTCGGTGCCGGTCGGCGAAGCGACCATCGGCCGTATCGTCAACGTGCTGGGCCGTCCGATTGACGAAGCCGGCCCGATTGGAACGGAAGAGCGCCGAGCCATCCACCAGGTAGCACCGAAGTTCGACGAACTGTCCCCGTCGGTGGAACTACTCGAAACCGGCATCAAGGCCATCGACCTGATCTGCCCGTTCGCCAAGGGCGGCAAGGTCGGCCTGTTCGGCGGAGCTGGCGTCGGCAAGACCGTCAACATGATGGAACTGATCAACAACATCGCCAAGCAGCACGCCGGTCTGTCGGTATTTGCCGGCGTCGGCGAACGCACCCGCGAGGGCAACGACTTCTACCACGAGATGAAGGAGTCGAACGTTCTCGACAAGGTGGCGATGGTGTTCGGCCAGATGAACGAGCCGCCGGGCAACCGCCTGCGCGTCGCGCTGACCGGACTCACCATGGCCGAGCGCTTCCGCGACGAAGGCCGCGACATTCTGTTCTTCGTCGACAACATCTACCGCTACACGCTGGCCGGGACCGAAGTCTCCGCGCTGCTCGGCCGAATGCCTTCCGCCGTGGGTTACCAGCCGACGCTGGCCGAAGAAATGGGCCGCCTGCAGGAGCGCATCACCTCGACCAAAATCGGTTCGATCACCTCGATCCAAGCCGTGTATGTGCCAGCCGATGACTTGACCGACCCGTCGCCGGCCACCACCTTCCTGCACCTCGACTCGACCGTCGTTCTGTCGCGCGACATCGCCGCCCTGGGCATCTACCCGGCAATCGATCCGCTCGACTCGACGTCGCGCCAGCTCGATCCGCAGGTCGTCGGCGAAGACCATTATTCGGTCGCCCGCGCCGTGCAAATGACGCTGCAGCGCTACAAGGAACTGCGCGACATCATCGCCATTCTCGGCATGGACGAACTCTCGCCCGAAGACAAACTGGTCGTCTACCGCGCGCGCAAGATTCAGCGCTTCCTGTCGCAGCCGTTCAGCGTCGCCGAAGTCTTTACCGGCACGCCGGGCAAGTACGTGCCGCTCGCCGAAACCATCAAGGGCTTCCGGATGATCGTCGAAGGCGAGTGCGACAGCATTCCGGAACAGGCCTTCTACATGGTGGGCAGCATCGCGGAAGTGTTCGAGAAAGCCAAAACGCTTTAATCAGGAACGGACATGCCACTTAGAGTTCATGTTGATGTCGTCAGCGCCGAGGAACTGATCTTCTCCGGTGAGGCGGAATTTGCCGTGTTCCCCGGTGAAGCCGGCGAACTCGGCATTTACCCGCGCCACACGCCACTGCTGACCCGCGTCAAGCCGGGCGCCATCCGGCTAAAAATACCCGACCGCAACGAATACGAGCTCGTTTATGTGTCGGGCGGCATCCTTGAAGTTCAGCCCACGCTGATTACATTGCTCGCCGACACGGCGATTCGCGCCAAGAGTCTGGACGAAGCCGAAGCGCTCAAGGCCAAACAACAGGCCGAAGAAGCCGCCAAGCTGCAGCAAACCGACGTCAATTACGCAGCGGCCGAAGCGGAACTCGCCAAATCGATCGCGCAGTTGCAGACCATCAAGAAGGGCCGGGGAGGCCACTAGCTTTTCTCTCACCCGCAGCGAAAAAGCCGCCTTCCCAGGCGGCTTTTTCGCTTTTGAGGCATTCAGAAGCGCGAGGCATTGACACGTTTCGGCGTTGTATCCAAACCACGCCAAAAGTGACAAAAGCATCACTATTCGCCTTCGTCATTTCCATAATGGATAACAATTCCATAAAATCGTGCGGTTTCGGCACCATGCATCTTCTGATCCCGAATGGAGCCCCCCCCCTTTCCCTAACCTGATTCCGGACACCATGAATCAAAAAATCCTAACCGCGACGCTTTTGTCCGCTTCAATCCTCGCTGGCTGCGCCGGCAATCCGATGCGCCAATACGACGGTGAGTTGAAGGAGACCGTCTCGCTCGTTAAGACTGGTTCAGTTAAACAAGCGGTCAACGTACTGGACAAGAACAATGAGCCCGGCCTGATCACCAAGGACAAGGACATTCTTTATTACCTTGAGAAAGGCCAGCTGCTCACCCTCGACAGTCAGTATGCCGGGGCTCGCGACTCCTGGCTCAAGGCCGATGAGGTCGTGCGCGAATGGGAAGAAAGCGTGAAGACGGACCCGGCGAAGGTCATCGGCGACATCGGCAGCTTCCTGATCAATGACAAGACGCGCCGTTACGACGGACAGGATTACGAGAAGGTCATGCTGTCGACCGACCTGACCCTTGTCAACGGCGATTCAAAACTGATACAGATTTTTGTTGGGCAGCGATTCAAAACTGACACACCCCGGACACTTCATTTGCGCTGATCGCGTTGCCGAGAGGGAGGGGCGAAGGCCCGACCGGAAGGCGGCGCGATCAGCGC
>NZ_SSSR01000026.1 GCF_009469695.1 Propionivibrio limicola
GCGCTGATCGCGCCGCCTTCCGGTCGGGCCTTCGCCCCTCCCTCTCGGCAACGCGATCAGCGCAAATGAAGTGTCCGGGGTGTGTCAGTTTTGAATCGCTGCCCAACAAAAATCTGTATCAGTTTTGAATCGCCGTTGACAGCCCGGTTTTTTCAGGGAACTGCCGCCGATGGCCGGTGCGCTGGAGGCCGTTCCCGCCCTGCTTGAACTCGGCCACGACGTACGAATCTGCACCTCGCCGCTCAACGACTACCGCAACTGCCTGATCGAAAAATACGAATGGGTCGAACGCCACCTGGGGCTGGAATTCGTCCACCGGATGATCGTCACCAAAGACAAAACCCTCGTCTTCGGCGATGTGCTCGTCGACGACAAACCCGTCATCACCGGCTCACGCCAGCCCAGCTGGCAACACATCCTCTTTGACCAGCCGTACAACCGTCACATCGGTCCGGCTCAGCTGCGAATTGATTGGAAAACGTGGAGGCGATTGCTGGCAGCCTCTGACGGCTGCGAACAACAGGCCTCAGCCTGACCGCTTACGTCCGGGTTTCCTTAAAACCGCCTCTTAGTCGCCCCGGTTCTGGTTGCGCCAAGCCTGCTGCTGGCGTTCGGCAAGGAAGGTCCAGGCGACGATGCGGCTTTTTTTCTGGCCTTGCGACATTTCGATGGTCAGGTTCTTGCGTACCCCGGCCTGCTTCAGGGCGCGGTAAATCGCCGGCAGGCTGGTGGCTTTCGAGACGAGCGCCGAGAACCACAGGCAATTGTTTTGCACGTGCACGCTTTCGGCGATCATTCGGCTGACGAAGCCGGCCTCGCCGCCGGGGCAGCACAGTTCGCTGTTTTGCCCGCCAAAATTCAGCGTCGGTGGCTTGCTGCTCGGCGCCTCCTTGCCGAGGTTTTTCCATTTGCGCTCGGACCCCGCTCTGGCCTCGTCGAGCGAGGAGTGAAAGGGCGGGTTGCAGAGCGTCAGGTCGAATAGCTCGTCGTGATGCACGACCCCCTTGAAGATGTCCTCGCGCGAGGTCTGACGCCGCAGTTCAATGGCGAAGCGGTGGCTGGCGTTGGCGTCGAGCGTCGCCTGCGCGCTGGCCAGTGCGGCGCGGTCGATGTCGGTGCCGACAAACGACCAGCCGTATTCGCTGTGACCGATCAGCGGGTAGATGCAGTTGGCGCCGACGCCGATGTCGAGCACGCGGATTGCGGTGCCGTGCGGCACCACGCCGCCGTTGCTGCGCGCCAGCAAGTCGGCCAGATAGTGCAGATAGTCGGCGCGGCCCGGAATCGGCGGGCAAAGATAGCGGGCGGGAATGTTCCAGCCGTCGATGCCGTACTGCAGTTTGAGCAAGGCGCCGTTCAGCGCCCGGACCGCCTCCGGGTTGGCGAAGTCGATGGAATCGTCGCCGTAGGCATTGGGGGCGACAAACGTCGCCAGTTCCGGGCGGCAGGCGATCAGTTGGGGAAAATCGTAACGGCCCAGATGCCGGTTACGTGGATGCGGTCCCTTTTTTTCGGTGGGCTGGGCTGGCTGACCCGGCTTGGCTTTGAGCTTGGTTTTTGGCCGGTTTTTGAGATTTTTGGCAGCGTCGGGCGCTGGGTGTTTCTTTTGCATTGGAGTTTCAATCGGTCCGCGCGGCCGGCCAGTATAAACGGTGAACTTGGCGGTAGCTGCAGTCTGAAGTCGCCACGCTGAACCAGCTTGTCGATGATCTGTAGGCGCTGTCGCTTTCCGATGCCGGCGCCGACGACTACATCTGCAAATCGTACAGCCCGCGCGAAGTCGTGGCGCGCGTCAAAGCCGTGGTGTTGATTCTGGCGTTGATTCCCCTGGGAGCATTTCAGCGAGTAGCGTTTCCGGTGCGATGTCCTGCTCGTTGGGCCTGGTTACCGCGCCAAATAAAATGCCCAACTTATTGAAATAATGCACGTCCCGAAGCTTGCGAAAAACGCCGTGGTCGAGATACGGGGTCAAGTCGAAAATGCCCCTGCGTCCATCCTCAATCTCGACAAAAATTCGGAAATTTGGCAGCGGCTTGACAGTTTTTACATCCCAGTACATGGCGCCACCCTCAAAGAGGTTCGATTTTGTAGGGATTTTCGCCGCTGAGCGCGAGTTCCCAGTCTGCCATGAGTTCGTCGCGATACATGTATTTCCTTCGGTGCTCTAAAAAACATGTAAGCAAACCGTGGTCTGTCCCTTATTTCTGGGGAGTTTGCGGCGAGAACTTCATGCCAAAAAATAACCGGAGATGGACGACAATTTAACAATTTAGGTTGTGTGGGAACAGCGGATTCATCAGAAGCATGAAAGCATAACGACGGCAATTTTATATGTCCATAGGATAGGGCGATTCAATTTTCCGGGCGGGCGTTGCTTGGCAATCTGATGAGTCGACTGATGACTCCTCCGTGCTCCCCATCGCCGCTTCCAGCATGTCAATAAACGCCCGTGTCTTGGCGGGCATGAGGCGGCGGCCGGGGAAGACGGCCCAGGCGGGGTGTGAGGGCGGGCGCCAGTCGGGGAGAACGGGGCGCAGTTCGCCGCGCTGGACGCCGGGGCGTGCGAAGTAGTCGGGGGCGGCGGTGATGCCGGCGCCGGCGGTGGCGAGTTTGATCAGGAGTTCCGGGGCGTTGGCGGTGGCGCGGCAGGGCGGGGCGCCTTCCCAGCGTGTTTCGCCGCGCAGCAGCGTCCAGCTGACCGGTTCGCCGTTGCGTCCGAGCAGGCGCAGGGTGTCGCGCTGCATCAGGTCGTCGGGCGCCGCCGGGTCGCCGTGTTCGGCGAGGTAGGACGGGGCGGCGTAGAGGCCGACGCGGAAGTTGGCGATCTTGCGGGCGGCGAGCATGGCGTCGTCGGGCAGGTCGCCGATGCGGATGGCGAGGTCGAAGTTTTCGCCGAGCAGGTCGACGCGCCGGGGCGAGAGGTCGAGTTCGAGCGAGACGCCCGGGTGCAGGGCGATGAAGGCGGCCAGCATGTCGGGGAGCAGCAGGTTGGCGAAGTCGCTCGGCATCGAGACGCGCAGGCGACCGCTCGGGCGTTGCTGGCGGAATTCGGCCAGCGCATGCACCGCCTCGACTTCGGCGGCGACCTGTTGCGCGTGGTCGAGCAACTGGCGGCCGAATTCGGTCAGCGTCAGGCGGCGCGTCGTGCGCAGCATCAGGCGTTCGCCGAGCCGTTCTTCAAGCAGCGTGATGCGGCGGGAGACCGTCGATTTGGGCAGGCCAATCTTTTCGGCGGCGCGGCTGAAGCTGCCCGTTTCGGCGACACGGGCGAAGATCAGCAGGTCATTGGCGTCGTATTGTTCCATAGGTGGAACAATGTTATCCGATTTGACGGATTCTCATTTGTTTTGCAGACAACTAAAGTGATTTCCATGCGGTTAACTTTTCAAAAGGAGACACAAATGAACATCCTGCAAATCAATGCCAGCGCCCGCCAGAATGCCAACTCGACGCGCGTTGCCGACGCCATCGTCGCCCGCCTGCGGGACGCCAATCCGGCGGCCAGCGTGGTGTTGCGCGATCTGGTACGCGATCCCCATCCGATCCTCGACGAAGCGGCGCTCGGCGCCCTGTTCACCCCGGCCGAGCAGCGCACGCCCGAGCAGGCGGCGCGCGTGGCGCTCGACGATGCGCTGATCGCCGAAGTGCAGGCAGCGGACGTGATCGTGCTCGGTGTGCCGATGTACAACCTCGGCGTGCCGGTGCAGTTCAAGAGCTGGATCGACGCGATTGCGCGCGCCGGCGTGACGTTCCGCTATACGGAAAATGGCCCGGAAGGCTTGCTCAAGGGCAAGAAGGTTTACGTCGGGCTGGCGCGGGGCGGCCGCTACCGCGATACAGCGTTCGATACGCAGGTGCCGTATCTGAAGACCGTGCTCGCTTTTCTTGGCATCACCGATGTGAGCTTTTTCTACGCCGAGGGTCTAAATATGGGGCCGGAAGCGGCGCAGCAGGGATTTGCCGAGGCTGAAGCCGACATTGCGGCGGCGATTGCCTGAGGGCGAGCTCTGGCGTCGGCAAAAAGGAGGATGCAACATGAAACACGTTCAACGACCTGAAACAGTCTCTCTCTCACGAACCGTCGAACAAATCGTCGCCGGCAAGGCGACGACCGACGGCGCCGGGGTGAAGCTGACGCGCGTGCTGACGCAGCCGTTGCAGCGCCGGCTCGATCCCTTCCTGATGCTCGACGCCTTCGGCAGCGACAACCCCGGCGACTATATCGCCGGCTTCCCCGACCATCCGCACCGCGGCTTCGAAACGGTGACCTACATGATTGCCGGCCGCATGCGCCACCGCGACAGCGCCGGCCATGAAGGTCTGCTCGAAAACGGCGGCGTGCAGTGGATGACGGCCGGGCGCGGCGTCATCCACTCCGAGATTCCCGAGCAGGAGGCGGGCGTCATGGAAGGTTTTCAGCTCTGGCTGAACCTGCCTTCCCGCGACAAGATGAGCGAGCCGTGGTACCGCGATTTTTCCGCCGTCGAACTGCCGCGCTTCGTGACCGGGAGCGGCGTCGAGGTGACGGTGATTGCCGGCGAGAGTCACGGGGTGGCCGGCGCGGTGGCGCGCACGGCGACGGCGCCGCTGTATCTCGACCTGCATCTGCCGGCGGGAACGTCGTTCAGCCAACACCTTCCGGCCGGGAATAACGCCTTCGTCTACGTGTATCGCGGCGAAATCGACATTGCCGGCAGCCGGGTGCCGCCGCAACGGATGGCTATACTGACCGATGATGCGGACGCCGATGGCGTGACGATCACGGCGGAGGCTCCGGCGCGCGTGCTGCTGGTGGCCGGTCGGCCGCTCGACGAGCCGATCGTCCAGTACGGGCCGTTTGTGATGAATAGCGAACAGGAAATCTATCAGGCACTGAACGATTTTCGCGACCGGCGGCTGGCCTGAAAAATGTGTTTTGAACCGCTTTTAACCGCTTTTGACGCAGAGCACGCAGAGCCGCAGAGATCGCAGAGAGAAACGAGAAAGAGCGGAGAGAATGCTTGAGAAAAGCTCTTGCCTCTCCACATGAATCAATGCTTTTCTCTGCGATCTCTGCGTTGAAAGAGGTTTCGGAGGAGGGCGACATGACGAATTCAGTAAAGCGTGAAAAAGGCGCGACAGGTAGCCAGACTCGGACTGAGCGCGATTCGTTCGGTCTGATCGACGTTCCTGCCGACCATCTGTGGGGCGCGCAAACGCAGCGTTCGCTCGACTTCTTCCGGATTTCGACGGAACGCATGCCCGATGCGCTGATCCTGGCGCTGGCGCAGGTCAAGCGCGCCTGCGCGGTGGCCAATCGCGATCTCGTGTTGCTGGCGACGGACAAGGCCGATGCCATTGTCGCGGCGGCGGACGAGGTGCTCTCCGGCAAACATCCGGGCGAATTCCCGCTCTCCGTTTGGCAGACCGGCTCCGGCACCCAGACCAACATGAACATGAACGAGGTGCTGGCGAACCGTGCCTCGGAACTCATGGGCGGTGAGCGCGGGCCGCAGCGGCGGGTCCACCCGAACGACGACGTCAATCGCGGCCAGTCGTCGAACGATGTGTTCCCCACCGCCATGCATGTGGCCGCCGCAACCGGCGTGGTGCGTGCCGTGTTGCCGGCGCTCCGCACATTGCGCGAGACGCTCGCCGCCAAGTCCGACGCTTTTTCCGGCATCGTCAAGATCGGTCGCACGCATTTGCAGGACGCAACGCCGCTCACCCTGGGACAGGAGTTTTCCGGCTATGCGGCGCAGCTCGAACAGGCCGAGTCGCTGATCGCTGCCGTTTTACCGTCGCTTTATCCGCTGGCCATCGGCGGCACCGCCGTCGGCACCGGGCTGAATACGCATCCCGAATTCGGCGCGCGCGTGGCGGCCGAACTGGCGCGGGCGAGCGGATTGCCCTTTACGAGCGCCGCGAACAAGTTCGCCGCGCTGGCCGCGCACGACGGCGTCGCCGCGGCACACGGCGCGCTGCGGACGCTGGCCGTGGCGCTGATGAAGATCGCCAACGATATCCGCTGGCTCTCGTCCGGGCCGCGTTCAGGGCTTGGCGAGATTGCGATTCCAGAGAACGAGCCGGGCAGCTCGATCATGCCCGGCAAGGTCAATCCGACCCAGTGCGAGGCGATGACCATGCTCTGCGCGCAGGTGATGGGCAACGACGTGGCCCTCGGCGTTGGCGCGTCGCTCGGCAATTTCGAGCTCAACGTCTTCAAGCCGCTCATCGCCCACAACGTGCTGCAAAGCATCCGCCTGCTCGCCGACGGCATGGCCAGCTTCGAAGCGCATTGCGTGCGCGGCATCGAGGCCAACCGGGAGCGCATCGCCGAACTCGTCGACCGTTCGCTGATGCTGGTGACGGCGCTGGCGCCGCACATCGGCTACGACCGGGCGGCCGGCATCGCCAAGAAAGCGCACCACGAAGGACTGACCCTGCGCGCAGCGGCGCTGGCGTCGGGCGACGTGTCGGAAGCCGATTTTGACCGCTGGGTGCGGCCGGAGGCGATGGTGGGGAATCAGCTGTCCGCTTAGCCCGCAGAAAAAGGGCGAACCACCAAGCCACCAAGGGCACCAAGTTTCACCAAGAAAAACGGGTTGAAACTTGGTGCTTCTTGGTGATCTTGGTGTCTTTGTGGCGAAAATGAATTACTACGCCGGCGCGGTCAGCAGACGATCGATTTTTGCCGCGCAGATGAAGTCGTTTTCCGACAGCCCGCCAATCGCGTGGGTCGAATACCTGACCCGACACTGGCGATAGCCGACTTCGAGGTCGGGGTGGTGATCCTCATGGTGCGATATCCACGCTGTCGCATTCACGAAGGCCATCGTCTCGTAGTAGTTCTTGAATCGGTACGTTTTCACCAGTTCGTTGCCTTCGCAGTTCCAGCCATTGAGGGTGGGCAACAGGCGGGCGATTTCGTCGGGCGTCAATGGCGGCACGCCGCCTTCGCATGGCTTGCAATGTCGCGTCGAGAGGTCGCATACGGTTGATTCGGTCGCTTGCATGATTTGCTCCTTTTTTCGATTGATGCGCTGATCCCATGCATTGGAGTGTGGTGCCGCAAAACGGTTCGTGTCTGTCTTCAGCGATGGACGATTGGCCGCATCGCGCGTATCATCCGCGCCCGTCATTGGGGAGTAGCCGCCCTTCGCCAGAAGGGGCTTGCGTCAACATACTTGTCCGGTTGGACATGGCGCAGGCGGTTTGAGCACTTGGCAAGACCTTTGGCTGCATTGCCTCCTGTGGTGCCGGAGAGGCGTGCGGTCATTCGTCTTTTCCGGCCAGAGAGTTCAAAAAATGGAAGCCTTCCTCGTTTCGACCGGCATCGTGGCGCTGGCCGAGATCGGCGACAAGACGCAATTGCTGGCGTTCATCCTCGCCGCCAAATTCCGCAAGCCTGTTCCCATCATTCTCGGCATTCTGATCGCGACCATCGCCAATCATGCCTTTGCCGGCGCCATTGGTTCCTGGGTGACGTCTGCGCTGGCGCCCGAGACGCTGCGCTGGGTGCTCGGCATCTCCTTCCTGGCCATGGCGGCATGGACGCTTGTGCCGGACAAGTTCGACGAGGAAGAGGCCAGGCTGGCCCGTTTCGGTGTTTTCGGGACGACGCTCATCGCCTTTTTTCTTGCCGAGATGGGCGACAAGACACAGATCGCGACGGTGGCGCTGGCCGCTCAGTATGGCGCGTTCTATACCGTCGTGGCGGGCACCACGCTGGGGATGAAAATTGCCAACGTCCCGGTCGTCCTGCTCGGCGACCGGGTTGCCCACAAGATCCCGGTGCGCCTCGTTCACAGCATTGCCGCCATGATCTTCGCCACGCTCGGCGTGGTGACACTGTTTGCTTGATTCGCCCACGTCGGATTTGGGGTCGTGCAAGGCGTGTGCTTAAATGGAAATGACCGGGCGAAAAGCTGCATCGGCCCGGCCATGAGCGCAATTTCAGGTGATTCATCGTTTCTTCATGCACGTAACAGGCCCGAGATAAATCCGGGCGGGTCCTTCACAGGAAGAAAGGTCAAAGGTGATTTCATGTTGATCAAAAGTTTTGCTCCCTGTTCCGACTGGTTCTTTGTCTATGTGGATAGCGACGGCAAACGGTGCGAAACCCGTTTGGCCGGCTGGGCGCTGACGACAGGACACGATGGCGCCGATGCGCTGGTCGGCATGATCGCGGCCGAAGGCAAGCTCGAATTGACATCCGTTCCATGCGTGGCCGGTTCCTACCGTCACGAAAGCGAGATGCCGCGGCCGATCGAGTTGTGATCGGCAGAATCCGGCCGGCGAACCCGCTGGCCGGATCATGCAACAAATTGGGTTCTGATTGGTCTGACGCTACCAGATCAGGGGAACATTTGAACCCGGTAAGCGGATGAATTCCCTGTAAAATCCGCCCCCAATCCATTTTTCCAAAGCTGTTCATGAGCGTCGACGCACCCAAGCCCCTCTTTTCCTACCGCAAGTACTGGGCCAAGCGCTTCGGCGTGGCGCCATTCCTGCCGATGTCGCGCGCCGAAATGGACGCGCTCGGCTGGGATTCGTGCGACATCATCATCGTTTCCGGTGATGCGTATATCGACCATCCGAGCTTCGGCGCGGCGCTGATCGGGCGGTTGCTCGAGGCGCAGGGATTTCGCGTCGGCATTATCGGGCAGCCGGACTGGCACTCGGCGGAGCCGTTCCGGGCGCTGGGCAAGCCGAATCTCTTTTTCGGCGTGACCGCCGGCAATATGGATTCGATGGTCAATCGTTACACGTCGGACCGCAAGATCCGTTCGGAAGACGCTTATACGCCGAATGCCGAGCCAAACCGGCGGCCGGATCGCGCCGTCGTGGTTTACGCGCAGCGTTGCCGCGAGGCGTACCCGGACGCCAACGTCGTGATCGGTTCGATCGAAGCCAGCCTGCGCCGCATCGCGCATTACGATTACTGGTCGGACAAGGTGCGCCGTTCGGTGCTGCCCGATTCCAAGGCCGACCTGCTGATTTACGGCAACGCCGAGCGCGCCATCGTTGCGCTGGCGCACCGGCTGGCGGCGGGCGAGCCGATCGAGCATATCCGCGATCTGCGCGGTACGGGCTTCATGGTGCCGCGTGGCTGGATGCCGGGCGAGGACTGGGTCGAGGTCGATTCGTCCGACGTCGATGCGCCGGGGCCGCTGATCAAGCATGCGAATCCGTATGGCGAGGACGCTGAGTCCACTTCGCAGACACTTCATTTCCATCCGCAAACAACAGCTTCCCCTGAGGCTCCGTCACACCGGCTGAAGCCGGTGTCCAGTTCGATGCCATTGCTGGATTCCGGCGTTCGCCGGAATGACGGGAAGCTGCATAAGCTCGACCGCTCCCGCACCGCCATCCGCCTGCCGTCCTACGAGCAGGTCAAGGGCGATCCGGTGCTGTACGCGCATGCCTCGCGCACCTTTCATCTGGAATCGAATCCGGGCAACGCGCGGGTGCTGATCCAGGCGCACGGTGAACGGGATGTGTGGCTCAATCCGCCGCCGCTTCCGCTGACGACGCTGGAAATGGACGGCGTTTACGGACTGCCGTACCAGCGCAAGCCGCACCCGTCCTACAACACGGCGGCGGGCGAAGCGAAGATCCCCGCCTATGAAATGATCCGCTTCTCGATCAACATCATGCGCGGCTGTTTCGGCGGTTGTACCTTCTGTTCGATCACCGAGCACGAGGGGCGCGTCATCCAGAGCCGCTCGGAGGCGTCGATCCTGCAGGAAATTGAGGACATCCGCGACAAGACGCCGGGATTCACCGGCGTGATTTCCGACCTCGGCGGGCCGTCCGCCAACATGTACCGGCTGGCCTGCAAGAGTGACAAAATTCAGGCATCGTGCCGTCGATTGTCCTGCGTCTTTCCGGATGTGTGCGAAAACATGGGCACGGACCACGGGCCGCTGATCCAGCTTTACCGCAAGGCGCGGGCGATTCGCGGCGTCAAGCGCATCCTGATCGGCTCGGGCGTGCGTTACGACCTGGCCGTGCGTTCGCCCGAGTACATCAAGGAACTGGTGTCGCATCACGTCGGCGGCTACCTGAAGATCGCGCCGGAGCATACCGAGGCTGGGCCGTTGGCGCACATGATGAAGCCCGGTATCGGTACTTACGACAAGTTCAAGCAGCTGTTCGACAAGTTCTCGAAGGAGGCGGGCAAGGAGCAATACCTGATTCCGTACTTCATCGCCGCGCATCCGGGGACGACCGATCTGGACATGCTCAACCTGGCCCTCTGGCTCAAGCGCAACGATTTCCGGCTCGATCAGGTGCAGACCTTCCTGCCGACGCCGATGGCCATTGCCTCGGCGATGTACCACTCGCAGCGCAACCCGCTGAAAAAGGTGGCGCGCAATTCGCCGCTCGTCGAGACGATTCGTTCCGGGCGCCAGCGCAAGCTGCAAAAAGCTTTCCTGCGCTACCACGATCCCGAGAACTGGCCGCTGCTGCGCGAGGCGCTCAAGGAAATGGGGCGGGCTGACCTGATTGGCAACGGCAAGAAGCATCTGGTGCCGAGCTTCCAGCCGGCCGGGACCGGGCTGCGGCAGGCTTCTCCGGCCAAGCGCACCGTCAAACCGGTAAAACCATTCACCACAGAGGCACAGAGGCACAGAGGGAAAAGGCGGTGAGATATTCGCCTGTTTTTCAGTAATCCGGCATGCCCTGAATCTCAGTCTTTATCATTGATTTTCAAGCTTTTCTCTGTGCCTCTGTGTCTTTGTGGTTAAACAGGTTTTTCGTTCTTACCGCTGCCGAGCCCCCTTGCGCGTGCTAAAATCGCAGCCTTTTATCAAAGAGTTACCCCTTCATGTCCCGTTCCGTACGTAATATCGCCATCATTGCCCACGTCGACCACGGCAAAACAACGCTCGTTGATAAGCTGCTGCATCAGGCGGGCACGTTCTCTGCCCACCAGCACGTTGCCGAGCGGGTCATGGACTCCAATGACCTGGAAAAAGAGCGGGGCATCACGATTCTCGCCAAGAACCTGGCCGTCGATTACGAAGGCGTGCACATCAACATCGTCGATACCCCGGGCCACGCCGACTTCGGCGGTGAAGTCGAGCGGGTGCTCGGCATGGTCGATGGCGTGCTGCTGCTGGTCGATGCCGTTGAAGGCCCGATGCCGCAAACGCGCTTCGTGACCAAGAAGGCGCTGGCGCTCGGCCTCAAGCCGATCGTCGTCATCAACAAGATCGACCGCGACGGCGCCCGTCCGGACTGGGTGGTCGATAACACCTTCGACCTTTTCGACAAGCTCGGCGCGACCGACGAACAGCTCGATTTCCCGGTGATCTACGCTTCGGCGATCAACGGCTACGCAACGACCGATCTCGATGCGCCGTCGTCCGACATGCGTCCGATGTTCGACGCCATCCTCAAATACGTGCCGCCGCCGGAAGCCAACGACATCGACGGCCCGCTGCAGTTGCAGATCGCGGCGCTCGACTATTCCTCCTACGTTGGCCGTATCGGCATTGGCCGCGTGCAGCGTGGTCGCCTGAAGCCGGCGCAGCAAGTCACCGTGATGTACGGTCAGCCGGATGAAAACGGCAATTTCGAACACGGTTCGCCAAAAAACGCCAAGATCAACCAAGTGCTCGGTTTCCGTGGTCTGGAGCGGGTGCCGATGGACGAAGTCGTCGCCGGCGATATCGTGCTGGTGACCGGTATCGAAGAACTCTCGATCGGCTGCACGATCACCGATCCGAATTCGCCGGAAGCACTGCCGATGCTCAAGATCGACGAGCCGACGCTGAACATGACCTTCATGGTCAACAGCTCGCCGTACGCCGGCACGGAAGGCAAGTTCGTGACCAGCCGCCAGATCCGCGAGCGTCTGCAGAAGGAACTGCTGACCAACATGGCGCTGCGCGTTGAAGACACCAGCGATACCGATTCCTTCCTCGTCTCCGGCCGTGGCGAATTGCACCTGACCATCCTGCTCGAAACGATGCGCCGCGAAGGCTACGAGCTGGCCGTCGGTCGGCCGCGCGTGATCTTCAAGGAGATCAACGGCGAGCAGTGCGAGCCGTACGAAATGCTGACGCTCGACGTCGAGGAAGCGCATCAGGGCGGCGTTATGGAAGCGCTCGGCTACCGCAAGGGCGACCTCGTCGACATGGTTTCCGACGGTCGCGGTCGTGTCCGTCTCGAATACCGCATCCCGGCGCGCGGCCTGATCGGTTTTCAGGGCGAATTCATGAACCTGACGCGCGGCACCGGCCTGATCAGCCACGTTTTCGACGACTACGCGCCGGTCAAAGGCGACATGCCCGGCCGTCGCAACGGCGTGCTGATCTCGGCCGAGCAGGGCGAGGCCGTGGCCTACGCGCTGTGGAAGCTGCAGGATCGTGGCCGGATGTTCTCGGTGCCGGGCGACCGCCTGTACGAAGGCATGGTCATCGGTATCCACTCGCGTGAAAACGACCTCGTCGTCAATCCGATCAAGGGCAAGCAGCTGACCAACGTGCGTGCTTCCGGAACCGACGAAGCCGTGCGTCTGGTGCCGCCGGTCCAGCTGACGCTCGAATCGGCCGTCGAATTCATCGACGACGACGAGCTGGTTGAAATCACGCCGAAGAGCCTGCGTATCCGCAAGCGTTTCCTCTCCGAGCACGAGCGCCGTCGCGCCTTGCGCAGCGAGGGCTGATACGACAACGGTCAAAGGTAAACGACAACGCGGCTCTCCGGAGCCGCGTTGTCGTTTACAGAGCGATTTACGAATGCAGTCGCTGGCAGCAGGCGGTCAATCGCATGGGCTTTCCATTGTTCCCGGCGCGTGGTTGTGGATGAACGTCACCAGTTCGGCCAGCGGCAGCGGGCGGCTGATCAGGTAGCCTTGCAGAATGTCACAGCCGTGCGCGGTCAGAAATTCGGCTTGCGCCTCGGTTTCCACGCCTTCGGCGACGACGGTGATGCCGAGCGCCTTGGCCATCTGGATCACGGCGGACACGATGGCTGCATCTTCGCTGTTGTCGGGCAGACGGTGCACGAACTGCTGGTCGATTTTGAGCGCGCCGACCTGAAAACGGCGCAGGTAGCCGAGCGAGGAATAGCCGGTGCCGAAATCGTCGATGGCCAGCGTGAAGCCGGCGTTGCGGAAAGCGGTGAGCACGTCCGCGCCATTTTCCGCCATCAGGGCGTTCTCGGTGATTTCGAACTCGATGCGCTGGGCGCACTCGCCGAAGTGGAGCAGCGTCTTGCAGGCGTTTTCGACCAGCGCATTGCCGCGCGTCATCTCGCGCGGCGAGACATTGATCGCCATCTTCGGGATATTGATGCCTTGCTGCCGCAGGGCGGCAATGTCTTGGCAGGCGCGGCGGATGACCCAGGCGCCGATGTCGACGATGAGGCCGCTTTTCTCGGCGACCGGGATGAATTCGGCGGGGGAGACAAACTCGCCGCCCGGCGGAATCCAGCGCATCAGCGCTTCGAAACCGACGATCTGGCGCGTGCGGGCACAGACTTGCGGTTGATAGGCCAGGTAGAGTCCGGTCTCTGGCGCATCGGTCCTGATGGCCTCGCGCAAGCCCGCTTCGATCTGCAAGTCGCTGCGGATCTTGCGGTTGATTTCTGCGGAAAAGAACTGGGCGCGATTCTTTCCTTGGGATTTGGCTTCGTACATCGCCATGTCCGACCAGCGCAGGAGTGTGGTCGGATCGTCGCTGTCGTTCGGCATCATCGTCATGCCGATACTCAGCCCGACGTGGCTCGGGATCGGTTCGGTCGGGAAGGGGCGGGAGATGACTTCGATCATCTTGCCGGCAATGGCGTTGACGTTCTCCGGATCGCCGGGCCGGAACAGGATGGCCGCGAACTCGTCGCCACCAATCCGGGCGAGCACGTCGTCGGCACGTATCGTCTGCTTGAGGCGGTTGGCGATCATCTGCAAGACGTCGTCGCCAGTGGCGTGGCCGCAGAGGTCGTTGACCTTCTTGAAGTCGTCGACATCGATCATCAGCAAGGCGGCGTTTTCTTCCTCGCGCTGGATGCGATTGACCGCTTTCTTCAGCTCATATTCGAAGAAGCGCCGGTTCGGCAGCCCGGTGACGCGGTCGTAGAGCGCCATTTTTTCGAGTTCGCCCTCGGTGATGGCCATCTTCTTGCGCAGTCGGGCGGTGAAGCGCCGCGAGAGAATGAGTGCGACCAGCCCGATGAGCACGAGTCCGACGGCGTAGATCAGCAGATTCGTGTACAGCGGCCTGTAGGTGGCGAGCAGAACCAGCGATCCGACGCGTACGCCGGCCTGCATGACTTCGACGCGCAGCAGTCGGGTGAAAAGGCCGGTATCGACGCGTGGACGGGGTGGCGTATCGAGTTCGAGGGGATTGATGCTGTCGGGGAAAATTGACTCCGGATCGTCAATCAGGATGAACAGATTGCCGTCTGTCTCATAAAGGGCGGCGCCGAGGATTCTCGCGGTCTTGCGGATCGCCGTCAGGTTTTCGTAGGCCGCTTTTTGATCGTTGAAGGCAAGCGCGGCCGCGCTGTTGGTGCCGAGGATGGCGGCTTGAGCCTCCAGTTCTTCCTCAAGTTGCTGCAAGCCCGAAACGTACTGGTACGTCATCAGCAGGATGAAGGTGACCAGCACGGCGACCGTGGTGGTGAGCAGCATCAGGCGCTTGGTGTATCGGGTGTGGGCGAGGATTTCCATGGTTATTCGATGATCTGCCGGGCGAGGCGAAGGGCCTTGGAACTGATCTGCAGGCCGGTTTTTTGAGCCGTGCGCAGATCGATGTCGAAGACAATGTGACCGCCGCTCAGTTCAAGATTGAGCATTACGCCGCGCCGGAAATAGTCCGGCGAGTCACCGGCAATCAGAACGGGGGCCGTTTGCTGTGCGGCCACGATCTCGGGCAGTCGGGCACGGTCGTCGGGCGAAAGATAAACGACGTGGCATCCGGCCAGGCCGTCGGGCCGTACCTTGCTGGTCTGCAGGGTGCGGTTGCGCACTGCTTTCCCTTGGGCATTGCTCAGGGCGGTGGCGACCGGACTGGAGCCCAGCACGCAGATCGACAGTCGATCGTTGGCAAGGGTCGGATGTGGCGGCCAGTCAACGAACATCGCCATGTTGATGATGATTGCGGCCTTGAGGTCGGCTTCGGAGGCTTTCATCTGCGCGGCGACGGGAAGCGCCAAGGCGCCGAGCCCGACGGCGAGGAGCGCGGAAGCGCCCTGTCGCAACCTGCGCTTCAGTAGCGGGAGAAAGATGTTCATGGCCGTGTCAGTACGCCAGGGTCCAGCGCAGCATCACCTGGCGCCCGGGTTGCTCAACGGCGTGCAGGTCGAGGTAGGCGTTGGACGGAGCGTAGTAGCGGCGGTCGCCGACGTTATAAACGGCAACGCTGACCTGGCCAAGCTTCGGGTTTAGGGCCGACATGGCTTTGAGGTTGACGATGCCGTAACCCGGTACATCGCCATTGCTGCCTTTGCGCGAGGAGAGGCCGAGGATTTCGCCGGAGGCGGTCCAGCCGTAAGCAAGCGGCGCTTCGGCGATCAGTTTGCCCATCAGCTTCGGCGAGTCGGCCAGCGTTGAGCCATCCGCGAGCCGGCTCTGTTGCCAGGCGACACTGCCGCGTAGCCGGAGGCCGTTCGACCAGTGGTTTTCAGCACTGAGTTCGACGCCGTGGGCGTCAACCTCGTCCAGGTTGGTGTACGTCGCCACACCGTTGCTGTCGATGACTTGATCGATCAGATCGCGGATCGTGTTGTCGTAAAGGCTCAGGCTGATATGGCCGGCCGATCCGAAGCGGTAGATTGCCGCGAGTTCGTGGCTCTCGATGCGTTCCGGCTCAAGGTCCGGGTTGGCCGACTGGGTGACGTTCCCGTCGTGGTAAAAACGCTCAAAGGCGTTCGGGAAACGGTAGGCGTTGCCGATCATCGCTTTCAGGCTGAGCCGGGACGTGGGTTGCCAGATGAGCGCAGCGCGTGGCGAGGTCTCTCCGGAATAGTCGCTGTGCGTGTCGTGGCGCAGACTCACGTTGAGCCGCCAGTCGGGCAGGAAGTTCCACTCGTCCTGAGCAAAGACGCTGGCCGTGCGCGACGGCTCGTTGCTGTCGAGAATGACGTTTTTCGGGGCCGTTTCGTAGTAAATCTGTTCGATCTTGGTGTTCCATTGCGCGTCGATACCGACGATCAGCCGGTGGTCGGCGAGGCCGTTGTAGGAGAGCCGATATTCGCCGCCGTACCATGTCGCGGTTGCCCGATCCTTGCCGCTGGTGCCGCTGTCGTATTGGTAGCGGCCGTCATAGTTGAATCGGCCGCTGTAGAGGCGAAAGGCCGGTTGCCAGCCATTCGTTTCATCGCCGTCGTAGCGGAGTTCGAACAGGCTGTTCTCGTCGCGCGTCCATGTGCCACTGGCGCCGAATTGAGTGCCCCATGCGGCCGTGGCCAGATCCTTCGAGCGCGAGCTGTAGTTGCCGGTTAGCCGCCAGTTGCCCCAGCGGTATTTGCCGTAGAACTTGTGGTATTTCTCGCCGTCGAGACCGTTGGCCTTGCCGTTGGTGATTCCGTTGTCGAATTCCGGGAAGTAGAGGTCTTCACCGTCTGATGTGTAGCCGGCCAGGCCGACGAACCAGTCCCGTTCGCCGTCGAGCTTTTGCCCGGCGACAACGCCGAGGCGCTTGGTGTTGAATTCTCCGGCGTCCAGCGTCACGCGTGCGCCATTGATGTCGCCGCCGTCGAGCATGATCGTATTGATGGTACCGAACAGGGCGTTGGGGCCATACACGGACGAGGCGGGACCGGCGACGAATTCGATGCGCTTGACCCAGTCGAGCTCGACCGGGGATTCGTTGCCGAGCAGCGCCTGGTCGAACAACGGGTCGTTGCGACGCGCGCCGTCGGTCAGCAGCAGGAGGCGGGTGCCGTAGTCCCCCGGCCGGTTGAAGCCGCGCACGCCGAGATAGGTGTAGTTGCGGTCGTTGCTCGCGTACACGCCAGGAACCGTGACCAGCGCTTCGGCCAAGTTGCGGTAGCCGTGCTGGCGCAGTTCGTTGTCGTCGATGACAGCGACGGTGGCCGGTGCTTCGGTGATCGACTGGGCGTAGCGGGAGGCGCTGACGACTTCGACGTTGAGCAACTCTTCGAGCGACAGCGTGTTCAGGTCGCCCAGGTCGGCTGCCTCGCTTCCCTTCGCCAATGGCGACATGAGTGTGGCGGCCGAACAAAGGATCAGCGAGAAAAAACTCGTTATTCGTGTCATCTTTCTTTTCTGAATGCGAGGATGCTCAGCGATCTTCGGTGCGCGTTGTCGGACGGGTAACGGCGCAATCCCTCTTGTTCTCAGCATTTCGGGATGGTGCATCAGGACGGGCGGCAGTGTCCAGAGTGGAAATGCTTACTCTCGCATTTTCGGATCACCGGGGGGCGGAAAACAGTGGGCGGCTGGCCGTTGGCGGTAATATCGGGCCATTGCCTCTCAATTTTCCGTCTGCCCGCACCATGAACATTGAACCGATTCATTCACTCGAAGATGTGACGGCCCTGTTGCATACCTGCCGGCTATCGACCGACGACATCCCGTCCGAATCGCCTCCGTTTTTTTTCGGCATCCGCGCGGGGGGACGCCTGATTGCCGCGGTTGGGCTGGAGCTTTACGGCGACGTCGGTTTGCTGCGGTCGCTGGCGGTCGACGACGGCTGGCGTGGCCAAAGGCTTGGCAGTGCGCTCGTGGCGTTTGCCGAAACGCACGCCTTCAACCACGGGGCGAACACGCTTTATCTTTTTTCTTCAACGGCCGTGCCTTTTTTCCGCGGCCATGGTTATGTCGTCACGCGTCGCGACGAGGCGCCGGAAGCGATCCGGAAAACGCCCCAGTATGCCGGCCGCTGTTCTTCGGAAGCGTTCATGTGCAAAACGCTGACGCTGCTGGCCTGACCGGCTACGTGATGTAGATGGCGCAGTTCTTGCGCGGCCACCGAGTTTCAACCGGAAGAGGATGAATGCATCATGACAGCTCTCAACGTCGCCGTACTCTGCGGCAGTCTGCAACGGCCTTCGCGCACGCTCGTCCTGTGCGAAGCGCTGCTGGCGAAAATTGGCGAACACCGGACAATTGTTCCGCATGTGGTGGAAATCGCACAAATCGGGCGCACGCTCGGTGCCTGCCTCAAGTACGACGAACTGCCGCCCGAGATCGTCACGCATTTGTCGGCGGTGGTCAGCGCCGATATCTTGATTGCCGCCAGTCCGGTGTATAGCGCGACTTACACCGGTATGTTCAAGCATTTCATCGACTTCGTGGGGATGGATGCGCTGGCCGGCAAGCCGACGCTGCTTGCCGCGACGGGCGGCAGTCCGTTGCACGGCTTGATGATTGATCAGCTGATGCGGCCGCTGTTTGCCATGAAGCAAGCGCTGACGCTGCCGATCGGCGTCTATGCGACCGAATCCGATTTCACCGATTACCGCATTACCAGTCCGGGTCTTGAAAAGCGCATCGCACTGGCCGTCGATCTGGCCCTGCCATTCCTGCCTTTATCCGACTAGAGTGAAGTGAGAGGAGGTGGCGATCAATGGCGTTCCGTGAACGAACCGATAGTTCTGTTTGGCAACGGCTGGCCGGCTGTTTTCTGACGCTTGTCCTTGCGGCATGCTCGACGTTGCCGCCCGAAGGAATTCCAGTCGTCACCTCCTTCGACATTGCGCGCTACGAGGGCAAGTGGTACGAAATCGCGCGGCTTGATCATTCGTTCGAGCGCGGCCTGACCGATGTGAACGCCACGTATCACCGCTTGCCGGGCGGCACCGTCGAGGTGGTCAATCGGGGATTCGATGCGCAACGCGGCGCGTGGCGGCAAGCCGTTGGCAAGGCCCGGTTCAACCGGGGTGAAAGCGAAGGGACGCTGAAGGTTTCGTTTTTCGGCCCGTTCTACGGTGGCTACCACATCGTGGCGCTGGATCAGGCGCATTACCGCTGGTCGATGGTCGTCGGGCCTGACCGCGATTACCTCTGGATTTTGTCGCGGGACAAAAAGCTGCCGACGGAAGTCCGATCCCGCCTGCTTGAGCAAGCCCGTTCCTTCGGGTTCGCCACAGATCGCCTGATCTGGGTGACGCACGACCGTGAAGATGGTTGAACGCAAAGGCTTTCTTTGAAAGCACTCTCGCTCCGTAGTTTCCGCAGTTTTTTGCAGCAATTACGGATGCAAAAAAAATGATGCTTTTGGGAATATGAGCGACGTTGCGATTGACGCGGTAGATCGGCCCACGAGGCCTTGACACGTAATAACTTCAGGCGAAAAACGCCGAAAGACGCTTTGGCTGCGGAACCTGTGGCCAGAGCGCCGGGAAGAGACTGGATGAACGAAGACAATGAGTTGTGCGTTCCCAGTGCATCGAATATCCGGAAGCAGAAGGAAGCACCATTCACCATTCGGGGCGTTCGGGTTTCAGAGGCGCTGGCGCGCTTTGCGGGGGATGTTGGCCGATACCGGCATTGGCTGGTCGACTTTTCGTATTACGGGCGGGAAACGGTGGCGGGTATCCGGCGGGCGCTGGCGGATGGCGAGCGTGAAGACGCGGAGCATCTGATCCACACCCTCCGGGGGCGGGCATCCATGCTCGGCCTGTACGAAGTCAGTTTTGTTGCCCAGTTGCTTGAAACGGCATTGAGCGACGGTGAGTCGTACGCGCTCTGGCTGGAGGAAGTCGGTCACACGGTCGATGACGTTGCAAATGAAATTCTTTCGACGTTGACGGCCTGGATGTGCCAGGGGTGAGCGGCCGGTCTGGCTGGTTTTTTTCAGATAACTGCAGCAAGAGGACGTCATGAGTCAGGAATTCAAGGTGTTCATCGTCGATGATGATCCCACCGTAGTCGAAATCATCGGTGCCATTCTGGAGCCGGATTATCCGCAGGAAAGTTTCCTGAGCGCCGAGGATTGCCTGCAGCGATTGGCGTCCGAGAAGCCGGATCTGTTTCTCCTCGACGTCAACCTGCCCGGAATGAACGGCTACGAGCTTTGCCAGCGGATCAAGAAAGAAGCGGGCATGCGCAACACATCCGTCATTTTCGTTTCCGGCCACGATACGATTGAAGAGCGCATCAAGGGTTATGACGCCGGGGGCGAGGACTTCATCGTCAAGCCGTTCGAGCCGGAAGAACTCATGCGCAAGGTGCAGGTTGCCGAGAGCATTGTGCGCAATCAGCGTTCCCTTGCCGAGCAGGCGGAGCAGGCCGAACTCCTTTCATCGCTGGTCATGGCCAGCATGGACGAAACCGGCATCCTGCTTCAGTTCATGAGCAAGCTGATCGCGATGGAAACGCCGGCGGAGATTGCCGAGGAACTGCTCGGACTGATGCAACGCTACCGCCTCGAAGGTGTGGTGCAGACGCGCATTGGCGACGACGTGGAAACGGTCAGCGCGGCTGGCATAAATTTGCCGCTGGAGGTTTCAGTGATCGAGCATGTGCGCGGGCAGGGGCGGATTTTCGAGTTCAGCTGCCGTGGCGTGCATAACTTCGAGCGTGTCACGCTCATGGTCAACAATCTGCCGCTGGATGACCCGGATTACTGCGGTCGCTTGCGCGATCATCTTTCGGTGGCGGCGCAAGGCGTCGATTCCCGGCTCAAGGCCATCCAGGCTGAGCGGGCTGTACTCTCGGCCCTGGACAATATCGGCGATACGATCATGGAGCTGCGCAGTGCCCAGCAGCGCAATACGCAGGCCAGTTCAAAGCTGATCAGCGATCTGCAGGAGACGTTGCTCAACTCCTTCTACAAGCTGGGGCTGACGGATAACCAGGAGAAATTCCTGCAGAATCTGGTGGGCGATTTCATGGGCCGCATGGCCGAACTGCTCAACCGTGATTCCGAAACCCAGAACACCCTGCTGCGGCTCAATCAACGCCTCGGGCAGTTGCGGAGTTGCTGAGCGTCGGAGCGGTGGTTGTGAATGCTTCTGGAACCATGGGTGCCCCCGTCGCCACCGTTGATTACGCCCGCCTTCCCGTCAAGGAGATCGAGCGTCACGCACGGAGCGTGCATCCCGGGGCGTGGGCAGTCGAGACGCAGAAGCCGCTATCGACGCTGCTCGGCTCGTGCGTTGCGGTCTGTCTGTTCGACCCGATGCTGCGGATTGGCGGCCTCAATCACTTCATGCTCCCCGATATGGGGCGGGCCCGGAACGGCGATGTCGATTCGCTCCTGTCCGGCAACTTCGCCATGGAAGCGTTGCTGAACGCCCTGATCAACAAGGGAGCAAAAAAAGTCCGTCTGCAAGCCAAGGCGTTTGGTGGCGGTACGATCATCGACACGGACGGCGGCTCGCTGAGCATCGGCATGCGCAATGCCGGTTTTGCCAAGGAGTGGCTCGAGCGCGAGGGGATTCCGCTCGTCGCCTCGGATTTTCTCGGCCCGTGGTCACGCAAGGTGTTGTTCCTGCCGTCGAGCGGTGAAGCGTTTTGCAAGCGGATGGTGACCAACATGGCGACGGCGGACGTCATTGCCCGCGAGGAGCGCGCCTATGCCGAGACATTGCGGCAACCGTCGCCGACGGGCAAGAAAATCGAGTTGTTCTGATGGTCGAGATTCCCATCACCGATCAGGAATTCACGCTTTTTCAGCGCCTGATCTACAAGATTGCCGGCATTTCGCTGAGCGACGCGAAACGGGTGTTGCTGGTCGGGCGACTGGCGAAACGGTTGCGGCAATACGGCTTGTCGTCCTTCACCGCGTACTACCGCATGCTGGCGAGTGGCGATCATCCGGAGGAATTGCAGACGATGGTCGATCTGCTGACGACGAACGAAACGTATTTTTTCCGCGAGTCGCAGCATTTCAGCTTCCTTCGTGACGAGATCGTCGCCCGGCGCAAGAACCCGGCACCGTTCCGCGTGTGGAGCGCCGCGAGTTCGAGCGGCGAGGAAGTCTATTCGATTGCAATGACGCTGGCCGAATGCCTGCCGGATACGCCGTGGGAGGTGATGGGGTCGGACATCTGCACCCGCGTTCTGGCTAAGGCGACAGCCGGCCATTATTCGCTGGCCCGCACCGAGGGCATTCCGCCCGGCTATATGCGCAAATATTGCCTGAAGGGCGTGCGCTCGCAGGCGGGGACTTTCCTGATCGCGCCGGAGCTTCGTCAAAAAACGCGCTTTTGTCAGATCAACCTGATGCAGCCGGTCGAGGCTGCCATCGGCGAATTTGAAGTCGTTTTTCTGCGCAACGTGATGATCTATTTCGATCCCGAAACGAAGGCAAAGGTCGTGCACAACCTCTTGCCACGCCTCAAGCCGGGCGGGCATCTCATCATCGGTCATTCCGAAACGCTGAACGGCATTACCGGGCAGGTTGTCGCGGTAAAGCCGACCATCTACCGCAAGCCATGAGTTGCCCGCTGCCGTCATTTCCGCGCAAGGAGAGCGTCAAAAATGTGATGCTCCAGCCAGGAGATTTTTTCTTCGGCGGCGGCGATACGCGGATTTCCACGCTCCTCGGCTCGTGTGTCTCGATCACGTTCTGGCATCCGCACCAACGCATTGGCGGCATGTGCCATTACATGCTCACCGAGCGCGCGAAGGCAGGTAGCGCAGCGCTTGATGGGCGCTACGCGAGCGAAGCATTCGCCCTGTTTCTCCGTCATGTTGATGAGGCCGCCACGCGGCCGTTGGAATACCAGGCCAAGATTTTCGGCGGGGCAAACATGTTCGTCGAAACGCCGGGGGCCAGTATGGATATTGGAGCGCGCAACATTGAGTACGGCGTTCGCTTGCTCGCCTCACGGCATATTTCCATCGTGTCGCGCCATGTTGGCGGGAGTGGGCGGCGCAAGCTGCATTTTGACCTCTGGAGCGGCGACGTCTGGCTGGCGTTCCCTGATGGTTCCGGTGCGGAGGTGGAGGGCGCCGCCGAGAGCCGTTTCCAGCGAGTGAATAGGTAGATATGGGGAGTGACGGGATGGAAGCGAACCAAAACTCAGTCTTGAATATCCTGGCCGCGGGCCTTGATTGTGGGGACATCGTTTTCTCGACGCATGCCGAAATTGCCTTGCGCGTGCAACGCTTGCTCGACGACCCCGACTGTGCCACCGAGCAGTTGGGGAAGCTTATCGCCGCCGATCCTTTGCTGTCCGCCCGGGTGCTCGCCCTGTCGAATTCGCTGGCCTATAACCCGTCGGGGCGGGCCGTTACGGAACTGCGGGGCGCGATCGCACGCCTTGGGTTTGCCAACTTGCGCGCCGTGGTGGCGTCGGTCGTTGTGCGGCAGATGAAAGCTGGGAGTCAGACGCCGGAGGCGCGTGTCATGGCCGCGCGGCTCTGGGAACACACGGCCCACGTCGCCGCTCTGGCGCGCGTAATCGCCCGCCGGGTGACGCACCAAAATCCGGAAGCCGCCTTTTTTGCCGGGATCGTGCACGAGGTCGGCAGTTTTTATCTGCTCTCACGGGCTGGCGAGTTTTCGGGCGTGCTGAGCCGCGAACTGGAGGCATGGCACGGCGAGGGGGAGGCCATTGTCGGCCGTGCCGTTCTGCGCGCGCTTGATGTGCCCGACAGTGTTCTCGAGGCGATGGAGACGCTTTGGTCCGGTTATCTGGCCTTGCCGCCCGTTTCGCTCGGCGACACCCTCCTGCTGGCCGACGAACTCTCGCCCGTCGAGTCGCCATTCGATGCGCTGGACGGTATGAGCCGCAAGGGCATGGCCGTTGAACTCGACATGGCTATCGATGACGAGATGCTGAGTCAAATCCTTGCTGAGTCGGCGGAGGAGGTGCGTTCTCTGACGGCAGCACTTGGTGAAGCGGCTTGAGGTTCTTTTCCCTCATTACTCATCGCTCAGTTTTCCTGTTTTTCACGACTACGTAGTTTCCGCAAATTTCTGCGGATTCCACGGATGCACAAGAAAAACCAATTTTGAGAGCATCGGATCATCGCCCAAATGCGGGCAGGTCGATCGAGTGATGTAAGGGAGAAAGGGCGTTATGAGCACGGTCATGTTGGTGGACGATTCGGCCACCATTCTTTTGAGTATTGCGAGCATTCTGGGCAAAGCGGGTTATTCGGTGGAAAAAGCGCCCAATGCCGAGCAGGCGCTCAAGAAATTCAATGACGGCGTGAAGATCGACCTGTTGATCACCGATCTCAACATGCCCGGCATGAATGGCATCGAACTGATCAAGGAAGTGCGCCAGCTTCCTTCGTACAAATTCATGCCGATTCTTTTTCTGACCACCGAATCGCAGCAGTCGAAGCGCATGGAAGCGAAAGCGGCGGGCGCATCGGGCTGGATCGTCAAGCCGGCGACGGCCGATGAATTGCTTAACACGATCAAGCTTGTCCTCCGTTAAGGGGGCGATGCCGATAATGATTCATTCGGAGATCGTGCGAGGCGAGCAGTCCGCCGACGGGGAAATCGTCAATGAGCGCATTGCCGTCGAGCTGGAGCAGGTCCGCCTGTTCAACGATGTCATGCGCGGCCAGTTGCAGGCGGTGGCCGAGGCCACGGAAATCGCGGCGTTCAGGATCGCCGAACGTTTGCACGTCCTCGATCGCGAGGTGGCGAAGCTTGAATCGATCACGTCGGACACGACGGCACCGGCCGAGGGCGTCCGCCAGTGCATTAGCAGGATGGCTGGTGGGCTGTTTGAGGCGCACGCGCAAATCCAGTTTCAGGATGTCGTTCGGCAGCAGATCGAGTTGATCGTGCAGGCGCTCGGCCAACTTGATGAGCATGCTTTACAGCTGGCGCGGAGTCTGCGCGACCCCGGGCCGTCGGTCGCGCAACCCTCAGTGGCCGAACGTCTTGATGAGTTGTACAGCGGTTACGTGATGGATCGTCAACGTGTGGCCCATGATGTGGCGCTTCAGCGTGAAACGCCCTCCACGGGGACGGCGCCACTGCGAACGGAACTCTTCTAAAAGGGGAATGCAATGTCGTCCGGCCAGCTATTGACCTTGACCGAGGATCTGACCATCTACAACGCGCTTGAGCTCAAGTCACGTCTTCTGGAAGCGCTTGCCTCTTCCGACGCGCTTGAGCTCGATCTTCTTCAGGTTGCCGACATCGACACCGCCGGGGTGCAGTTGCTTCTTCTGCTCAAGAAGGAAGCGCAGCGGGCCGGGAAAAGGGTGGCGATTGTCGCCCACAGTCAGGCGGTGCGCTCGGTGATCGAATTTTGCAATCTGGCCGCCGAGTTGGGCGACCCGCTGGTGATTCCGGCCACCGAGTCGGTATGAGGAGATGGAAATGGATGAGCTGAAAGACGAGTTGATCAGCGTCTATGTCCAGGAAAGCCGCGAACAGCTGGACGAGATGGAGGATGGTCTGCTGCGCCTTGAGCAAGACCCGGATGACGCGGACAACATCAACGCGATTTTTCGTGCGGCCCATACGATCAAGGGCGGTTCGGGCGTCATCGAATGTGGTTTTATCGAGCAATTCACGCATCGTGTCGAAAACCTGCTCGATGCCCTGCGTAACGGTGAAATCGCGGTCAGCGGACCACTGGCCACGCTGCTGCTGGAATGCTGTGACCACATGCGCAGCCTGATGGATGTCCTCGTTGCCCAGAAGTCGTCGCCCGATGATGAAGTGCAGGTACGCGGGGAGGAGTTAGGCAACCGCCTGCAAATCTTTATCGATAGCGTTCGGGCGGCGACTTTGCCCCCCGTCGCTGCTTCCGATGCCGTCGAAGTTGAGAGCAGCGGCGGCGGTGAGGTCAATACCGATAGTTGGCACATTTCCGTGCGTTTTGGCCAGAACGTCTTGCGTGGCGGAATGGAGCCGTTATCGTTCCTCCGTTTTCTCGCCTCGCTGGGCGAGGTCGTTGGCATTGAGACAGTGCCGGACGGGATTCCCGCCGCGGCCGAAATGGACCCGGAATCCTGCTACCTTGGTTTCGAAATCCGTCTGAAAACAACGGCATCAAAAATCGAGATCGAGCGTGTGTTCGACTTCGTGCGGGATGATTGCGAGCTGCGCATTTTGCCGCCGCACAGCAAGCTTGATGACTACATCCTGCTCATTCAGGAACTACCTGAAGACACGATGCGGTTGGGCGAAATGCTCGTGCGTTGTGGCGCGCTGACACAGAGCGAACTTGAGCGGGGACTGATCGCGCAACAACAGGCGACGGATGCGACGGCGGAACAGGAAGCCGCGCCATCGACGCCGCTCGGCGAGATTCTCGTCGGGAGCAAGCTTGTTCATAAAGAAGTGGTCGACGCCGCCGTTGCCCGCCAGACCCAGGTGACCGACAAGAAAGCCCGCGATGCGCAGATGGTGCGGGTGCAGGCCGACAAGCTCGATCAACTGATCGACCTCGTCGGCGAACTCGTGATCGCCGGTGCTTCCGCCAACCTGATTGCGTTGAAAAGCCGGCACAGCGAATTGCTCGAAGCGACTTCCGTACTCTCAAGACTGGTCGAGAGCATCCGCGATTCGGCGCTGCAACTGCGCATGGTGCAGATTGGCGACACGTTTACGCGTTTCAACCGCGTCGTGCGCGATGTCTCGAAGGAACTCGGCAAGGAGATCGAACTGTCGATCAGCGGCGCCGAGACGGAGCTCGACAAGAGCGTCGTCGAGAGAATTGGCGATCCGTTGATGCACCTCGTGCGCAATTCGCTCGACCACGGCATTGAACCGGCCGACGTGCGTCTGGCGCGCGGCAAACCGGCGTGCGGGCGCGTTTCCCTCAACGCGTTTCACGACTCCGGCAGCATCGTCATTCAGGTCTCGGACGACGGCGGTGGGCTGAACCGCGAGAAAATCCGTGCCAAGGCCATCGAGCGCGAACTGATCCAGCCGACCGATCCGCTTTCCGATCACGAGATCATCAATCTCATCTTCGAACCCGGCTTCTCGACCGCCGATCAAGTCTCCAAGCTCTCCGGTCGGGGCGTTGGCATGGACGTTGTCCGCCGCAACATCCAGGCGCTGCGCGGCACGGTCGATGTGGCTTCGGTCGAAGGCCAGGGCTCGACGTTCACCATTCGCCTGCCACTGACGCTGGCCATCATCGATGGCTTTCTGGTCGGCATCGGCCGCGCGTCCTACGTCATTCCGCTCGACTCGGTCGTCGAGTGCATCGAGCACAAGAACCTGGCCGGCGAGCGCAACTTCCTCAACCTGCGCGGTGAAGCGCTGCCGTTCATCCGCCTGCGCGATCTGTTCGAGATCGAGGGGCAGGCGCCGGCGCGCGAAAGCATCGTCGTCGTCCAGTTCGGCGGGCAGCGCGCCGGCATCGTCGTCGATCAACTGATGGGCGAGTTCCAGACCGTCATCAAGCCGCTCGGGCGGGTGTTCGCCAACCTGCGCGGCATCAGCGGCTCGACCATTCTCGGTAGCGGCGAGGTGGCACTCGTCCTCGATGTCGCCGCGCTGGTGCATATTGTCACGCGCGCCGAAGAGGAGTGCTGGCTGATGTACCGGCACGTCGCGCCCGTTTCTTCCGCAGCAAGCATTCCGCCAGCGATTTTGGCGGGGACATAAAACGTACATCATTCCAACCATATAACTCTTGCTGAATCAGCATAAACCACGTGAAGGAGCCTTCGATGAAACTACGCTCTATTTCTATCCGCAGCCGTCTCGGTTTGCTGTCCATCTTTGCGCTCGTGATCTTGGCGGCGGTGGCTTTCTACACGGCCGTTATGCAAAGGGAACAAATGTTGCAGGACCGGCGCGCCAAGTTGCTTGCCGTGATCGAAATGGGGTACTCCCAGACGGCACGGTATGCCGCCTTGGCTAGCCAAGGCGAAATGAGCGTTGAGGAGGCTCAGGAGGCTGCTCGGTTAGCTATACGCAATATGCGTTTTGAGGGAGATAATTACATTGCCGTCCAGAGTTTGGACCTCAAGATGGTTGAGCACCCGGCCAAGCCCGAGATGAATGGAAAAGACATCTCTGACCTCAAGGATGTCAAGGGGTTTCGTATCAGCCACGAGAACAACGAAAGTGCCAAGCGCGATCGGAATGAGACGACTGAATACCTCTGGCCTAAGCCTGGCCACAACGAGCCGGTAAAGAAGATGTCGCTGAGCAAGCTGTTCGCCCCGTGGGGGTGGGTGCTCACTGCAGGGGTTTATCTGGACGACGTGCAGACCGAATTCAACAAATTGGCGCTCACGATTGGCTCCGTGATTGGATTGGCGATGCTACTGTTGATCACGTTGTCGGTGGTGATTACACGCTCGATTACGCGCCCGATCGGTGAGGCGGTCATGGCGTCGGAGCGGATTGCGAATGGTGATCTGACGGTTCGTCTTGAAGACGATGGCAAGGACGAGGTCGGCCAGTTGATGAAGGCCATGCAGGCGATGATTGGCCGCCTGACGCAGATCATTGGCGAAGTGCGCACGGCGGCTGACAACCTGACCAATGCGGCCGGCCAGGTTTCGGCGACGGCCCAGTCGCTGTCGCAGTCATCCTCGGAACAGGCGGCCTCCGTGGAGGAAACGACCTCGTCGATGGAACAGATGACCGCGTCGATTGCCCAGAACACCGAAAACGCCCGTGTCACCGACGGCATGGCCTCGAAGGCGGCGCAGGAAGCGGCGGAGGGCGGTAACGCCGTGAGCCGCACGGTTGAGGACATGAAGAGCATCGCTGGCAAAATTGGCATCATCGACGACATCGCTTATCAGACCAATCTGCTGGCGCTCAATGCGGCGATCGAAGCGGCGCGGGCCGGCGATCATGGCAAGGGTTTCGCGGTGGTCGCGGCAGAAGTGAGAAAGCTGGCCGAGCGTTCGCAGGTGGCGGCGCAGGAAATCGGCAATCTGGCCGACTCTTCGGTCAAGCAGGCCGAACGGGCCGGGGAACTGCTCACCGAGATGGTGCCCTCGATCCGCAAAACGTCCGACCTCGTCCAGGAAATCGCTTCGGCGAGCCAGGAGCAAAGCACGGGCGTGACGCAGATCAACGGTGCCATGGGGCAACTCAACCAGGCGACCCAGCAGAATGCTTCGGCGTCCGAAGAGCTCGCCGCGACAGCCGAAGAACTCGGCTCGCAAGCCGAGCAACTGCAGCAGACAATGACGTTCTTCAAGCTCGATGAAGGTTCGCGCAACATGGCCGTCAGCCGTGCGGTGAGTGGCTCGTCGCGCAGTGCCGCAACGCGACTCGCTACGGCGGCGCCGACCGGCGCGCTGCAGATCAACGAAAGCGACTTCGAGCGCTACTGAGGAAAGACGGATCATGGGACAGATCGTGCAAAATCAGGCGCCGCATCCAGTCAAGGCGGCCGCCACGGCGGCATTGGCCAGGAGCACGGCCATCGTGGCGGGAAATGAGCGGGAGCACCCCTCGCAATACCTGACTTTTTCGCTGGCCGGCGAAATGTTCGCCCTCGGTATCCTCAATGTGAAGGAAATCATTGAATACGGCCACCTGACCGAAGTGCCGATGATGCCGGCTTTCGTGCGCGGGGTGATCAACCTGCGGGGCAGTGTGGTGCCGGTGATCGATCTGTCGGCCCGCTTTGGCAGCAAGTCGACCGAAGTGACCCGCCGGACGTGCATCATCATCGTTGAAGTCTTCGATGGCGAGGTTCGGCACGACATCGGGGTTCTGGTCGATGCCGTATCCGAGGTGCTGGAAATTCCGGGCCGCGAAATCGAGCCGCCACCGTCGTTCGGGGCCAGGATTCGCGCCGATTTCATCGCCGGCATGGGCAAGGTCGATGGCAAGTTCGTGATCATCCTCAACATCGACAAAGTGCTCTCGGTCGAGGAAATCACGTTGCTGACATCGGGCGAAGCCGCTGTCGGTACGGGAGCGGCCGGAGCGGCCGAAATCGCGATGGCCTGCAGCACGGCGTGAGGCGGTGGGGTAGCCCGAATGGGTTGGAGGCAATCATGGCGAAAAGCGGGGAATACGGGATGTGCACGGAAAAATCCGCGCCGCTTCTTGCCGAAGCTGCGGACGGAGAGGTCGTCCGTTCCCGGCCGGCCTCCGCTCCGCATTTGCTGAAGGCGACACCGGTGTCGCCGCTGCGCCGGCGCAGTACCGATAACGAGGTGGTGCTGGTTGTCGACGATGCGCCGGAGAACCTGAGTTTCCTCGGGTCGCTGCTGCAGGAAGCGGGTTACCGGGTGAAGGTCGCCAACAGCGGTTTCGTCGGGCTTGGACTGGCATCAAGGGAGCCGAAGCCGGCGTTGATCCTGCTTGACGTGATGATGCCGGGCATGGATGGCTATGAAATGCTGCGCGAGCTGCGCGCCAATCCAGCGACGTGTGATATTCCGGTCATTTTTCTGACGGCGCGGGACGCCGACGAGGACGAGCAACGCGCCTTCGATGCCGGTATCGCCGACTACATCGTCAAGCCGATCAAGCCCGCCGTCGTGCTGGCGCGGGTGCGCAGCCAGCTGCTGGTCCGGCACGCCCGTCTGTGGCTGCAGAACCAGAATCAGGCGCTGGAAGCCGAAGTGGCGCGCCGCATGCGGGAAAATGAGTTGATCCAGGCGGTCAGCATCCGGGCCTTGGCGCATCTTGCCGAAACGCGCGACAACGAAACGGGCGATCATCTGGAGCGCACCCAGTCCTACGTCCGTCTGCTCGCGACGCGCTTGGCGACGCATCCACGTTTCTCCGCCATCCTGTCCAGCCGTTACATTGAAAGGCTCACCCTCTCGGCGCCGCTGCACGATATCGGCAAGGTCGGGATTCCGGACCGCATTCTGCTCAAGCCCGGGCCGCTGGCGCCCGACGAATGGGAGATCATGAAAACGCATACGCTGTTGGGCTACGAAGCGATTACTCTCGCCGAGCGCGACATCGATACGTCAGTCGATTTTCTTGCCCAGGCCAAGGAAATTGCCCGGTGGCACCACGAGCGCTGGGACGGCCGCGGCTACCCGGACGGGCTGGCGGGCGATGCCATTCCTGTCTCGGCGCGGCTGATGGCGCTGGCCGATGTGTTCGATGCAATGATCTCAAAGCGGGTTTACAAGGAGGCCATGCCGTTTTCCGAGGTGCGTGGCTTGATCGCCAGCGAGCGAGGGCGTCAGTTCGACCCGGATGTGACCGACGTATTTCTTGCCGGGTATGATGAATTCACGGCGATTGCGCAGCATCACGGTGTTAATCGGTGAGCGGCAGGGTTGATGTGCCGATCTTGATCTCTTTCAGTCCCATCTTCTTGTCGACGCCATGTTCCTGCGCCAGATTGTGACCCGGTTTTGCGAAGCGACGCTCCGCGCGAATCCGTTTGTGGTGTTCCTCGTGTACGTCCTGCTGGGCGGTCTCTGGATCATCGGGTCGCATATCGTATTTGGCACTACCCATCCGCATGCGGGTGAGTGTGTCGATCTCATCATGGATGTCGTGTTCCTGTTTGGCTCGGCTGGCCTGTTGCATCTGCTCCTGCTGAACAGAGTGCGCTCCGGGGCCGGCGGAGCGTCAGGAATGGGCGGCGATACTGGACGGTTGGCGCGACCCCGGCTCAAGACACGCTATCTGGTTTTGCTCTTCATCCTGTTGACGCTGATCGTGCCCCTGTTGGGATTGTTGCACTACAGGTTGCAAACTCCGGTGATCGAAAAGGAGACCTTCGACAAACTGGAAGCGATTGCCCGGCTGCACACCGAGCGCATCGAGCAATGGCTGCAGGAGCGGGGCGAAGACATCGAGGTTTTCGCCAACATGCCGCTGACGGTCGAGCAAGTGGATGGACTCACGCATGCGATTACGGATCGTTCGCGGGAAAATTCGTTGCGTGATGGGCTGGCCAGCCGTGTCCAGACCATTCAGGAAACGCACGGCTACGAGGCGGTGGCGGTCTTCGACATGCACGGCAAGATGCTGCTCGGCGCGGGCAAGACGGAGCGTTTGTCGGCGGAGATAAGGCTGCTCGTCGCACGGGCTGAACGAATGCGACGTGTCCAGCATGGCGAGTTGCTTGACGTGGACGATCCTGTCGCAAGCGGTGCGACCGATTCAAGCGAGCGCGCGGCCGCGGCTGGTAAGGCAAACAGAGAGCCAAGCGGCAAGATCATGCACTTTGCGGCTCCCGTTCGGTCGCGCAACGGCGACAGGCCGGTTATCGGCTTCATCGTTTCGCGTGTCGATGTTGGGAACGAAGTGATTTCGGCGCTCGGCAAATGGCCGACGGTCAGCGAAAGCGGCGGGTTGATGCTGGTGCGGCGGGACTTCGACGATGTCGTTTTTCTGGGGAGTCTTAAAAATCCCGGTGTTATGAAGAGCGGACGAATGCCGCTGACCCGGACCGAGTTGCCGGCGGTGCGCGCGATCCTCGACGGATCGCCCGGCATAACCCGGGGTCGGGATTATCAAGGGCACGATGTTTTTGCCGCCTATCGTCCGGTGGCCGGGTCGAACTGGCATCTTGTCACCAAGATCGATCGTGCCGAGGTGATGGCGCCACTGTGGCGGAACGTGTCCTGGATTACCGGCATTGCCATCGTGGCGAACCTGGCCGTCATGGGGGCGCTGTTTGCGCTGTGGCTCCAGCGCGAAGAATCGCAACGGCTCGTGCGGCTCGCTGAGCAGAGCAAATCGGACCGGCTGCTGGAGAAGTTTTTCAGTCTGCGCTTCGTCGGCATGGCCATTCTTTCCGCCGACAAGCGCCAGTTTCTTCGGGTCAATGACCACGGTTGCGCGATGCTCGGCTATTCGCGCGAGGAATTGCTCCAGAAGACGTCCCGCGAGATTGTCCACCCTGACGATCTGGAAACGGTTTTCGGCCACATTCTGCGCGTACGCCTGGGCGAGACGCACAGCGCGGCCTTCGAGACGCGTGTCGTCTGCAAGGACAGCAACGTCCTTTTCGTCAGCGCCGAGGTGACGGCGGAGCGTTCCCCGTCAGGGCGGCTCGAATATCTTTTCCTGACGGTGCAGGATATTTCGCCACGCAAGATGCATGAAATGGCGTTGAACATCGTCAATGCCCAGCTCAAGACGAGCCAGTCCGAACTGCGTCTGCAGAACGAGAGCCTGCTGCAGACGCAGAAGGCGCTTGAGGAATCGCGGAGCCGCTATGTCAGCCTCTATGAGTTTGCGCCGGCCGCGTACCTGACCTTGTCGCCGGATGGCGTTATCAGGCGGATCAACAAAACCGGCGCGGACTTGCTCGGTGTGGAGCGCGGGGGGCTGGAAGGACGTCATTTCGTGACGTTCGTGGCTCCTGCCGATCTGTTGCACTGGGACGATTTCCTGCGTCTTTCCGTGCGTGATGGCGAGCGCCATGCCGAGGAATTTTCCCTGCTGGCGGCCGATGGCCGGGAGCTTTACGTCAATGCGGAAAGCCGGGGACAAAAGGACTCCGATGGAGAACTTTCAATAAGGGCGACGCTGACCGATATCACCGCGCGCCGTCATGCCGAGATGGCCTTGCGCACGAGCATCGAGCGCTACGAAGCGGTGACGCAATCCTCGCCCGATGCCATCGTGACGGTCGATAGTCTGGGCGTCATCGTTTCGTGGAATCCGGGCGCTGCGAAAATATTCGGATTGGCTGAGTCCGAGGCGATCGGTCAGCCGCTCGAAACGTTGTTGTCGGGCGATTCGGTCGAAGGCTACCGGGGGATCATGAGCGGCATTCGTTCGGCGCACGCGGCGGTGTCGCTCAGTCCGTTCGAACTGGTCGCCGTGCGGCGGACGGGGGCGGGCGAGATTGCTGGCCTTGTCGCCAAACTAGAGGAAGTCGACGTCGATCTGTCGCTGTCGCGCTGGCAGGTGGCCGATGGCGTCTATTACACGCATACCTTGCGCGACATCACGGCGCGCAAGCACAACGAGCGCGCGCTGCGCATTCTTTCCGAAGCGATCCGGCAGAGTCCGGAGGCGATCGTCATTACCGACGTGGCGGGCCGTATCGAGTTCGTCAACGAAGCCTTCGTGGCGCACACCGGTTATTCGGCCGACGAGGTGCATGGACAGAACCCGCGCATTCTCCATTCAGGAAATACGCCTCCCGAGTATTACCAGGCAATGTGGGCCGCGCTTGGACGAGGCGAATCGTGGAAAGGCGAATTCCACAACCGGCGCAAGGATGGCCGCGAGTTCGTCGAATTCGCGGTGGTGGCGCCGATTCGCCAGGAAGACGGCTCAATCACGCACTACGTCGCGGTGAAAGAAGACATTACCGAGAAGAAGCGGCTCGGGGCGGAGCTCGACCGCTATCGTTTCAATCTGGAGGATCTGGTTGCGCAGCGCACGCAGCAGCTGGCCGAGGCACGTGTGCAGGCGGAGGCGGCCAGCGTGGCCAAGAGCGCTTTCCTCGCCAACATGAGTCACGAAATCCGTACCCCGATGAATGCCATCGTCGGCCTTACCCACCTGTTGCGGAGCAGCAGCCCGACGCCCCGTCAGATCGACCGGCTCGACAAGATCGAACAGGCGGCATCGCATCTCCTCGCGCTGATCAACAACATCCTCGATTTGTCCAAGATCGAGTCCGGCAAACTTGAGCTTGAGGAAACCGATTTCCTGCTCGGTTCGGTCGTCGACAATGTCCACACGATGATCGCCAGCCAGGCACGGGAAAAACGCTTGTCGATCAGCATCGATGCGGATGATGCGCCGATATGGCTGCGCGGCGATCCGACGCGTTTGCGCCAGGCCCTGCTCAACTATGCGAACAATGCCGTCAAGTTTACGCAGCACGGCAGGATCGTCCTGCGTGTCCGTTTGCTTGAAGAAGCCGATGACGAACTTCTAATGCGTTTTGAAGTCCAGGATACGGGGATCGGTATCGATAAAGACAGGATTTCCGAGCTTTTCACCCCCTTCGAGCAGGCCGATCCGACCATCGCCCGCCGGTTTGGCGGCACCGGACTTGGCCTGGCGATCACCTTGCGTCTGGCCGTCATGATGGGCGGCGATGTCGGCGTTGAAAGCGAGCCCTACAAGGGCAGTACCTTCTGGTTTACCGCCTGTCTCAAGCGCGGCCGTGGCGCTCCCCCGAGTATCCGGGATAGTCGATCCGTTGATTACGAGCGTGAGTTGCAGCAGGTGGCGCAAGGTGTCCGCGTCCTGCTCGTCGACGATGTCGAAGTCAATCTGGAGGTTGCCCAGCTCCTGTTGCATGCCGTGGGCTTCTCGGTTGATGTTGCCCGTAATGGCATTGAAGCTGTCAATCAGGCACGGAACGAAAAATATGAACTGCTATTGATGGACGTGCAGATGCCCGAGATGAACGGTCTCGACGCTACGCGGGCGATTCGTCGGCTGGCCGGCTATGCGCAGACGCCGATTCTGGCGATGACGGCGAATGCCTTCGATGAGGATCGGAAAAATTGCCTGGAGGCGGGGATGAGCGATTTCATTTCCAAACCGGTCGATCCGAATGGCCTCTATGCGGTGCTGCTCAAATGGCTGCAGTCGCCAGCGCCATTGTCGGATGCCGTGCCGGTTGGCAACGCCATCGGGCTGCTGCCAAACGCAGACGCTGTTTCCGCCAGCGGAGCGTCGGGCGTGTCGTGTCCGGCGGAGCGCGGTGATCGGGAGGGCGTGTTGCCAAGCACCGCCGTTGAGCCGACCCGGGGGCCGGTTGGACAAAGACTGGCGGAGGTGGCTGGTCTGGATATCGACAACGGCCTGACGCGCGTGCGTGGCAGCGAGGAAAAGTATGTGCGGGTCGTCACGCTGTTTCTGAACGGGCATGAGCGTGATGGCGACAAGCTGGCCGACGCGCTGGCCGACGACGACATGAAGGCCGCCGAACAACTGGCGCATTCGCTGAAAGGCTCCGCCGGACTGATTGGTGCTACCACGGTCGCGGAGCTGGCCACGTCGTTGCTTGATGCGATAAGGGCGGGCGAGGGTAGGGACGAGATCGTGGAACGCCATGCCCGGCTTGATCTTCCGCTCCGTGCCCTGATCGATGGCCTGTCGCGGGCGCTTGCTCCGGCAAACGAGGCGCCGGGTGCCGCGACGGAGAGCCAGGCTGGCTTGCTTTACGAGCCGGCGCGCCGGCGCGTCGTTCTTGAGCGGCTGGTGGTCATGCTCGAGGAGGGTGATATGCAGGCTGGTGAATTGGCCAAGGAAGAGGCGGCGCTCTTGCGCGCGGCCTTCGGCGAACGCAGTGGGCCGTTGCTGGCGGCGATCGGCGTATTCGATTTCAAACACGCCCTCGACTTACTACGCGACGCGCGCGAGGATGTTCCCGTCTGCGAACCGTGAGTTAGCCGACCGGCGCGCGTAACGGCATCACGTCGACGACCAGGCGCACGAGTTCGGCGACCGAACCGGCCTGAAGCTTTTGCATGATGAGCTGCCGGTACGTTTCGGTGGTGCGCACGCCGATGCCGAGTTCGTCGGCGATCACCTTGGTGATCTTGCCGTCGAATATTCCCTGCAGCACTTCTTTCTCGCGCGGCGTCAGCTGCGCGATGCGCTCGCCGATCGCACGGTTTCTGAGCAGAAGTTCGGCGCGCTCCTTGTTGATGCGCAAGCCGTCCTGAATGCGCTCGATCAACTCCTGCGAGGAGAACGGTTTCTGGAAAAAGTCGAGCGCTCCGCCCCGCATGGCGCGCACCACCGATTGCACTTCGGCGTAAGCGGAAATGAAGATGATCGGCAGATTGACGTTGCGCCGGTTCAGTTCGTCCTGCAGTTCGAGACCGCTCATGCCGGGCATGCGCAGATCGCTGACGATGCAGCCCTGTAATCCGTCGAGATCCTGTTCGACGAACTTCAAGGCGCTCTCATAGACGACGCACGGCAGGTTGATCGATTCGGCGAGATCAACCAGCAAAAAGGTCACGACCGGATCGTCGTCGATTAGAAAAACCTTGGGCGTCCCCCGCTCGGAATGGTCATTTTTCATTTTTCTGCAAACCGGGCACTCGAAATGGTTATCGAAAGAGTTGCCGGACTGCGAGGCAACATCGCAGCGATGATACAAATTCACTATTGATGCTGCAAGGAAATGCACATCAAAGCAAAGGGAAGGTGCCGGGCAGGTAGTCCCGGCATCTTCCCTTTTATCCCAGGTGGGGGCGATGGCGAAGCGAAAAGCCGGCCCGACAAGGACTATTTGAAGAAACCCCGTGCCTGCATCCGGTCGCAGCCGTTCTGGCGCGGTGTCGGCAACGTGGTTCCCTTTTCCTTGGCCCGGGCTTCCATCAGGTTGCGGTGCTCGGCCTGAATGGCCTTGCATTCCTCGTACGTTTTGGCCGCGAACATTTTGTCGCGATGCGCCGTGCGTTCTTCAGGTGTCATCAATGCCCAGCCCGGCGTAGTGTTCTGGTTGAAGTACATGCATCCGGCGCCTCCGCCGCGTGGCCCCGGCCCCCAGCCGCCACCCATGCCGCCGCCCATGCCGCCGCCCATGCCCGGCCCCTGTGCCATCGCCGGTGCGGCCAGTGTGGCGCCAAACAGGGTGATCAGCGTCAGGCGTTTAAGGTTCATCGTGCTTTTCATGGCAATACTCCTCGGTGATCGTTTGCAAGCGGAGAGCTCTGAAACATTGCAACGTGAATCCTGGTTGCAATTTTCGTCCGCCAGTGACTCTATTAAAGGACAAATCTGTAAAGCGCGTGTTGCTGAAAAGGGGGGAATTGCATCGCGGTATTGCACGTTGGGAGTACGTTACAGTGCGTTACAAATTCGTCTCCGGATAGCCGGCGGGGCCGATGAAAATCCGCTTCAATAATTGACAAGGACGAACACGTTTCCTCGTCCGTTTGGGGAATTCCATGGAAAGCCGTGATTGCATTCTTGTCGTCGACGATGATCCAGAGATTCGCCGCCTGCTTGGCGATTACCTGATGCGCAATGGCTTCGAGGTGGTCGCGGCGCGCGACGGTCGCGAAATGTGGCAGATGCTTAGCCGCCATGCCGTCGATCTGATCGTGCTTGACCTGATGTTGCCCGACAGTGACGGGCTGACGCTGTGCCGCGATCTGCGCGCGAAGGCCGCTGGCGCGGGAGCATCCCCGACACTTTTGGCGCACCCGAACCTGCCGGTGCTGATGCTGACCGCCCGCGGCGAGGAAACGGACCGCATTATCGGCATCGAGATGGGGGCGGACGATTACCTCGTCAAACCGTTCAATCCACGCGAACTGCTGGCGCGCATCAAGTCGATCCTGCGCCGGACGCGGGCCTTGCCGCCCAACCTGATGCCCGAGTCGGCGCGCTTCCTGTTTTTCTCCGGCTGGATGCTCGATACCGGCACGCGTCTGTTGACCGCGCCCGATGGTGTGGCGACGCCGTTGTCGGGTGGCGAATACCGCTTGCTGCGCATTTTTCTCGACCACCCGGACCGGGTGCTGAGTCGTGACCAGCTTTCCGAGTTGATTCATGGCCGCGAGGCCGATCCATTCGACCGGGCCATCGACGTTCAGATCAGCCGTCTCCGCCAGCGCTTGCGCGATGACAGGCGCGAGCCGCAACTGATCAAGACCGTGCGCGGCGAGGGCTATGTGCTGGCGTCGCCCGTGGAACGGAGGAATGCATGCGCTTGAAGTATCTTTGTTCAGCGTTTGGTCGGCGGGTGTCCCGGCTTTTCCCGGCCAGCCTGTTTGCCCGTACGGCGTTGATTTTGCTGGCCGGACTGGTTGCCGCACAGGCCATCAGTTTCTGGCTGCATTGGGGGGAGCGGGCCGTCGTGGTTTCGCAGGCGCGCGGGCTGCATCTGGCTGACCGTATGGCAGACGCCGTGCGCCTGCTTGAGGCGGACAAGTCGCAGCGCCGTGTGATCGCCACGGCACGTTTGCGTGCGGACGGGATTCAGGTTGCGCCGGTCGATTCCGACGAGGTTTTCAACTTTGTTCCGCGCGGCCAGATTCAGGCCATGCTGGCCATGCGTCTCGGCAGTACGCGCGACATTCGGTCGCCGGACATGATGGGCGGGGGCGGAAACTGGCGCAATGGCATGGGACGGATGCAACGGGAAGCAGCTCTGCCGGGCGCGCCGCGGACCTTTGACATTCGGCTGGACGATGGGCAATGGGTACGTTTCACGGCATCGCATGAGGCGCCGGCGCCAGCACTGCCGCATGATTTTCTGACGCATCTGCTGGTCTCGCTCATCGCTGTGACGGCCGTTGCCATGCTGGCCGTCCGGCAGGTCATCCGTCCGCTGCAGCAGCTTGCCGGCGCGGCCGATGCGCTCGGACATGATCTTGGCGCTCCGCCGCTCCCCGAGGAAGGTTCCAGCGAAATGCGGCGGGCGGCGCAGGCGTTCAACCGGATGCGCGAACGCATCAAGCGTCTCGTCGATGAACGTTCGCGCGCCCTGGCAGCTGTTTCGCACGACCTGCGCACGCCGCTGACGCGTTTGCGCTTGCGTGCCGAGTTGATCGACAACGAGGCGTTGCGCGACCAGATGGCGGCGGATCTTGAGACCATGAGCGCCATGCTTGAGGCCACCCTCGACTATCTGCGCGGCTTGCAGGAAAACGAAACGCAGCGCCCGATCGACATCAACGCGCTGTTGAACAGTCTCGTCGAGGATGCGGCGGTGCTCGGCAAGAACGTCAGTACGGAAGGCGCCGCGATGCAGCCTTATCGTGGCCGTCTGACCGCCTTGCGTCGCGCCCTGCAGAATCTGATCGATAACGCCATCAAGTACGGCCGGAGCGCCCATGTCCGGATCGAGGACGGCCCGCAGATGCTGCGGCTGGTCGTCGAAGACGACGGGCCGGGCATTCCGCCGGAGGATCTGGCGCGGGTCACCGAACCGTACTATCGCCCCGACGCGTCGCGTCGTGCCGAAACCGGCGGCGTTGGCCTGGGCTTGTCGATTGTCAAAGACATTGCCTTGATGCACGGTGGCGAATTGTTGCTCGCCAACCGTCCGCTGGGTGGGCTGGCCGCGACGCTCGTGCTGCCGAGGGAAACCGGGAACGTTGCGTCGGCGTGCTGATGGTCCGGCCGGAAAGAGGGGAAGGGGGCTAGAATTCCGCCTTTTGTGTTTTTCCCCGGCTGACGCTTCTCCGGGATAATTGCTTATCGTGATTCCCTTTCGCATCCCCGCTTCGCACCATTCCTTCGAGCTCGAGGAGAAACGCAGCCGCTTTATCGCCTATGCAGCGCATGCTGCGAGTCGCGAGGCGGCTGAAACGTTTATCCGCGATATACGGAGCCAGCACCCGCAGGCGCGTCACGTCTGCTGGGCCTACATTGCCGGCGCGCCGACGACGACGGTGATGTCGATGAGCGATGACGGTGAGCCGAGCGGTACCGCGGGCCGGCCGATGCTCCGCGTGTTGCAGCACAGCGGGGTGGGCGAGATCGTAGTCGCCGTGGTGCGCTACTTCGGCGGCATCAAGCTCGGTACGGGCGGCTTGCAGCGGGCCTATTCGGAGGCCGTCAGCGGTGTTCTGGAGGACTTGCCGGTGTCGTTGAAAGTTGCACGCACGGCCTTTCGGTTGCGCTTCGCCTACGCGCAGGAACCGGCCGTGCGTCATGTGCTGGGTCATTACGATGTGGACGGCGCGTGTTTCGATTATGGCGAGGATGTTTCCCTGTCCGTGCAGGTGGCGGAGTCCGAGGTGACGGCATTTCAGACCGAGGTCGTTAATCAGTGCGCGGGAGCGCTGGAAATCGAGTGTGTCGAGGATTGAGACGGCGGTGGAAGCCGTTTTGACCGTCCAGACGCTTTGTGTTCTACTTTTTGCCCTTTCCCTCGTACTTTTCTCCAATCGATTTGCAACAGGCATTTGACCCATGGCACTTAAATTCCAGACCGTCCCCGTCACCATGTTCCAGCAGAACTGCACCATCCTCTGGTGCGACGAAACCATGCGCGGGGCCGTGGTCGACCCGGGCGGCGATTTGCCGGTCATTCTCGATGCGATCAAGCAAACCGGTGTGACGGTCGAAAGAATCCTGGTTACGCACGGCCATATCGATCACGCCGGGCAGGTGGCCTCGCTCTCGAAAGAACTGTCCATTCCGGTCGAAGGGCCGCATCAGGACGATCAGTTCTGGATCGACGGCATGCCGGCGCAGAGCAAGATGTACCGTTTCCCGGATGTGGAGTCGTTCACGCCGGATCGCTGGCTGAAGAACGGCGATACGGTCCGCTTCGGCAATATCGAGATGCAGGTGCTGCACTGCCCCGGTCATACGCCCGGACACGTGGTTTTTTTCCACGAGCCGTCACGGCTGGCACTGGTCGGCGACGTGCTGTTCAAAGGTTCGATCGGGCGGACCGATTTCCCGAAAGGCGATTACGACACGCTGATCGCGTCCATCCGCAATCGCCTGTGGCCGCTTGGCGACGACGTGCGCTTCATTTCCGGACACGGGCCGATGTCGACGTTCGGCGAAGAGCGCCTCACCAATCCGTTCTGTGCCGACTGGTCCTGAGAACGATAGCGGGCTCGTTCCGCGCACCTATCAGTTGCTGATCGATGTGGCATCGCCAGTGCGTGTGAGCATCGGCCGCCTCGGTACCTACGATTTTCCGGCCGGCCTTTATTGCTATACCGGCAGCGCGTTGCGCAATTTCGAGGCGCGGATCCGCCGCCATCTCGCCAAAGAAAAGAAGTTGCGCTGGCACATTGACTATCTGCTGGCCGCGCCCGGTGTCTGCGTACGTGAGGTGCGGCGCCTTGCCGAGCCGGAGTGCGAGGTTAATCAGCGTTTGATTGGCGAGGTTCTTGTGCCCGGCTTTGGCGCGAGTGACTGCCGCGCCGGCTGCGGCAGTCACCTGAAGCGATTGTTTTAGCTGACTTGTGTGTTGATGTGGGCGGCCCAGTGCAGCGCGGTGACCTGCGATTTTGCGTGCGTCAGCGGATCGATGCCAAGCTCGGTCAGCAGCATTTGAGCTGCCTGGAAGTTGCCGGCCTCGGCTGCCGTGATTGAAGCGAGAAGCTTGCCGAGTACGCCGTCGTGATTCGGGTTGCGCAGCGCTGTGGCTACTTCCTCGTGCAGCGGAAGCTCCCGAAGAATGTCGGTCATCGGCAGGTTGATCAGGACGTCGAGCAATGAGAAAAGCCCCGTCAGGAAGGCGTGGTCGGCAAATTCGGCGGCGCCTTCCGGATCCTCATTCGGTTGGCCGGGGAAGATGGAAGCGCAGAGCAACTCCATTTGTCGACCGCGCGCGGCGGCTAGTTGCATGAGCGGGTTAGGGGCGCTGCCGTCGGCAAGATTGTCGGCGTAGATCAGCAGTTGTAGCCATCTTTGCAGGTGACGGCGGCCAAGAATGGTGATTGCCTGCGAGAAATTGCTGATTTTCGCTTTGGCGCCCACCGCGACCGAGTTCACCAGTCGCAGCAGGTTGTAGGAAAGCTTGGGTTCTTCGCGGAAAATCGTTTCTATCTCGCGCGTGTCGCCGTCCTGCTTGACGATATTCAGCAGCTTGATGAGCTTGAGGCGCGTCAAGTCCGGATCACGACCCAGGCGTGGATTGCGTGCCGTCAGGAAATGGCTGTCGCACCACTCGAAACCCTTGCCGGTCAGCCAGTCGAACATTTCGTACGTGCCGACATTGGCGGCCAGCCGGTGCAATCCGGCGTCGTTGGCATAAACCTGATCGAAGCCGGTGAATTCCTGGCGCGCAAAAGCAGCGTCGTATTGCACGTAATCGAAAGCGTTGAGTGGAATCTTGCGCAACTGATCGGGAGCGTCGATGTGAAGGCCGATGCGATAGCCTTCCCGGCGTAGCTGTCCACAATGACGGACACACGTCGCGTTTTCCAGACTGGAGGCCGGCAGGATGAATACCGCCTGCTTGGTGCCGAAACGGCTGACAAACTCGTGGTGTGCGAGCAGCTCCGGTGTCACGGCCGTGACCAGCGGCAGGGAGCCGGCCAACTGAGCGACTCCCGCCTGATTGAGGCATTCGATGTAATGCGCACTTTCTGTCGCCGTGTCAGGAGACTGGCGCCAGTCGAGGGCTGCCCAGCTCTTGTCGGCGGCCAGCAGCGGGCGGAAGAAGAAAAAGGAATCAGGCATCGTTACCGGTGTTTTCTTAATGTTCTTGGGGTTGGGTTCTCAACGCACGCGGGGTATTTTCGCGCATGAGTCGATCATTTTTTACGCATTGTAAATCAATCGTCTTCCCCGTGGCGGCGCCCTGTGAAGTCTGGTGAAGTCGAAGGACGTTCGTTGTCAGGCTGTTTGGGTCGGCGGGCAGGGCAATCGCATCAAACCTACCCGAGTCCAAGGATGGACTCCCGGTAGGCATCAGAGGAGGCGGCGAGGATTCTGCGCGTATGAATGCCAGCCTTTC
>NZ_SSSR01000027.1 GCF_009469695.1 Propionivibrio limicola
GCGCTGATCGCGCCGCCTTCCGGTCGGGCCTTCGCCCCTCCCTCTCGGCAACGCGATCAGCGCAAATGAAGTGTCCGGGGTGTGTCAGTTTTGAATCGCTGCCCAACAAAAATCTGTATCAGTTTTGAATCGCCGTTGACATTTGATTCCCATCCGACTGTGCCTGCCCGTATCGCGGCGCTGGCTGGTATGGATATCGGGATAACGCCGGACGTTCTGGATCGAGCGCGCGCCGAAGGAAAGGGCTATGCGGAATCGCAACTTCGTCTGAATGAATCTGCGGAAATGGTGGCCGGGAGTTCTGGCTGGCTGGATAACTCTCCCGCCATGCTGGGCGCGGCTTTGTCCGGAATTCGCCATGGTCTCTGGGTAATGGCCGGATTCCTGATCTTGAACGGCGTGCTGGGTATCCTGCTCGGCGGGGGGATTTCGGCTGATGAAATCAGGAGTTTGTTACTGATATCTTCCTCGATCGGCTTTGCCGTTGCCGGTTATTCTTCGGCCAACCGTTTTGCGGTGGGGCGTAAGCTAACCCTGCTGGTTACGTGTTTTATTTTGTATATCGTATGGATGGTGGTTTCGCTGTTTATTTTTGCGAGCCTTGAACAAGTCCCCCAGGGCCAGGGAAGCGAAATAATCTTGGGTGTATTGGGTGGGTTGATCCTGGTAGCAGTCGGCGGTTTGACGGGGGCGATGATTCAAGCCGCTGTCGTGACGGGGACGGTTCGGCTGATGGGGCGTTTTTCCGGGCGCGGGCAACCTGCAAAGCAACATGCTCAGCCGGAACGAGACACGTACCCGGATCTACTCATTACATCGGTCCCGGAGGCGGCGCATCGAATCCGTTGCCCAAAGTGCGGGGCGGCGATGGCCGACAGCGATAGCATGTGCGTGTGGTGCGGCTACAAAACTGACGGCCATGCGCCACACTGAGGCGCGATTCTCGTGATGAGAATGCGTGGAAACCTCATCCCGGTGGAGAGTCGCCTTCTTCTGAAACGTCGGAGTCCATCGGCGTGCCTTTGCAGAGAATGCATCCGGCAGCCGCCTTATCGACCAGTACGCAGGCGTCACGTCTTGCCGCGCGGGCAATCGGCATGTCGTCTCCGTGGCGCCAGGCGGCGAATGGCTCGGCCTTGCGTTTTCCAGTGACGATGACGAGTTGGTGGCGGCTGGCCCACAGGGTGTCGAAGCCGAGACTGACGCGATCCGGCGGCGGATAGGGCGCGTCGTGAACGGCAACGACGGGGCGGGTGTACTTTTCCGTGTCCGCAAACAGGCTCGCCGTATGCCCGTCTTCGCCGACGCCCAGAATCACCAGGTCGAAAGGCTGTTTGTCGCGGATTGTCCTCGCGTAAGCGGTGGCGGCGTTTTCCGCACCGAGTTCGGCGGGGATCGGGTGAATCTGCTCGTCAGGTATTGCCACATGGTTCAGCCACGCGTCTTGCGCCATCCGGGAGTTGCGTTGTGGATGGTCGGCCGGCAGGCAGCGCTCGTCGCTCCAGAAAATTTCCCACGCGCACCAGTTCTGCGCTGTTTCGGCGAGCCGTTCATATGTGCGTTTGGGCGTGCTGCCTCCGGCCAGAACCAGTCGGAATATTCCGCGTTGGCGAAGGGCCGCTTGCGCCTGTGCTGTAATGAAGCGGCAGGCTTCCGCCGCTACGGTTTCCGAATCGGGAAATACCCGGATATCGTCCGGCGGCATCAGCATTCCCAATCGCGGTCTGCGTTGCAGGTCAGCGTTTGCCGCCACTTTCGGCCCGATTGGCCGAAAAGCCGGTCAGCCTCGACGGGACCCCACGTCCCGGTTGCATAAACGGGCGGCGATGTTCGGTCGTCGGCCCACGCCTGCATCAACGGGTCGATGATGGCCCATGCCGCTTGCACTTCGTCGTAACGCAGGAATAGCGACCGGTTGCCCTGAATGACTTCAAGCAAGAGTTCTTCGTAGGCGTCCGCTTTCCGTTCGCCGAGAGTGACGATCGAAGCGTCCATCGCGATTGGCCGCGTACGCGTTTCCAACCCGTGTACCCGCGCGGAAATTTCCAGCCGCACGATGTCTTCCGGTTGAATACCGATCAGCAGCCAGTTCGGATGCACAGCTGTCGCGTCAGCGTCCCGGAAAAGCTGCATCGGCGGTTCCCGGAAGCGGATGGCCACCATCCAACGTTGTTCCTTGAGGTGTTTGCCGGTGCGCAGATAGAACGGCACATCGCGCCATCGCCAGTTGTCGACGTGCAGTTTTAGCGCGGCATAGGTCTCCGTACGGCTGGCAGCGGCGACGCCTTTCTCTGCGAGATAACCGGCATATTGGGCGCGTACGGCGGATTCGTGTATTTGAGAGAGAGTGAGCGGACGGATCGAGCGCAGCACCTTGACTTTCTCATCGCGCACGGCCTCGGCGTCCAGTGACACCGGTGGCTCCATGGCCAGGAGTGCGAGAACCTGCAACAAGTGGCTCTGGATCATGTCGCGCGTCGCTCCCATTTTGTCGTAATAGCCGGTGCGATTGCCGACGCCAGCGGTTTCGGCGTGGGTGATCTGCACGTGGTCGATGTAGTGACGGTTCCACAACGGTTCCAGAATCATGTTGGCAAAGCGCAGTACCAGCAGGTTCTGGACCGATTGCTTGCCGACGTAATGGTCGATGCGGTAAATCTGCCGTTCCTCAAGGACGCGCCCGAGCCTTTGCTGCAAATCGTTGGCCGATGACAGGTCATGTCCGAAGGGCTTTTCGATCACCATGCGTCGCCAGCCGTTTCGCTCGTTGAGCAGGCCGGCTTGTGCCAGCCCGTTGGTGACTGGCGCATAAAGTTCAGGGCTGACGGCGAGATAAAAAATCAGATTGCAGGCGCATTCGCTCAGGCTGACCCACGCGGTAAGCGTTTGATAGAAGGCCGGATCGTGCAGGTCTCCCGACAGATAGTCGAGGCGCCGGAGAAAATCCTCGAGGTGGTTGTCTTCCGTCGCAGCGCCGGTGAGCAAGGTTCGTACGGAAGTCCGCCAGTCGGCGCGCCCGTAAGGGGTGCGGCCACAGCCGAGAATTTTTACGTTCGTCGCGAGGTATCCGCAACAATGCAACTGGAAGAGGGCCGGTAGCAGTTTGCTGTTGGAAAGGCTGCCGGTTGCCCCGAAAATTACGTAGGCGTGTGACTCAAAGGCACAGGCCATGGTGGTTTCTCCTTTGCGCCATCACCCGTCCTTCGCCGATGTATGCCTCGTTCATTGATCTTTCCAGTGCTCAAGTGGGTAGCGGCGAGCAGAACCAGATCTTGTTGCCTTCGCTGTCGAGGAAAGCGCCGACGTAAAAGCCTTCCTGCGGATAGGCTTGCACCGGGTCACTGATTCTGACGCCGCGCCTGATCAGCTCTTTTTCCGTGCGCAATGCCTGTTCGGTGGCGAAGGTCAGGCGCGGGTTGAGTTGTGCGCTCGGCTGGGCGTACCACCCGCTGCTGACCGGCTTGAGCATCAGGATGACGTTGCCCAGCGAAAAACCAACCCGCCTTTCTCCCTCAAAGGCAGGAGGTAGTTCAAGCGTGTCACGGTAAAAGTGTTCGGCGCGCGCCAAGTCGTCCACCGCCAGCGCGACTACCTTGAGTCGTTGAAAACCGAGAGGGTTCGTCATGTTGACCTCCTGTGCTCAACGGGCGTGGGTGGACAGTGGACGTCGCTCGTCAGCGCCGTTCCCACAGCGTGACTTCGGAAAGCGAGTGCTGGAATTTCCGTTTGGTTTCACGAATCACGAAGGGCGCTGTCGATGGTTCGCGGATGAGGTGGAAGTTCGGGCCGAGAATTTCCTTCAAGCCATCCAGCGTCGTGAAGTTTTCACCATCTTTTTTGAATCCCCCGATCCACTCCTCGCGCTTCGTGAACTCCGGTAGCCACGTGTAAGGCGAAGCGAGCAGCAGCAATCCGCCGGGGTTTAACCGTTCGTGGACGGATTCCAGGAACTTGCGCGGGCTGTACAGGCGGTCGATCAGATTGGCGGCAAAGATCAGGTCGTAGCCCGTAAATATCGGCTTCAGGTTGCAGGCGTCGCCCTGGAAAAATTCGACCTTCTCCGCGACCGCCTCCAGTCCGAATTCGGCGAGGGTTCGTTCGCGGAAGGCGACAAGATCGCCTTCTTCGACGAGCGTGTAGCGCAGCCGCCCCTGTTCGGCGAGCTGGATGCCAAGGCGGATGAAGCTGGTCGAGAAATCGATGCCGGTGACGTGCGCGAAGTGGCTTGCGAGTTCGAATGTGGCGCGTCCTGCGGCGCAGCCAAGATCAAGCGCGGTCTTCGCCGGCCGCTCTCCCATGGCGTCGATAGCCAGTTTCGCCAGCGCGCGTGGGAAGTTCGGCACGCCAAAATACTCGTCGCCATAGTGAAACTCGGCATATTCGGAAACTAATCGATCAGTTTCATAATGCGAAGCGTGCAAGGTCGCCGGCGCTTCGGAGACGACATAACGCAAGCCGGCGTGCTGGAAGAAATGCCGACGAAAGGCGTAGCGCGAAGCCGTGATTGCCTCGTTGCCGCAGGAAATCCACGAGCCGCCCTTGATCAGGTTGTGCCGGTCGTCAAAGGTCGGCGTCGTAAAGTCGTCGTAAATCGGGTGTGTCTGGAAGCCGTCGAACGGATAGGTCGGTGTTTCGGTCCATTGCCAGACGTTGCCGACGACGTCGAAGAACGGCCCGTGCGCGAATTCGGTGATCGGGCAAGACGAGGCGTAATGGTCGAGCTGGATATTCGCGGGGGTGATCCGTTCGTCGGGCAAGCTGTCGGCGCTGGCGAATTGGCAAAGCGCCTGCCATTCATCTTCGGTCGGCAAACGCACGGTCTGGCCGCTGACGCGTGCTTTCCACTCGCAAAAAGCCTTCGCTTCGAGGTAGTTCGTTTCCACCGGCCAGTCCCACGGCATTGGCACTTCTTCGAGCATCAGGCGCAGGCGCCACTGCGAGCCGTCTCTGACCCAGAACGTCGGATGTTCGGCGTGGGCGAATTTTCTCCAGGCGGCGCCTTCCTCCTGCCATAGCGATTCGTCCGCATAGCCGCCGGCTTCGACGAATGCCAGAAATTCCTGGTTGGAGACGAGGTAACGGCTGGCCTGAAAATCGGTGACGGCCGACGTGTGGCGACCGAACTCATTGTCCCAGCCGTAAACGACCGGGGCATCGATTGGGCGGCCCAGATGCACCTCGGTCGCTGGTACGGAAACCAGCTCGTTGGCCGGTGCCGTCGAGGATGCCCGGCACGGCTCCCATGCCGGGTGCGTCCTGACGTATTTCAACGCATGCTGCCGGATAAGAACCGACGAGGTCTCAAGATGGATGCGTTCATGCTCGACGCCCATCAACACAATCCACCACGGGCTCTCCCAGCCGATCGGCAAATGCAGCGGCAGAGTCCTGATTACGTGATCGACCACGGCGCGTGCCGATTCACGGTAGGCACGGACGGCGTCGACACTTGGCCAGTCGTAGCGCGCCTCGCTCAGATCGTCCCAGCTCATCTCATCGACACCGATGGCGAACATCGATTCGAATTTCGGGTTGAGGCGTTTGTCGATTACGCCTGCCAGCAGCAGCTTGTTGATAAAGAAAGTGGCGGTGTGGCCGAAGTAAAAAATCAGTGGGTAGCGTAGCGAAATCGGCTTCCGGTAATAGGCCTCGTCGCACGTCAGCACTTCGAAGAGCTGTTCGTAACGATCAAATGTCGCATGGAAATAGCGAAGGATTTCCGCCCGTTTTTGCTCGCTGTCGCTTCCGGACAGCAAAGGCGATCTTGGAAAGACCGGTCTCGGCATAGAGACTCCAATTTTCAGCAAAACCCCGAACAGCTTGGTCAGGCTGCTTCTTCACCCCGTGTAACAAAATTTCCCGGGGTGAAAGGAAACGAGTGCTGCCCGCGATCGAAGTGCGGGGGCGCCAAGGCAAATCTGTCTGCGCCGATCAGCCACGCAAGCGCGTATCGAACGTATCGATGAGTTCAGCCCAGTCGGCGTTCTCGGCAATCTCTTCCCGAAGAAACTGGGCCTGCGATGCGTTCCAGAACGGTGCATCGGCAAGCGATATCTGGCCGGGAAGCGGGCGATGGGTTGCAATGAAGTTTTCGATGTTCGACTCGTCGTCAGGGAGGCCCAATTGGCGGAATAAATCGCTTAATACGTGAATGGGGGATTCCATGATTGCTCCTTTCAACCGGATTCTGGCGGTTAGCACCTGCGCGCCAGAGATTGCTGGAAATCACGTCTGAAGAGCAGTGTCTTGCGAACGGCCTGAATGCGTCGAACGTGGCTGCTCGACCAGTCGCTGTGTGCAATCGATTTGACCCGTAGCGCTCAGCGTGGTTTCACCATAGCCCGAAGAGGGGCAAAAGTACAATCGGAGTCGGCGGGAAGCCGAGAGAAGAAAATGGCGCTCGAAGACGGGCGGGGCGTCTTGCCGTGGCGGGATGTTGCGCCATGTCAGGGCGACGAGGACCAAGGTGGTGTTTCACCTTGGCCGAATACGCGCTGGTTGCGCTGGTTGTTAGAGGGCAACCGCCGGATTCAATGAGTAAATTCCGATCAGGTTAGCTTGCGCCAGAATGTGGCCCTGCATCGCTTCCCGTGCTTGCGCGCCAGTAAATTTCCCCGACAGTGGGAGGGTGTCCTCGTCGAGCGCGAAAACGGTGAAGATGTACCGGTGAATGATCTCGTCGTTCCATGGCGGGCAGGGACCATCGTAGCCGTAGTAGTCGCCGCGCATGTCGTTGTCGTTGGCAAACCAGCCGGTATAGTCGTTGATGCCCTGCCGTGCGTTGTGCAACGCGGCGGGCCCGGGTTTCCCGCGTGGGGTGACGTCGCTGGAAAATTCGCCGGCTTCAATTTCCGTCTTCGTGGCCGGCAGGTCGATCAGCACCCAGTGGAAGAAGTCAATGCGCGGCAGGGAAGTAGGGACTGTGCGACCTTCCTGATTTACGTCGTCTCCCCGGCTCGGAACGTCCGGGTCGTGGCAGATGATTGCAAAGGATTTGGTGCCGGTGGGGGCGCCGCTCCACGTGAGGTGGGGGTTGGCATTCTTGCCGAGGCAAACGTGGTGTGCTGGATCCTGGATGCAGAATGAAAAGTCACCCGGGATTTTTTGTCCGTCTTGGAAACTGTTGCTGGTCAATTGCATGGGTTGTTCTCCTTCTTGATGAATAGTGCGAACGGACGTTATTCCGCTGCGCGACGCTTGAAGTCGCGCAAACGGAATCCGCTTAGCCATAGTGTAGCGAAATAGCTGGTCGCGCCAACGAGGACGACGCCGGAGAGACGGATCAAACGCTCGGAAAGGTGATAGGCGATCCAATCATCGGCCGGTGGACTGCTTAGCCAGAGCGCGATGCCCATGACGGCAAGGGCCATGACGAGTTTGAAAAGGAAGGGGAACCATCCGGGTTGCGGTTCGTAAATGCCGTGACGCCGAAGGCCGCGATACAGCAGTGTGGCGTTCAGGCACGCCGCCAGACCGATCGCCAAGGCAAGCCCGGCATGCTTGAGCCAGCCGATAAAGGCGAGGTTGAGTGCCTGGGTGGCGAGCAGCGTGATAAGCGCAATCTTGACGGGTGTGCGTATGTTTTGCCGCGCATAGAAGCCCGGGGCCAGCACTTTCACCAGAATCAGTCCGACGAGACCGATGCTGTAAGCGGTAAGGGCGTCGCGGGTTTTGAACACATCCTCAATGCCGAAGGCGCCGTGGTGAAACAGCGTAGCGATCAAAGGAACGGCAATGATCGCCAGAGCGACCGCCGCGGGGGCGGCCAGGAGAAGTGTCAGCCGGAGTCCCCAGTCAAGCAGCTTTGAGTAATCGTCAAATTTCGAACCGGCGTGGTACTTGGCAAGGGAGGGGAGAAGGATGGTCCCCAGCGCAGCACCGAGCATGCCTGCAGGAAATTCCATCAGGCGGTCAGCATAATAAAGCCATGACACGCTGCCGGTTTCGAGAAACGAGGCGAAGATCGTATTGATCAAAAGACTGATTTGCGAAACGGAAACGCCAAGCACTGCGGGGGCCATCAGTTTGAGGATACGGCGCACGCCCTCGTCGCGCCAGTTGAAAGAGAGGCGCGGCAGCATGCCGATGCGGCGCAGGCTGGGCAACTGAAAAGCCAGTTGCAAGGCGCCTCCGAGGAAGACCGCCCAGCCCAGTGCGATGACCGGTTTTTCGAACCACGGTGCGGCAAAAAGCGCCATGATGATGAACGAAACATTCAGAAATGCCGGTGTAAAGGCCGGAATGGCAAATTTGTTCCACGTGTTCAGGATGCCCCCCGAGAGGGCGACCAGCGACATGAACAGGATGTAGGGGAACGTGATGCGGGTCAGATCGACCGTGAGCGCGAATTTTTCGGTGTCGCTGGCAAAGCCGGGGGCAGAAACGTAAACGAGTACCGGTGCTGCCATCATGCCGATCAAGGTGACGGCGAGGAGGATCAAGGATAAAAGTGTAGCGACGTGATCCACGAGTGTTTTCGTTTCAACTTCGCCGCGTCGATTCTTGTATTCGCCAAGGATCGGAACGAACGCTTGCGAAAAAGCACCTTCGGCAAACAAGCGTCGCAATAGATTCGGAAGCCGGAAAGCGACGAAGAAGGCATCTGTCATCATCCCCGCGCCGAAAATTCTGGCAATCACAAAGTCGCGCACAAAACCCAGAATGCGAGAAAGAAAGGTCATGCCGCTGACTGTGGCGAGGGCTTTGAGCAGATTCATGGAAAACCGTATGGTGGGTATGGATGTGAAAGGGCGCTATCTTAGCGATATGGCCAGTTATCGGAAACCGAACCGCGAGGCAGACGGATTGATCGAATTGCCGAAGCATTAAATTGTTGCGATGACCGTCGGGAATCTGTAGAATCTTGCGTTTTCGATTAACCACAGTTTTTTGGGGATCAATTCATGGCCAACAGCGCACAAGCTCGTAAGCGTGCCCGCCAAGCCGTTATGCAACGCGCCCACAACGCAAGCCTGCGCTCCACCCTGCGCACGGCTGTAAAGCGTGTGCAAAAGGCGATTGTCGCTGGCGACAAGGCTGCTGCTCAAAGCATTTATCAGGAATCGGTTTCGGTAATCGATCGTATTGCCGATAAGAAAATCATTCACAAGAACAAGGCGTCGCGTCACAAGAGTCGTCTTTCGGCTCAGATCAAGGCTTTGGCTGTCTGATTTTCCCGCCTTTGTTCTGCAAGAAAAACGGCGCCTGAGGGCGCCGTTTTTATTTTTGCGGACCTCGGGTGTTAGGGTTCGATGTTGTTCCGGCGTGGCTCAGCTTATGTACAAGGTAAGGCTTTTCCCTTAGAATCGACCGCTTGGCTCGATCGGTATGCCATAGGACACGGGCGTGCCGATGGGTATTGAGAGATGTCTATTTACTCCGGCGGCGTGAGCCGCCGTTTCAGTTTATTAGCCTCAGCAAGGGGTTGCTTATGTCTCATGTAATGAATACCTATGCTCGTCTGCCAGTGGCCTTTACCCATGGCAATGGCAGTCGGGTGACCGATACCGAGGGGAAAGAGTATTTGGATGCCCTGTCGGGGATCGCCGTAAATACCCTTGGCCACAACCATCCGGATTTGGTTGCCGCTATTTCGGTGCAAGCCGGTCGTTTGTTGCATACGTCCAATCTCTATGGGATGCCACAGCAGGAGCAGTTGGCCGACAAGTTGTCCGACCTTTCCGGTATGGATGAGGTTTTCTTCTGCAATTCCGGCTGCGAGGCCAATGAGGCGGCGATCAAGTTGGCCCGTTTTTACGGGCACAAGCAAGGTGTTGAGAATCCGGCCATCATCGTTATGGAGCATTCGTTCCATGGGCGGACGTTGGCAACGCTTTCGGCGACTGGTAGCCGCAAGGTCCAAGCGGGCTTCGAGCCGCTGGTTGGCGGCTTTGTTCGCGTTCCGTTTAACGATCTGGAAGCCGTTCGCTCGGTTGCTGATCACAACAAGAACGTCGTTGCCGTGATGCTCGAAATCGTGCAGGGTGAAGGCGGTATCTATGTGGCCGACCTCGAATATCAGCGCGCCCTGCGTCAGCTTTGCGATGAGAACGGCTGGCTGATGATTTGCGACGAGGTTCAGTGTGGCATGGGGCGGACGGGAACGTGGTTCGGCTTCCAGCATGCGGGCATTGTTCCCGATGTGGTGACGATGGCCAAGGGGCTGGCGGGCGGTGTTCCAATCGGTGCATGTCTCACGGCTGGCAAGGCGGCGGGGCTCTTCAAGCCGGGCAACCACGGGTCGACCTTCGGTGGTAATCAGTTGGCGACGACGGCGGCGCTGGCGACGATCGCGGTCGTCGAGCGTGACCGCTTGCTGGCGAATGCGCTCTACATCGGCAAGCTGATCCGCGACGGTCTTGCCGATACCTTGTCAGATGTCAAAGGAATCGTTGAGGTTCGCGGCCACGGATTGATGATTGGTATCGAGTTGACGCGTCCGTGCGGCGAACTCGTCAACAAGGCATTGGACGCCGGACTGTTGATCAATGTGACGGCAGATACGGTTGTGCGTTTGCTTCCGGCGCTTAATTTCACCGCGTCTGACGGTCGCGAACTTGTTGTTCGCCTCGCGGCGCTGATTCGTGATTTTCTTGCTGAATGACAGGTGAGCCTATGACGACCGTCAAGCCCGCTCTCAAACATTTCCTCCAGTTCAAGGATTTTTCACGCGAGGAGTTTGAGTATCTTTTCGAGCGTACGCGCTGGATCAAAGAGCAGTTCAAGTCCTATAAGCAATACTGGCCCTTGGTTGACCGCACACTGGTCATGATTTTCGAAAAGGCAAGTACGCGCACCCGCTTGTCGTTCGAAGCAGGCGTTCAGCAACTTGGCGGTTCCGCTATTTATCTGAATACGCGCGATTCTCAGCTTGGGCGGGGTGAGCCGGTTGAAGATGCGGCTCAGGTCATTTCGCGGATGAGCGATGTGGTGATGATTCGCACGTTCGAACAGGATATCGTCGAGCGTTTTGCGGCGAATTCGCGCGTGCCGGTCATTAACGGGCTGACCAACGAATACCATCCGTGCCAGATCATGGCCGATATCTTTACGTATATCGAACACCGCGGCCCGATCCAAGGCAAGACAGTGGCGTGGATCGGTGATTCGAACAACGTCTGCAATACATGGTTGCAGGCCGCCGAGGTGCTGGATTTCAACGTTCATGTTTCCACGCCTCCCGGGTACGAGGTTGAAGCCGAGCGCGCCGGGCTGTACGGTACCGATCATTTCAAGCAGTTTGCCGATCCGAAGGACGCTGTCAAAGATGCTGACATTGTGACCACGGACGTGTGGACCTCGATGGGCTATGAGGCCGAAAATGAAAAACGGATGCGTGCTTTCGCCAATTGGCGCGTTGATGCTGAAATGATGCGCCAAGCCAAGCCGGAGGCCATCTTCCTGCATTGCTTGCCAGCCCACCGCGGAGAGGAAGTGACCGCCGACGTGATCGACGGCCCGCAGAGCTTCGTCTGGGACGAAGCGGAGAACCGTTTGCATGTGCAAAAGGCGCTGATGGAGTATCTGCTCCTCGGCCGTGTCAGTGTGTAAGAACGTAAGAGCGGAGTTTTCAATGAGCGATATCAAGAAGGTGGTTCTGGCCTATTCGGGTGGCCTGGATACGTCGGTAATTCTCAAGTGGTTGCAGGATGTTTATCAGTGCGAGGTCGTGACCTTTACCGCTGACCTCGGTCAGGGCGAGGAACTGGAGCCGGCGCGTGCCAAGGCAGTGCAACTTGGCATCAAGCCCGAGAACATCTTCATCGATGACTTGCGCGAAGAATTCGTGCGCGACTTCGTTTTCCCGATGTTCCGCGCCAACTCCATCTACGAAGGCGAATATCTGCTGGGCACGTCGATTGCCCGTCCGTTGATCGCCAAGCGCATGATCGAGATCGCCAACTTGACCGGTGCCGATGCGGTATCGCATGGCGCCACCGGCAAGGGGAACGATCAGGTTCGCTTCGAGCTTGGCGCGTACGCGCTCAAGCCGGGCGTCAAGATCATCGCTCCGTGGCGTGAATGGGATCTGCTGTCGCGCGAGAAACTGCTTGCTTACGCCGAGAAGAACGGCATTCCAATCGAGATGAAGCACAAGCAGGGTGGTTCTCCTTATTCGATGGATGCCAACCTTCTGCACATCAGCTATGAAGGTCGTCACCTCGAAGACCCTGCCGCAGAAGCTGAAGAGTCGATGTGGCGGTGGACGGTGTCGCCGGAAGCGGCGCCGGACCAAGCGGAATACCTCGATCTTCAGTTCGAGAAGGGTGATCTCGTTTCCATCAACGGTGAACGGATGCCGGCTCATACACTGCTGGCCAAGCTGAACGAGCTCGGTGGAAAGCATGGCATCGGTCGCCTCGACCTCGTGGAAAACCGCTATGTCGGCATGAAGTCGCGTGGTTGCTATGAAACGCCGGGCGGCACGATCCTCCTGCGGGCGCACCGGGCGATCGAATCGATCACGCTCGACCGCGAAGTGGCGCATCTCAAGGATGACTTGATGCCGCGCTACGCCAGCCTGATCTACAACGGCTATTGGTGGAGCCCCGAGCGGCGTGCGCTCCAGGTCCTGATCGACCATACACAGGCTTCCGTGAATGGCTGGGTGCGTATCAAGCTGTACAAGGGCAACGTGATCGTGACCGGGCGCGATTCGAAGACCGATTCGTTGTTCGATTCGACGATTGCCACGTTCGAGGACGATGCCGGCGCTTACGATCAGAAGGATGCGGGCGGCTTTATCAAGCTCAATGCCTTGCGCATGCGCATTGCCGCCAACCTCGCCAGCCGCAAGAGCTAAGCTGTTTTTCCGGTGTCAGGGGCCGCACTCGCGGCCCCTGACTATTTTTCGAATTTGTTTGTGATGGCCCTCTCGCGGTGAGTGTCATCGTTCGCTGAGTGCGGAGAAATAAATGTCCCAATTCGATAATGTAAGCGTCGTAAAGCGGGCTAATGTCTATTTCGACGGCAAGTGTGTCAGTCATACGGTTGTCTTTGCTGACGGCAGCAAAAAGACGCTCGGCGTCATCCTGCCCGCGTCGCTGACCTTCAATACCGGCGCCCCCGAAATCATGGAGGGCGTTGGCGGTTCCTGCCGCGTTCGTCTGAAAGGCGAAGACCCGTGGAAGAACTACGGTCCCGGTGAATCGTTCAATGTGCCGGGCAATTCGTCGTTTGAAATTGCGTGCGACGAGCCGTACCACTACGTTTGCCATTTCGGTTGATTTGCCGCGAACGTTGCCGGATTTGTCTTTTATTCATCAGGGTTCATGAGTCATGCCTTCTTTTGATTTTTCCTCCGAAGCCGACATGGTCGCGCTGAAAAACGCGATTGACATTACGAGTCGCCAGATCGACGCACGTTACGATTTCAAGGGAACCTCGGCGAAGATCGAACTCAACGAAAAAGACAAAGTCATCACCTTGTTCGGTGATTCGGATTTTCAGCTCGACCAGATCAAGGACATTCTTTTTCCGGCCATGGAAAAGAAGGAAAAGGAAAGCGTCAAGCGGCTTGATGTGAGCGAAGTGCAGAAAATCTCCGGCAACAAGGTCAAGCAGGAACTGAAAATCAAGATTGGCATCGAGTCTGAATTGGCCAAAAAGATTGTCAAATTGGTCAAGGATTCGAAGCTCAAGGTCCAGGCTTCGATTCAGGGGGACACGGTGCGCGTCACGGGCGCCAAGCGCGACGAACTACAGGCATGCATTGCCACCGTGACGAAGGCGATTACCGATTTTCCGATCAAGTATGGCAATTTCAGGGATTGACCGCCCGAAATTGATTAGGGGGAACGGCGGAAGCCGTTTCCACGAGTTGTTTGCCTGACGTGTGGCGTTTCTTTTCATCCAGGTTTTATTGCGTACCGGTGTTCTTAAGGCACAGCGCTGTTCACCGTTTTTGAGTTCTGATGCCAATGTCGTCTAAAGTCGTTGAACATGTCGAGCAATGCGGAAGTAACGGAGGGGCGGTGATAGGAGCCTTGTCCTGGTTGGAAGAACTGCGGCGCGTTTCGGTTGCCGTTAGTCACAAGACGTCGCGGCCGACGGCGGGGCGCAATCAGCTTTTTTATTTCCTTCATTGGTCGGCCGAGGAAAATGCCTTCGGCGTCACGGTCCGGCGCGGCCGTGATCCGGAAAATGCCGAGGAATGGTGGGCGCTCGACCGAGTGTTCGATAAACCGCCTGCTTACGTTACCGAAGAGGATCTGGATATCCTGCGCCTGCTGTGGGCAGACCGTTCGCACGGTGTCGGCCTGCGCGCTTTCGGCTTGAGTCCGCAGGGAGGCGGCGCGATATTGCTGGCGATGGCGAACTCCGGCCGACTGTGTGCGGCGAGCGATCTTTCTCCGCTGTTGTTGGCTGAGAAACGCAGCGCAGAACTCAAGTGGCGCCCGGATGCGCGCGGTCATCAACAGCCTTTCTTCTCTGTCGTGCCGGAGGCGGGCTTGGTCATTCCGGTTCAGCCTCCCTGGTATGTCGATCTGGATGAGGGGGTGATCGGTGCGCTTGATGTTGGTGGCGACCCCGAAGCCCTCGCCGTTCTTGAGGGATGGTCTGAAAAACCGGTCCTTGTCCCTGCGGATATGTCGACTGAAGCAGGTCGGGTTGAAACGCGGCTCGTGCCGGTTGTACGGTTGCAGACGTTGGAAATCCATGGGCACCGGGGTTGGCGTGATTACATCGATGATGAGTCTTGCGTGGCTTTTGACGTGGCTCTGCCCGTCTTTCGCTATCAGGACATCGAAATCGTGCCCGGCGATGAGCGGGCGTGCTTTACGTTGCCGGATGGCGAGGTGGTGCGTGTCTCCCGGCAAACCGAACGCGAACGGGTGCTCTTGGAGGGCCTGCTCGTCGCCGGCCTGGAGAAGATTCCTGCGGATCGCCTCTACACTTTCGGAAGTCCACCGGCCAGCGCGTATGGCCTGGCGAACGAGTCGGCTTGGGCGGCGTTCATGCAGAACGGCGTGGCTGCACTCAGGTCGGCCGGATGGGAAATTCAGTTTGACGACGATTTTCGTCACCATGCGCTGGATATTGACGCGTGGGATGCCGAACTGTTTGCCACCAACGATGGCTGGTTCGATCTCGATATGGGCATCATCGTTGAAGGTGAGCGCCTGCTTCTGGCTCCGCTGCTGGCGACGCTGTTCCGGCAGGATTCGCGCTGGCTCGACTCGGTCGAACTTCGCCGCATCCCCGATGATGAAACAATCGAACTCCGGTCCGCGGCCAACAAACGCATTCGCGCCTCGGCAGGTCGACTCAAACCCTTGGCGTTGACGCTGATCGACCTGTTCGAGGGCTTTGACGGGCGTCGCATGTTGCGCGTGTCGCGCTTCGACGCGCAGCGCTTGAACGAACTGAACGACACTCGGCGCTGGCAGTTCCGCGGCCAATCCGACGTTCTGGCGCTCGCCGAGCGTTTGCATGCGGCCCAGGGAATCAAGGATGTCGAAATTCCGTCCGGACTGGGGCTTGATCTGCGGCCCTACCAGCGGGAAGGCGTCGCGTGGCTGCAATTCTTGCGCGCCCAAGGCTTGGCCGGCATCTTGGCGGACGACATGGGGCTTGGCAAGACGGCGCAGGCGCTAGCGCATCTGCTGATCGAAAAGCAGTCGGGGCGGATGGATCGACCGACACTGATCATTCTGCCGACATCGCTGATTTTCAACTGGAGAAACGAGGCTGCACGTTTCGCACCGGAGTTGAAGGTCCTGTCACTGCACGGCCCCGAACGGAAAAATTTCTACGCCGATATCCCGCAGTACGATGTCGTACTGACGACTTATTCACTGCTTTGGCGCGACGCCGAGGAGTTGCTGCAGCATTCGTATCACTTGCTGATTCTTGACGAAGCGCAAACCGTCAAGAATGCACGGAGCCGCGGGGCGGAGGTGATTCGCAAGGTCGACTGCCGTCACCGCCTGTGTCTGACCGGAACCCCGCTGGAGAATCACCTTGGCGAGTTGTGGAGCCAGTTTGATTTTCTTTTGCCCGGCTTTCTTGGCGGCAAGAATTCTTTCACGAAGTATTGGCGGACGCCGATCGAGAAGCAGGGCGACGATGAGCGCCGGGGTCTGCTCGCGCGCCGGATTCGCCCCTTTGTGCTTCGCCGGAAGAAGGAAGAAGTGGCGCTGGAATTGCCCCCCAAAACGGTAATTATCAGAAAGGTTGAACTCGCCGGGGCGCAGCGCGACTTGTATGAAACGGTTCGCGCGGCGATGGACGTGATGGTCCGTGACGAGATTGCGAGCAAGGGATTCGGGCGGAGCCAGATCGTCATTCTCGATGCGTTGCTCAAACTGCGCCAGGTGTGTTGCGATCCGCGGCTGGTCAAGTCGCTGGCCGCGCAGCGCGTCAAGGAGCGAGCCAAACTCGATCTGCTGATGACGATGGTGCCCGAGCAGGTGGAGGAGGGGCGGCGGATCCTGATTTTTTCCCAGTTCACCAGCATGCTGGCCCTGATCGAAGGCGAGCTGAAACGGGCTGGACTCGACTATGTCACCTTGAGCGGCGATACGATCGACCGCGAAACGCCGGTGCGGCGCTTCCAGGCAGGCGAGGTGCCGATCTTCCTGATCAGCCTCAAGGCGGGGGGCGTTGGCCTGAACCTGACGGCGGCCGACACGGTGATTCATTACGACCCGTGGTGGAATCCTGCCGTCGAAAATCAGGCCACCGACCGCGCGCACCGGCTCGGGCAGAACAAACCGGTTTTCGTCTACAAACTGATTGTGGCCGGGAGTATCGAGGAAAAGATTCTTTCCCTCCAGGAACGGAAGGCCGCACTGGCGGATGGCATCCTGTCCGAGGAGCGGAGTACCGCGTTGAAATTTGGTGAAGACGATATTGCCAGCCTGTTCGAGCCTCTTCCGTTGTAAGGTCCTTGCCCGGTGCGGTGCGCTCGGGGATAATGCTTAATTTTTGTGCTTTCCTTCTCCCACGATCGGTACGCGACGCCCCTTATAAGGTCCATGCATCCCCGACCGCCCGAGATATTTTTTAGGATCGGATAATGACCAAGAATCACTCGTCACTCGCCATTGACCCCTATTACGAAGGCGTTCCCACGTACATGACCGAAGTGTACGACTGGGCGTATGTTGATCCGAAGTGGGTGCGCGCGCTTGATCGCAACATCGTTGTGCGCATCCTGCTGTTCCTGAACGACCAGCGCCTGATGCGCGCCTACCTGAACGAGATCAAGCCGGGAATGCGCGTCTGGCAGGTGGCCCACGTGTATGGCGATCTCGTTCAGCGCGTGGCCGAGAAAGTGGGATCGAAGGGCGTTTTCCATCTGACCGACGTGACGCCGGTGCAGCTTGAGCATGGCAGCCGCAAGTTGGCGGACATGAAGTGGGCCAAAGTGATTCGCGGCGATGCCGCCAGTTTTGCTGGCGAGGTCAAGGAAGGGTACGACCTGATCTGCAGCTTCTTCTTGCTGCACGAGGTTCCGGAAGAAAAGAAATACGAAATCGTCGACAACATTCTGAACCGTCTGCCGAAAGGCGGAAAAGTGGTGTTCGTCGATTACCACAATCCGAAAAAGTGGCAGCCGATCCGCTACATCCTCAAGCTCGTCAATCGTTATCTTGAGCCGTTCGCCGAAGCGCTATGGAAAAACGAGATCAAGCACTATGCAAAGAACGCCGATGCGTTTACGTGGCGCAAGCAGACCTTCTTCGCGGGCGTGTACCAGTGCGTGGTGGTTGAGCACAAGAAGTAGTCAATACCGAAGGAACCGGGTAGCGATGCTGCCTGAACCACAAAAACGCGGCTAACCAGGCCGCGTTTTTATTGGGTGTCTTCTATCTCTTTGTGTCGGCCAGCCCTTTGATCCATTGCCCGTAGAGCTGGTCGGCAACCCGGCGCATCGCCGGCAGGCGGTCGGTGGTTTCTGACTGCATCTCGTCGGGTGTCTGCACAGAAGGGGGAAGGGAAGCGAGTCCGCGCGTTTCGTTGTTCCAACCGTTGCACCAGGTGGAAATCATCTCCGGCGTCATTTCGACGTGACATTGCATGCCAAGGTGAGGTCCGATGACGAACATCTGGTTGGCGCAATGCTTGCCGGAAAGAATGCGGCTGGCTCCCGGCGGAATGGTGAATGTTTCGCCATGCCACTGGAAAACGGTTGCGATTCCAGCGGGCGCGATGTTGTCGCCAAGCCAGTGCTGTGCCACTTCGTTGTTTTCGACAGTCGCCGTTCCCCAGCCAAGTTCCTTGACCGGGTTTTTCGTTACCTGGCCGCCGAGTGCCTTGCTGATCAACTGTCCGCCGAGACAGTGGCCGAGCACCGGGATGTTCGCGGCGATGGCCTGCCGAATCAGCGCGCACATCTCGTCAATCCACGGCAAGGGATCATTGACGCTGATTGTTCCTCCCATCAGGCACAGGCCGGAGAACTCATCGGCGCAGGCGGGGACGGATTCTCCCTGATCAATAGCGATCAATTTCCAGGGAATCGAGTGCTTTTCGAGGAATGTGGCAAAATAGCCCGGGCCTTCGGTCCGGGTGTGTCTGAAAATGACAACGGGTTTCATTGTGGTTGGCTCAGTAAGGGTGTATCAGGTACTCACGTCTTGAGTTCGGGGAAAAAATGAATAGTGTCGTCAGGAACCAGAAGCAACGCAGCGCTAGTTTGTCTGCATGCTGGCTGGCTGATTTTACGCGTCGCCTCGTGCTCTGCGTATGTTTGTTCCTGCCGGGGCTGGCGCCGGCTGTTGATGTTGGTCTGGCCGGTCTTTTCCCCGGCAAGGCGTTGCTGACGATCAACGGTGGAGCGCCGAGGATTGTTCCGCTTGGAAACAAGACCGAGGAGGGCGTGAAAGTTGTTTCGATTGAGGGGGAAACGGCGACGCTGGAGGTGGAAGGTAAAAGGCGCCTTCTGCGGGTGGGGCAAAATGTGGCCGCGCAAGCGTCGGGTGGTGGTCCGCAAACGGTTGTTCTCACCGCCGATGGACAGGGCCATTTTCTGACGACCGGTAACATCAACGGATCGACGATCCGGTTCGTTGTTGATACCGGTGCGTCGATGATCTCGATCGGTGCCGGCGATGCGCGCCGGATCGGCCTGAATCCAGCCAAGGGCGAGATCGGTTATTCTCAGACCGCCAATGGTTTGACGCAGGTATCCCGTGTCAAACTCGATACGGTCAGGGTTGGGGAAGTCGTAATGCACAATGTTGACGCGCTTGTGCATCAGCAGGACATGCCTTTTGTATTGCTCGGCATGAGTTTTCTGAATCGTATGGAAATGCAACGCACTGGTGACACCATGACGTTGAAAAAACGCTATTAGGAGAATAAATACATGCCTCATCGTGACCAGGAAATTGCCATGTTGCGTCGTGAACTCGAGATTCTCATGAGTGAGCGCCAAACATTGCTGCGAGTTGCCGGCGCCAGTGCCGCGCTGATTGCCAGTCTGGATAGCCGGCGGTTGCCGGTTGGTGCGGTCGAGTCGGCCGATCTGGTGGCGACGTCGATCAATACGTTGTCGGAAGAAACGTTGCAGGATGCCCTTGGGGCCGTGCGTGCCGAGATCGAAAAAGAAACCTCCGACAGTTAAGAAAAGGAGCTGCGGCTGCTGTCTGGATGAGGCGAGGGCGTTGTGAAGACTGAGCTAAAGATCGGAGAGGGGACGATTGACCTTGAACGTCTGCGGTCGGTCTTGCATCCTTCGCCTGTTCGGCACGCCTTTGTTCAGGAAGACGGCGTCGGTGACGGAGAACTGATTTCCGCGTCGGTTCTGTTCCCGATCGTGTTGCGCGAGGAGCAGCCGTCGGTTCTCTTTACCCAGCGTACCCCGCATCTGAAGCATCATCCTGGACAGATCAGTTTTCCTGGGGGGCGTGTCGAACCAGAAGATACCTCCCCGGCGCATACCGCTTTGCGCGAGGCGAACGAAGAAATCGGTCTGGCACCCCAGCACGTGGAGGTCGTCGGTTATCTGCCCGAATACCGTACCGGTACCGGGTATCGGGTGACGCCCGTCGTGGCCTTGGTGACGCCTCCCTTCGAATTGCGTCGGGATCCGCATGAGGTCGCGGAAATCTTCGAGGTGCCGTTGGCTTTCTTGCTTGATCCGGCGAATATCGAGCGACACTCCAGCGTCCTGGGTGGCCGGTTGCGCAACTACTTCGCCATGCGGTTTGGCGATTACTTCATCTGGGGGGTGACGGCGGGCATCATCGTTACGCTGGCGCGGGCGATGGCCGACCGGAGTGTGGTATCTTGACTGAAGCGCTCGTCGCGGCGCTTGGCGGGCCATTGGGGGCGGAGTGGCTAAAGTATCAAGTAGCTGCCGCGGAAAGTTGATTGTTGCCCGAATCATCGTTACAACGATAAAACGCAAGCGAATTCGCTATGGGTCTTTTTTCCTTGATTGCCGTTCTGCTGCTTGAGCAGATGAGGCCTTTGTCATATCGACAGGTCGTGTACGGGCCACTCTCATCGCTGGCTCATTTTCTGGAAGGGCGCTTCAATGCTGGCGGCCGCGATCATGGTTTGATTGCCTGGGTGCTGGGTGTCGGGGGGCTTGTCGTGATGGCGGGGGGCGTTTATTGGGCGCTGCTGGCGATCAATCCCGTTCTTGCGTGGGCGTGGAATGTGGCATTGCTCTATGTCACCATGGGGTTCCGGCAGTTCAGCCATTCCTACACCGCCATCCAGTTTGCCTTGCGCATGGATGATCTGGCGGAAGCACGTAGACTACTTGCAGAGTGGCGCGGACGTTCTGCAGACGGGCTGTCGTCATCAGAAATCGCGCGGCTGGCGATCGAGGAAGCGCTGGCGGCTTCGCACCGCCATGTATTCGGCGTGTTGGTCTGTTTCGTCCTGTTGCCCGGCCCATGCGGCGCGGTGCTTTATCGGGCGGCGGCTTTCTTTGCCGAGGCGTGGGGAAACCGCATTGATGCAGATATCGGGGCGTTCGGTCGCTTTGCGCGACAGGCGTTTGCCGTCATCGACTGGCTACCGGCTCGCCTGACGGCGTTCGGTTTCGCGATTGTCGGCGACTTCGAGGATGCCATCCATTGCTGGCGGACGCAGGCCGACAAATGGGCGGACAGTCCGCTCGGCGGCGGCATTGGCGTCGTGCTGGCGAGCGGGGCCGGGGCGCTTGGCGTGCGTCTTGGCATGCCGGTGGTCGAAGCCGGTGAAATAGCGGACCGGGCAACCATCGGCGTTGGCGACGAGGCCGATGCGGATTTCATGCAAAGTGCCGTCGGACTCGTCTGGCGCGCCTTGTTGCTTTGGCTCCTGTTGCTGCTGCTGCTCGGGTTGGCGACGCTGATCGGGTAGTCCCTGCGCGAACGGCATCCGAGCTTTTTGCGCCGCCTCAGTAAATCAGGACTTGCCGGTGTATGGCTTCCCAGGCTGATTCGTCAGCCTGCGCAAGTGCATCCAGGTCGGCTGGCGCTGCTTCCAGATCGTCGACCCACTCGCGCAGCAGCGGGCTGCCGTTGATGAGGTCGATGGCCAGTCGGTCGTGCTCATATTCGTAAGGGAAATCGCGCCACAGCGGATAGTCCGGATAAAGGCGGCGGATTGCTTTGAAGGCCAGACTCTGCAAACGCCACGGACGGAATTCATGATGGTGATAGCCGCCATCCTCGACATGAATTTGCACGCCGTTGCACAAGGTCCCGGCGTGTTTGTGGAAGGTCGGCTCGAACCAGCAGTCGCGCAGGCGGCAGCCCATGAGCCAGTGCGGCGCGAGTGCCTGCATTTCGGCGATGATCCGGCGGGCGTCGATATCCGGGGCGCCGAACAGTTCGAGTGGCCGCGTCGTGCCGCGCCCTTCGGAAAGCGTCGTCCCTTCGAGCATCACGGTGCCGGCGTAGCAACGCGCCATCGACAGGTTGGGCGCGTTCGGACTTGGATTGATCCAGGTGCGTTCGCCAAGCGGCCAGCCGTAACCGGGGCTAGTTTCGGGCTGCCAGCCGCGCATGGCGATGATTTCGCACTCGACGTCGAGCTTGTATTCGGCGATGAACCAGCGCGCCAGTTCCCCCATCGTCAGCCCGTGCCGCATCGGCAGCGGGCCGGCGCCGACAAAACTTTCCCAACCCGCGCGTAGCGTCAGTCCTTCGATCGGTCGGCCAGCCGGGTTCGGCCGATCGAGTATCCAGACCGATTTACCGTGCTGCGCTGCGGCCTCCAGCATGTAGAGGAGCGTGGTGATGAAGGTGTAGATGCGGCAGCCGAGATCCTGCAGGTCGATCAGCAGGACGTCGAAGGTGCCCATCATCTCTGCCGTTGGTCGGCGCACCGTGCCGTAGAGGCTGAACACCGGGATGCCGTGTCGCGGATCGAGGAAATCCGGCGATTCGACCATGTTGTCCTGCTTGTCGCCGCGCAACCCGTGCTGTGGGCCAAAGGCCGCCGTCAGTTTGAGGTCGGGCAAGGCGGCGAGTGCGTCGAGCGCGTGTGTCAGGTCGGCCGTGACCGAAGCGGGGTGAGCGAGCAGGGCGATGCGCTTGCCGGCAAGTGGTTTCCGCAGGCTTGGGTCGGCAAGCAGGCGGTCGAGGCCGAACTGAATGGTCATGGCGTGATTTGGCGAGGGATTAAAGGGATGGGAGTTCGAGGACGAAGGCATCGCGGTGATGAAAGTCCGGCTTTGCAGATGGGTGATGAAGCGCCCAGTAGCTCAGCTGGCCATCATTCGTATCGTGCGTCTCGATGACGGCCGAAAGGCCGATTTGCCACAGTTTTCCATCCGGGTTGGCCGGGAGCGCGCCGTACGGGAGACACACTTCCAGCTCAAACCGGTCGGGCAATAGCCGCGTCGTGGTCTCTAACGGATCAAAGTCGGGCGAAGTATCGGCGTGTTGCCGGTAGTCCGAGAACGCGTAGGCGGCCCACTGTCCGGAAGGGGAAAAATTGAATTCGCGATAGGCGCGTTCACCCCTCAATCCAATGAAAGCTTCAAAGCAGGTGTGTTCCCAGAGTCCGTCGGAGCGTGATGGCAACTGTTGCTGCGGAATGCGAAGACGCGTCGCGTCGCCCCAAAGCGTGTAGCCAAGCGTGAGGCCGTTCCCGGTTTTCTGCGATAGTCGGACTTCGATGGCCCGCACGGTTGGGGCGGGTGTGGCGATGTGACAGAAAAGCGGCTGGGTGATGTGTTCGTCGGGCATGGGGCGAATTTTAGCCGCTTCATGCCCCGCCGATAAAGTGAAACGGGGAGCCGGAGCCCCCCGATTTTGCTGGGAAACGTTGCGCGCTTACGCGAGCGCCTTCAACGCCGCGTCGTAATCGGGTTCGTCCTTGATTTCCGGTACGAGCTGGCTGTACAGAACCTTGTTGTTTTCATCCAGAACGACAACGCCGCGGGCGGCTACACCGGCGAGCGGGCCACTCGTGATTTCCACGCCGTAGTTCTTGAGGAATTCGCGGCCGCGCATTAGCGAGAGCGTTACGACGTTTTCGAGTCCTTCCGCACCGCAGAAACGCTTCTGGGCGAAGGGCAGGTCGGCCGAGATGCAGAGGACAGCGGTGTTGGCGAGCGTGCTGGCGCTTTGGTTGAATTTACGCACCGACGCCGCGCAGGTCGGCGTATCCAGACTCGGGAAAATGTTCAGAACCTTGCGCTTGCCGGCGAAACTCTCCAGCGTAACGTCGGCCAACGCGCTTCCGACGAGCGAGAACGCAGGAGCCTGTTGTCCCTTTTGCGGGAAATCGCCTGCGACTTGAATGGGGTTGCCACCGAGAGTGACTGTGTTTGCCATGTCGAATCCTTCCGGGAATTGTCGTGGTGTTGCGAAAAAAGATGACCGAGCCATCGCTGAAATCTGCCGGTTGGTCAGTATTGTTAGAAAAAAGTTCGGCAAGCGGCCTTGTTTTTGTCATCGCAGGAACCAAATAACCGCTGTGAAAATCGCTTGGCCGGGAAGTAAAGTCGCTGTTCGTGATTAAACTTGCCCTGTTTTTTGTGGTCTTGGCGTTATCTTTTCGGTGAATGATTTGCCTGAATCTGCACAAGGAGAGAAGGAGACGATGATGTATCGAAGCGTGAAGAGATTGATGATTGCCGCTGTCGTGATGGCGGCGTTGGTGGGCGCTTATTCGTTGGGAAATGGGCTCGAAAACGGGCTTGAGCTTTGGTCAGCCCATGCCGCCTCCGACAAGGCGGTGCCGCCGACGACATCCGTTGCAGCCCCGATGGCGACGAGTTCTCCGATGCCGGCGGCTGCCTTGCCGGATATGAGCGCGATCGTGGCCCGCAACGGTTCTTCCGTCGTCAATATCAGTATTTCCGGCAAGGTGAAAAATCAGGGGCTGGCGGATATTCCCGGGCTTGATCCGAACGACCCGTTTTACGAATTCTTCCGCCATTTCGGCATCCCGCAGCAACGCGGCGAGCGCCAGGTGCGCGGGCAGGGGTCGGGATTCATCCTGCGCGAGGACGGGCTGATCCTCACCAATGCGCATGTGATCGACGGGGCCGACGAAGTGACCGTCAAAATGATCGACAAGCGTGAATTCAAGGCCAAAGTGCTCGGTGCCGACAAGGCGACCGACGTGGCCGTGCTCAAGATCGATGCCCGCAATTTGCCGACGGTCAAGATTGGCAGCTCGACGCGCACGCGGGTTGGCGAATGGGTTCTGGCCATCGGCTCGCCCTACGGATTCGAGAACAGCGCCACCGCTGGCATCATTTCCGCCAAGTCGCGCTCGCTGCCGGCCGACAACTATGTGCCGTTCATCCAGACCGACGTGGCGGTCAATCCCGGTAATTCCGGCGGGCCGCTGTTCAACATGGCGGGCGAAGTGGTCGGCATCAACTCGCAAATCTACAGCCGGACGGGCGGCTATCAGGGGCTTTCGTTCGCCATTCCGATTGAAGTCGCCATGTCGATTCAGGATCAGATCGTCAAACACGGCAAGGTGCAACGCGGCCGGCTTGGGATTTCGATTCAGGAGGTCAATCAGTCGCTGGCCGATTCGTTCGGGCTGAGCAAACCGGTCGGGGCGCTGGTCAGTTCCGTCGAGAGCGGCGGTCCGGCGGCCAAGGCCGGACTGGAGCCGGGCGACGTCATCCTGTCGCTGAACGGCACGGAAATTCAGACGTCGGGCGAATTGCCGCCGTTGGTCGCCAACATCCGGCCGGGAGAATCGGCGCGCCTGAAGGTCTGGCGCAAGGGCAGTGTGCGCGACATCGAAGTGAAAGTCGGAGCGCTCAAGGAGGAAAAAGAGCCGGTCGCGGAAAGCAAGGACGTCGCGGGTGGGCGTCTCGGGGTGGCCGTGCGACCGTTGAGTGCCGAAGAGCGCCGCCAGTTCGACGGGCGCGGCGGACTCGTCGTCCAGAACGCGAGCGGGGCGGCGGCGCGCGCCGGGATACGTCCGGGCGACGTCATCCTTTCCGTCAACGGTGAGCCGGTCGGCAGCGTCGATCAATTACGTGGTCTTGTGGCGAAAGCCGGCAAGCGCGTCGCGTTGTTGATCCAGCGCGATGAGGCGCGGCTCTTCGTTCCGGTGGAATTGAACTGACGTCTTGTTGAATGTTGCGGGGGCTTGACGCCCCCGTTTTTATTTCCGGCCGCCGCTTGAGCCGCCTTTGTCCCAGCCGTAGCGAACCGTTCGCTGCCAGCGGTTGTCGGCTTGGCGCAGCGGGTTGGGAGGCGCTTGTCTGCCCTGTGACGGGCGGGTTTTTTCGTAAGCTTTGGAGGGATGCCTCGTTTTCTCGTTCATGATCGTCTGGCCTCCTGCTTGGGCGGTGTAGAGCGTCGCAATCAACGGCGCCGAGGGGCGGCTGTGATAGACTCCGCGGTCATTCTATCGCTCCTGAGAATCCCATGTCCGGCAATACTTTTGGCACCTTGTTCACGGTTACTTCCTTTGGCGAATCGCACGGGCCGGCCATCGGCTGCGTGGTTGATGGCTGCCCTCCGGGGCTGGAAATCTGCGAAGCGGACATTCAGGCCGAACTCGATCGCCGCAAGCCGGGAACGTCGCGCCATGTGACGCAACGCCGCGAGCCGGATACGGTGGAAATCCTGTCCGGCGTGTTCGAAGGTAAAACGACCGGAACGCCGATCGGCCTGCTGATCCGCAACCAGGACCAGCGTAGCAAGGATTACGGCAACATCGCCGAGACGTTCCGTCCCGGCCACGCCGACTATGCCTATACGCAAAAGTATGGTTTTCGCGACTATCGCGGCGGCGGCCGTTCATCGGCGCGCGAAACGGCGGTGCGCGTGGCGGCCGGGGCGATCGCCCGCAAATGGCTGCAGGCGCGTTACAGCATCACGATTCAGGGCTGGATGAGCCAGTTGGGGCCCATCGAAATCCCGTTTGTCGATGCGCAAACCATTGCAACGAACGCTTTTTTTGCTCCGAATGCTGCCATCGTGCCGCAGCTTGAGGAATACATGGACGCGCTGCGCAAGTCCGGCGATTCCATTGGCGCCAAGATCAGCGTTGTCGCGCGCGGCGTGCCAGCGGGGTGGGGCGAGCCGGTGTATGACCGGCTCGATGCCGAGATTGCTTACGCGATGATGGGCATCAATGCCGTCAAGGGCGTCGAGATCGGTGCCGGTTTTGCGAGTATTGCGCAGAAGGGAAGCGAACACGGCGACGCGATGACGCCGCAGGGCTTTCTTTCCAACAACGCTGGCGGCGTGCTCGGCGGCATTTCGACCGGGCAGGACATTCTCGTCAATATGGCGATCAAGCCGACGTCCAGCATCCGTATTCCGCGCCAGTCGATCAACCGGGCCGGCGAGCCGATCATGGTCGAGACGCATGGCCGTCACGATCCTTGTGTCGGCATTCGGGCCACGCCGATCGCGGAAGCCATGCTGGCCCTCGTGCTGATCGATCATGCGTTGCGGCATCGGGCCCAGTGCGGCGATGTGGAGTGTTCGACGCCGCGAATCTGACGTTCGAACGCGTGGCGGGCAGTGCCCGCAGGGCTAAACAGCGACCGAGCATGGTGGTAGAGTAACCGCGCGGACTGGCAAGTCTGTCTTTATAAACCATGCTGGCCATCCAGCGGGGCGGCCAGACAAAAAGCGAGGGTACGATCATGCAGGTAGACCACCATGAGCTTCATCGCGAATTCCCTGAATTTTTGGGTGTAATGCAAACCTTGCGGACGTCCGACAGCGTCTTTAGCGCGATGGTCGATGAATACGACGGCCTGACGGGCGAGGTTGAACGTCTGGAAGAGCGGGACGTCCCGGTCGATGACTTCACTATCGAAGAGATGAAAAAGAAGCGGGCGATTCTGAAAGACAAGATTTACAATCTGCTCGTCACGCACCAAAACAACAACTGACCCCGGTTTTACCCCATGCATCCGATAAAATGCGCGGATGCATGGTTTTCCCTACTGGCGCCTCTCCGGCTACTACTTCTTCTACTTCGCCTTCGTTGGCGCGTTTTCCCCGTATTTCGGGTTGTATCTCAAGTCGCTTTCGTTTTCTGCGTGGGATATCAGCGTCCTGATGACGCAGATGCAGCTGATGCGTCTGTTCGGCCCCTATCTCTGGGGGCTGCTGGTTGATCGGGTCGGACATCGTGTGCCGATCATCCGGCTGACCGGCGTAATCACGCTGGCCGTGTTTTCGATATTCTTCATGTCCCGCGATTTCTCGGCCTTTCTGTTGGCCATGGCGTTGTTTTCGTTCTTCTGGGTCGCGGCTCTGCCACTCATCGAGACGCTGACCTTCGATCATCTTCGGGAAAATGCGTCGCGCTATAGCCAGGTCCGGCTGTGGGGGTCGATCGGATTCATCGTCGCGGTCATGGGGACGGGGGCGTTGCTTGACCAGCTCGGTGTGCCGAGTCTGCTCGGGGCCATCGTCGTGACGCTCGGAGGTATCGTCTGTTGTGGAATGCTTGTGCCGGAAGCGCCGCCCAAGCAAGGATACGAGGTGCATCCTCCCGTCGGTCAGATTTTGCGACAGCCCCGCGTCCGGGCTTTGCTGGGTGCGAGTTTCTCGATGTCAGCCGCGCATGGTGCGTTGTACATCTTCTATTCGATCTATCTTTCGGAGCATGGCTACAGCAAGTTGATGGCCGGGAGCCTCTGGTCGCTGGGGGTTTTGGCTGAAATTGGCGTTTTTCTCGCCATGAGCCGCGTCATGCGCCGATTCAGTATGCGTCGAATCTTGTTGGCGAGTTTCGGGGCTGCCGTCTTGCGGTTCGTACTGATCGGTTACGGCGTCGAATCGCTGCCAGTCCTCGTTTTGGCGCAACTGATGCACGGCCTGACGTTCGGTTCTCATCACGCCGCTTCCATCGCCGCGGTTAATACCTGGTTCCCGGGGAATACGAGGTCGAGGGGACAGGCCCTTTATTCCAGCCTAAGCTTCGGGGCGGGTGGTCTGGTTGGCGGGTTGGCGGCCGGTTGGGCGTGGGATCATTGCGGCAGCGAGGTGGCCTTTGCGCTGGGCTCGGTGTTCGGCTTGATTGGCCTGATTCTCGTTGCCCGCTGGATACCCGTGCCGAGCAACGAAAAAAGTGTCCGGTAAATTGACCCCGCTAGCAGGATGTGGTTAAATCCGCAGCCTCACATCGGGCGATTAACTCAGCGGTAGAGTGCCACCTTCACACGGTGGAAGTCACTGGTTCGATCCCAGTATCGCCCACCATTTCGCAGTACGTGACAGAACGAGATTGTCCTAGGAAGCATAACTTTGCCACTTGGCAAGTTTATGCTTCAAAAATCGAGTGGCAAGGATATGCTTCCAAGTGAAAGCCAACCGAATTCCGGTTGGCTTTCTGCTTTTCATCTCCGAAAAGGAATGCGCTTCAAAGAATCGGGAGACTCCAACGGCGCGTTTGTGTCCGATTCTCGGCCGATATCAATTCCAACGATCAATGCGACCCGATCCGGCAATCACACCGATATGTGCTACTGGTTCAACGGCACGTGTTTTCTAAGTCATTGATTTTGCTTGTGACATTGTAAATTTACGTTGTGCGGTATGCCAATCAATGTCCAGTATCACGAAGCGATGGAATTACCAAAGGGCTCCGGCTTTGACCGTGGCCACATGGCACCGGCCGCCGACATGCCGACCGCGCGGGCGATGGCACAATCCTTTTCGCTTGCCAACATGGTGCCGCAAGCGCCCGAAAACAATCGGGGCGTTTGGGCCAAGGCCGTCGAGAAAGCGACGCGCAAGTATGTGCAACGGACCGGCGGGCCGGTGTATGTCTTTACTGGACCGGCATTCCCAACACAACCTGAGACGATTGGTCGGGGTCGTGTTTTGGTACCGACGTATCTCTATAAGCTGGTGTATGACCCTTCGGCCAATCGGGCTTGGGCGTATTGGATTGAAAATAGCGACCAGGCACGCGGCAGCTGGCCGATTTCCTATCAGGAACTGGTGAATCGCACGGGCATTGAGTTTCTGCCGGGAATTCAACCGAGATCGTGACGAGGAGAAACGGCCTATGCTGATGTGGATCCGGCGCCGCCTGCTTAAGCACCAACTCCCGCCAGAGATTGTGCAAGCCCAGCGGCTTATCCGCGCCATTGATCGCGGCGGTATTCCCCTTAATCCCGCCAAAGTGAACGCCATTGCTGTCAACGGCGATTCAAAACTGATACAGATTTTTGTTGGGCAGCGATTCAAAACTGACACACCCCGGACACTTCATTTGCGCTGATCGCGTTGCCGAGAGGGAGGGGCGAAGGCCCGACCGGAAGGCGGCGCGATCAGCGC
>NZ_SSSR01000028.1 GCF_009469695.1 Propionivibrio limicola
CGAAAAGACCTCCGTCAGCGAGACTCGTTGATTTGCCGTAGCCGCTTTCTCCGTCTCCATACGCCACCCAAAAAGACAGAAAACTACACAAATCAACGCCCTGTGAACAGCCCCTTTGTAACTGATTGATTGTGAACGGCTATTTTGGCATGTTCACGACGGTGGCATTTCGGGTTTGGTGCGATTGCCCTGGGCCCCTCGTCGCAGCGGCCAAGGCAGCCGGCCTTGTTGATGCGCACCTGGCCGGGGCCGTTCAGGCCGAGCTCGCCGATGCGGTTCTTGGCATACGCCTGCGCTTCGGAGGCGCCCAGCGCGTTGCAGCACGCCTCGCCCGCGGCGCGCTGGTTGCAACAGAAAAACACGTGATGCGTGAAATAACTCATGGCACAAACCCTCCATTCAATCCGTGTTGATGACAGCAGAACCGGCCGCGGGTTCAACCTCGCCCATTGCCTGAGCGCCACCCGAGCAGCATCAGACACGGCAGCGCCACGAACGGCCACAGACTGGCGGCCAGACGCGTCAGGCCGTTGAAATTGAGGAAATGCCCCTGCCGCCAGGCCAGCAGCGCCACTTCTGAGTAAGGGTTGGGTGGCGTCAGGTTAACCAGCACGGTGCCGGCCATGATCGCCAGTCCGGCCAGCGCAATACGCAATGCCGGCGGCAGGAAAACGAAGAGCGCCAGCGCAAATCCGCCAATCGGCAAGCCAAGCCGCGCCCCTGGTGTCAGCCAGGCCAACGCGCTCGCCGGCCCGACGAGCACCGCCGCGCCCAATGTCCGAACGGCCAGCGCAACGAAGAAAAAGACGAGCAGGACAAGATGCGGCTGATTGCGCGGCGCGAGCAGTTCGCGCACCAGCAGGCCGATCGCGACCATGTTGCACGCCACAATCCCCGCCTCCAGCACGTAAAAGGATGCCGCCGCATACGGGACGGCCGGCGTAATGGGCAGGACATGGCGCAGATCCCCCGCGCCGAAGAGGAGCGTTTCCGGCGAAAGCTGGATGAGCAACCACAACCCGGTCAGCACGAGCCCCAGCTCGTTATGCGGTCGCGGCGCCAGCAACCGATGCTGCAGGGCGGCCAGCTGCCCGAAAAACCGCTCGCCATGCCGGATCGCCAATACCGCGCCGAGAATCCCGCCCAGGCTATTGCAGACGAGATCGAGATTCGACGGAACACGTGACGGCAGCCAGGACTGCAAAACTTCGACGGAAAAACTGAGCGAGCCGGCGAGCAACAGTCCGGCCAGCGCCCCCAGCCAGCGCCCCAACCACCGGCGTGCACTCAACGACAACAGGAAACCGAGCGGCACATAAACGAACACATTCACCGCAAGATCGAATACCGTCCAGTAGCGGGGCCAGGCCGCCTCAAGGAAAAGCAACGACGAGACACCGGGCACACGCCAGCCGGAAATCGGGTGCAGACTGGCATAGACGATCAAAACGACGTACGACAGCGCCAGATAATGCGGCAACGCCGAAGTCTCGGATGACGATTTCATCCTGGCAACCTCGTCACACCAGTCCAATGACAAAAACGAACCATTATTCCTCGCCGCGGTCGCAGATCAGAAAAGCGCACGCTTCTTTCCATATCCATCTATAACGTTAAAAGAGAACGGCCACATCCCAGAGCATTCGCCTGCGGCCGCCGCAGCCATCCGTTGCGGCAAATGCGTTATATTCCTTCCCCCAACCCTCCTGGAGGAGCACCATGGCCTACGTCGTTACCGAAAACTGTATCAAGTGCAAATATACGGACTGCGTCGATGTTTGTCCTGTCGACTGTTTCCACGAAGGACCGAATTTCCTGGTCATCGACCCGGACGAGTGCATCGACTGCACGCTCTGCGTGGCCGAATGCCCGGCAAGTGCGATTTTCTCCGAAGACGACGTGCCCGACGACCAGCAGAGCTTCATTGAGCTGAACGCCCGGATGGCGAAAGTCTGGCCGTCGATCACCGAACGCAAGGACCCGCTGCCCGACGCCGACGAGTGGAACGGCAAACCGGACAAACTCGGCGACCTCGAGCGCTGATTTTTGGCGATACCCGCCTGGTCGAAGCGCAGGGCAGCCAGCACGCTGCCCATTTTTTGGGCAGCGCTATTTCACAGCGATTAACCGATTACGGATCAAGGCGTTAGCAAACGCCGCACACCCACTTCACAGAGTTGTCCACAGATTTTGTGGGTAAGGACTGGAGCGGGTGCCGGAACATCAGCCAACCTGCACGGTGATCTTGCGCGGCTGGGCGTGCTCGGCTTTCGGAATCCGCAGCTTCAGAACGCCGTTCTGGTATTCCGCCGCCACCTTCTGGCTATCGAGTTCCCTGGACAGCGTAAAGACGCGCCGATAGCGGGGAATATCGACTTCGACATGGCTCGGCTCCATTCCTTCCGGAAACGCCAGTCCCAACTCCCCTTCGATAATCAGCGAATCGCCCTCGACGCGCACATCGAGCTTTTCTTTCGGCACGCCGGGCAGATCGGCATAAAGGGTAATGCCGTTGGCGTCCTCATGGACGTTGACCGGCGGCAACAGCGCTTCTTCCTCGCGTTTCGATTCGGTGCGCTTGACAGTGTTTTCGCTCATGGTGATTTTCCTCCCTGACTACTGAATATCGATACGCAGCGCTTGAGCAACGGCTTTTCGCCCGACGCTCACCCGCAGCACGCCATCGCGGTAGATCGCGCTCACGGCGTTGGCATCGATATCGTCCGGCAGGCTGACCACGCGACGGAACGGCCCGGAAAAACGTTCATCAATGTGGGCGGCAGCGCCTTGCGGAACCCCATCCACCTTGCGCTCGCCGCTGATGGTCAGCAGCCCCTTCTCGATCTGGACGTTCAGGGAGGCCGGATCCATGCCCGGCGCAAAGGCGAAAATTTCCACCGACTGGGCGGTCGATCCGACATTCATCGCCGGATAGCCGCGCGTCCCGCCACGAATGCTCGCCGCCGGCCCGGCATTAAGGTCCATTTCGCGCTGAAGCCGCTCGAGATCAGCGAAGAGATTGCGCGGAAAAAAGCTTCTGTAACGCATACTTGCTCCTTCTTGATTTCCGGTAAGGTCGAAAATTCACAGCTATGGTGATTCCAGATATGGAGGATCGACCGCCGATTTTCAAGGTGGCTCGAGCACCGAATACAAGGAAAGCCAATCGGACAATTCCCGTGCGAAGCAAACGCCGTGCTGTGGTGCTATAGTCTGCGCCTCCTTGACCGCCCGGCGCCGCAGTCGTCCATGTCGGCGACTCGGCGGTCATGACATTCGCCGGCATCAGCACCATTTACCCCATCAAGACGTCAGCTCAAGGAGCCGCCAGCGGCGGAACGAACATGGAAGGCACGTTTCTCAAATTCTACGTTGAAGAAAAGCAGCGACACGACGGACAACTGCTCTGGGAATGGCTGCTGGAAAAGGCGAACGCCATGGGACTGCGCGGCGGCTCGGCCTTTCGCGCCATCGGCGGCTTCGGGCGGCACCACGCGCTGCATGAAAGCCGTTTCTTCGAGCACGCCGGCGAAACGGGGATCGAGGTCGAATTCATCACCAACGACGAGGAGGCCAAGCCGTTTCTCGACCTGGTCCGTCGCGAAGGCATCCGGGCATTCTATTCGCGCATTCCGGCCGAATTCGGCGTCATCAACCCGGACGCCGAGGACCCATCCTGCATCGAGGCGAATTGCTGATACCTCAATTTGTCGTACGGCACACGTAACCATTCACCACAGAGGCACAGAGGCACAGAGGCACAGAGAAAAACGATGAAAGATCAATGCGTTTGCTCGGCCCGGAAAAACCTTCCGCCATCGTCAAGAATGATTGCTCTCTGTGCCTCTGTGTCTCTGTGGTTAAACTAAGATTTTCAGGACCCTACACAGCATGACCGATACTCCTTCCAGCACGCCCCTTTCACTTGGCGGACTGCTGCGCCGCTTCGCCATGACCTACCTTCTATGCTTGGTCGGGGGCATTCTGCTGCTGCCCTACTTCGTATCGCAGCGCATTTCCGTCATCAGCGCCGCTCTCCTGCTGGCGGCCGTCATTCACGCCTGCATGGGATTCCGGCAAAAGAACGGGCGCAACCTCTCCCGGCGCGAAAAGTGGCTGGCCTGGGCCGGCATCATGGGGATCGACCTGATCGTGCTGGCCCTGTTGCCGGCACTGCTCCTCGCCGGCACCCCAAGCACGCAATTTGTCGAACGCTGGATAGCCATGCTCGGCAGCGCCGGCCTCGTCGTCATCGTGCACGCCGCCACCGCTCTGCTGGGAATCAGCCTCGCCCAACGCATCAAACCCCACGTCGCGCGGCCGTTCTTCTTCTGACCGGCCCCCTCCGACTCAGACAGCGCAAAAACCCGCCTTTACTCTGCGTTCTCTGTCTCTCAGCGCCCTCTGCGTCGAAAGCGATTTAACCCAAGGCGTCCGGATCAAACCGCCCCGACGCCCTCACCCAGCGGCTGCACGCCGATCGTGCCGACGAGCGACGCCCGGTATTCCGCGGAACCGACGCGCACCCGCTCGGCCTGCACGCCCTCCCGCCGTGCGACAAGTCCGAGGCGGGCGACGGCACCGGCGTTTTCCGGCCGGTCAATGAAGTCGTAAAGCGACGCCACGGCGCGGCTCAGCCGCGCTTCGTCATTGCGCTGCTTGGCATCGAGCCGCGCCGCGTACCAGTCGCTGGCCAGCACGCTTTCGCGGGTAAAGAGCGTGCGCACTTCAGGCGACTGCAAGCCGTAGCCGGCCGCCGTCTTGCCGTACGCCATGATTTCGAGCAGCGCCTTCAACGGCGGGCAGGCGAGTTCGATCGTCCCGTCGGCGAAATAGCTCTCGGCAACGCGCTGGTGCGTCACCACGATGTTGGCCATGCTTTCGGCGAAAACATCCTTGTCCTGCCGTTCCGGACGCAGCATCTCTTCGGTGAAAACGACGTGCGGATGCAGGAAGATGCGGCCGAAATAGACGGAGGCAAAGCGCGCCGTCATGCGATAGCCGAGACGACTGGCGAGCACCGTCTGGCCGCGATGCTCGAAATCCGCGATCCGCTCCAGGGCGCCCATGGCGATCAGGTTCTGGGCGCTGCGCTCCTCCGGGTTCATGCGCGCGAACACTTCCGGTACGAGCAGGCTGACATCGTGATCGACGCGCACATGCGGCCCGATGTAGCCGGCCGAGGACACCCAGCCGTCGTAGCCGGTCAGGGCAAAGGACACGAACGCCGCGTTGAGGTCGATGATCGCCGGCAACGCGTTGAACGGCCCCTTGGTCAGCGCGCCTTCCGAGCCGGCACCGGTCGTCGACGGCGACTTGCCGGTCATCGAGCTGATGAACTCCATGAACAGTTCGGGCAATTCCATGTAGTGCAGCGGGTTGTAGGTGCACAACGGGCGGACGCCCTCTTCCGGCGGATTGTTGCGCCGCCCGGCGGCGACCACATGCACCGGCGTGCACAGCGGCGCATCGGCCGGCAGTTTGCGGAACAGGCGCATCGCCAGTTCGGCGGTCGCCGTTTCCCGCGGCCGCGCCACATCCGGGCGCAACTGCAGGTACCGCGGGTTCTTCGACGGTTTGCCGCCCACCAGCCGCGGATGTGCCGAGGAGACGAAGTACGCCGGGGAGGAGCCTTCGGGCGCCTCGGCAGCGGCGCTGATCAGATTCTGCATCGGCACCGTGAAGGCGCTGAAGCCGATCGCATCCTCGACCAGCTCCCGGGCGTCGTTGCCGTCAAGCGGGGCGAAATTGGAAATGAAGGTGCCCGGCGTGGCGATATCCGCCTCCGCCTGCCGATCGTAGCCGCGATGAATGGCGTCATCCGGGCGCTGGAAGAGGCGCTGCTCGCAGTTCTGCACGAACTTGCGCGAGAGGGCGCCTTCGACCTCCAACGACGGCGGCACGACGACGCTCGCCGTGATGTCGTCTTCCGTCTGCACCTTGCAGGCCGGATGAAAATCGTGACGCAGACCGAAGACACGCCAGGAACCGTCCATCTCGAAACCGACGCGCAGGGTGTTGATGAGCAGCTTCGTCCCGTCGAGCCGCAGCGAATTGGCCGGGCGACCGTTGATGATGTCGACCGAGTAATGGCTACGCCAGTCGCCGCCCCATTCCGGCCGGTAATAGCGTTTGACGACAAACACCAACTCCTTGACGTGCTGCGGAATCGTCTTCAGCCAGGCGTTGTAGTCGTCATTGAAATCGCTCGACGGCGTCATCAGCTTGATCACGCTGCCCATCGAACGTTCGATGCCGAGAACCGGGCGATGGTCGACGCCGTTCCTGGCAGGATCACGGAAACGCCCCGAAAAGTCGCGTTCGAGGATGGCTTCGACGGCATCCATGTCCTTCTCCAGATCGGCTACGAAGACGCTGCCGACGAGAATGGCGTCGGAGATCGCCTTCGATATTTCCGATTTGCCGCCGCCGGAAACCGTGCTCGGTTTATGGCAAGCCGTGACCTCGGCCGATGCCGCCACCAGACCCCACCGGCGGCTGTCCGTGGGGAGCGGCTGCATCTCCATGCGGAAACCATTCGGCCCGATGTACGTCTTGCCGGCCAGCATCTTGATCGAGGACGTCGTGCCATCCGGCCGCGGCCAGGACACCGTCTGCGTACGCAGGCTGTAGGTCGAATTCTCGGGCACCAGCACGATGTGCGGCTGCAGCGGGTCCAGCGCATGCCCTTCCGGTTGCAGCACAAAACGTTCGCCATCCCGCGCCAGCACGTCCTGCAAGGAGTGCGTCTCGCCGGCCGACAGGTCGGTATATTCGAGCCCCTCGTTGTAACTCGGAAAAACGAGCGCGCCGCCAGCGTGCTCTTCCTCGGACAGGCCAAAGAGATTGGCCGAATAGCTGATCTGGGTTTTGACTTCCTTCTTGCAATAACCGAAATAGTTGTCGGCAATCAGCGTGACGATCACGCCGCGCCCGTCACGCGCACAGACCTTGAAGGCGTTGCCGCCGTTGTAGAGCTCGCTTTCATCCTTGTAGCACATGCCGTCGCGCCGCTGCCGTTCGGTAGCCATATCCCAGTGCGGCAGGCCAAGCAAGCGCTTGGGCACTTGCGTCAGATGCGGCGCCAGAATCACGCAGCCGGTGTGGCCGGTCCAGCCATCGGGGTCGAGCGAGGCATCGTTTTCCGGCAGATACGGGTCGCCGGCATTGCCGAAGATGCTCTCGACGAAATCGAGGTTGGAAACCAATGCGCCGGGCACGAAAAAGCGGATTTCCATCCGTTTTTCGCTCGCGAATCCCGGCACACCGGGCACGGCGGGAACGACCAGCGGCCGCATCAGCAGGGAAACGAAACTTTCGGCCGGCGACGGCTCATCGGTGGCAAACGGCAGTTGCAAAGATTCGGCGGGGGGGTTCATCGCCAGCGCCAACAGCTTGGCAAACACAGCTTTCGGCACGGCCAGCTTGTCGTCGGGAATCGGCAGTCCGCCTTCGACGACATGGAAAACGCCGGCCGTCGTCCGCCGGTCGTTGGCCGGGTTGTGCAAGACGCCGTTGCGCAGACGATAACTGCTGAGCAACGACGACTTGAAGCAATCGCCGTTGGCCGGCAGCGACAGGCCGCGCGCCAGCCCCGGCTGGTCGAGCACCAGCGTGCGCCGCGGCAGCGACGGCACCGGGCCGGTCGCGGCGAGGAAATCGTTGAGGAAGCCCTGGATGCGGGTATCGACGGGGCAAAGCCGGTCGGCCAAACGGCGGTTCAGCTCGCGCTGACGGGCCAGAATCGGCTCGACCAACGCAATCACCTGATCGCCGCCAACGACCGGCAGCCCAAGCAGCGCGAGCCGCAAATTGATTGCAGCATTCAGCTCTGCCGGCGGAAGGGAAGCCGCGCCTTCCACAGCAGAATGAACGGGATTCGGGGACATTTCCATTTTGGCGCCATCCGGTGAATTGAACGGCATCAGTATAGACCGCCCCTTGTTACAGCCAAGCCACGGGATATACGGATCCCCGAAAAAGCCAACCGCTCCACGTACGTAAAACACCTAGCACCGACGCGCTCCCCTGCAGAAACAAGCCTTTTTCTCTCTTCCACAGCGGTCAGTCTCGGCCACTGCGCCGTAAGGGGCTTTCCGGATTTTCAGCACGCGCGGTTCGCTCTACGATGCACGCCGTTTCGCCAGTTCCAACAACATCGCGACCGGCAAGGATTCCTCGCCGGAAATAACGAAAACGGGCAGAAATTTGCGGGCGAGGGCAATCGACTGGTTCGCAACGAACGGCGGCGATCAGGCAATTTCGCCGCATCGGCTTTTTGTTTGCATCAAGTCTTATTTCACTAGGAGTTTGTTGTGATTTCCAAAAAAGTAATTAGCGTTGCCGTCGCGGCGGCCTGCGGTTTGATAGTGGCTGGCGGCGCCCAAGCCGAGATTCGCAAGCAGTCTTTCCGTTTTTCCACGGCCAACCCGAAGGGTCACCCGATCCCAGCCGGCGCTGAGAAGTTTGGCGCACTGCTGTCCCAGAAGTCTGGTGGCAAGATGAGCGTGAAGTCGTTCCCGGGCGGCGTGCTCGGCGGCGACGTGCAGGTACTGTCCGCCGTTCAGGGCGGCACGATCGACATCGCGGCGATGAACACCGGCCTGCTGCAGGGCCAGATCAAGGAAGCGGCGATTGTCGACCTGCCGTTCCTGTTCGCCAATGCCAAGGAAGCCGACGCCGTCCTCGACGGAAAAATGGGCCAGAAACTCGCCGACCTGATGCCGGCCAAGGGCCTCGTTAACCTCGGCTACTTCGACCTCGGCTTCCGCCAGGTGACCAACAGCAAGCGTCCGATCAAGACCGCTGAAGACATCGTCGGCCTGAAGCTGCGCGTCGTGCAGTCGCCGACGTACATCGAGACCTTCAACGCGCTCGGCGCCAATGCCGTGCCGATGCCCTTCACCGAGGTCTACACCGCGCTCGAACAGCGCATGATCGACGGCCAGGAAAACCCGTTCTCGGTGATCGAAGTCAACAAGATCAACGAAGTGCAGAAGTATCTGAGCGTCACCAACCACATGTACAACCCGCAGTCGTTCTTCATGAGCAAGAAGACGTGGGACAAGCTCAACGCCGACGAGCAGAAAGTGGTCATGGAAGCGGCCAAGGAAGCGACCGTCTGGCAGCGTCAGTTCTCGCGCGACACGCAAGCCAAGGCCCTGGTTAACCTGAAGAAGACATCGGAAGTGAACGACGTGCCGGCGGCTGAAATCGCCAAGCTGCGCGCCAAGGTCAAGCCGGTCATCGACAAGTTTGCCACCTCGATCGGCCCCGAGTTCGTCAAGGAATTCCTGGCCGAGATCGAAAAGGTTCGCGCAGGCAAGAATTAAAAAGGTTCCCTCCTCAGTAGCTAGCATGAAGAACGAGCGCACTACCTTGCTTCGGCAAGGTAGTGCCGACTCGAACGAGGGAACAAAAACTCACAACCGAGCCGGATAACCGGGCAAGTGTTTTATTTCTGCTGGAAGGATGAACTGAACCTCCACCTTCCAGCGGTTTTTTTAACAAATGGCTAGAAATATTTGTTAAAAAGCGGATTCGAAAATTTTTAACCCACCAGAGGTATTTGCAAATGGCACTCGAATTTTCTCTTGCCCACCTGACCGTTCTTGGCTGCCCGCCCCCCGAGATGGTCTATGTCGCTGCACGCGCCGGCTACGACTACGTCAGCCTGCGCAACATCTACATGGGCCTGCCCGGCGAACCGAACTACGCACTCGCCGACAATCCTGAAATGCTGCGCGCCACCAAGCGCGCGCTGGCCGACACCGGCATGAAGCTCTACGACATCGAGCTTGCCCGTGTTTACGACGACATGCACCCGACCAAGTACCTGCCGGCGATGGAAGTCGCGGCCGAACTCGGCGGCAAGGCTGTGCTGTCGAGCATCTGGACCGACAAGATCGACTACGCGATCGAAAAGTTCGGCGAGATCTGTGATCTGGCCAAACAGTTCGACATGACCGTCAATCTGGAATACGTCCCGATCGCCGGTGTTCGCGATCTGGCTGGCGCCGTCAATGTGCTGAAGACCGCCAACCGCAGCAACGCCGGTCTGATGATCGACATGCACCACTTCCACCGCGCCCTCGACAAGCCGGAAGAGCTCTCCAAGCTGCCGAAGGAATGGTTCAACTTCGCCCACCTGTGCGACGCCCAGGGCGAAATCCCGGCCGACCGCGCCGAAATGACCCGCATCCTGCGCGAAGAGCGTCTGTATGTCGGCGAAGGTGGCATCCCGGTCGCTGACATCATCAACGCCATGCCGAAGCAGATCTACTCGATCGAACTACCGCACAACGCCCGCGCCAAGGAATTCGGCTACGCCGAACACGCCGCGCGCTGTCTCGAAACGGCCAAGGCTTACGCCGAGAAGTACTTCGTCCACAAGTAAGACGAAGGTAGAAAGACACGGCACCCGCAGCGGGTGCCAAACCTCGCCCCGGCTCAGGCCGGGGTTTGTTTATCCAGAAGTCAGGCGTGTGGAAGACTATGGATAAATACTTCACCACCAAGACACCAAGAGCACAAAGGCTCACCAAGAAAACGGTGGGGTTTCTTGGTGCCCTCTTGGTGTATTGGTGACTTGGTGGTTCGCTTTTTTTGTTGACTGACTACCAGACACTGCTCAGGCCGCACCCGAACCGCAAGCAGCGCGCCGCAAACGATCGGCCACAGCCGCCCAGACTGCATCGCCAGGAATCGCTTCGACGAGAATCACATCGTTGCCGCACTGATCGAGTTCGCGCAGGGCGGCATAGAGGTGACGTGCGAACCCATCGGGCTCGTCCGGCAAACGACGGAAGGAATGCGGCGCCGGAAACAGCAACTGGCGACGTACCAGCACACCGCATCGCTGACCGGCCGCATGCACCTCATGGGCCTGCGTGATCAGGTCGTCCCAAGAAACCAGACGCAACGGCGTGCGCGGTGCGTAATGCGCGTCCAGCGAACCGGAAACACGCGGCACCGACGCTTTTTTCGCGTTGGCAATTTCCGGGCGTACGCCAATCACCGCTTCGATTTGTTCCGGAGTGATGCGTCCAGGGCGCAGGATGCGCGGCGTCTGATCGTCGCGAGACAGATCGACGATCGTCGATTCGATGCCGACATCGCACGGCCCGCCGTCGAGCACGAGCGCCACGGCCGCGCCGAGTTCTTCGCGCACATGGGCGGCATCGGTCGGACTGATGCGACCAAAGCGGTTGGCCGACGGCGCGGCGATGCCGCACATACCGTTCTGGCCGCCGCCCGCCTGCGCGTAGGCGCGCAGCAAGTCGAGCGCCAGCGGATGCGACGGCACGCGCACGCCGACGGTTTCCTGTCCGCCGGTCACGGCATGGGGCACGCCCGGCGCGCGTTTGAGAATGAGGGTCAATGGCCCCGGCCAGAAGGCTTCGGCCAATTCCCAGGCGACAGGCGGAATATCGCGTGCCCAGGATTCGAGATAGCCTGCTCCGGCCAGATGCACGATCAACGGGTGATCGGCCGGGCGCCCCTTGGCGGCGAAAATTTTGGCCACCGCCTCGGGATTGGCGGCATCGGCGCCCAGCCCGTAGACCGTCTCGGTCGGGAAGGCGACAAGTTCGCCGGCCTGCAGCAGCCTGACGGCTTCGGCAAGATCGTTCCTCGCGGAATCGGCGTGCATGATATCAGGCTGCGTGGGCATGGCTTACGGCAGATCCGGCAGGGTCTTGGCAAGCACCTTCTCGGTCTGCTTGACGCGGAAGTCGGAGAGCTTTTTCGCTACGTCGGCATCGCTCAGCGCCAGCATCGAGATGGCGAACAGCGCGGCGTTGGTGGCGCCAGCCTCGCCGATGGCGAAAGTCGCGACCGGAATCCCGCCCGGCATCTGCACCATGGCGAGCAGCGAATCGAGACCTTGCAGGTGCTTCGAAGGCATCGGCACAGCCAGCACCGGCAGTTCGGTCTTGGCGGCGAGCACGCCGGCCAAGTGGGCCGCACCGCCGGCCGCGCCGATCAGCACCTTCATGCCGCGCGACTGCGCGGTCGTGGCATAGTCGAGCGCCTGGTCGGGCGTGCGGTGTGCCGACAGCACCTTGGCTTCATACGCGATGCCGAACTTCTTGAGTGTTTCGGCACAGGCGCGCATGACGGGCCAGTCGCTGTCCGACCCCATCACGATGCCAACAAGCGGTTGATTGGACATGGTTGTCTCCTTGATTTGAAAAATAATTCCTGACGGTTGCTTAACGGTTCGCGGCCCGCTCGGCGCTTTCGAGCGTGTTGGCGAGCAGCATGGTAATCGTCATCGGACCGACGCCACCGGGCACCGGCGTGATGAACGAGGCGACTTCCTTGGCCGACTCGAAATCGACATCGCCGCACAGCTTGCCGTCCGGCAGACGGTTGATGCCGACGTCGATGACCACGGCGCCCGGTTTAATCATGTCGCCGGTGATGAATTTCGGCTTGCCGATGGCTGCAACGAGAATGTCGGCGCGCTGGCAATGGGCTTTCAGATCCCGGGTCTGCGAATGGCAAACGGTGACGGTCGCCCCAGCGTGCATGAGCAGCATGGCCATCGGCTTGCCGACGATGTTCGAGCGGCCGACGACAACGGCTTCCTTGCCTTTCAGGTCGATGCCGGCTTCTTCAAAGAACTTCATCGCCCCATACGGCGTGCACGGGATGAAACACGGCTGGCCCTGCATCAGCGAACCGACGTTCTCGGCGCGGAAACCGTCCACATCCTTCTCGGGCGCAATCGCGTCAAGCACCGCATCGGCGTCGAAATGCCTGGGCAGCGGCAACTGGACGAGGATGCCGTGGATGTTCGGGTCGCGGTTGAGCTCGGCAATCTTGTCGAAGACGACTTTCGGTGCCACGTCGGCCGCGTAGGAGTGCTTCTCGGAGTGGAAACCGGCCTGCGCACAGGCATTGACCTTGTTGCGCACGTAGACCTGCGAAGCCGGATCTTCGCCGACCAGGATCACCGCCAGACCGGGCCGCACGCCCTGCGCCGCGAGTTCTTCCGCCTTTTGCTTGAAACCGGCGCGCAGTTTTTGCCCCAGCGCGTTGCCATCGAGAATTTGTGCCGTCATCGTGATGTCCAGAAAAGAATCGGAAAGGCCCGCCGCCTTTCCCTTGAAAAAGAAGGCGATTTTACCGTAAAAGCGGTCTCCGGCCGCCGGATTGAAAGACCATCGCGCGTGGCGCCGCTTTCACGGCACAGCACATTCTCGGTATGCTTCGCCCCCGACAACCAGCCCTCAACCCCGCCATTAGCGCCAAAGGATCGTTCCATGTTTTTCACCGACCGCTCACTCTTCCTCGCCGCCTCTTCGCCGGCCTTCCCCGTCACGCTCGAAGGCATCGGCGTCGACATGAAGGCGCTCCAGTCCTGGTGCGAACAGCTGCTCGCCGCCGCCACCAAGGCGCAGGCGCTGTTCCGCCAGAACGCCCAAACGCCAGCCAACGACGCCGCTCCGCTGACCGAAGCGCTCAACGGCGTTTTCAACGTGCTGGCCAAAGCCAACGGCCTGCTCTGCGTCAAGCCGGAGAACCCGTTCGCCGAAGCACAAATCCAGCGTCTGGTTGCCGCGAAACAACTGCCCGACGTGCTGATCGAGCACATCGTCGCCTACGCCGCCCACCTCGCCCCGGCCTTCGTCCAACCGCTGAAGTCGACCCCGACCATGCTGCCGGAAGGCCAGCGCATGCCGTTCCCCGAAACGGCCGAGCAGGTCGTGCAAGCCACCATCGCCCTGCTGCAACTCTTGCGCGACACCTACGACGACATCGAATCCGCCGCCTACGCCTTGCGCTGAGTCACGCCCCCCTCCCGCGCAAGGCCCCCACCCATTGCCATTCGCTGGCTAAGCGCGTAGCATCGCCGCCTGTTTTGGGTGCCTTGCTCCATTTTCTTGGGGCAGGTGAAACGGGAAGCCGGTGACTTTGAGCGCATTGCGCGCACAGACATTCCGGCACAGCCCCCGCTGCTGTAAGCCTGACGACTCCGGTTGTACGCCACTGTGTGATGAAGTTCATACGGGAAGGCGCCGGAGAAGGATGAAGGCGAGTCAGAAGACCGGCCCAGAATTGTGGTTTGGTGTTCCCCGGGGTGGGGTGAAGCCGGCCGTCGGAAGACCGTTCCTCGCCAACGAGGTGACCGCGTAAAGAGGCGCATCGATCCATTGCCCGCCTTCATCCGACTACCCGCATCAATTGCTCACGCAATTGCATTTCAGCCCGGTGAATCTCACACGAGATTGCTTGATCGGGAGTTGATATGCACATCACCAAGGGCCTTTCGGCCATCGAACATGCCTTTCATCGGGACATCGCATCGGCGATGATCGCCGGCACACACGTCTATCGCGCACTCGCACGACAACGTCCGCCCCTCCCCTGACCTGCCATCTCGCGTTCCCCCAAACGGGAACTGACTGATCAATGTCGCCGAAACCGCCAAGGATCTACTGGACATAGACGGCCGCGGCGGTGGAGGCGACGCCCCCACACGGGACAATTGCGCGCAAAAAGCATATGCAACGCCATTGCAGATGTTAATGATTCGCAATACACTCGAAAACATTTTTCGGCGAAGACCTGTATAACAAACTGATTTTTATAAACGAGAGGCACATACACAATGACGTCTGATAGAAATATTCCAGCCAACCCGAGCCAAGGCCGACTGTTGTCGATCGACATCCTGCGCGGCATGGTCATTCTGTTCATGCTGCTTGACCATGTACGGGAAACCTTCTTCCTCCACCATCAGGTGCCTGATCCGATGGTGGTGGCAAACACGCCACCGGACCTCTTTTTCAGCCGTATCCTTGCCCATCTTTGTGCGCCAATCTTCGTTTTCCTGACCGGGCTGTCGGCCTACCTCTATGCCACAAAAAGCGGCGAGGAGTCGCGGCAGGCGGCGAGTTCTTTCCTGTGGCGGCGCGGCCTTTTTCTGGTGCTGCTGGAAGTCACGGTAATCAACTTTGCGTGGACGTTCCAATTCCCGCCGGCCAAGTTATTCCTGCAGGTGATCTGGATCATCGGCCTGAGCATGCTGGCGCTGGCGGCGCTCGTCTGGCTACCGCGCCGGGTGTTGATCGCGGTTGGCGTGGCGCTTGTTGCCGGGCACAACCTGCTCGACGGCGTTCATTTTGCGGAGGGGCATCCGCTGCATGTGATCTGGGCCGTCCTGCATGAGCGTACCTGGCTGGTGATATCCGAGACGATGAAGGCTCGCACCTCTTATCCGCTCATGCCGTGGATCGGGCTGATTGCACTCGGTTACGCCGCTGGCCCGTGGTTCCGCAAAGGCAGCGATGCCGCGATGCGCCAGCGCCATTTGCTCGTCGCAGGCCTCGGACTGATTGCCGGTTTCTTCGTGCTGCGCGCCCTCAACATCTACGGCGACAAGCCTTGGGTGGCCGACGAATCGACGCTGCTCACCGTGATGAGCTTCTTCAATCTGACGAAGTATCCGCCCTCACTGCTCTTCTGTGCGTTCAATCTCGGTATCGGGCTTCTGTTGCTGCGCGCCTTCGAACGTATCCAGGGCGCCTGCTGGCTGAAGCCCGTCGCCGTGTTCGGGTCGGTGCCGATGTTCTTCTACATCCTGCACCTGTATGTGCTCAAGTTCCTCTATCTCGCCTGCTCTGCGCTGTGGGGCAGCAATCAGGGCGAGCTGTTCGGGTTTGATTCGATGCCAGCCGTCTGGGCCTGCTGGATCGCGCTGCCGTTCGCGCTGTATCCGATCGTGCGCGCCTTTGCCAACTTCAAGGCACGCCGCCGCGACATCGCCTGGCTCAAATATCTGTAAGGGGAAATCACATGAAATACATGAAGACACTTCTTTGCGGCGCGCTGGCCGGGCTCTGCATTACCGCGCTGCCGAGCCACGCGCACGGCATCTGGTTTGCGCAACGCTCCGCTGACCTCGCCCTGATTTACGGCGAAGGCGGCGACGATCTCGACACGGTCAAGCGTCTGCCGCTGATCCGGCGCGTCGACGCCTACGATGCAAACGGGAGCGCTGTGCCGACGGCGCTGACGCCAGTCGGCAAACTCGCCGTGGTCGATCTCGCGGCCTCGCCGGCGGTCGTCGCGACGGTGCTCGACAACGGCATCTGGACGAAGACGGCTGACGGCAAGTGGCACAAGAAGCCGAAGAACGACGTGGCAAACGCCGCGCACAGCAGCCAGAACTTCAAGTACGCCGTGCATGTGCGGTCGCCGCTGAAAACGGTATTTCAGGCACTGCCGGGGCACGATCTGCAACTGATGCCGCTCGGCACCTTGCCCACGCAGCGTGGCGAAAAGCTAGCCCTGCGCGTTCTATTCAAGGGGCAACCGTATGCCGGCGCGAAAATCATCACCGACTTTGTGAACGACCCGGACGCCGAGCCGCTGATCAGCGACGCCAATGGGCTGGTTGTGGTGTCCGTGCGCAATCAGGGACTCAACGTCATTGCCGCTGAAATCGAGGTGCCGCCACCGGATGCGCGACTCACGGACGCAACCGAACACGTCGCCACCCTCTCCTTCCGGCTGGCGCACGCACCGGAGTAACTGCCCCCGCCGGGTCGCACACCTGATCCGGCGCAACACGCTTAATCGAATCATGCCTATCAAGAAAAAACTTCTGATTCCTCTCTTGCTCGTTTCTTCAACAGCGGCTGTTGCCGAAGAAACCGACTTTTCTTTTCTCTCCCCCTTCGTACAGGACACGAAATGGTCCGTAACCGCCCGCACCGTCTACGAACGGCGCAACTACCTCGAAGGCGACCGCAGCAACGGCGGCCGCAACAAGACGCTGCCCAAGGCCGAGCGCAGCGACTACGCCGAAGAATGGGGCCTTGGGCTAATGACCAACGTCGAATCCGGCTTTACGGCTGGGCCGATTGGTTTTGGCCTTGATGCACACGCCTACTACGCGCAAAACATCATGGGCGACGATTACCGCGTCGGCAAAATCCGCCTGCTGCCCGTCGATCAGGAGGGTTATGCGCAGGACAGCCTCGCGCGCGGCGGCGTCGCCGCCAAGGCACGCATCTCGCAAACCGTGCTCCGTTACGGCGAGCAGCGCGTCAAAACGCCGGTATTCAGCTCATCGGACAGCCGCCTGCTGCCGGAAACGATGCGCGGCTGGTTCATCAACAGCAAGGAATTCGACACGCTGACCGTGCAGGCCGGGCACTTCACCGGCTCGACCGACCGCAACTCGCGCAGCACCAACAACGACCTGACCGTCAATTACCTCAACCCGGCCACCGCGCGCGGCGACGCCTTCGACCTCGTCGGCGCCACCTGGACCGGCGCACCGCGTCTCTCCGTGAGCGCCTTCGCCGGACGGCTGACCGACATCTGGTCGACGCTCTATCTCGGCGGCTCGTACAGCATCCCGCTGGCCGAAAAATCGTCGCTGAGCTTCGACACGAACATCTACCACAGCCGCGACACCGGCAGCGCGCTGGCCGGCGAGATCGACAACACGACGGCCAGCGTGATGACCACCTACGCGACCGGCCCACACAAAATCGGCCTCGGCTGGCAGAAAGTGCACGGCGACACGCCGTTCGACTACGTCACGCGTGGCGCAATCTGGCTGGGCAACGCGGCGCAACTCTCCGACTTCAACGCCCCGCACGAGCAATCGTGGCAACTGCGCTATGAAGTCGACGGCGCCGCCTTCAACGTACCCGGCCTGACGCTCGGCGCGGCCTACATCCGCGGCAGCGGCACCGACGGCACGCAGATGGATGCCAGCAGCGGTTATTCCTGGCTTGGCTACGGCAAGGGCGGCAAACACTGGGAGCGCGACCTGTGGGCGAAATACACCATCGCCTCCGGCGCCGCCAAAGGCACTGCGATCCTGCTGCGTTACGGCTACCACCGCGCCAACGCGGCGCAGGCCGAACTCAACACCGAGCAAATCCGCCTGTCGCTCGAAATTCCGTTCGCCGGCGGGGTGTAACCCTGATTCACCTCTGTTCGGAGAATCAGGCAAAGAATTCCGAGGATCAGGCTATCCATTGAAAAGGAGGCTCGGAAAAAATGCTCCCGTCCCAACAGGAGCATTCCCCATGAAAAAACTGCTTGCCACGGCGACAGCGCTCGCCATCCTGAGTCCATCTTCCGCCGTTGCCAATCCCACCGGACCAGACACCATCGTCATCACCCGCAACGGATCACAAGCGTCGATCAAAGGCCCCGAGCAGTGGTTTACTGGTTCGGTCCGCGTCGACATGCTGTTTCAACCTCAGACCCCCTCGCGGACCTCGGCTGGACTCGTGACTTTCGAACCCGGTGCGCGTACCGCCTGGCACACCGACCCGATGGGACAGACGCTGGTGGTCACTGCCGGCAAGGGCTGGGTGCAGGAATGGGGGCGCGAGAAGCGCGAAGTTCAGCCCGGCGACGTAGTGTGGTTTCCACCCAACGTGAAGCACTGGCACGGCGCAACCCAAACCACGGCGCTATCGCATATCGCCATCCAGGAAGTCCTGGACGGCGATAATGCCGAATGGATGGAAAAGGTCAGCAACGAACAATACGGCAAGTAAAAACTCCAGCTCTTTCAAAGGACCGGAAGTATGAAACTACGCTTCGTCTTGCCCGCAACGCTTTCGCTGCTGAGCAGTGCCGGGTCGTGGGCGCAATCCACGCCCGATGATCTGCGCCAAGTCTCGCCTGCGCTGGAAAAACACGGCCAGGAACGCCTGATGGGCGACGTCTGGAAGCGAACCGAACGCTCGCCGCATTGGTCGCGCGCAATCAGACCGCCGAACTGGAGCAGCACGTTGCGCTGGCGCTCGACAACGGCGTCAAACCCGGCGAAATCTCGGAAATCATCACGCATCTGGCCTTCTATGCCGGCCGGGGCAATGCACTTGCCGCGGCCACAATCACGCGCAAGGTCTTCGGCCGGCGCAAGATCAGCGCCAATGCCCTGCCTTCGGCCACCCCGAAACTCCTACCGCTGGATGAAACAACGGAAGCCAAGCGCGTAGAAATCGTCCGCCAGCAGTTCGGCGGCACCTCGCCCGGGCTGGAAATCTACACCACCGAGGTGCTCTTCCGTGAGCTGTGGCTGCGTCCCGATCTGGCGCCGCGCGATCGCAGCCTCGTCACCGTCAGCGCCCTGATCGCCAATGGCCAGGTCGCGCAGATGCCCTATCACCTCAACCGGGCGATGGATAACGGTCTGACGCAGACTCAGGCCGGCGAAGTCATCGCCCACCTGGCTTTCTATATCGGCTGGCCGAATGCTTTCTCGGCCTTGCCGGTAGCCAAGGACGTCTTCGAGAAGCGGCCCAAGTGATGCGGCGGATGCGCGGAATGATGATCGGCATTGCGGCCGTTGCCACACTTGTTTCGCTGGGTGCCTGCGCCTATCTGCAACATCCCAAGTTCGGTGCCTACCCCGAAGGGGAGCGACTGGAGAAGGTCCAGCACTCATCACACTATGTCGACGGCGAATTCCGAAACCTCGTCTACACGCCGATGCTTCTCGACGGCAACAGCACGCTCTCCATTCTTGCCGGCGATCTGTTCAGACGGATCGAAAATCTACGGCCGGCATCGCCGATCCCAGCAGTCAGGACTGATCTGAAAGCGCTGGATGTCAGCCAGGACACGGTCGTCTGGCTCGGGCATTCCTCCTACTTCATCGTGTTCGCTGGCAAGCGCTTCCTCATCGATCCAGTATTGAGTCCGTTCGCTGCGCCGGTTTCATTCTCGACGCAGGCGTTCGACGGCACCAGCCTCTATACCGCCGATGACATGCCGCCGATTGATGTTCTGCTGATCACCCACGATCACTGGGATCATCTCGACCACGCCACGGTCAGCGCGCTGGAAAGCAAAGTCGGCCAAGCGCTTGTTCCGCTGGGCGTCGGCGCGCATCTCGCGCGCTGGGGCTACACACGCGAGAAAGTGCGTGAAGCCGACTGGTACGAGAAGTTGGAACTGGAGACAGGCCTGACCATCCATCTTGTGCCGGCACGCCACTATTCCGGCCGCTGGCTGACCCGGAACAAGACGCTGTGGACCGGCTTCGTGCTCGAATCGACCACGCGGAGCATCCTGTTCAGCGGCGACACCGGCTACGGCCCGCATTTCAAAGAGCTGGCGCAGCGCTTTGGCGGTTTCGATCTAGCCGCGCTCGACATGGGACAGTACGACCCGCGCTGGCCCTACATCCACATGACGCCCGAGGAAGCGGCGCAGGCGGCGGAAGATTTGCAGGTCAAGGTCTTGCTGCCCGCGCACGTGGGCCGGTTCAACATCGCCCGGCATGCGTGGAACGCACCGTTCGAGCGCATCGGCATGGCGAGCAAAAGCAAGTCCTATCGCTTGGCGACGCCCCGGATCGGCGAGCCACTGAGGGTTGGCGACTCTGGGCAGCGTTTTGCCGACTGGTGGCAAGACGTAAGGAAGATTGCATCCTCTGAGGCTGGGGAAAACCCATGACGCACACGACAAGTAACCAAGCAGTTTCGACCTATGCGCTACTGCGGAGAATGGCCGGTCCGTTGATGCTGGCGCTGGTCCTGATCGGCCCCGCTTCGGCGACAGAACCTTCACCATCAAGCACCGAGGCCAAAACCATGAAAATCCGCCTGACGATCAACGGCCAAGCGACGACCGCGACGCTGGACGACAACGCCACGGCCCGCGACTTCCTCTCGATGCTGCCATTGACCTTGACGCTGGAAGACTACGCCTCCACCGAAAAGATCGCCTACCCGCCGAGAAAGCTATCCACCCAAGGCGCGCCGGCCGGCATCGACCCGGACGTCGGCGACATCACCTACTACGCGCCGTGGGGAAATCTGGCTCTGTTCTACAAGGACTTCGGTTACTCCACCGGGCTAATCCGGCTGGGCCGTTTCGATGCCGGCGTCGAAACGCTAAACACCCGAGGAAGATTGAACGTCACGATTGAAGCTGTTGGACAATGACAGAACGTCATCTCGTCTGACGCTGGCGGCTGTCAGCTCTGTACGCGCGAGCCGAGCGGTGCGGCCAGACTGTTCATGAAGGCCGTGCTGAAGTCGGCCAGTTTTTCAGTGCTCGCCGCCATTGCTTCGAAGAACGCGAGTGGCTTTGCATAGCGCATGCCGACGTACAGTGCGCTGGCTTTCATGGGGGTAAGCACTTCATCGATCGCGCTCTGCACCAACCCAGCGTCCGAATAGGTGTGCTCGGCGGCGCCGGCGGTCACCACGACCAGCATCTCCTTGCCTTTCAGGGCTGTTCCGTTCGGACCGAATGCCCAGCCATAGGCCCATACCTGATTCAGGTAGGCCTTCAGCATCGGCGTCAGGTTGAACCAGTGGACCGGAAAGAGATACACGACGCGATCCACCCCTTGGTGTGCTTGCTGCTCTGCCGCGACGTCGAAGCTGCTCAGGTCGCTGCCGTACAGCGCCTCCAGATTACGCACTTCAACATCGGCACCCTCTTCGGCAACGGCTTGCAGGGCCTTGATGGTGAGTGATTGCTCAGGATAAGGGTGAGAAACGATGACGAGGGTTTTCATGTTGTTGTCCTTGTAAGTCGAGATAGATTGGTGGCTTGTCGAGTTAATCAGGCGACGCCTTCGACGAGATACGCATGGCTTTCGGCTGCTGCCAGACGATGACCGATGATCGCCTGATAGGCCGGCGAATCGTGCCAGGCATGGGCGTGCGGCAGACTGGGGAAGCGTACGATGACGATTCGACCCTGCGGGGCGTCGCCATCGAGCGTCTCCGGTGTGCCGCCAGCGACAATCCGCTCGCCGCCGAAGGCCTTGAAGGTTTCTTCGACTTTCGCCTGATAGGGTTTCATCCCCTCGGGGTCGGTGATTTTTACATCGATCACAAAGTAGGCCGGTTTGCTCATGATGATTCCTTTAGTGCGGGGTGAGACGCCCGGTGGCGCTTGCCATCCGGGCGCAGGTGTCTGTTTCAGAGCGCGGCTTCGTATACCTTGCGGCTCAGCACCGGCGTCACGTCGCCGTGTTCGCCGAGTCCTACCATGCCGTGCGTTTCCAGCGCATGGACCAGAGCATCGACCGCACCGGCCTCGACGCCATAGGCCGAGAGATGCGTCTTGACGCCGAGCTCTTCGAAAAAGTCCTGGGTTTTCTGGATGGCCAGATCGATGCGCTCATCTTCATTGCCGGTGGTAAGTTGCCAGATGCGTTCGGCGTACTGCAGTAGCTTGGCGCGCTTGCTCTCGCGACGCAGGCGCAGCATCGGTGGCAGTACGATGGCCAGGGTCTGTGCATGGTCGATACCGTGCAAGGCGGTGAGTTCATGGCCAATCAGGTGGGTCGCCCAGTCCTGCGGCACGCCGGCGGCGATGAGGCCATTGAGCGCCATGGCGGCCGTCCACATCAGGTTGGCACGCGAATCGTAATCAGCCGGCTCATGCACGACCTTCGGCCCAATCTCGATCAGAGTCTGCAGCAGCCCTTCCGCGAAGCGGTCCTGTACGCGGGCGTCGACCGGATAGGTCAGGTATTGCTCGACCACGTGCACGAAGGCATCCACGACGCCGTTGGCCAGCTGGCGCGCTGGCAGCGTGTAGGTCTTCGTCGGATCGAGGATGGAGAACTGCGGGAAGACCTGCGGCGAAGAGAAAAAGGCCTTGGTGTGCGTCTCCTTGCGTGTTACCACGGCGCCCGAATTCATCTCGGAGCCGGTGGCGGACAGGATCAGCACCACCCCCAGTGGCAAGGCGCTCTGCACGGCGCCGCCGAAGCTCTCCAGTATCTTCCAGGGATCGCCCTCGAAATGGCTGGCGGCGGCGACGAACTTGGTGCCGTCGATCACCGAACCGCCACCGACGGCAAGCAGGAAATCGACACGCTCGGCACGCACCAGCGCGACCGCCTTCGCCAGCGTCTCGAAGGCTGGGTTCGGCTCAATGCCGCCGAATTCGAAGCGTGTGCGCCCGCTCAGTGCCGAGCGCACTTCACTCAGGGTGCCATTGCGCTCGGCGCTCTGACCGCCGTAGAGGATCAGGACGCGTGCGTCAGCAGGGATAAGTTTGTCCAGCGACGAGATGGTGTCCTTGCCGAAAACAATTCGGGTTGGATTCTGGAATTCAAAATTGAGCATGTCTGAAACCCATTGAAAGTTGACGTAACGGCATTGTGCTGTACGGCATTCGTTACATGAACGCCATGTTCGGTTTATTATTCTTCAACTTAAAGTTATCAATAAGCGCTACTTGAGCAGCGACACAGGTCTTTCTTATGGATTCCTCACAACGCGTTCGCGCCATCCTTTCCTTTGTTCACTCCGCGGATGCCGGTAGCTTTGCCGGTGCCGCACGAGCGCTAGGCATTTCGTCTGCCGCCGTCAGCAAGAACATCGCGGGGTTGGAAAAAGCCCTTGGTGTTCGGTTGATGAATCGCACAACCCGTACCCTGAATCTGACCGAAGAAGGCAACGCCTTCCTGCGTCAGGCCCGCATTGCGCTGGAAGCGCTGGATGCCGCTACTGACGCGGTCATTGCCCATCGCGCCACACCGTCGGGTAAGGTTCGAATTTCGACGAGCGTGGGTTTCGGCCGTGAGCAACTCGCCCCGGCGTTGCCTGGCTTGCTGGAGAAATATCCGGAACTCGCGGTGGAAGTCGATTTCGACGATCGCGTTGTCGATCTCGTGCAAGACGGTTACGACATGGCGCTGCGCGGGGGGCGCATCGCTGACTCGTCCCTCGTGTCGAGGCCAGTCTGCCAGTTCAATTTGGTTTTGGTGGCCTCGCCTAAATATCTTGGTCGGTACGGCGTGCCACGAACGCCAGATGAACTCGGTCGGCACCGACTACTGTCGCGGCGTTTTCTTGGCGGACGTGTTTCCCCGTGGAATTTCCGGGCGAAAGACGGGAGCATCACGACGCTTAATACCGAAAGTGCGGTCATGACACTCTCGTCACCAGAAACACTGACACAAGCCGCCGTTGCGGGGGCCGGCATTGCGGAAATTGGAGTTCATCACGCATGGCGCCATCTGCAGGCCGGCCAACTTAAGGTGCTGCTGTCAGACTCGCACCATCCCGGCAGCTTCGAGATGACCCTGCAGTACCCGCATCGCGCCCTGATCGCACCGCGCGTTCGCGTCGCCGTCGAATATCTGCTGGAAACCTTTGCCAAACTTGAGGAACTGCACGTTCCGCTCCCAACGCTCAAGCAATACGAAGCCTGATGCCCCAATTGCCTGACGACAAGACGAATCCAGAGCCTGCCCGGTAAAATCCCGGCCTTGATCGTACCCGGCCCTAGCAGGAGTTCGTTTGCCTACCCGTCCTCAATTGTCCATCCAGTCCAGAATCTTGCAGTTGGCGGCAAGAATGCAGTTCGACCACGCCGGTCTGGTTGCGGCCTTCCGAACCTTTCTGACCGCGTGGGTCGCCTTCGCGGTTGCCTCGCTGTTGCACGTCGAGAATGCCTATTGGGCCGGCATGGCGGCGTGGATCGTAATGCAGCCGACGCGGGGCATCCTGCTGGAACGGGGCGTCAACCGCTTGATTGGCACCCTCATTGGTGCGCTAACGGGTTTTACCATGTTGCACTGGATTCCAGCGCCGTATTGGGCCGCTGCCGTGCTGGCGGTCTGGGTAAGCCTCTGCGCCACGCTAACGCATGTGTTCCGGCGCGCCCATACCTATGGCGCGATGCTGGCCGGGATTACGGCCGTGGTGGTCGTTTTGCCGACCCTGCATGCCCACGAACAGACCTATGCCTTGGCGCAGGCTCGCGTAACCTGCACGTTGATTGGCGTCGTGGTTGCTACCGCGAGCGGGTTCTTATTCGTTCCACGGGCTCCGCTGGCGGCGTTTCTGACGCGGCTGGATGCGCTGACCGCCGATGTCGTCGCCTATCTGGCGCAAGTTCTAAATGGGAGCGATGTCCACGCGGCCGAGCAGCAGGCGCAGCGTTTGCTCGACGAGATGGCCGGACTTGAGCAAGCGCTCGCGATCCATGTCGCCGGCTCGAAAAGCCGCCAGCATCATATCCATCATTTTTCCGCACTGGTCGGTGCCGCGCTGGAAGTCATGGCTGCGGCGCAGGCTCGACTCGATACCAACGAAACAGGCTTGCCGGATGACGTGCAGCAAGCGCTACAAAAACTCGAAACCAGTCTGCGCGCGCACGTAACCGATCCGTCACGCCCGGATTCGCGGCTGATGAGTGAATTCGATGCCAGGCTAGCCGACGCGCTGCACGAACTGCTCGACGCCCGGGCAGGTTTTGCCGGTTTGTCTGGATTAGGCAAACCTCGTTTCTACACCCCGACTCAGCCTGAAAAGGATTACGGACTGGCTATTTCCACCGGTGCAACGGCGGGCGTGGCGATCTGGATTGCGAGCAGCGTGGCGCTGGCATCGAACTGGCATTTCGCACCGCTTGCGGCACTCGGCGTTGGCAACTTCGCGATTATCCTGGCATCGATGGATCGGCCGCATATTCTGGCGCCCAAGATTTTTCTGGGAGTGAGTCTGGGTGTCATCGCCGCGACGATCTTCCGTCTTTTCGTTCTGCCGCATGCCACGAGTACCGCCGATGTCCTGCTGATGATCATCCCGTTCATGATCTTTGGTGCGCTCTTGCGCGCCAGCCGGATAACCAGCCTGCCCGCCGTGGATTACAACATGTGCTTCCTCTTGGCCGGGCAGCCCTTTCTGCCTGCCGAGACATCCGCCAGCCTCATTCTGCAAGGCGGGCTTGCGCTGGTGCTGGGGTGCGGTTTTGTCGCGTTGGTCCATATTTTTCTGCCTGCAGATTCCGGCCGGCGTGTGCGCCGGATCAGCGCACTGATTGTGCGCGACCTCGAGCGCATCGCGGATCTGGCCTCGTTGGCGGCACCGGCCCAAGAGTGGCGCAACCTGATGTCGCAACGCCTGATCCGCTTGTCGATTCATCTGAGCCGGATCGAGAATCTGGAGTCCAACAAGCCGGGGATGGTACTCGCGGCCTTAAATCTTGCGCACGGGCTTATGGATTTGCGCGCCCTGCAGCACAGCCCGTCGCTTACCCAGCCAGAACGTGAAAAGCTGGCCCGCATCATCGAGCGCTTCCGGCATCTTTCCAGCGCGCGAGGGCAGATTTCATCAGCGCTGGAAGAAATGAGCGGATCGGAATTGCGGCAGGAAAGCCGGCTGGCACTGCAAAAATTGGCAGCGGCTTTTGCCAGATTCGATCGACTGCCAGACCTGTAGGCCTGAGACTGGCGAGGGTCTAATGCCCCACGCTTTTCGAAAAGACATTCATCACGACAACACCAGCAGCAATCAATCCAATCCCCAACACCGCAGGCAGGTCAAGCTTCTGGTTGAAAACCAGCCATCCCACCAGCGTGATCAGCACGATCCCGATACCGGACCAGATCGCGTAGACCACGCCCATCGGGATTACCCGCAGGGTGAGCGCGAGGCAGTAGAAAGCGATGCCATAGCCGAGCACCACAATGATTGACGGCCAGAGGCGCGAAAATCCTTCGCTCGATTTCATCGAGGAGGTGGCAACAACTTCGCTGACGATGGCGATAAATAGAATGAGCCAGTTCTTGAACATGATTCCAACCTGAAGAAAAAAAAACACGCTCCATGCCTGTTTTCCGGCCTACGCCTGTATTTCCTTGGGCATGATGCGTGAGCCGTCGCCGACAAGCAGCGAGGCGGACACGAGCAGCGCTGCGCCGCCCAAAAACGTTGCATCGATCGAAGCGTAATCCAGAAGCGCTCCGCCCAGTACGCCTCCCAGCAGGATTGCGAGCTGGATCGCCGCCACGATTAGCCCGCCTCCCGCCTCTGGCTGGTCGCTGACGCCATGCGCAATCCAGGCTGACCAACTCACCGGAATGGCCGAATTCACAGCTCCCCAGGCGAATAGAGAAATCGCTACCGGCCAGAACATTGAACCGACCTCCAGCAACACGATGGTCACAATCGCCAACACCAGGGGCAGCCAACGAAGCAGAGGGTACAGGTGCTTGCCAAGTGCCGCGCTCGCACCGCGCGTTCCCACAAAACCGGCCATCCCCAGGCCAAAGAGCAGCAGAGACAACTGCTGAAGGCTGACGTGGGTTTCGCCTTCCAGGAAGGGACGGAAATAGGTGAAGGTGGAAAACGCTCCTGCGAACGTCAGCATGACGGCAGGCAAGGCAAAGCGCACATTCCCGCGCCCAAGCAATACCAGTGGCCCACGGTTGGAACTCGTTTTCTGCGGCAGCATCGATGGCAGGCTTCGCCACTGCCACAGCAGATTCAGGCCGACGATTGGAACCAGTATCCAGAAGACGCCGCGCCACCCTACGATTCCGCCGAGATAACTGCCAACGGGCGCGGCAAACGCTGTGGCAACGGCGTTGCCCATATACATGGTCCCCAACGCCTTGGGTAGCGCATCGGAACTGACTAGGCGCGTCACGGTAGCCGTGGCCAGAGACCAGAAGCCGCCGATGACAAGTCCGAGCAGCGCACGCGCCACCATCAATACAGCGAAGTTGGGTGCCACGGCAATCATGACCAGTGAAAGTAGCATCACCGACGTCAGCCACAACAGCACAAACCGACGGTCGAAGCGTGATGTGAGGCTGGCCGTCGTCAGACTGGCCAACACGGCAAACAGGCCGGATACCGAAATGGCCTGACCGGCCATTCCGTCCGTGGCATTCAAGTCGGCCGCAATCGGCGTGAGCAGACTCACCGGCATGAACTCGGCAGCAATCAGCATCGCCACGCAAAACGACATGGACAGTACCGCGCCGCGGCTTTCCTTCCCGGATGAAAAATCGGCGATCACGCGTTGACTATGCTTTGGCATTCTCGATTCTTTGCAGGTCAGTGGATGGAATTGACGCGGCCATGCCGATCCACACGACCGGCGCCGTAAGCGTTCTGCCAACGCCGTCTTGAGCCGATGTGACTGATCGTCGAAGCTGGATTTAGCAGACGCCGCTGGGGTGTCTGTCTGATTCGATAGCGG
>NZ_SSSR01000029.1 GCF_009469695.1 Propionivibrio limicola
GAAAGGCTGGCATTCATACGCGCAGAATCCTCGCCGCCTCCTCTGATGCCTACCGGGAGTCCATCCTTGGACTCGGGTAGGTTTGATGCGATTGCCCTGCCGAAACATGAAGCCTCGGGGAAAGCGGGATATGAATGGTGATAAAATCGGGCGCTTGAAATTGATCCCTTTCAATTCTGCCGCATTCTGTTTTCCGAACCGCGGCGTGCGCCCCGCGCCTGAATTCCCGACCGGTTTTAACCTTCCTTTTAACCTTTGTCCGAAAGCCAGCAATGACCAGCATCAAACAGGAAGATCTCATCCAGAGCATCGCCGATGCCTTCCAGTACATCAGCTATTACCACACGCCCGACTTCGTCAAGGCGCTTGGCGAAGCTTATGAGAAAGAAGAAAACCCCGCCGCCAAGGATGGCCTGGCGCAGATTCTGACTAACTCGCGCATGTGCGCCGAAGGCCACCGTCCGCTCTGTCAGGACACGGGCATCGGCCTCGTTTTCATTAAGGTCGGCATGAACGTGCGCTGGGACGACGCCACGATGAGCGTGCAGGAGATGATCGACGAGGGCGTGCGCCGCGCCTACACCAATCCGGACAATCCGCTCCGCAAATCGGTACTCGCCGACCCGGCCGGCGCTCGCCGGAATACCAAGGACAACACTCCGGCCGTCGTTCACTTCGAAATCGTTCCCGGCGACCACATCGAAGTCATCTGCGCGGCCAAAGGCGGCGGCTCCGAAGCCAAGTCCAAGCTCGCCATGCTCAACCCGTCCGACGACATCGTCGACTGGGTGCTCAAATCCATCGCCTCGATGGGCGCCGGCTGGTGTCCGCCCGGCATCATCGGCATCGGCATCGGCGGTACGCCGGAAAAAGCGATGCTGCTGGCCAAGGAATCGATCATGGCGCCGTGCAACATTCACGAACTCAAAGCCAAGGCCGCCGAATACGCCAAAACCGGCGAAAAACTCACCCGCCCCGAAGAGCTTCGTCTCGAAATTTACGAAAAAGCCAACGCCCTCGGCATCGGCGCCCAAGGCCTCGGCGGTCTGACCACGGTACTCGACGTCAAAGTGCTCGACTACCCCTGCCACGCCGCCAACCTGCCGGTCGCGATCGTGCCGAACTGTGCGGCCACCCGCCACGTTCACTTCCATCTCGATGGCAGCGGCCCGGCCAAGCTCGAACCGCCGAAACTCGAAGATTGGCCTGCTGTCACGTGGACGCCTGATATCCAGTCCGCCAAGCGCGTCAATCTCGACACCCTGACCAAGGAAGAAGTCGCTTCCTGGAAAGTCGGCGACAAGCTGTTGCTCAACGGCAAGATGCTGACCGGCCGCGATGCCGCGCACAAGCGCATTCAGGACATGCTGGCCAAGGGCGAGAAACTACCGGTCGACTTCACCAACCGCGTCATCTACTACGTCGGCCCGGTCGATCCGGTCCGTGACGAAATCGTCGGCCCGGCCGGCCCCACGACATCGACCCGCATGGACAAGTTCGTGCGCATGATGCTCGAAGAAACCGGCCTCATCGGCATGGTCGGCAAATCGGAACGTGGCTCGACGGCGATTGCCGCCATCAAGGACAACAAGTCCGCCTACCTGATGGCCGTCGGTGGCGCCGCCTACCTCGTAGCCAAGGCGATCAAGGCAGCCAAGGTCGTCGCCTTTGCAGACCTCGGCATGGAAGCCATCTACGAGTTCGAACTGCAGGACATGCCGGTGACCGTCGCCGTTGACTCCAGCGGCACGTCGATTCACATCATCGGGCCGACCGAGTGGTGCCAGAAGATCGGCAAAGTCCCGGTCGAAACCCTGTTTGGAAACAAGCACTAAGCATCGAACAAAGATCGCTGCCTACTCGAAAGCCGGTCCTCTCCGAAGGCCGGCTTTTTTTGCAGTGACACAGGAACAATTCTCATTAGCAAAGCGTCTGACGTAGGTAAAATCATTTTTGATAATTATTCTCACACCTGCTGGAGCCGCCTTGATGACGAACTTCCTGAAACTCTCCGTATCAACCATTGCACTCTGCACCGCCTTCTCTGGCTCTGCCTTCGCCCAGGAGAAGGTGCTGAACCTCTACTCCGCCCGACACTACCAAACCGACGAAGCGCTTTACGCCGGTTTCACGCAAAAGACTGGAATCAAGATCAACCGGATCGAAGGCAAGGAAGACGAATTGCTCGAACGGCTCAGGAATGAAGGCGCCAACAGCCCGGCCGACATCCTGCTGACGGTTGACGCGGCGCGTCTGGCCAACGCCCATGAATTGGGGCTCTTCGCGCCGGTCAAGTCGAAAGTCCTCGAAACGCGGATTCCCGCGCACTTGCGAACCGACGACTGGTTTTCCTTCTCGACACGCGCGCGCGTCATCGTGTACGCGAAAGACCGGGTGAAGGCCGAAGATGTCCAGAACTATGCCGACCTCGCCAACCCGAAGCTCAAGGGGCTGGTGTGCACGCGCTCGGGTTCGCATCCCTACAATCTTTCGTTGATGGCCTCGATCATTGGCCATAGCGGCGAAGCCAAGGCCGAGGAATGGTCAAAAGGCGTTGTCGCCAACTTCGCCCGCGCGCCCAAAGGCGGCGACACCGACCAGATCAAGGCCGTTGCCGCCGGCGAATGCGGGGTCACGATTTCCAACACCTACTACGTCGCCCGCTTGATGCGCTCCGACAAAGCCGGGGACAAGAAAGTGATGGAGAAGGTTGGCGTCGTCTGGCCTGACCAGAAAGGCCATGGCACGCACATCAACGTCTCCGGCGCCGGCATGTTGAAACATGCTCCGCACAAGGAAGCCGCCGTCAGGTTCCTCGAATATCTCGCCAGCGACGACGCACAACGCTACTTCGCCGACGGCAACAACGAATGGCCGGCTGTTCCCAGCGTGAAGGTCAGCAACCCGGCGCTGGAAAAACTCGGGAAATTCAAGGCGGACACCCTCCCTGTCAGATCATTGGCCATGTATCGGGCCAAAGCACAGATGATTTTCGACCGGACTGGCTACCGCTAAGGCGCACTGAAACGACACCCTGCAGGCAAGGTTAAGGATGACCCCAACCTTGCCGCCCCAGCCCGCGTCGGCTATAGTTCGTCGGCGAATGGGAGAGCGCGGAAGCCGTAAAAGAACTCCGCCGCCGAAGGCGCAATCCACCCGAAAACGCTCAGGTAAAAATCCGTTCGTGCAAGGACAGAGGGTGAACTCACAGGAGTTCGCCCTTTTTCATTTCTGCATTTTCTTGGCTACGGGTTTGAAATGACACAGAAAACTGTCCTCAACGATATGCACCGCCGACTCGGCGCGAAGATGGTCGATTTCGGCGGCTGGGACATGCCGCTGCACTACGGCTCGCAGATCGAGGAACACCACGCCGTGCGCCGCGACTGCGGCATGTTCGATGTCTCGCACATGTGCGCAGTGGACCTTGCCGGCACTGACGCCAGGAAATTTCTCCTGCGCCTGATCGCCAACAACGTCGACAAACTCAGGGAACGCGGAAAGGCGCTTTACAGCGCCATGCTCAACGAAAGCGGCGGCGTCATCGACGACCTCATCGTTTATTTCATCGCCGACGGACAATACCGCTTGGTCATCAACGCCGGCACCGCCGAAAAGGACCTGGCCTGGATGGCCGCCCGTCTCGCCGAATGGCAGCTTGACGCAACCATCGCCCCGCGACGCGACCTCGCCATGATCGCTGTGCAGGGTCCCAACGCCAAGACCAAAGTCTGGCAGGCGTTGCCGGAGACCCGAACAGCCAGCGAACCGCTCAAACCCTTCTACGCCGTCACGGTGGGCGACTACTTCATCGCCACGACCGGCTACACCGGCGAGTCCGGCTTTGAAATCACCCTGCCCGCCCATCTGGCCGAAACCGTCTGGCAAAAGCTGCTTGAGGCCGGCATCAGGCCGATCGGTCTCGGCGCGCGCGACACGCTGCGCCTCGAAGCCGGCATGAACCTCTACGGACAGGACATGGACGAAACGGTGTCGCCGCTCGATGCCGGGCTGGCGTGGACGATCGATCTCGAAGCGCCGCGCGACTTCGTCGGCAAAACCGCCCTGCTCGCCAATCCACCGTCGAAGCAATTCCTCGGGCTGCTTCTGCTCGACAAAGGCGTCTTGCGCGCCCACCAGAAAGTCATCACCGCGAACGGCGACGGCGAAATCACCAGCGGCACCTTCTCCCCGACGCTGCAACAATCCATCGCCCTGGCCCGCCTGCCGCTGGCAACCGCCATCGGGGAGACGGTCCAGGTCGAGATTCGCGACAAATCATTGACCGCCAAGGTCGTCAAACCCTGCTTTGTCCGTAACGGCAAAGCGCTTGTATAAAACCCACAGCCGACTCATTTCTCAGGAGCCCTCATGAACATTCCGTCCAATCTCAAATACACGAAGAGCCACGAGTGGGTGCGCGTCGAAACCGACGGCACGGTCACGGTCGGCATCACCGATCACGCCCAGGAGCTGCTTGGCGACCTCGTGTTCGTCGAACTGCCGGAAGTCGGCAAGGAATTGGCGGCTGAACAGGAAGCCGCCGTCGTCGAATCGGTCAAGGCCGCCTCGGATGTTTACGCGCCGATCGCCGGAACGATCACCGAAACTAACCCGGCCGTCGTCGACGCACCGGAATCGGTCAATCAGGACGCCTACGCCGCCTGGCTGTTCAAGATGAAGCCCGCCAACCCGGCCGACGTCGACGCCCTGCTCGACGCCGCCGCCTACACTGCCAGCGCGGCGGAATAAGAGAAATACCGCCAACAGCTTGAAAAGCGAACCACCAAGACACCAAGGGCACAAAGCTTCACCAAGAAAAACAGAGCTTTTACTTGGTGCTTTCTTGGTGTCTTGGTGGTGAAATTCGGGACTTTCACGCAAGCAGCCCGTGCGTCTCTTCACGCCAGGAGTCAACATGCCGAAGACACTTTCCCTGAGCGCCCTCGAAAACCGCGAGGAATTCATTGCCCGCCACATTGGCCCGACGCCCGATGACATCCCGGCCATGCTGGAAGCCATCGGCGCGCCGACGCTCGACGTGCTGATCGAGGAGACCGTTCCCGCCACAATTCGCCTGCCGGCAGCGCTGCCATTGCCCGAGCCGCGCCCGGAAGCCGAAGCGCTCGCCGCGCTGAAAGCCATCGCCGGCAAGAACAAACTCAACAAGTCGTTGATCGGCATGGGCTATGCGGACACGCAAACGCCCGCCGTCATCCTGCGCAACGTGCTGGAGAATCCGGGCTGGTACACAGCCTACACACCGTATCAGGCGGAAATCGCGCAGGGCCGGCTGGAAGCGCTGCTCAACTATCAGCAGATGGTCATCGACCTGACCGGCCTCGAGCTCGCCAACGCCTCGCTGCTCGACGAAGCCACGGCCGCCGCCGAGTCCATGGCCATGGCGCGGCGCATCAGCAAATCGACGTCGAACCTGTTCTTCGTCGATACCGGCTGCTTCCCGCAGACCATCGACGTGCTGAAGACCCGCGCCAGCTTCTTCGGCTTTGAGCTCGTCTTCGGCGCTCCTGACGAAGCCGCGCAGCAGGAAGTTTTCGGTGCCTTGTTCCAGTATCCAAACGACAGCGGCGAGATTGCCGACCTCACCGGCCCGATTGCCGCCGTCAAGTCGCGCGGCGGCATCGTCGCCGTCGCCGCCGACCTGATGGCGCTGGTGCTCCTGAAATCGCCGGGCGAAATGGGCGCCGACATCGCGCTCGGTTCGACGCAACGCTTCGGCATTCCGATGGGCTTCGGCGGCCCGCACGCCGCTTTCTTCGCCACGCGCGACGAGCACAAGCGCTCGGTGCCCGGACGCATCATCGGCGTTTCCGTCGACGCACGCGGCAACAAGGCGCTGCGCATGGCGCTGCAGACGCGCGAGCAACACATCCGCCGCGAGAAGGCGAACTCGAACATCTGCACATCCCAGGTGCTGCTCGCCAACATGGCCGGCCTGTACGCCGTTTATCACGGCCCGCAGGGGCTGCGCACAATCGCCGAACGCATCCACCGGCTGACCGCGCTCTTTGCCGAAGCCATGCAGCGCGCTGGCATCACCGTCCACAATACGCACGCTTTCGACACGCTGCGCCTTGATCTCGGCCCGAAAGCGTCGATGGTTTACCAAGCCGCCTTGGCGGCCGGCTACAACCTGCGACAGATCGGCGGCGGCATTCTCGGCCTCGCCTTCAATGAGAATTCGACGCGCGACGATGTCGCGACGTTGATCCGTCTCGTCGCCGGCATCAGCGTCGATCTCGAAGCACTCGATGCGCAAGTCCAGCAACAGGATGCCCTCCTGCCTAGCGCGCTGCGCCGCGACGATCCGATCCTGACGCACCCGGTATTCAACCGCTACCACACCGAGCACGAGATGCTGCGCTATCTCAAGCGCCTGCAGAACAAGGATCTGGCGCTCGACCACTCGATGATCTCGCTCGGCTCGTGCACCATGAAGCTCAACGCCACGAGCGAGATGCTCCCGATTTCCTGGCCGGAATTCGCCCACCTGCACCCCTTCGCCCCGCTCGATCAGGCGCAGGGCTACATGGAGATGATCGGCGGACTGGAAAATTGGTTGAAGATGATCACCGGCTTTGACGCGATCAGCCTGCAGTCGAACTCCGGCGCGCAGGGCGAATACGCCGGCATCGTCGCCATCCGCCGCTACCACGCCAGCCGCGGCGAAGGACACCGCAACATCTGCCTGATCCCGAAGTCGGCGCACGGCACCAATCCGGCGACGGCGCAAATGTGCGGGCTGGAGATCGTCGTTGTGAACTGCGATGAAAATGGCAACATCGACGTCGCCGACCTGAAGGCCAAGGCCGAGCAGCACGCCGCCAACCTCGCCTGCCTGATGATCACCTACCCGTCGACGCACGGCGTCTTCGAGGAAGCCGTCAAGGAAATTTGCGACGTCATCCACGCCCACGGCGGGCAGGTGTACATGGACGGCGCCAACCTCAACGCGCAGGTCGGCCTCACCTCGCCGGGCCACATCGGCGCGGATGTGAGCCACATGAACCTGCACAAGACCTTCGCCATCCCGCACGGCGGCGGCGGACCGGGCATGGGGCCGATTGGTCTGAAAGCGCATCTGGCGCCGTTCATGGCCAACCATGTCGTGCAGCCGATCGAGGGACCGCACAAGGGGCAGAGCGCTGTCTCGGCGGCACCGTGGGGCTCGGCGTCGATCCTGCCGATTTCGTGGATGTACATCGCGATGCTCGGCGGCAAGGGCTTGAAGTGCGCCACCGAAGTCGCCATCCTCAACGCCAACTACATCGCCACGCGCCTCAATCCGCATTACCCGGTGCTGTACACCGGCAAGAACGGCCGCGTCGCGCACGAATGCATCCTCGACATCCGCCCGATCAAAGCAACGACCGGAATCGCCGAAATCGACATCGCCAAGCGCCTGATGGACTACGGCTTCCACGCCCCGACGGTCAGCTTCCCGGTCGCCGGCACGATCATGGTCGAGCCGACCGAATCGGAGTCGAAGGCCGAGCTCGACCGCTTCATCGCCGCGATGATCGCCATCCGCGAGGAAATCCGGAAAATCGAACGAGGCGTCTGGCCGGCCGACAACAATCCGTTAAAGAACGCGCCGCACACGCAAGCCGACATCGTCGGCGAGTGGGACCGCCCGTACAGCCGCGAGGAAGCCGTCTTCCCGCTGCCTTACGTGCGCGACAACAAGTTCTGGCCGAGCGTCAATCGCATCGACGACGTCTACGGCGACCGGCACCTGTTCTGTGCCTGCCCGATGGCGGGCGACGCTTCATGATCGTCACAACCGGCGATTGCTAAAGAATCTCCCGTAGCGTACGTTGTACCGGTAAATACGGAACCACAAAAAACCAGCGAAAAAAGGGAGAGACGGCGATGACCGGAGACGCGGGTTTGGCTTTTTCCACGGACGGCGGCCAGCTCGTTGCCGCCGTCCTCCCGACGGCGGATCGGCCGCCGCTCAACGCCGAAGGGTTGCGTGACGCGGTGGCGCAGGCCGTCTACGGCGCGTGGTTTCTTTTCGACGATGCGCTGGCGACGCTGATCGAACGCTGCAACAGCGGCGTCGAAGGCGGCTTCGAACTGCCGATCGGCGAGCGCCGTGACGCCTCCTTCTCGATCGAGCTTACCGCCGACGCGATGCAGGCTTGGCTGAGCACAACGCCGGCCCATGGCGGCAAGCCGCTGGAGGCCGAAGAAATCTTTGCCGCCCTGGGCGAGACCAGCGTCACGTTCGGCATCGACGAAGCAGCCATCCGCTCGGCCTGCGACTCGGCCCGACCCGAACGCGTCGTGGCTGCGGCTGGCACGCCGGCCGTCAACGGCGAGGACGCCCGCTTCGAATTGCTGGTCGCCGAGGCACGCGACCGCTCGCCGCAGGTCGACGAACACGGCCTGATCGATTTCCGCGAGTTGGGCGCGATTCCGACGGTGGCCGTCGAGCAGCCGCTGATGCGCCGCATTCCGGCAACGACTGGCACCGTCGGGCGCAACGTGCGTGGCGAGGTCGTCGCCCCCGTTCCCGGGCACGATGAAGCATTTGCCGAAAACCTGGCCGGCACCGACGTGGCGAACGACGACGCCAACCTGCTGCTCGCCTCGTGCAACGGGCAACCGGTGTGTTGCCGCAACGGCGTTTCCGTCGAACACGTCGTGCATTTCCGCAACATCAACGTTGCGACGGGCAACATTTCCTTCGACGGCACCGTCAATATCGAAGGCGAGGTGTTGCCGGGGATGAAGGTGCATGCCGCCGGCGACATCGTCGTCGGCGGCATCGTCGACGGCGCCGAACTCAAAGCCGGCGGCGACATTCGCATTGCCGGCGGCATCATCGCCAAGGCCGTGGTGAGCGCCGGCGGCTCGGTCGCCGCCCGCTTCGTCGAGAACGCCCAGGTAATCGCCGGCGGAGCCATCGCCATTGACGACAGCGCCCTGCAAAGTGAACTGCAGGCGAACAACCAGATCGTCATCGGCGTCAAGTCGCCGCAGCGCGGCCGGCTGGCCGGCGGATCGGCGCGGGCGATGCTGCTGATCCGGACACCGGTACTCGGCTCGCCGACCAGCGGCGTCACCCGTCTGTTGCTCGGCGTGAATCCGGTGCTCGAAGCCCGCCATCAGGAACTAGCGGAAAAAATCGCCAAACTGCGCGCGGAGGAAGAAAACCTCGACAAGCTCGTCAAGTACCTCGCCAAACAGGGCGACAAGGCGGACATGCTAGCGCGCGCGAAAAACTCATGGCATCAGGCAGTCAAAGCCTGGGCCAAGCTGATGCCGGAAAGGGAAGAACTCGAACGGCAGCTGGCGCTGGCCGCCGGCGCCCGGATCGAAGTCGGCGACAGCGTGGCGGGCGCCGTCGACCTGACCTTCGGCAAGAAGGGGCTGCACCTGCGCCGCCCTTACGATGCCGGAGTTTTCTCGATGGAGGAGGAACACATCGCCTTCACGGACGCATCGGGTAACGTCACCACGGTAACCTAGTAGTCAGTCAACGGAAAAAGCGAACCACCAAGGCACCAAGCACACCAAGAGAGCACCAAGTTAACACCCTGTTTTCTTGGTGAATCTTTGTGCTCTTGGTGTCTTGGTGGTGAGGCATCTATTCATGCGCTTCAACATGACTGACTACTAGCTGTTTCCGATGAGCCGTCACGTGCTCGAATCTCGCGGCCCAGGCGGCGCCAAAGCCCCACCTCGCCACCGACACCTCAGACATTCGGTCGCACGGTGGCCAAGAGAAGGCCAAATTTTGGGCCTTGCATCGTGATGAGAATTCTCGCCATTTCATTCGGATTTCCGGATGGCAATTACGATCCACATCCGGTTTTCCGACAACGAGATCGGGGCCTCTGAAATTTTTCCTTTATTTTCAAAGACAAAAAACACCCCGCTGCTGGCACGGTCCATGCGATAGGTGTCCCGCCGATTTTCGGCACCCCAAACCGCGTCAGGACAGGGAAGGGATAGGGGAAGGCGTCACACCGGCAGGTTCATAAAAAACTCCGGTCCGTGGATGGCCATGATTCGTCGACTCACAATTCCTGGCGCAGCCGTTCAACAACTCATCCACAGGACCCACAATGAACGCAAACAAACTGACGTTGCGCATCATGATCGGCATGCTGCTCGGCATCCTCGCCGGCTATATCGTGCATACGACGGCCGCCTCGCCGGAAAGCATGAAGGACACCGCCGGCTACTTCACGCTGGTCAGCGACATCTTCCTGCGCCTGATCAAGATGATCATCGCTCCGCTCGTCTTTACCACCGTCGTTTCCGGCATCGCCAACATGGGCGACAGCAAGTCGGTCGGGCGCGTCGGCTTCAAGGCGCTCACTTGGTTCATCCTCGCGTCGATCGCCTCGCTGCTGCTCGGCTGCCTGCTGGCCAACCTGTTCCAGCCGGGCGTTGGCCTCGGCATGGAATTGCCGGAAACCGGCGCGGCGACCAATCTCGCCACCCAGTCGCTGAATTTCAAGACCTTCCTGCTCAACGCGTTCCCGAAGAGCATCTTCGAATCGTTCTCCGGCAACCAGATCCTGCAAATCCTCGTTTTCTCGATCTTCTTCGGACTGGCCATCGCCTCGCTTCCCGCGAAATCCACGGAGTCGATTCGGAAGCTTGCCGATGAGGGCGTGCACGCGATGATCAAGGTCACCGATTTCGTCATGCAGTTCGCGCCGGTCGGCGTCTTCGCCGCCATGGGCGCCGCCATCGCCACCAACGGTCTCGGCGTGCTCGCGACCTACGGCAAGCTGATCGGCTCGTTCTACGTCGGCCTCGTCCTGCTCACGCTGATTCTCATCGTTGCCGGCTGGTTCTTCCTCGGTCGCCGCGTGTTCACGCTGATGGAAATGATGCGCAGCGTCATGCTGCTCGCTTTCTCCACTGCGAGCAGCGAAGCCGCCTATCCGAAGACGATGGAGCAACTCCGCAAGTTCGGCGCCAGCAACCGCATCACCAGCTTCGTGTTGCCGCTCGGTTACTCGTTCAACCTCGACGGCTCGATGCTCTACCAGTCGTTCGCCATCATCTTCATCGCCCAGGCTTACGGCATCGACATGCCGATCTCGCAGCAACTGGCGATGCTCGCCGTGCTGATGCTTTCCAGCAAGGGCATGGCCGGCGTCGCGCGCGCCTCGCTGGTGGTCGTCGCCGCCGTGCTGCCGATGTTCAACCTGCCGGAATCGGGCCTGCTGCTGATCATGGCCATCGACCAGTTCCTCGACATGGGCCGCACCGCGATCAACGTCGTCGGCAACAGCATCGCCACCGCCGTCGTCGCCAAATGGGAAGGCCAGCTCGGCGAGACCAGCGATGAAGTCATCGACGAAATTGATGGAATCGCCGAAGACGAACCGCTGGGCGAAGAAGCCCCGGCGGTGGCCTGATCGCTGGGCGACCGCTGAAACAAGCGCTTTCAACGCAGAGGTCGCAGAGATACAGAGAACTCAGAGAGAAGCATTGATTCACCCCATGTGAGGGACGATTCTTTGTTCCAGCTTTTTGCTCTCTCTCGGTTTTTCTCTGCGAACTCTGCGGCTCTGCGATCTCTGCGTCAAAAGCGGTTCTCAAAAACTTTCCTCACAGGCAACACCCTTACCGGCGCCCGGTTTTCCGGGTGCCGGTTTTTCTTTTTCTGAGCAATGTCCGCCTCCTGTAAACTGCGCGCCATGGTTCAGCGCACCCCTTTCCGCCGCCTGCTGCTTTGCCTTGCCTTGGCCGTCCTGGTCGCGGCCAGCGCGCTTGTTACCTTTCAGATCAGCCAGCGCCTCTCGCTCGCCGATCTGCAGGCCACCGGACGCCACCGGCTCGATCTTTACGCCGCCAGCCTCGAACGCAGCATCGACAAATACGCCTACTTCCCGGCCACGCTCGGGCTGGAAAGCGACGTCATCGATCTGCTTTCCGGTGGCGCCACGCCAAGGCTTGCCGACAAGGTCAATCGGTACCTCGAACAGCTCAACGAGCGCGCCGGCACGCTGGCGATCTACGTCATTGACCTTCACGGCCACGTCCGCGCGTCCAGCAACTGGCAGCGAAGCGACAGCTTCGTCGGCGAGGACCTGTCGTTCCGCGCCTATTTCCGCGACGCCATCGACCAAGGCAACGGGCGCTTTTTCGGCATCGGCACCACGCGCAGCGAACCGGGCTACTACCTTTCCTCCGCCCTCTCCCGCAACGGCCGGATCGTCGGCGTTGCCGTCATCAAGGTCAGCCTCGAACAACTCGAAGAATCATGGGCGACCGCCGAAACGCCGGTGCTCGTCGCCGACGAGAACGGCATCGTGATCCTGAGTTCGGTGCCGGACTGGAAGTTCACCGCCCTGCGCCGGCTCGACGAGACGACGCGCGCGACCTTCGACCGCACCCAGCAATACAACCGCCGCGCCTTGCCGCCGCTCGGCGTCAACGAAACGGCCAGTCTCGACAAGGCCGCCCGGCTGGTACGCATCGACCGGGCCAGTTCGGCCAGCGTCACGGCCTACCCGGTCACCGGCCAGTTCCTCATCCAGTCGCAGCCGCTGGCAGGCACCTTCTGGTCGCTCAACGTCTTCTCGCATATCGAACGCGCCGAAAAAGTCAGCACCACTCGCGCCGCCGGCGCCGGCGTCACCATGCTGCTGTTCGCCCTGCTCGGTCTGATGCTCAACGAACGCCGCCGCCTGCTGAAAGAACGCCTGGCGGCGCGCGAAGCGCTGCAAAAGGCCCACGACGAGCTCGAACGCAAGGTGGAAGAACGCACGCTCGATCTCTCGGCCACCAACCAGCAACTGCAAACCGAAATCGCCGAACGCGTGCGCGCCGAGCAGACGCTGCGCGCGGCGCAGGACGAGCTGATCCAGGCCGGCAAACTCGCCGTCATCGGCCAGCTCTCGGCCGGCATCGTGCACGAACTCAACCAGCCGCTCGCCGCCCTGCGCACGCTGTCCGGCAACGCCGTCCGCTTTCTCGAACGCGGCAACGAACAAACCGCCCGCGACAACCTCGAACGCATCGGCCAGCTCGTCGACCGCATGGGCCAGATCACCGGCCAGCTCAAGGCGTTCGCCCGCAAATCGAGCGGCAAAGCCGCGCCGGTCGACCTCCGGCAGGTCGTCGCCAACGCCATCGCCCTGCTCGAACAGCGCTTTCGCACTTCGCGCATTCGCCTGACGCGCAACTTCCCCGACACGCCGCTGACCGTCCTCTGCGACGGCAACCGGCTCGAACAGGTCATCATCAACCTGATCGGCAATGCGCTCGACGCCATGCTCGACCAGCCGGAAGAACAACGACGCGAACTCGGCATCGAGATTTCCGCCGAGATTTCCAGCACACCACGCGAGAATGCTGTCCGGCTGACCGTCCGCGACCACGGTCCCGGCCTCAGCCCGGAAGCAATCGCGCGGCTTTTCGAGCCCTTCTTCACCACCAAAGATGCGGGCGTCGGACTTGGCTTGGGGCTCGCCATTTCGACCGGCATCGTCAATGATTACGGCGGCACGCTGAGCGGCGAAAACCATCCCGACGGCGGCGCCGTGTTCATCCTCACCCTTCCCCTGACCATAGAAGACACAGGCAGCGAACAACCATGAACGAACCACTGACCGCCCTCATCATCGAAGACGATCCCGACGTGCGGCTGGGCTGCGAGCAGGCGCTGCAACTCGAAGGCATCGCCACCGCCAGTGTCGGCAGCGCCGAAGAGGCAAAGCGCCGCCTCGACCACGGCTTTCGCGGCATCGTGGTCAGCGACATCCGCCTGCCGGGGATGGACGGCATGGCTCTGCAACGCGAGTTGCACGCCCTCGACCCGGAACTGCCGGTCGTCCTCATCACCGGCCACGGCGACGTATCGACCGCCGTGCAGGCGATGAAGGACGGCGCCTATGACTTCATTGAAAAGCCCTTCTCGCCCGAACACCTCGTCGAAGTCGTCAGCCGGGCACTGGAAAAACGCCGCCTCGTGCTCGAAGTGCGCGAACTGCGGCAACGCCTGGAAAACCGCGACCTGATCGAAGCCCGCCTGATCGGCAGCGCCCCCGGCATGGTGCGCGTGCGCGAACTGATCGGCAGCCTCGCCAACAGCGCCGCCGACATCCTGATCCACGGTGAAACCGGCACCGGCAAGGAACTCGTCGCCCGCTGCCTGCACGAAGCCGGCCCGCGCCGCAAAGGCAACTTCGTCGCCATCAACTGCGGCGGACTGCCGGAAACGCTGTTCGACAGTGAAATCTTCGGCCATGAGGCCGGCGCCTACACGGGAGCCACCAAACGCCGCATCGGCAAGATCGAGTACGCCAACGGCGGCACGCTTTTTCTCGACGAAATCGAGACCATGCCGATCCCGATGCAGATCAAGCTGCTGCGCGTCCTGCAGGAGCGCACGCTGGAGCGCCTCGGCTCGAACACGCCGATCCCGGTCGACTGCCGCATCATCGCCGCCACCAAGGACGACCTGCAGCAACTCGCCGAACAGGGCCGGTTCCGCGCCGATCTCTATTACCGTCTCAACGTCGCCACCATCGCCCTGCCGCCGCTGCGCGAACGGCGCGAAGACATTCCGCTGCTCTTCCAGCACTTTCTGCTGCAAGCCGCCGCCCGCCACGGCCGGCCAGTGCCGGCAATCGACGCCGCACGAATCCGCCAGCTCGTCGGCTACCACTGGCCGGGCAACGTGCGCGAACTCGGCAACGTGGCCGACCGTTGCGTGCTCGGCATCGAAAGCGGCGCCCCGCCGTTCGGTAAAGAACTGCCCGCCGGCCAACACGTGCTGTCAGAAACCGTAGAAGCCTTCGAACGCGCCCTCATCGCCGACACCTTGCGCCGCCACGACGGCAGCCTCGCCCGCAGCGCCGAAGCCCTCGGCACACCCAAAACCACGCTGCACGACAAGATCCGCAAGTACGGGCTAACGCTCTCCGGCCGTCACTGAGCGGACGACGCTGAAACGTCGAAAACGTGATAGCCCCAGGGCGGCAGATCAACGAACAACCCGCGCGAAACGAGTTCGTTTCCGTCGCGCTCGTAAGCAGGCCCGCCCATGAGATCCGAGAAGTGTACCGGCGGGCCGCTTGACTCGGCGAACGGCAAGCGAACGTGGCACTGGGCCTGATTCGGCGCATAGTTAACGACAATCAGCATCCGCCCCCCTTCAGTGCCGCGCCATGTCCACGCGATGAAGCAGTCGTTCGTCCAGTTTCCCTCCCATGCCGGCACGCATTCCAGAAGCTGCCATTGGCCATCGCGAACCTCCGACCGCCGCAATACGGCGAGTAGCGCTTCGTAAAACCGTGCCAGATCGGCATCGACGCTCTCCTCCGGAGCGCGGACGAGATGCGGCGAAATGCGCTTGTGCCGCCCCTCGAACTGGCCCTGATGGAAGAAGCGCAAGCCGGGCGAGAGGAACGTGATCAGTGCCGCCGCGTGGTGGACAGTTGACGGAAAGGTCGCCGCGGCGCGCGGTTCGTCGTGGTTTTCGAGGAACCGCGCGAGCTTGTTCTGGTAGTCGAGACCGGCAAAGAGGTGCTCGCGCACCGGCCGGGCGTGGCCTTCGCGCAAGCGGTCATACAACCGCTTGTCGTAGGCGTAGTCGAAACCCTGCGCGTGCATGACCCATTCGAGATCCCAATAGACCTCGGCCATGAACAGGAAGCCGGGTACCTGCTCGCGTACGCGGCGCGTTGCCTCGGGCCAGAACAGCGGCGCCCGTTCGCCCCACGTCCGCTCGAACACGTCGGGCAGGACGAGCATCGCCATGTCGCAGCGCACGCCGTCGCACTGGCCGGCGATTTTCAGCAGTTCGCCGATCATGGCGTCCTGCGTGGCCGGATTGCTGTAGTCGAGTTGCAGCGTATCGGGCCAGCCCGGGAAATACGGGTCGCGCCCGTGAGCCAGCAGCAAATCGCCATCCTCTCGCCGCACCCAGGTGTAATTCTGCGGCGCATGCGCCAGATCGATGTCGGTGCCGCGCACGTAGTACTCTGGATGATCTTCGACCCACGGATGATCGAGCGCCGTGTGGTTGGGCACGAAGTCCAGCATCAGGCGCAGCCCCCGCTCGCGCAGCCGTTCGCGCAGGCGCGCCAGCGCCGCATCGCCGCCCAGATCCGGATGCACGGCATAGGCGGTAATGGCAAAGCCGGAACCGGCGATGTCCTCCTCGCGGAGATCGGACAGCGTCTCCTCGAATTCCTTGCGCCATCCGGCATTCTGGCGCGACACCTGCCGGCCTGCCGCGCCCGTCGTCCAGACGCTGAGGAGCCATAGCCAGTCGAATCCCATGCCGGCGATCCGGTCGAGTTCGGGGTCCGGCACGTCGTCGAGCGTCGCCCGACGCCCGAGCACGCCCGATAGCTCGGTCAGCCAGACACGCGTGTTGATCTGGTAAAGAGAAGGATAAAGGGGCTGTGTCATGTTCACTCCCTCCGTGTTCGGACGCTCGCCGCCTTTTTCCTCGCCTTGGGCACCTTGTCTTCTTCGATGAAAGCGGCGGCCTTGCCGAGCTTGAGCATCTGCTCGGCCGACGAAGTCGCGAACAGGTGCATCATGCGGGCAATGACGCCGGTCCAGCCGGTCTGGTGGCTGGCACCGAGACCCGCACCATTGTCACCGTGGAAGTATTCATAGAACTGGATCAGGTCACACCAGTGCGGGTCGCTTCGGAATTTTTCCGTCGCGCCGTTGAACGGGCGCCGTCCGTTTTCGTCCTTGACGAACATGCTGGCAAGCCGGCGAGATATCTCTTCGGCGACCTGATAAAGATTCATCAGGCGGCCCGAACCGGTCGGACATTCGATGGTGAAGTCGTTGCCGTAGTACGTGTAGTACTGCAGCAGTGCGCGCACGATCAGCGCATTGACCGGCATCCAGATCGGGCCGCGCCAGTTTGAATTGCCGCCGAACATGCCGGTATCCGACTCGGCCGGCAGGTAGGGCACGCTGAACTCCTGGCCGCCGACATTGAATTTGTAGGGATGGTCGGCGTGGAAACGCGACAGCGAGCGGATGCCGTAGGGGCTGAGAAATTCGTTTTCGTCGAGCACTCTCGCCAACACGCGGCGCAATTTGGTTTCGTCCAGAATCGCGCCCAGCCTCCGATCATCCGCGCCGAGCTTCGTTGGGTCGTGGATGAAGTCGATCAGTTCGGGCCGCGCCTCGATGAAGTTCTTCAGGCGAATCATCACTTCCGGATATTTCTCGCGGAACTCACCTTCGAAAACGGCCACGGCGCACAACGGCAGCAGGCCGACCATGGAGCGGACTTTCAGACGCTGGGCGGTACCGTCCGGCAGTCGCAGCACGTCGTAGAAGAAGCCATCCTCTTCGTCCCACATGCCGGTGTCGCCGCCCGCGTGGATCGTCGCCGAGGCGATGGAGACGAAGTGGGCGACGAACTTGGACGCCATTTCGGCATAGGTTTCGTTGTGCAACGCCAGTTCGATGGCGATTTCGAGCATGTTCAGGCTGTACAGCGCCATCCAGGCCGTGCCGTCGGCCTGTTCCAGATAGCCGCCCGTCGGTAGCGGTGCGCTGCGGTCGAAAACGCCGATGTTGTCGAGGCCGAGAAAGCCTCCTTCGAAAGTGTTCTTGCCGGAGCGATCCTTGCGGTTGAGCCACCACGTGAAATTGAGCAACAGCCTCTGGAAGCTGCGTTCGAGCCATTCGACGTCCCCCTTGCCGGTCCTCACCTTTTCAAGCCGGTAAGTGAAGATCGTCGCCCACGGATGCACCGGCGGATTGACGTCGCCAAAATTCCATTCGTAGGCCGGAATCTGGCCGTTCGGGTGGAGATAGGTGTCGCGCAGCATGAGGCTCAGCTGCTGCTTGCCGAAATCCGGATCGACGAGCGTCAACGGCAATACGTGGAATGCGAGATCCCACGCCGCGTACCACGGATATTCCCACTTGTCCGGCATCGAAATCACATCGGCGTTGTACATGTGGTGCCACTGCGCATTGCGCGGCGCCTGCTTGGCTGACGGCTTATAAACGCTGCATCCCCGCTCATCAAGCCAGCGATTGACGTCAAAATAGAAGTATTGCTTCGACCACATCATCCCCGCGAGCGCCTGGCGCATGACATTGGCGGCATCCGCATCAAGCGAGTTGGGGATAACTTCGGCATAGAACGCGTCGGCTTCCTGACGGCGAGCCTGCATGATCTCGTCGAAATGGGCGCCAAAGGCGCCTTGCGCCTTGCCGTAGGTTTTATCCAACGCAGCCGGGGCGACCGGACTCAGGCGCAGGCGGAGCACCTCGCATTGCCCGGCCGCAACGTTCACGTGGTAGTGCGCCGCCACCTTGGTGCCGGTCTGCTTCGGATTAACGGCAGCGGTTTCCCCACGCACGACACAGGCATGGATGCCATCCTTCACGTACGGAGTCCGGTTCTGCCCCCCGAAAAGCCGTTTGGCATTGGTTTCGTTTTCGGTGAATAAAAGCGAAGTGTCGCCGTCGCAATAAAGATAGCGATCACCGAGCAGTTCTTCCGTCGCCTTGACGACCGAGGCCTTGCCACGGACCGTTTTGAGCACCGGACGCGGATTGTCGACACCCCACGACCATCGATTGCGGAACCAGAGCGTCGGCAGAACGTGAAGCTCGGCGGCTTCCGGCCCGCGATTGTGGATGGTGATCTCGACGAGGATATCTTCGGGCGATTCCTTCGCATATTCGACAAACACATCGAAGTAGCGGTCATCGTTGAACACGCCCGTGTCGATCAGTTCGTATTCGAGATCCTTGCGGCCACGCTCCCGATTGCGGCGTACGATTTCGTCGTAGGGATAGGCGGCCTGCGGGTACTTGTAGAGATACTTGAGATACGAGTGCGTCGGCGTGCTGTCGAGGTAGAAGTAGTACTCCTTCACGTCCTCGCCGTGGTTGCCCTCGCTGTTGGTCAGGCCGAACAGCCGCTCCTTGAGGATCGGGTCATTGCCGTTCCAGAGCGCCAGCGCCAGACAAAGGCGCTGGCGGTCGTCGGAGATGCCGGCCAGCCCGTCCTCGCCCCAATGGTAAGCGCGCGAGCGCGCCTGGTCGTGGCTGAAGTAATCCCACGCATTGCCGCTTTCGCTATAGTCCTCGCGGACGGTTCCCCATTGCCGCTCGCTCAGGTAGGGCCCCCATTTCTTCCATGGGGTTTCAGGATTGCGGGCTTGTTCCAGGCGCTGTGACTCGGCATTCATGGCATCTCCCTGCGCGTCGTTTACGAGTAATGTCTACAAGCTAGTTCGACGCCGGAAGATTTTCCATCCGAATAAATGAGGCGCCAGTCCAAGCCAGCGCAATTTCAGCAGAAGAACTCGGCCAGCCGTTCAAACACCGCGTGCGCCGGGCCGTGCCGGCGCACCGAGAGCACGTCCTCCAGTTTTTCCAGTTGCCGGATCATTTGTTCGAGCCGCACGTCCTCGTTGACCGACAGCCAGATGCGGCTCGTTCGCCCATCGCCGACCGGCAGGCAGACGATGCCTTCGACGTTGAAGGCGCGGCGGGCGAATAGTCCGGCGACGTGCGACATCACGCCGGGGTGGTTGTTGACGTTCAGCTCCAGTACGGCTTTGGAATGTGCGTTGTTCATCGTTTCAGTCTCCGATCATGTCCTTGTTGGCCGCGCCGGGGGCGACCATTGGCAGCACTTGCTGGTGGCGGTCGATGCTGGCGTGGATGAGCGTCGGACCGCGTGTGGTCAATGCGCTTTTCAGGGCCGCGGCCGGGTCGGCGGTGGCATCGAGGTCGAGCGTCTGCCAGCCGAAGCCCTCGGCCACCTTGAGAAAGTCGGGCACGCCCTTGAATTTCGAGGAGAAGGCGCGCTGGCCGTAAAACAGGTTTTGCTGCTGGAAAACAAGGCCGAGCGAGGCGTTGTTCATCAGCACGACCTTGACGTTGGCCCCCTCTTCGGCCGCCGTGGCGAATTCCTGGATGTTCATCAACAAGCTGCCGTCGCCGGAAAAACAGACGACGGTGCGCTCCGGCGCGGCCAGCGCGGCGCCGATGGCGGTCGGCACGCCGAAGCCCATCGTGCCGAGCCCGCCGGACGTGAGCCACTGGCGCGGCCGGCGCAGCGGGTAGGACTGCGCCACCCACATCTGATGCTGGCCGACGTCAGTGGCAATGATGGCGTCGTCGTCGAGACAGTCGGCGACGGCACGGATCAGGCCGTAGGGCGTGCGCGGATCGTCGATACCCGGCATCTGCATCGGAAACGATGATTTCAGTTCGGCGATGCGCGCCTGCCAGTCGGCGCGTGGATGGTCTTCGGAGGGTTCAACCTGCGGCAGCAACTCCGACAGCACGGCTTGCACGTCGCCGCGAATGCCAAGGTGTGCCGTTTTGATCTTGTCGAGTTCCGAGGGGTCGATGTCGATGTGGATGATCTTCGCCTGCGGGCAGAAGGCCGAGACTTTGCCGGTAGCGCGGTCGTCGAAGCGGGCGCCGACGGCGATCAGCAGGTCGCATTCTTCAAGCGCCAGATTGGTGCAGCGCGCTCCGTGCATGCCAAGCATGCCGAGCGACAGGTCATGGTCGACCGGCATCGCGCCGAGCGCCATCAGCGTCATCACAGTTGGCAACGCCGCTTTTTCGGCCAGTTCGACAGCCTGAAACGCCGCGCCCGAATGGACCACTCCACCGCCAAGATAGAGCATCGGCCGCTGCGCGGCATTGATCATCGCCGCCGCCTCGTCGATCAGTTTCCGCTCCGGCGCGGGAGTCGGCACTGGCCCGCTCGGCACTGGCCATTCGGTCACGGCGATGCGTTCGTTCTGCACGTCCTTCGGAATATCGACGACCACCGGCCCGGGACGGCCGGACGCCGCCAGCCGGAAGGCGCGCGGGATGACTTCCAGCAACTCGGCCGCCGAGCCGACGAGAAAATTGTGCTTGGTGATCGGAATCGTCAGCCCGTAGGTATCGACCTCCTGAAACGCATCGGTGCCGATCAGCGATTTCGCCACCTGGCCGGTAATGGCGACGAGCGGAATCGAATCGAGCTTGGCATCGGCGATCGCCGTCAGCAGGTTGGCGACGCCGGGGCCGGAAGTGGCGATGCACACGGCGACTTCGCCGCTGACCCGCGCCATGCCCTGCGCCATGAAGCCGGCACCCTGCTCGTGCCGCGCCAAGACGTGTTCGATTTGCGCCGACTGCGAAAGCGCGTCGTAAAACGGCAGGATGGCGCCGCCGGGAATCCCGGCCACGCGGCGAATGCCCTGTCGTTCAAGAAGGCGCACGGCGATCTGCGCGCCGGTCAGTGTTTCCGGTGAAGTACTGCTCATGAAAAGCTCCTTTCGGTGGGCGGCGGTGCCGGGTCATCCGGGCGTGGGGTGAAAAACAAAAACCCCCGCTCGGTTGGCACCGGCGGGGGTTTGGAATCGGGAGTTTTGCCTTGTTTACCTTCTTCTCGCCCTCGTCGGTGTTTTCTGCACGACGACGCGTACCGGACGCAAAACGCGTACGACCGGTCGAACGGGAACCAGAACAGCCCAAGCGACAAAACCGACGGCGATCGCCAGCGCGATCAGCATTCCAACGGAGGCAGCGTCAAAGAGGTTCATGGACTTCTCGATAAACAAGATGAAATGCCATTAGAAGCGGCGGCGGAGAAAATTACAACCCTTTGTCGACCAGGGTCTTGTTTGTTGTGGAAGAGCCGCGGAAGAGCCATTTGCGAACTTCTTCGAGGCCGCCGAACGCCAGCGCCGAAACGGCAATCAACACCCAGACGTCCGAACAAAACGCCTGCGTGCCAAAAACCCGGTTGCCGACCGGCGCGTAAACGATGAGCAGGATCAGCCCGATTTCCACCGCAAGCCCCAACAGAATGAGTCGATTCTCCAGCAGTGGAACCGAAAATGCGCCCGCACGCGGATGACGGCAGACAAACAGATTGACCACCTGCGAGGCGACAATCGCCGCCAGGCAGGCCGTCGTCGCCTGCAAATAAAGCGAGTCGCGGGGCGCCAGCGTGGTTCCGTACGACCAGCCCGCCGCGTGCAGCACGAAAAAGAAGGCCGCCAGCGATACGGTGGCCTGCAACGGCCCCAGCCAGAGATAGGCGCGCGCCAGCAGCGGCCAGGAGAGCAGCCGTTCGTCGGGCGGGCGCGGTGGCTGGCGCATCACATCGGGGTCCGGTTTTTCCGCACCCAGCGCCAGCGCGGGAACCATGTCAGTCCCAAGGTCGACGGCCAGAATCTGGATGATCGTCAGCGGCAGCGGGATGCGCAACAGGACGTAAGCGAGGTACGGCACGATTTCGGGGATGTTGGACGTCAGGATGTAGGTCAGGAACTTGCGGATGTTCTCGAATACCGCCCGCCCCTCCTCGACGGCATTGACGATGCTGGCGAAATTGTCGTCGAGCAGGATCATGTCGGCCGCCGACTTCGCGACATCGGTGCCGGCCACCCCCATGGCGATGCCGATGTGCGCCATTTTCAGCGCCGGCGCGTCATTGACGCCGTCGCCGGTCACGGCGACGATTTCGCCCTTGCGCTTCAATGCCTCGACGACGAGCATCTTCTGCTCGGCGGTGACGCGGGCGAAAATCACTTCCGGCGCGTCGAGCACCGTCTGCAGTTGCGAACGCGTCATCCGGCGCAGCGATTCGCCAAGCACGACACGCGGTTTTTCTCCTTGCACCAGCCCGATCTCGCGGGCAATCGCCACGGCCGTATGCGGATGATCGCCGGTCACCATGATCACCTTGATCCCGGCTGTCCGGCAGCGTGCCATCGCCTCGGGCACTTCAGGTCTAGGCGGGTCGTACAGCCCGATCAGGCCGGAGAGCACCATCTGCGCTTCCCGCGGCGCTTCCCCCGCCGCCAGACGCCGGTAGGCAAAGGCAAGGACGCGCAAACCGGCATCGGCCAATTGCTGCTGCGCCGCGACGATATGATGCCGCCCGTGCGTATCGAAAGAGACTTCTTCGCCGTCGAGCTCGATCCCGGTGCACAGTGGCAGCACGGCTTCCGGGGCGCCCTTGCAGTACAGCCAGCGCTCGCCGCCCTGTTCTACGCCTTTTTCAACGATGACCGACATCCGGCGACGTTCGCTGTCGAAGGGCAGTTCGCCGGTCACGGCCATGCCCTCGAAAACCTGGCTTTGCGCGGCAAATTCGTACAGCGCCACCTCCATCGGGTCGCCGAGCCAGACAATTTTTCCGTCGCGCATGCTCTGCTTCAGACTGTGGCAGGACGCGGCATTGCCGAGCAGATGCCGCATGCCCGGCTCGTCGATCGACGGCTGGTTGTCGTGCAGGCGACCGTTCAGGTAGGTCTGCCGGACGGCCATCTGGTTCTGCGTCAGCGTTCCCGTCTTGTCGCTGCAAATCACCGTCGTCGAGCCCAGCGTTTCAACAGCGGGCAGATGCCGGATCAACGCATTGCGCCGCGCCATGCGCTGCGTCGCCATGGCCAGCGACAGCGTGACCGTCGGCAGCAGTCCTTCCGGCACGTTGGCGACGATGATGCCGATGGCGAACATCAGGTTGGCCCAGAACGGCAGGCCGAGGAAGAGGCCGATGCCGAAGAAAAACACGCCGAGCGCCGTGGCAAAGACCGCCACCAGCCGCGACAGCCGGGCAATTTCCTGTTGCAGGTGCGAAACCGATTTCTCGGCCGTCTGGGTCAGGTGCGCGATCTTGCCGAACTCGGTGTGCATCCCCGTGGCAAAGACAATCGCCCGCCCGTCGCCGGAAACCAGCGAGGTACCCGCCAGCAACACGTTCTTCGTATCGAGTGGCGACTGTGCTGTGCATTCCTCCGCATTCCGCGCCTTGGGCAACGATTCGCCGGTGATCGTCGAGGCATTGACCCTAATCTCGTTGCCGACAATCAAACGGCAGTCGGCCGGCACGTTGTCGCCGGCTTCCAGAAGGATGATGTCGCCGGGAACGAGCAGTTCGCCGGCAACCGTCGTCAGTTGCCTGTCGCGCACGACCTTGACGGTCTGCGGCAACAGCTTGCGCAACGCATCAATGGCGCGCTCGGCGCGGTACTCCTGCCAGTACGAGAACGTTCCGTTGATCAGGATCACCGCCAGAATCGCCAAGGCGAGCTGCCACATGCCCTCGCCGGGGCTGCGCGATTCGGCAAAAAAGGCGAGGCCCGCCGCCACCCACAGGATGACAGCGAAGAAATGCGTAAACTCGCGCAGGAAACGCTTCCACTCCGCCTCGCCGTCGATCTCGGCAAGACGGTTCGGCCCATATTCCTTCAGCCGACGCGCCGCTTCCGCGGCCGTCAGTCCGTTTTCGGAAGATTCAAGGCTTTTGAGCGCTTCGGCGATCGAAAGATTGGCTAGATGCATGTAGCCAGCGTAGGCTAGGAAGGAGGCGCTTCCAAGGCCGGAATGCCTGGACTCCGCGCCCAGAGCGTGCGCCGGGCGGCAGATTTGTCACATCGGCAGCGTCACCCCAGCGCCTTGTCGACGACCTCAAATACATCGCTCGACAGACCGGTGTGCCGGCGCAGCGATTCGAGAACGGCGCGGGCGTGCGCCTGACGGCCGTCATCGAACTTTTTCCAGCGGTCGAAGCAGCGCGCCAGCCGCGCGGCCACCTGCGGATTGAGCGGATCAAGCGCGGTGATCTGCTCACCCAGGAAGCGGTAGCCGCTACCGTCGGCCGCGTGGAAATAGCGGTGATTAGCGCCGAACGTACGCAACAGGGCATAGACCTTGTTCGGATTTTTGAGATCGAAGGCGGCGTGCCGGGTGAGGCTTTGCACGCGCGCCAGCGTGTCGGGCAAACGGCTGCCGGCCTGCACCGCGAGCCATTTGTCGACGACCAGCGCCTCGTTCTGCCAGCGCTCATAGAAATCGGCCAGCGCTTTCTCACCGTCTGCACCAACAACGTTCGCCAGCGTGGACAGCGCGGCGAACTGGTCGGTCATATTGTCAGCGCCTTCGAATTGCTGGCGGGCCAGCGCACGGTAATTCCGCTTGTCGAATTCGTTGAGGTAAGCCAAGCAGAGGTTGCGCAACCGACGGCGCGCCGCCTCGGCGGTATCCGGCCGGTAGGCACCGCTCGGGGCCAGGCGGGCATAAAGGCGGGCAAAGTCCCCCTCCAGACCGGACGCCAGCATCAGCAAAAGCCCATTGCGCGCATCGTGGAGCGCTTCGGGATCGACCACGTCCATCTGTTCGGCCAGCGTCGCTTCGCTGGGCAGGGTTAGCGCTTCGGCGATGAAGGCCGGATCGGAGCCGTTGTTGAGCACCTTGCGCGCTGCTTCGATCACACTGGTCGGCCAGTCCTGAGGTTCGCCGCGCGCCAGTCGGGCGGCATTGCTCAGGATCAACTGCCCGAACAAGCGCTGTCCGGCCTCCCAGCGGTTGAACGGGTCGCTGTCATGCGCCAGCAGGTGCGCAAGGTCGGATTCGCTGTAGGAATAATCGAGCACGACCGGCGCCGAGAAATTCCGCAGCAGCGACGGCACCGGCGCAACCGGGATGTTTTCGAAAACAAAGGTTTGTTCCGGCTCGGTGAGTTGCAGGATGCGCGTCGTCTCTCCCCCCAGATCGAGGTCGGTGCCGTCCGGCCCGACGAGGCCGACCGCGACCGGAATCAGGTACGGCGCCTTTTCAGGCTGTTCCGGTGTCGGCGCGCAGGACTGGCGGAGCGTCAGCGTGTAGCGCTTGGCGGCGCCATCGTACGCGCCGCACGCCGTCACTTTCGGCGTCCCGGACTGACGGTACCAGGTCATGAATTGCGTGAAATCGAACCCGGAGGCCGCGCTCATCGCGGCAACGAAGTCATCGCAAGTGACGGCTTGTCCATCATGGCGCTCGAAGTAGAGGTCCATGCCCTTGCGGAAGGCCCGCCAACCGATCAACGTCTGGATCATGCGCACAACCTCGGCGCCCTTCTCATACACGGTCGCGGTATAGAAGTTGTTGATCTCGACGTAGATCGACGGACGCACCGGATGCGCCATCGGACCAGCGTCTTCGGGGAACTGCACGGCGCGCAGGCCGCGCACTTCGCGGATACGGGCCGTCTCGCGGCTGTGCGTATCGGCGCCGAATTCCTGATCGCGAAAAACGGTCAGCCCTTCCTTGAGCGAGAGCTGGAACCAGTCGCGGCAGGTGACGCGATTGCCGGTCCAGTTGTGGAAGTATTCGTGCGCGACGACGCGGTCGATGTTCTCGAAATCGACGTCGGTTGCCACATCGGCACGCGCCAGCACATATTTCGTGTTGAAGATATTGAGGCCCTTGTTCTCCATCGCCCCCATGTTGAAGTCGCCGACAGCGACGATCATGTAATGGTCAAGGTCGCATTCGAGGCCGAAACGCTGCTCGTCCCAGCGCATCGATTTCTTGAGCGCCGCCATCGCGTGCGCGCACTGGTCGAGTTTGCCCGGTTCGACATAGATCGCCAGCTGAACCTCGCGCCCGGAATACGTGCGATAGGTGTCGCGCAGGACGTCGAGTTTGCCGGCCACCATGGCGAACAGATAGCTCGGCTTTTTGAACGGATCTTCCCACGTGGCGAAATGACGGCCGTCCGGCTCGTCGCCGCTGGCGACCGGATTGCCGTTGGCGAGCAGCACCGGAAAGACCGCTTTTTCCGCATGCAGCGTCACCGTGTAGCGCGCCATCACGTCGGGCCGATCGATGAACCAGGTGATACGCCGGAAACCCTGCGGCTCGCACTGCGTGAAATAGCCATTTTTCGAGCGATAAAAGCCGGAAAGCTGCGTATTCTTGTCGGGCTGGATGCGCACCTGCGTCTGCAGCGTAAATTGTTCTGGAACGTGCTCGATGACAAGCTGGCTGCCGGCGATCCGATAAGCGTCGGCCGCCAGCTGTTGGCCATCGAGGCTGACCGCCAGCGTTTCCAGCTCCTCGCCGTCGAGCACCAGCGACGCACCAGCCGGCACCATGCGATTGCGAAGGCACTTGAGCGTCGCGGTAACGACCGCCCCTTCCTTTCGGATATCCACGTCGAGATGGACGGTGTCAATCAAATAGGGCGGCGGCGTGTAGTCTTCGAGACGAACCGTGACGGGAGTGGGCGTGGTGTTTGGCATGGAGTCGAATCCAAAAATCGGGGCAGACCGAATGATAACGGATGGCCGCCCCGTTTTTCCCCCTTGTACAGCCAGACAATCCTTCCATTGGACGCAGGGCAATCGCATCAAACCTACCCGAGTCCAAGGATGGACTCCCGGTAGGCATCAGAGGAGGCGGCGAGGATTCTGCGCGTATGAATGCCAGCCTTTC
>NZ_SSSR01000002.1 GCF_009469695.1 Propionivibrio limicola
GTCGGCCTGAATGCTCATGTATTCCTTGCCGCGGTGCGACATCTCCATGACCGACATGCCCGAACCGTGCCAGTCGAGCAGTTCGTCACGGGCTTGTTCGAAGACCGCCTGCGGCAGCATGGCGGGACCGGAGCTGAAGTTGTAGATGCGTGTCATGGCGGTGTTCCGTGTAAGGGTGGGCAATGAAGTTGCAAGGATGATTCGGTCTGGGGGCGGTTTTTCCCGGCAGACTAAAGTAAAAAGCCTCGGCTGGAGAGGCGGCCGAGGCTTTGAGGATCGCTCGCAGGTGCGTTGCGCGGTGTGGCTCAGCAGGCTTCGGACTGGACCGGAATGGCGTTGCTCGTACGAACGATGTTGTTCTTCTCGTCGACGTAGATCAGCGACGGCTTGTGTTCGGCGATTTCCTGCTCGTCGAAAATGCCGAAGGTGGCAATGATCAGCAGGTCGCCGGGGGCCGCGCGGCGCGCGGCAGAGCCATTGACCGAGATGATGCCCGATCCTGCTTCGGCGCGGATGGCGTAGGTCGTAAACCGCTCGCCGTTGTTGATGTTCCAGATGTCGACTTCTTCGTTTTCGAGAATGTTGGCGGCTCTGAGCAAGTTTTCGTCGATGGCGCAGGAACCTTCGTAGTGCAACTCCGAATGAGTGGCGGTTACGCGGTGCAGCTTCGACTTCAGCATCCTTCTCTGCATGATCTTTCCGTGCGGGTTGTATCAAGGGGGCTGATATTCTTAGCGCTAAACCTGCCGTTGTCAACGCAAGTCGTCAATTATGCCGTGCCTGATCAGCCGATCCGCCCAAGCAGGACTTCGAGCACGAAACGGCTGCCGATGTAGGCCAGGAAAAGCAGCGCGAATCCCGCCAGCGTCCAGCGCAGCGCTACCCGGCCGCGCCACCCGTAGATGTGCCGGCCAAGCAACAGGGCAGCGTAGATTCCCCAGGAAGCAAAGGCAAACAGCGTCTTGTGGTCGAGCGTGATGGCCTTGCCGAAAATGGCTTCCGAGAAGATGAGGCCGCTGGCGAGTGCGGCGGTCAGCAGGGTGAAGGCGACGCCGATCATCCTGAACAACATCGTTTCGAGCGTCATCAGCGGCGGCAGGTGGTCGAGGCATGGCGACAGGTTCTTGTGATGCAGCCTGCGCTCGACGAGCCCCATGAAGATGGCGTGCAGCGCCGAGAGGGTGAACAGGCTGTAAGCCAGCATGGCGGTCAGGAAGTGCAGCATGAAGCCCCAGGCGTTGGCGTGGGCAATCGGGTGTCGTTGCGGGAAGATGAGGGGCAAGAGAACGCTGGCGGCGGCCAGCGGCAGTACCAGCGGCTGCAGTCCGTCGACGCGTGAGTGCCGTCCCTCGAGCCAGTAAATGGCTACCGCGAGCCAGAGCATTAGCGAGAAGGCCAGGCTGAAGGAGAAATGCATGCCGTCTGCGTCGAACAGGCTGTCGGCAAGCGGGAGCGCGTGCACTGCCAGGGCGGTGAGGGTCGCCGGGCGTTCCCAGGCAGCCGGTGTTTTCTTCGTGAAGCCGGGGGCTTGCCAGCGGGAGCGCCAGAAGTGGAAGGCGAGCGCGGCGTAAAGCACGCTCGCCGCAATCGGCGCAATCATCGGCAGAAGGTGCAGTAGAATATCCGGCATTTTTTGAGTTTACACCAAGCCGGAAATCAAATGCTCGACAACCTGACCCAACGCCTTGCCCGCGTAATGAAGACGCTGCGCGGCGAAGCGCGCCTGACTGAAGACAATATTGCCGATGCCCTGCGCGAGGTTCGTTTGGCGCTGCTGGAGGCCGACGTCGCGCTGCCGGCGGTCAAGGCCTTCATCACTGCCGTCAAGGAAAAGGCGGTCGGTGAGGAGGTGATCGGTTCGTTGAGCCCGGGGCAGGCGCTGATCGGTGTGGTGCATCGGGAACTGACGGCGCTGATGGGCGAGGCGCACACCGGCCTCAATCTGGCGACGACGCCGCCGGCCATCGTGCTCATGGCCGGTTTGCAGGGGGCTGGTAAAACCACCACCGTCGGCAAGCTCGCCAAGCTGCTGCGCGAGACGCAGAAGAAGAAAGTGCTGGTCGTTTCCTGCGACGTTTATCGTCCCGCCGCGATCGAGCAGTTGAAGACGGTGGCCGAACAGGCCGGCGTCGACTTTTTCCCCTCGTTGCCGACCGACAAGCCGCTCGATATCGCACGCAATGCGGTCGATTGGGCCAAGCGCCACTACCACGATGTTCTGCTCGTCGACACGGCCGGCCGCTTGTCGATCGACGAGGCGATGATGAAGGAAATCGCCGAGTTGCATACGGCGCTCAAACCGATCGAGACCTTGTTTGTCGTCGATGCCATGCTCGGTCAGGACGCGATCAACACGGCCAAGGCGTTCAGCGATGCGCTGCCGCTGACTGGCGTCATCCTGACCAAACTCGACGGCGATTCGCGCGGCGGCGCGGCGCTGTCTGTGCGCCATATCACCGGCAAGCCGATCAAGTTCGCCGGCGTCGGCGAGAAGCTGGGCGGCATCGAACCGTTCCATCCGGAGCGGATGGCGTCTCGAATCCTCGGCATGGGCGACGTGCTGTCGCTGATCGAGGATGCGCGCAAGGGGATCGATGAGCAGAAGGCCGTCGAGTTCGCCAAGAAACTGAAGTCGGGCAAGGGCTTTGATCTGAACGATTTCAAGGACCAGATCGGCCAGATGCGCAAGATGGGCGGCATCACGTCGATGCTCGACAAGCTGCCGGCGCAGTTTGCCCAGGCGGCGGGCCAGTTGCCGGTCGGGACCGAGGATAAAATGATCCGGCGCATCGAAGGCATCATCAATTCGATGACGTCGGACGAGCGCAGCAAGCCGGAATTGATCAAGGCGTCGCGCAAGCGGCGCATTGCCACCGGGGCTGGCGTTCAGGTGCAGGAAGTCAATCGTCTGCTCAAGCAGTTCGAGCAGACGCAGAAAGTGATGAAGCAGTTTTCCAAGGGCGGTATCGGCAAGCTGATGCGCGGCATGAAGGGCATGATGCCGGGCATGCGCTGACGAGCCTGCCGGGGGTTACGGCGTCGCCCGTTTCCCCTCGTTGGCCGCCGCCAGACGGCGGCTGTTGTAAAGCCACTGGCCGTGCCAGGCGCCCCGGACAAGGTTCGGGTACTGCGGCTTACCGAGGCTGCCGTTGTAGCGGCCGAGCGCGCGGTACAGGTCGCCCTTCTCGATGTCGAGATAGTGGCGCAGGATCGTGCAGCCGTAACGCAGGTTGGTGCGCAGGTGGAACAGGTTGTCCTCGGTGCCGCCGATCACTTTCATCCAGAACGGCATGACCTGCATGAAGCCGCGGGCGCCGGCCGATGAGACAGCGTATTTCTTGAAGCCGCTTTCCACCTGAATCAGTCCGAGGACCAGCTGCGGGTCGAGTCCGGCGCGCGTCGCCTCATAGTGCACGGCGCGCAGGAATTCGAGGCGGTTGTCCCGGTCGGGGATGCGTTTTTCGAGTCGCCGCGACATCTCGGTGAGCCATTCGATGCCTTCGATCGGGTCGCGGAACGAGCTTTTCGGCGGCGCCTGATCGGCCAGCGAGCGTGAGAGCGCGGCTCGCACGCTGGCCGACAGCGGCTCGTATTTCTGTGCCCCGGCCAGTGCCATGGCCGGGAGCAGCAAAACGAGGAGAAAGCTCAGGCGGCGCACAGTTTCGCTTTGAGGAACTCGACAACCGTCTCGGCCGACACCATCTGCGCTTCGGCATCGGTGCGACCCTTGTATTCCAGCTTGCCTTCGCCAAGGCCGCGCTCACCGACAACGACGCGGTGCGGGATGCCGATCAGCTCCATGTCAGCAAACATGGAGCCGGGGCGTTCGTTGCGGTCATCGAGCAGCACGTCGACGCCGGCCGCCTTGAGGTCGGCATAGAGCTTGTCGGTGGCTTCCTTGACCGCTTCGCTTTTGGCGTAGCCCATCGGCACGATGCAGACCTCGAACGGGGCGATCGCCTTCGGGAAGATGATGCCGCGCTCGTCGTGATTCTGTTCGATGGCGGCGCCGACGATGCGCGAGACGCCAATTCCATAGCAGCCCATTTCCATGGTCTGGCTCTGGCCGTTGACGTCGAGGTAGGCGCACTTGAGGGCTTCGGCGTAGCGCTTGCGCAGCTGGAAGATGTGACCGACTTCGATGCCGCGGCAGAGTTCGAGCGTGCCCTGGCCGTCCGGCGACGGGTCGCCGGCGACGACATCGCGCAGGTCGGCGACGGCTGTGGGTTCCGGCAGGTCGCGACCGAAGTTGACACCGGTCAGGTGATGGCCTGCATCGTTGGCGCCGCAGATGAAGTCGCTCATCACGGCGACAGCGCGGTCGGTATAGACCGGAATGTTGCCGATGCCGACCGGGCCGATGTAACCCGGCTTGCAACCGAGCGCCTCGACGATTTCCTCGTCGCGGGCAAAGCGGAAATCGCCGACAACCTTCTGCGCCTTGATTTCGTTGAGATCATGGTCGCCGCGCAGCAGGAGCAGGGCGAATTGCGGGGCCGTGTCTTCTTCCGGTGTGCGCATGATGGCAATGGCTTTCACCATCTGCGTCAGCGGCGCATTGAGGAAGGCAGCGACATCTTCGCACTTGGTCTTGTTTGGCGTGGCGACCTTGGTCATCGCTGCGGTTGCGGCGGCACGCGTCTGAGTCGGTGCCAAGGCTTCGGCCAGTTCGACGTTGGCGGCATAGCCGGAGGCGGGGCAATAGGCGAGCGCGTCTTCGCCCGAGTCGGCGAGGACGTGGAATTCATGTGAGCCGGTGCCGCCGATCGATCCCGTGTCGGCGGCAACGGCGCGGAATTGCAGGCCGAGGCGCTGGAATATCCGCGTGTAGGTGTCGTACATGTTGGCGTATTCGCGCTGCAGGTCTTCAAAGCTGGTGTGGAAGGAGTAACCGTCCTTCATCAGGAATTCGCGGCCGCGCATGACGCCGAAGCGCGGCCGGATTTCATCGCGGAACTTCATCTGGATCTGGTAGAAGTGCAGCGGCAACTGGCGGTAGCTCTTCACTTCCTTGCGCACGACGTCGGTCACGACTTCCTCGTGCGTCGGGCCGATGACGAATTCGCGCTGGTGGCGGTCTTTCAGGCGCAGCAGCTCGGGGCCGTATTTCTCCCAGCGCCCGGATTCCTGCCAGAGTTCGGCCGGTTGCACGGCCGGCATGGAGAGTTCGATGGCCCCGGCAGTGTTCATTTCCTCGCGGACGATGTTTTCGACCTTGCGCAGTACGCGCAGGCCCAACGGCATCCATGTATAGATGCCACCGGCGAGGCGTTTGATCAGGCCGGCACGCATCATCAGTTTGTGACTGACGATTTCGGCGTCGGACGGGGCTTCCTTGAGCGTGGAAATGAAGAATTTCGAGGTGCGCATGGGGTTGGCTTATGTGTTCGTGAAAAGAAACGGATTCTACAAGACTGACCTGCCGAACGCGATGCGCGCGATTGTCTGTGGCGCGAAAACAGGTTGATTCGGTGTGTTTTTTGTTGTTCCGATCGGGCTCTCTATTGCCCTTCGGCAGGGCTTCCGGCAAGGCGCCAAACTTTCCTTGGCCCCTGAAATATGAAAGAATATCGACCAACTAACATTCTTGGCAGGTTATCAAAATGCTCGATCGCGAAGGCTATCGCCCGAACGTCGGCATCATTCTATGTAACGCAAAAAACGAGGTTTTTTGGGGAAAGCGTATCCGGGAGCATTCGTGGCAGTTTCCGCAGGGCGGAATCAATCGGGGAGAGACTCCCGAGCAGGCGATGTATCGGGAGCTTTACGAAGAGGTTGGGTTACGTCCCGAGCATGTCTCCATCCTTGGCCGCACAAAAGACTGGTTGCGTTACGATGTGCCGACCCACTGGGTCAAACGCGAATGGCGTGGAAGTTACCGGGGGCAAAAGCAGATCTGGTTTCTGTTGCGCCTCGTCGGGCGCGACAGCGATGTCTGCCTGCGCGCCAGCGACCACCCAGAATTCGATGCCTGGCGCTGGAACACCTATTGGGTGTCGCTTGACTCGGTAATTGAATTCAAGCGTCATGTTTATGAGCAGGCGCTCAATGAACTTGCGCGCTATCTCGATGCCGACCATCGCCGTGTACGGCGCGATCGGGAAAAATCGCACGGGGCTGCCGGGCTCTCGGGAAAGTAATCAGGCGTCCGGCGTTACTTTTCATTTATAAGGGTAAGGTGCCGATGATCCGAACGGGGTTTTTCAGAAGGGCGGTTCTGTCCATTGTTGCGCTGGTATGGTTCTCGGCGCAGGTGGGCGCGGTTGGGTTCGACAGCGATTTCGATGAGGAAGAGAAACCCTGGCGTGAAATCGAAGTGCAGTTGCCGACGTTTCCCGAATCGGCGAACCTGATCCCGTTCAAGGTCGGCTCGGTCAGCGACAAGAAATTCATGGTCGACGGCAACTCGATTTCCGTCGGTGCGGATGGGGTGATCCGCTACACCCTCGTCATTGTCAGCGACTCGGGGGCGCAGAACATCAGTTATGAGGGTATGCGCTGCCTGACGGGCGAGCGACGCGTCTATGCTTTCGGTCGCAGCGACAAGACGTGGTCCAGGGCGCGCAGCAATGCATGGACGAAGATCCGGGGCGGAACCAATGATTACCGGATTGATCTATTTGCAAACTTCTTTTGCATCATCGATGCGCCGACGCTTCGCGACGCTGAGGATGTGCGGCGGGTGTTGCGGAGTGGTGGGGCGACATCCGAAATGCGACCCTGAAAAGAAAGGGGCTCTGGCATGATTGATTCGCTGATCATCGAATTTGACAAGGCGCTGCGTACTCTTTTCGTTCCCGCGCCGACGGTGCGCCCCGTTCCGGGCGGCGCGGCTCCCGGCAACGAGTTGACTGAAGCCGAGCGGACGCATGCCGGGGCGCTGATGCGTATCAACCACGTCGGTGAAATCTGCGCGCAAGCACTCTATCAGGGGCAGGCTCTGGCCTGCCGTGATCCGCATGTCCGGGACGAGTTGAAGAAGTCCGGCCAGGAGGAAACCGAGCATCTGGCCTGGACCGAGCACCGTATCTCGGAGCTGGGCGGACGCAAGAGCTTGCTCAACCCGTTCTGGTATGCCGGCGCGTTCTCCTTTGGCGTGGTGGCCGGCAAGTGCGGCGATGACTGGAGTCTGGGTTTTCTTGCCGAGACGGAACGTCAGGTCGAAGCGCATCTGGATCACCATCTGTCGGAACTGCCGACCGCCGATGCCAAGTCACGGGCGATCGTCGAGCAGATGAAAGCCGACGAAGTGGCGCATGCCGAGAAGGCCGAGCAACTCGGGGCGCGCCCGTTGCCGTCGGTTGTCCGGCAAGGGATGCGCGCGGCCGCAAAGGTCATGACGAGTCTGACCTATTACGTCTGACGGATGTAAAAAAGCCGCCAAATGCTGGCGGCTTTTGTGGGTGCCCAAAGGCGCGTGAAGTGCTGGCTATTTTAGCCTTCAATGATCTCGAAATCGTGCGTGATTTCAGCGGTTTGGCCGAGCATGATCGAGGCCGAGCAGTACTTCCCCTTTGAGAGTTCAATGGCGCGTTCCACCGCTTCCGGCTTCAACTGTTTGCCCTTGACCACAAAGTGGAAGTGGATTTTGGTGAATACCTTCGGATCGACCTCGGCGCGTTCGGCTTGCAGGCTGACTTCACAGGCGGTGATGGCGTGACGGCCTTTTTTGAGGATCATGACGACGTCGAATGCCGTACAGCCGCCTGCGCCCGCGAGCAGCATTTCCATCGGCCGCGGCGCCAGATTGCGGCCGCCCGCTTCCGGCGCGCCATCCATCACGACGGCGTGGCCGCTGCCGGTCTCGGCGACAAACGACATTCCGCCATCAATCCATTTGACTTTGCATTCCATGAGATTTCCGTTTTGACGATGTTTGGTGGGTGTAACGGCCGCATTTTAGCGGTGCCGATGTCTGATGTGCGGACGAAAAAAAGCCGGCCACATTGCAGCGGCCGGCTTTTTTGGGCGAAGAATCCGGATTACTTCGGTGCGCCGAGCGGCAGCACGATGCGGCCGTAAACTTCGTTCAGCACCTGGGCAACGGCGCAGTAGAGCGCCAGGCTGCCGCAAACGATGCCTTCGTAGCCGGCGATGTGGGCGATCGCTTCGTTACCGGTGGCTTTTTCGATGGTCAGCAACGCAAAGAGGATGACCAGCGTGCCGAAGATCAGTTGCAGGCAGCGCGAGAGCTTGAAGGTGCCGATGAACATGAAGAAGCTGAAGATGCCCCAGACGCCGAGGTAGGCGGCGAAGGAGGTGCCGGTTTCCGGCGCAAAGCCCATCTTCGGCAGGGCGATCAGACCAACCAGCGTCAGCCAGAAAGCGCCGTAGGAGGTGAAGGCGGTAGCGCCGAAGGTGTTGCCGATTTTCCATTCCTGCACGCCGGCGATCATTTGCGAGATGCCGCCGAAGAAGATGCCCATGGCCAGGATCGAGCTGGTCAGCGGAAAGAACCCCGCGTTGTGCAAGTTCAGCAGGATGGTGGTCAGACCAAAGCCGAGAAGGCCGAGAGGTGCGGGATTGGCCGGGTTGCCGGTCGGGTGAGACATTGGAACTCCTTGAAAAAATAAAAGGTTAGCGAATATTGCAGGAGGCCGCTTGGCCGCCGCGCAATAACCACAAATTCAGGAGGGCCGGATTGTACCTGTGAAGTCTCGCCAAGGCCATGATTATTTGCAAAATTTTCTTGTTTTACTGGCCTCAGCAGCACTCTTCTTCCAGCTGGACGAGCAGGCCCTGGGCCTCTTTGTCGCCGGTCTTGTCGAACAGGTCGCGCACCTGGTTGATATGGCAATGGATCAGGAACAGGTCGTCCGGTTTGGGGCCGCTGCGCGGCTGGCGCTTCTTCATGAAGTAAGTCCAGAACGGTAGATCATGCTCGACCAGTTGCATGTTCTTTTCGATCAGTTCCATGACTTTTCGCGCGTTCCCGTCACAGTCGATTCCGTCGAAGGTTTTGTAGCGGTCGGTTTTCTGTTGGCAGCTGCAGCTCATGGTGGCTCCTTGCAAATCAAATGGTTCGACGCAGTTTAGGGCAGGCGTCTAGCCGAGTCTGTCGGCTGGCCGACAATTCGCGGCATCGCCATCGCCGATGTGTCGGCTGAGCGCGTCCGGCGCTGGAATGACCAGCGTGCGGCGGCCGCGCCGTGCGAGAAGGCCGTCGCGCTCCCATTGGTTGATCAGCGATGAGACGGTCTGGCGGGTCGTGCCGAGCAAGCTGGCGATGTCCTCGGTCGAGAGTTCGAGTTCGATCAGCCAGCCTTCGTCGCAAGGCTGGCCGCAGCGGTGAACGCGGCCGAGCAGGAAGCGGGCGAGGCGCTGCGGTACTTCGCGAAAGGCGAGATCGGCGATGAGATCGACCGAGTTGGAGAGAATCCGGCCGAGCACGCGCATCATGACCGGCGTGATCGAGGCGTCGCGTGCCAAACGGTGCGAGAAGCTGGTTGTGTCGGTGACGAAAATGCTGCTCGGCACTACGGCTTGCAGATAGGTCGGCGTGTGGGTGGTGAAAATCTCGCCCGGTTCGAGAAAGCACAGGGTGAGTTCGCGATTGGTGTCGGTCAGGTAAACACGCAGGCGCCCCGCATGGACGATGAACACCTGATCCCGAGTGGCGGACGGGGTGGAGAGTAGCTCTCCCTTGCCCAGCTGGCGAGGCGTAAAACCGCCGGATGGCGGGTTGGCGTGTTGTTGGTGCAACAGCGAATCGAGCCAGTCGTGCAGGTGCGGCGGTCGTGTGTTGTCGGAGGGGGCGTGCCGTGGGGTCATGAGAAACGTGAAGCAAAAACAGCGCCGGTTTCGGAATTGCCGAGCTGTCAAGGCGCGCCGTTTTTTTGTCGCCCGCTTTTGGCGTGTTTGGGACATTTTTTCTGTGACAGGTGGCGTAGGGAACTGCCGTCCGTCCGTGGGGTCCTTTTAGCTGGTTCGTGGGCATGTGGCCGTGGCATGCCTGCCGTTTCCGGAACGTTGCGATTGCCTGGGTAGGGCGTTGAGCGTGCGAGCCAGGTTTTTCCTCGTCGCCTTCTTGGAGCTCCGTGTGAATGACGCAAATCCGCTGAAGTCCGCCGTAACCGATACCCTGCAGCGACCGTTGCGTGACCTGCGCATTTCGGTCACCGACCGCTGCAACCTGCGCTGCACCTACTGCATGCCGCGCGAGGTGTTCGGCAAGGGCTTCATCTTCCTGCAACGCGTCGAGCTGCTGAGCTTCGAGGAAATCACCCGTCTGGCCCGCTTGGCCATCGATCTTGGCGTACGCAAGATCCGCCTTTCCGGCGGCGAGCCGCTGTTGCGCCACGGCGTCGAACGCCTGATCGAGCAACTCGCGGGCTTGCCGACGACGGACGGCCAGCCGCTGGAAATCGCCATGACCACCAACGGCACCTTGCTGGCGAAGAAGGCGCAGTCGTTGAAGGATGCCGGTCTGACGCGCCTGACCGTCAGCCTCGACGCGTTGAGCGCAGCGACCTTCCGGCGCATGAGCGATTCGACGGCGTCGGTGGCGCAGGTGCTCGAAGGCATCGCCGCCGCGCAGGCGGTCGGCCTGGCGCCGCTCAAGGTCAATACGGTGGTCAAGCGCAGCGTCAACGAGGGCGAAATCCTGCCGCTCGTTCGCCATTTCCGTCACAACGGCGTCATCCTGCGCTTCATCGAATTTATGGACGTTGGTACGACCAATGGCTGGCGACTCGACGATGTGGTGACGGCGCGGGAAATTCTGAATCGGATCGATCGTGAATACCCGTTGCGGCCGGTCGATCCGAACTACGCCGGCGAAGTGGCCAAACGCTGGTCGTTCATCGACGGCGGCGGCGAAATCGGCGTTATCGCCTCGGTGACGCAGGCGTTTTGCCACGACTGCAGCCGGATGCGCCTGTCGACCGACGGCAAGCTCTACACCTGCCTGTTCGCCACCGCCGGCAGCGACCTGCGCGGTCCGTTGCGTGGCGGCGAGAGCGACGCGGCCCTGCGCCAGCGGATTGCCGAGGTTTGGGCGAGGCGCACCGACCGCTATTCGCAGTTGCGTCATGCGGCGACGGTGCAACCCGTGAAGCGTATCGAGATGTCGTATATTGGCGGCTGACTTTTCCGAGCGGGAGCACCCTTGAGCCATACGAGTGACAGCAACGACTTGACGCATTTTTCCCTCGCCGGCCGGGCGCGCATGGTCGATGTGTCGGCGAAGCCGGACAGCCATCGCGTCGCCATCGCGAGCGGCGTTTTGCGCCTGCGGCCGGCGACGCTGGAGCGCATCCGTGCCGGCACCGTCGCCAAGGGCAACGTGCTGGCGGTGGCCGACGTCGCCGCCGTGATGGCCGCCAAACGCACGCCGGAGACGATCCCGATGTGCCACTCGCTGCCTCTGTCCGGGGTGGACGTCCAGTTCGAGGAAATCCTCGACGCCGACAAGGAGGGCTGCCTCGGCATCCGGGCGACGGTGACCGCCAGTTGCGTCGGCCCGACCGGCGTCGAGATGGAGGCGCTGTGCGCGGTGAGCGCCGCGCTGCTCACCATCTACGATATGTGCAAGGCGATCGACCGCGGCATGCGCATCGAGAACGTCCAGCTCGAAGAAAAGCGCGGCGGCAAGAGCGGCGTGTGGTTGCGCGGGGAGTACAAATGATCCGGGTGTTGTTCTTCGGGCCGGTGGCCGATTGCATCGGTGCGCGGCAGATCGAGCTGCCGTATCGTGATGGCCTGCGCTGGCAGGACGTGCGCAACGAGCTGCAGCCGCGACATCCGGAGGCGTTTGCGCTGGTGTCGATTGTGGCCGTCAACGGCGAGCGTGTGCGCGACGAGGAAGGGGCGCCGCTGGCCGACGGCGCGGAAGTCGTCTTCATGTCGAGCTTTTCGGGAGGTTGAAATGGGCGCTGCCGTTCGTCTCCAATTGGAAGATTTTTCGCAGGACGAGGAAATCCGCGCCCTGCGCGCTACCTCGCAACGCATCGGCGGCATCGCCACTTTTCTCGGCTGCGCGCGCGATTTTTCCGAGGGGCGCGAAGTGTGCGAGATCGGCTTCGATGCCTACCGCCCGATGGCTCTCGCCGAACTCGAAAAGCTGCGCGCCGAGGCCATCGCCCGCTTTGCCCTGATCGAGGCGCGTATCGTTCATCGGCTGGGCGCCGTGCGCGCCGGCGATAACATCGTCTTCATTGCCACCGGCGCCGAACACCGCGCCCCGGCGCTCGACGCCTGCCGCTGGCTGATCGACGAACTCAAGGCGCGCGTACCGATCTGGAAGAAGGAAATCACGCCGAGTGGCGAAGCGTGGGTGACGCCGCATCCATGAAAGGGCTGACGAATCCGTCAATCGTAGGGAATTCGCTGCAGAAAACGCTGCGTAACCGCATGACAGATGCCGAGCAACGTCTGTGGCACCGTCTGCGCGGCCGCCAGCTCGCCGGCTGCAAGTTCCGGCGGCAGCATCCGTTTCTCGATTATGTTCTTGATTTCGTTTGTCTCGAAAAGTCGCTGGTTGTCGAGGTCGACGGCGGCCAGCATCTGGAAAGCGAGAGCGATCGTTTGCGCGATCAGCGGTTAGCCGAAGCTGGGTTGCGCGTGTTGCGCTTCTGGAATCACGAAGTCCTGCAAGAGACCGATGCGGTACTTGATGTGATTCTGGAAGCGCTGAACGCTGTGCATAACCATTCCTCCCCCTTCAAGGGGGAGGTCAGGAGGGGGATGGGGGCGGATTTCGGGGCAACGCGCGGCTCATCCTCCGATCAACCCCATTCCCCACCCAGCCGTCCAATCGCAAACGTCGCTGTCGCGACCTTCCCCCTTGAAGGGGGAGGTGTTGACGCCTCTAAGGTTCGCGCATGACACCGCCCGTCTTCATCTTTGTCGGCCACTCCAATGCTGGTAAAACGACTTTCGTCGAGAAGCTCATTCCGGAATTGACCGGGCGCGGCGTCAACGTGGCGACGATCAAGCATGCGCACCACAAGGTTGCCCTCGACACCGAGGGCAAGGACAGCTGGCGTCACAAGCAGGCGGGTGCGGCGATGAGCATGCTGGTGACGACCACCGCGCTGCAGCTGGTCGCCGATGCCGTCGACCGGCGCGAGCCGCAGCAACTGGCCGAACGATTCCTCGGCGAAGCCGACCTTGTGCTGGCCGAGGGCTTCTCGCAGGCGGCGGGGCCGAAGATCGAGGTGTTGCGCCGCGCCTGCGCCAAGCCACCGCGGTGCACGTTGGCGGACGGGCTGATCGCCCTCTTCACCGATTGTGCCGAGGTCTATCCGGAATTGCCGCATTTCGCGCTCGACGATGTGGCCGGGCTGGCCGATTTTCTGCTCCACTATAGGCAGCCATGATTGAAGACTGCACGGCGCTGATCCTCGCCGGCGGCGATTCGCGCCGCATGGGATTCGACAAGACGGCGCTGACATTGGACGGGCAGACCTTGCTGCAACGCGCCATTGAGCGCATGCAGGCGGTGTTTCCTCGGGTGCTGGTCAGCGTGCGCCAGCCGCGTGCCGACGTCGACGTGCCGCAGGTGTTCGACGCATTCCCCGACGCCGGGCCGTTGGCCGGCTTGTGTGCCGGGCTTGCTGAAGCAAAAACCGGCTGGGTCTTCGCCGTGGCCGCCGACATGCCTTTCGTGAGTCCGGCGCTGGTCGAACAACTGGCGGCGCGGCGCGAGGGCTTTGAGGCGGTTGTGCCGGTTGTAGGTGGTTGTCCGCAGCCGCTGGCCGCGTTTTATGCGGTGGCGGCGTTGCCTTCGCTCCGCGCGACGCTGGCCGGGCCGGGCAAGCACAGTCTGCGCGCGGCGCTGGAACGGTTGCTCGTTTGCCGTGTCGATGAAAAAAGCCTGCTGGCGGCCGATCCGGAACTCGCCAGCTTTGTCGACCTCGATACGCCGGCCGATGTGGCCGTGGCGAGGAACAATCAGCGAAAGGAAATTCTTTGAGCGCAATGACCCATAAGACGAATCTTTCCGTGGGGGCGGCGCAGACCTGCGTCCTGCAGCACGTATCGCCGCTCGGTGCCGAGGAGGTGCCGCTCGAGCGCTCGCTCGGCCGCGTGCTGGCCGGGGACGTGCGCGCCAACCGCGATCTGCCACCGTGCGACGTGTCGGCGATGGACGGTTTCGCCGTGCGCAGCGCCGATCTGGCCGCGGGGGCGGTCGCCCTGACGGTGATCGAAGACATCAAGGCCGGCGATCGGCCACAGCTCGCCGTGCAATCCGGTCAGTGCGCGCGCATCATGACCGGCGCACCGGTGCCGGTCGGCGCCGATGCGGTGATTCGCGTCGAGGATTCGCGTCCGCTGGCCGATGGCCGTGTCGAGTTCGCTTCCTTGGTGAAGGCCGGTAACGACATCCGCGTGCGCGGCGAAAACATGCGCGAGGGCGACGTGGTGCTGGCGGCGGGAACGGAAATCACGCCGGGCGTTGTCGGCGTGCTGGCGACGGTCAAGCGCGCCCGGGTGAAGGTCGTCCGACGGCCGCGCGTCGCTATCCTGTCGAGCGGCGATGAACTGGAGGCGCTCGATGCGCCGTTCGACCCGGATAGGATTCCAGACTCGAACAGCTATGCACTGATGGCGCAGGTGCAGGCGCTCGGCATCGAGCCGGTGCGGCTCGGCATCGCCCGCGACGATCCCGACGAACTGGCCTCCTTTCTCCGGCGCGGCCTGAATCCGGCCGATTTCGAAGTGCTTCTGGTCTCAGGCGGCACCTCGGTCGGCGTGCACGATCATGTCCGGCCGACCTTGGAAAAACTTGGCGTGACGATGCATTTCTGGCGCGTCGAAATGAAGCCGGGGCATCCGGTCGCCTTTGGCACCACCGAGCGGGGATGGGTGTTCGGACTGCCGGGCAATCCGGTGTCGAGCATGGTCTGCTTCGAGCAGTTCGTCGCACCGGTACTGCGGCGCTTGATGGGGCAGGCGCGGCTGTTCCGCCGCACCATTGCTGCGCGTCTCGCGCATCCGCTCAAGACACGGCCGGGGCGCACCGAATTCATCCGCGTGACGCTGACCCCCGACACGGTGGGCGGCTACGTGGCGGCTTCGACTGGCTCGCAGAGCAGCGGCGATTTGCTGTCGATGGCGCGCGCCGATGCCTTGCTGGTCGTGCCCGACGACTGCGCCGGCCTTGCCGCCGGCGATGTGGTGCAGGTGCAACTGCTCGACGGCACCGCGTTTCAGAATCTTTCAGGTTTTACGGAGGACGCATGAAGACCGCACGTATCGGCATCCTGACCATTTCCGACCGCGCCAGCCAGGGCGTCTATGAAGACAAGGGCGGTCCGGCAATCCGCGACTGGCTGGCGCAGGCGCTCGTCAGCCCGTGGGTCGCGGTGGCGCGGGTGATTCCCGACGAACAACCGTTGATCGAAGCGGCGCTGATCGACATGGCCGACGTCGAAGGCTGCAGTCTGATCGTGACCACCGGCGGCACCGGCCCCGCCTTGCGTGACGTGACGCCGGAAGCGACCGAGGCGGTATGCACGAAAATGCTGCCCGGCTTCGGCGAGCTGATGCGCTCGGCGTCGCTGAAGTTCGTTCCGACGGCGATCCTCTCGCGCCAGACGGCCGGGGTGCGCGGCCGGAGTCTAATCGTCAATCTGCCCGGTAAGCCATCGGCCATCGACGACTGCCTGCAAGCCGCTTTTCCGGCCATTCCCTACTGTATCGATCTGATCGAAGGCGCGTATCTCGAAAGCAACGACGCCTTTTGCCAGGCCTTCCGGCCGGCGCATGCCAAGGCCAAGGGGTAGCAGGAGGAGCCTTCATGCGTCTCTTCTTCGCCCTGTGGCCACCGGCCGACGCGCGCCGGCGGCTGGCGGCTGGCGCCACGAGTGGCGCGCGGCTGTTGGGCGGCCGAGCGACGCGCGTCGAGACGATCCATCTGACGCTGGTCTTCCTCGGCGAGGTGGCCGAGGCGCAACTTCCGCTGGTGCTGGCGGCGGGGGAGAGGGTTCGGTCGGCGCCGTTCGAACTGCGCATCGACCAGCTCGGCTACTGGCGCCACAACCGCTTGCTCTGGGCGGGCTGCACGACCATGCCGCCGGAGCTACAGTCATTGGTCGATGATTTGCGGCAGGCGCTGACCGAGGCCGGCATCGCTTTCGATGACGCCAAGCGGCGTTTCGTGCCGCATGTGACGCTCGTGCGCAAAGTGCCCGAAGCCCGGGTGGCCGGGTCGTTGCCGGTGATCAAGCCGATTCTCTGGTCTTGCGCCCGCTTCGCGCTCGTCGAATCGCAATTGACCGAGCACGGATCGGTCTACCGGATGCTCAAGGAGTGGCCGCTGGCGCCTGATTGAATGCCGGCGCGGGGGCCGTTTTTTTGTCGCCGAAAAAACAAAACCCGGCAGAAGCCGGGTTCTTGGAGAGGGACAGACGAAGGTCTGCCCTGATACGTCGCAGGTCGCTTATTCGACCGGGACGATGTTCGATGCCTGTTGACCCTTCGGGCCCGTGGTGACGTCAAAGGTGACGCGCTGACCTTCTTTCAAGGTCTTGAAGCCTTTCGACTGAATCGCCGAGAAATGCGCGAAGAGATCCTCGCCGCCTTGATCCTGAGCAATGAAGCCAAAACCCTTGGAATCGTTAAACCACTTAACAGTACCTGTTGCCATATCTTGTATTTCCAAAAAAATAATAAAGGGGCGTGCCCTTAGGTAAAGCGAGGATCAAGAAGGTGCAGCGGACCGGAAAAAACTGAACCGGAAAACAGCACCACGGACTTGAAAATCGCTGGCGCGCACTATGCACGCGATTGCCGCGTTGTGCAAGTAAATTTTTGATTTTTCTCAAAAAATTCAATCTGGCTGGGGTGGGTATGCTGATGTGCTTGCCGGTGGCGGCGAAGGTGTGGCGTTTTTGCCGGTGCGCGCTGCGGTGCGCGGCGGGTTGCGGTTGTTTTTCCTGTAAGCGCCCGGCTATGCTGGAAATGCAGCCGTGGCGGACGACTGGGACCGTTGAAACGGGGAACGTTGATTTTGGCGTCGTCGGGAATTTTCAGGCCAGACCGGCGTCAGACGAGCGGAGACAGGAGCGCTGGTTCTAAAAAAGAGAAATTGTCGGCAAAAAGGGAGAATGGCGTTGCTCACGGAAGAAAAACCTTCGCCGCCGCCTGAGCGGCAGGAAGTGCAGCCATCATCGTTGGGCCCCCCGTCTGGCGGGGCGGTGCCTCCTCGGCCAGCCGAAAGGCAGGCGAAGAGAGGCGCTGTGCGCCTGGTGGCGATCTATGCCGTTTTCGCCGCGCTATGGATTCTGCTGTCCGACAAGGCGGTCGGCTGGCTGTTCAGGGAGCCGGATACGATCACGCTGCTCAGCCTCTTGAAAGGCTGGTTTTTTGTCGGCGTCACTTCGCTCATGTTGTATGTGCTGGTGCGGCGATTGATCGAGCAGGCGCTGGCGCATTCGGCGCGTGAGCAGGCGGCGCTGACCGAGAAGCAGCGTACGCATCAGTTGCTGGCGGCGATTGTCGATAGCTCAAGCGATGCCGTATTCGCCAAGGATCTGGAAGGGCGCTACATCCTCTTCAATCGCGAAACGGCACGGGTGACGGGGAAAACGCCGGAGGAGGCCCTGGGGCACGACGACCGTGCGCTCTTCCCGGCGCAGCAGGCCGAGTTGATCCGCGCCAACGATCGGCGCGTGATTGCCGAGAATCGCATCAATACCTACGAGGAAAAGCTCGACACCGTCGATGGCGAGCGCATTTTCCTTGCTACGAAGGGGCCGCTCTGCGACGCGGAAGGCCGCCTGTTCGGTATGTACGGGATTTCCCGCGATATCACCGAGCGCAAGCAGATGGAAGAGCAGATCCGTGAGATGGCCTTTTTCGATCCGCTGACCCAGTTGCCGAACCGGCACCTGCTCAACGACCGCTTGTTGCAGACCATGCTGACGAGCAAGCGCACTGGTTTTTATGGCGCCCTGATGTTCCTCGATCTCGACAATTTCAAGCCGTTGAACGATACGCACGGGCACGCCGTCGGCGATCTTCTGCTGCTCGACGTCGCCGTCCGGCTGAAAAAATGCGTGCGCGAGATGGATACTGTCGCCCGCTTCGGCGGCGACGAGTTCGTCGTGATCCTGAACGATCTGGATACCGATCGCGACGTTTCCGTAGAAAAGGCGCACGCGGTTGCCGAGAAAATCCGCGCTTCGCTGTCGGAACCCTACCGGCTGTTCGTCCAGCGCGGGGAGGGGGAGCGGTTTGTCATCGAGCATCACTGCACGGTGAGTATCGGGGTCTTCGTCTTCATCAACCACGACGCGACGCCGGACGACATCCTCAAATGGGCCGACGCCGCGATGTATGAGGCGAAAGACGCCGGGCGCAATGTGGTGCGCTTTTACAGCCCTTCAGCGTAAGGCGGGCGCGCCGCCTTACGGCTGTTTTCCGTCTGGTCGGGCTTACATGCCGAGCGATTTGAGCAACTCGTCGTGCTCGCTTTGGCTGTCGTTGACGGGCGCCGTGGCTGCTGCGGTGGTCGCACCGTTCGCCTGGGCAATCAGCTCGTCCGGGTCCGGTGCCTCGAGCGGTTCGAAGTCGCGGACCTTGATGAACTCGGTGCGGTCGATCGCCAGTTCGAGATAGAACACGTTGTTGCGGCCGGTATAGAAGGTTACGCGGCGCGCCTCGGGCTGGTCGAGGTGGGTGTCGACGCTCAGCATCACCTGCTTGTTGAGCGCCAGCATCTTCGGCTGGTTCTGCGTGATGTGGGTCTGCAACTCGCGCCCGATCTTGCCGGTGAAGTCGCCGACGATCTGGTTCATCAGCTCGCCCATGACGTTGCTCACTTCGTCGGAGGTGAAGGCGCTGGCCAGATCGCTTTTCGCCATGCCCATGTTCAGCATGTAGCTTTCGTACAGCTCCATCGCCGCTTGCGCCGAGAAGTTGAGGATGACGAGGCCGGAGAAACCGCCGTCGAAGAGGACGAAGCAGCCGATGTCGGGTTTCAGGCACGTTTTGGTGATCCGCTGCACCATCGCCGAGTAGTGAATCTGGCTGTGGGTGGCGACGGTCAGCACCTTGGTGACGGAGTTGCACAGGCTGACGAGCAGGTCTTCGGTGCCGAAGACGACGGAATTTTCTGTTTTTTCCATGACCCTGACTGTTTGTTGGATTATTGAGTGAAGACGACAGACAGGCGTATGTATAGCACAGTCTGTTGCACCATCGTCGCCAGGGTCCGTATGGCGGGCACGGCCGCCGTGATGACGGCCGTGCGGTGATGCTGGTCAAGCGCCGCTGGCGACGAGCACCCGGCCGTTGTCGACCTGCGCGGCGTAGGTGCGGAGCGATTTCGCCTCGTTGTCGGCGCACAGCCCGTCGCGCAGGCGGAAGCGCTGTTTCTTGAGCGGGCTGGCGACCCACAGCTCGCCGTCGTGCTCGGCGATCAGGCCGCGCGAGAGCACGCTGGCCTGGCCGAACGGATCGACGTTGTCGAGGGCGTAAATCTGCTCGTCGGCGCGCGGGCGGAAAAGGGCCACCGCTTCGCCGTTGACCTGCGCGCACAGGCCGGTGCCCGGCACGATGTCGGCGAGCGCGCAGACGTCGGTCCACTGCGCGGCGTCGTTCGGTAGAGGCTTGATTTCGATGACCCGGCGTTCGGCCGGGCGGGCCGGACGCACCTGGTCGCGTTCGGGGACGAACTGCACCAGCGGATCCTTCTCTTCGTTGTTGATGAAGTGATGGAAGCGCGGGAACTGCGAAGGCTCCTGCAGCGTGCGCGTCCATTCGCACTGGAAGGTGGCGAGGTGGTCGGCGAGTTCGCTGTCGAGCTGGGCGCCGATGCCGAGGCTGTCTTCGAGCAGGACGCGGCGCAGGTAATCAACGCCGCCTTCCATGTTGTCGATCCAGCCCGCCGTGCGCTGCAGCTTGTCGGCGGTGCGGATGTAGAAGAGCAGGAAGCGGTCGATGGTGCGGATCAGCGTTTCCCGATCGAGGTCGGCGGCGAGCAGGTCGGCATGGCGCGGCTTCATGCCGCCGTTGCCGCCGACGTAGAGGTTCCAGCCCTTGTCGGTGGCGATGATGCCGACGTCCTTGCCCTGCGCTTCGGCGCATTCGCGCGTGCAGCCGGAAACGCCGAACTTCATCTTGTGCGGCGAGCGCAGCCCCTTGTAGCGGTTCTCCAGGAAGACGCCGAGGCCGGTGCTGTCCTGCACGCCGTAGCGGCACCAAGTGCTGCCGACGCAGGTTTTGACCATGCGCAGCGCCTTGGCGTAGGCCTGTCCGGTCTCGAAGCCGGCGGCGATCAGTTTGGCCCAGATTTCCGGCAGGTCGTCCTTGTGCGCGCCGAACAGGCCGATGCGCTGGGCGCCGGTGATCTTGGTGTACAGACCGTACTCCTTGGCGACCTGGGCGACGGCGAGCAGGCCGTCTGGCGTCACTTCGCCGCCGGCCATGCGCGGGATCACCGAGTAGGTGCCGTCCTTCTGCATGTTGCCGAGGAAGATGTCGTTGGTGTCCTGCAGGGGCGCGTTCTCGGGTTTCAGTACGTATTCGTTCCAGCACGAGGCGAGGATCGAACCGACGGCTGGCTTGCAGACTTCGCAGCCGTAGCCGCTGCCGTGCTTGGCGAGCAAGGCGTCGAAGCTGCGGAAGTTGCCGGTGCGAATCAGGTGATAGATTTCTTGCCGCGAATAGGGGAAGTGTTCGCAAAGGTGGTTCTTGACCTCGATGCCGTGTTTTTTCAGTTCGCTGTTCAGTACCTGCGTGACCAGCGGCAGGCAGCCGCCGCAGCCGGTGCCGGCGCAGGTTTCGGTTTTCAGCGCGCCGAGCGTCGTGTGGCCGTCGGCGACGGCTTCGATCAGGCGGCCCTTGGTGACGTCGTAGCACGAGCAGATCTGCGCGGTGTCGGGCAGCGCCTCGACGCCGATGGCGTGCTTGGCCGAGCCGGCATGACCGGGCAGGATCAGGCTGTCCGGATGCTCCGGCAGTTCGATACGGTTGCTTGCCAGTTGCAGGAGCTGGCCGTAGTCCTCGGTATCGCCGACGAGCACGGCGCCGAGCAGGTGCTTGCCGTCTTCCGAAACGTTGATGCGCTTGTAGATGCCTTCGGCGCCGTCGAGATAAACGTAGCTGCGGCTGCCCGGCGTCGTGCCGCGAGGATCGCCGATGCTGCCGACGTCGACGCCGAGCAGCTTCAACTTGGCGCTCATGTCGGCGCCGGTGAAGGCGTTTTCATTGCCGAGCAGGTGGTCGGCGGCGACCTGCGCCATTTTGTAGCCGGGCGCGACGAGACCGAAGAAACGGCCGTTCCACGACGCGCATTCGCCGATTGCGTAGATGTCCGGCTGCGAGGTCTGGCAATGATCGTCGATGACGATGCCGCCGCGCGGAGCGATGGTCAGGCCCGACTGGCGGGCCAGCGCGTCCTGCGGGCGGATGCCGGCCGAGAAGACGATGAAATCGGTTTCGAGCGTGCCGCCGTCGGCAAACACCAGCGTATTTTTGGCCTCCGTGCCGTGCGGCAGGATTTCGAGTGTGTTCTTGCTGGTATGCACATGCACGCCGAGCGCCTCGATCTTGCGGCGCAACTGGTCGCCGCCGGCCGGGTCGAGCTGCTCGGCCATCAGCACCGGCGCGAACTCGACGACGTGCGTTTCGACGCCGAGCGCCTTGAGTGCGCCGGCCGCTTCCAGTCCGAGCAGGCCGCCGCCGATGACGACGCCGCGCTTGCTGTGGTGGGCGCAGTTTTCGATGGCGTGCAGGTCTTCGATGGTGCGATAGACGAAGCAATGCGGGTTCTGTTCTGTCTGCGCGCCCTTGATGTTCGGAATGAACGGCACAGCACCCGTGGCGAGGATCAGTTTGTCGTACGGCAAGGCGTCGATGTTGACCGACGAGACCGATTTGTTTTCGCTGTCGATCAGGATGGCGCGTTCGCCGAGCAGGACCCTGATGCCGTGTTGCTCGTAATAGCCATCCTTGACGAGCGACAGCTCCTCGGCCGTATGGTGCGAGAAAAACGACGACAGATGCACGCGGTCGTAGGCGACGCGTGGTTCTTCACCGAAAACAGTGATGTCGTACTGGGCGATGGCACCCTTGTCGACCAAGGTCTCGATAAAGCGGTGGCCGACCATGCCGTTGCCGATGATGACGAGGCGAGTTTTATTCATGGCGATCCTTTGTGTAATGAGGGTTGTTGTGGCACTCGAAAATGTTCTGATCGGTATCAATGTTTTTGCGATGCGGACAGCATGCGTCGGACTTCCGTCAGGCAGGAGCCACACGAGGTGCCGCATTTCAGCTTTTCTTGAATCTGCGGCAGCGTCTGGCCGGCGCGGATTTCGGTCGCGATGGCGTCGGCGCTGACGTCGAAGCAGTTGCAGACGACACGGCGCGGAGCGGCAGTAGCCACGGGCGGCGTTGCGCGCGGGGCGAATATCCAGCGGCGCAGCACGTCGATGGCGATGCCGTCGCGTAGCGCGGCGCGCAGCCACGGCGCGGCGATGTCCTCACCGGCGAGCAGGACGCCGGTCAGGCGGCTGTCGTCGATGCGCGCCCGTTTCGTGACGTGACGGGCGCGGTCGTGGTAACCGAGGTTGCCCGCTTCTGGTAGATCGACCGCGCTGGCGATGGCCTCGACGCGGTCGGCCGCGAACGGTTCCCGGCTGGCGATGCGTAGGGCGACGAGCGGGCGCTCGCGGCCATCAAGGGTCAGCGCGGCGAAGGCGAACTCGCCGAGCAGTGGCTCAAGTTTGGCGCGCCAGGCCAGCGCGATTTCGGCCGCATCGCCGCCGTCGCCGGCCGAGCGCAGCGCCGTTAGCCGCCAGGGCAAATCGGCGGCTTCGATGCGCACGGCGGCGTGCTTGAGCTCGGGCTGCTTGGAAATCGGATCGAAGGCCGACACGGTCAGTGCATTGACGCCATCGTGCGACAGGCTGCGCCGCCCCCAGTGCATGGCGACGAAAGCCTGGCCCGGACGCACATCCTCGCTGGCGGCGACGGGTAGAACGATGCTGTTGCGGGCGCTGCTCAGGCGCAGCAGGGTATCTACCGTCCATCCGTGTTTTTCCATGTCGGACGGATGCAGGCGGACGTTCGGCTCCGGCTCGTGCGCATACAGGCGCGGGATGCGGCCGGTGCGGCTCATGCCGTGCCACTGGTCGCGCAGGCGGCCGGTGACGAGGCGGAACGGGTAATCGGCGTCGGGGGCTTCGGCGGTCAGTGTTGTTTCGAGAGCGATAAAGCGGGCCTTGCCGTCGGCGTGCGCGAAGCGGTGGTCGGCGTAGAGGCGCGGCGTGCCGGCGCTGGCGTTCGCCTGGAACGGCCATTGCTGCGGGCCGAGCCGGTCGAGCGCGGTGTGCGACAGGCCGCCGATGTCGAGGTCGCGGCCAACGGTCGTAACGACGTGTTCGGCGTAGACGTCAGCCGATGTGGCGAAGGCGAACAGGGCTTCGGCCTCGGCCTTGGCGCCAATTTTTCCGCCCAGCGCCAGCGCGAAATCGCGGGCGATGCGCCAGTCCTGACGTGCCTCGCCGGGCGGCGGGACGGCGGCGCGCACGCGGCTGATGCGCCGCTCGGAGTTGGTTACCGTGCCTTCCTTTTCGCCCCACGTGGCGGCGGGCAACAGCAGGTCGGCGAGCGCCGCCGTCTCGGTGTCGGCCCAGGCGTCCTGGACGACGACGAATTCGGCCTTGGCCAGCGCCTCGCGCACGCGGTCGAGGTCGGGCATCGATTGGACCGGGTTGGTGCAGGCAATCCAGATCGCCTTGATGCGGCCTTCATGCACGGCATCGAACAGCTCGACCGCCGTCGCTCCCGGCTGCACGGGCAGGGCGGGAATGCCCCACAGGCAGGCGAGTTCGGCGCGGTCGTTGGCGTTAGCGAGGTTGCGGTGGCCGGGCAACAGATTGGCCATCGCGCCGGCTTCGCGGCCGCCCATCGCGTTCGGCTGGCCGGTTAGCGAGAACGGCCCCATACCCGGCTTGCCGATGGTGCCGGTGGCCAGGTGCAAGTGGATCAGCGCGGCGCCGTTGGCCGTGCCGTGAATCGACTGGTTGAGGCCCTGGCACCAGAACGAGAGTGGTGCCTTGGCCTGGCCGAACCAGCGGGCGGCGGTGATGATGTCCTCCGAGCTGACGCCGCAGGCCACTGCGACGGCCTGTGGCGTGCTGTCGGCGATCTGCCGGCGCAGCGCATGGAAGCCGGTGGTGTGGACGGTGATGAAAGCGTGATCGACCAGTCCTTCGGCGAGCATCACGTTGAGCATTGCCGAATAGAGCAGCACGTCGCTGCCCGGCGTGATGGCCAGATGCAGGTCGGCCTCGGCGGCGGTGTCGGTGCGGCGCGGGTCGACGACGATCAGCTTGAGCTCGGGATTGGCGGCGCGCGCCGCCTCAATGCGGCGGAACAAGATCGGATGCGCGAAAGCCGGGTTGGCGCCGGTGATCAGCATCAGGTCGGCGTGGTCGAAATCCTCATAGCTGCACGGCACGGCGTCGGAACCGAGCGTCGCTTTGTAGGCGGCCACCGCCGAGGACATGCACAGGCGTGAATTCGAGTCGATGTTGTTGGTGCCGATCAGCGCGCGCGCCAGTTTGTTGAAAACGTAGTAGTCCTCGGTCAGCAACTGGCCGGAAACGTAGAAGCCGACGGCGTCCGGGCCGTGTTCGTCGATGATGGCGGCGAAGCGCTCGGCGGCGGTATCGAGTGCCTGCTCCCAGCCGACTGCGCGGCGCGGCTGACCGCGTGTTTCGCGCAGCATCGGCGCGGTGGCGCGGCCGGTACGTACGGCGGCGAGGTGTAGCGTGTTGCCCTTGGTGCACAGGCGTCCGAAGTTGGCCGGATGCGTCGGGTCGCCGGCGACGCCGACGATGCGCTCGCCAGCCGATTGGATAATGACACCGCAACCGGTGCCGCAGTAGCAGCAGGTGCTGCGCGTTTCCGTGAATCGTTCTGGCGTGAGCGGGGCGTTCATGATCGGTCTCGTCTGCGATGCGTAGCGCTCAGGCGGTTGCCGGCGGCGGGCCGAACATCAGGTGCGGGCGCAGGTTATCGAGGCGCTGCCTGTCCTTGAGCAGCTGGAAATACCAGGCGCCGTCGTCGGTGTCGCCGTAGAGCACGGCGCCGACCAGCGTGTCGTTCTCCACGACCAGTTTCTTGTAGATGCCGGCATCCGGGTCGGCGAGCAGGATTTCCTCAGTGTCGCCACCGCCCATGAAGTTGCCGGCCGAAAACACCTTGATGCCGGTGACCTTGAGTTTGGTGGAGGTGACCGAACCGCCATAGCGCGCCGCCTCATTGGCCTCCGGGTCGGCCAGGTGGCGGGCGCAGACTTTCGCCTGCTCGAACAGCGGCGCCACCAGACCGTAGGCGATGCCGCGGTGGGCGGCGCATTCGCCGACGGCGTAGATCGCCGGATCGCTGGTTCGCAGCGTGTCGTCGACAACGATGCCGCGTTCGCAGGCGAGGCCGGCCGCCTCGGCCAGCGCGCTATTCGGGCGGATGCCGGCCGTCATCACGACGAGATCGGCGGGGATCGAGCTGCCGTCGCCGAAATGCACGGCGCCGACGCGGCCGCTGTCATCGGCGGTCAGCGCCGCCGTTTGGGCGTTGAGCCGGAAGCGCAGGCCGCGCTGCTCCAGCGATTGCTGCAACATCTCGCCGGCGGCGCGGTCGAGCTGGCGTTCCATGATCCATTTGCCGCGATGCACGACGGTCACGTCCATGCCGCGCAGGGCGAGGCCGTTGGCCGCTTCGAGCCCGAGCAGGCCGGCGCCGATGACCACCGCGTGGCTGTGCGTCCGCGCCGCCTCGATCATCGCCTCGGTGTCGGCGATGTCGCGGTAGGCAATGACGCCCGGCAGGTTGTTGCCCGGCACCGGCAGCACATAGGCGGAAGAGCCGACGGCAAGCAGCAGGCGGTCGTAGTCGGCGACCGAGCCGTCATCGGCGATGACCTGCCGCGCCGTCCGGTCGATGGCTACGACCGTCTTCCCCGTGTGCAACGTGATGCCGTGCTGGCGGTACCAGTCGTGGTCGTTGAGCACGATTTCGGGAATCGTCATTTCGCCGGCCAGCACCGGCGAGAGCAGGATGCGGTTGTAGTTCGGATGCGGCTCGGCACCGAAGACGGTGATCTCATATGTCTCCGGCGCCAGCTTGAGCAACTCCTCCAGCGTCCGGCACCCGGCCATGCCGTTGCCGACCATCACGAGTTTTTGCTTGGTCATGTTGCGTACCTCTTTGGCCAGTGTCTCCGTCATCCCGGCGAAAGCCGGGATCCAGCTCGTGCTCCGAAATCCTGGATTCCGGCCTTCGCCGGAATGACGGGTTGTTCAATTCACGTTCTGCCTTACGCCGCCAGCGGATGGCTTTGCTTCGTGTAGAGGAACTCGATCACCGCCGAGCGGTAGGCCATGTAATCGGCGTTTTGCGTGAGGCTCAGGCGGTCGCGCGGGCGTGGCAGCTTGACTTCGAGGACTTCGCCGATCGTCGCCGCCGGGCCGTTGGTCATCATCACGATGCGGTCGGACAGCAGCACGGCTTCGTCGACGTCGTGGGTGACCATCACCGTCGTCGCCTGCGTCTTCTCGCAGATCGCCATCAGTTCGTCCTGCAGGCGGGCGCGGGTCAGCGCGTCGAGGGCGCCAAACGGCTCGTCCATGAGCAGCACTTTCGGCTCCATGGCCAGGGCGCGGGCGATGCCGACGCGCTGCTTCATGCCGCCGGAGATTTCGCCGGGGTACTTGTGCATGGCGTGAGCGAGGCCGACGAGTTCGAGCACGCTCTGCGTGCGCGCCTTGAGCTGGACCCTGGTTTCGGTCTCCGAAAAGACGCGCTCGACGGCCAGATAGACGTTCTCGAAGCAGGTCAGCCAGGGCAGCAGCGAGTGGTTCTGGAAGACGACGGCGCGTTCCGGCCCGGGGCCGGGGATTTCGCGGCCGGCGCAGATCATCGCGCCGGTCGTTGGTAGGGTCAGGCCGGCGATCAGGTTGAGCAGCGTCGATTTGCCGCAGCCCGAGTGCCCGATCAGCGAGACGAACTCGCCTTGGCGGATGCCGAGATTGACGTCGCGCAGGGCGACGAACTTGCCCTTCTTGGTGTCGAACGTCATGCCGACGTTTTCGATGCTGACGAATTTTTCCATGATGATCATGCCTCCGTGCGCAGTTGCTTGGCGAGAAAAACGAGCAGTTGTTCGAGGATCAGGCCGACGATGCCGATGATGAAGATGGCGATGATGATGTGTTCGACCTTGAGGTTGTTCCATTCGTCCCATACCCAGAAGCCGATGCCGACGCCGCCGGTGAGCATTTCCGCAGCGACGATGACAAGCCAGGCGGTGCCGATGGAGAGGCGGATGCCGGTCAGCATGTAGGGCAGCACGCTCGGGAAGAGGATCTTGGTGACGATCTTCCATTCCGAGAGGTTGAGCACGCGCGCCACGTTGAGGTAGTCCTGCGGTACGCGCTGCACGCCTTGCGCCGTGTTCATGATCATCGGCCAGATCGAGCAGATGAAGATCGTCCAGGTCGCCGCCGGGTCGGCGCGCTTGAAGACCAAGAGGCCGATTGGCAGCCAGGCGAGCGGTGAAACCGGGCGCAGCAGGCTGATGATCGGATTGACGATGCTCGAGAGCAGGGCGAAGCGGCCGAGCAGGAAGCCGGCCGGGATGCCGACCAGCGCCGCGAAGCCAAAGCCGATGGCGACGCGCTGCAACGACGACAGGATGTTCCAGCCGATGCCCTGGTCGTTCGGACCGTTGCGGTAGAACGGGTCGGCGAACAGCTTGGCGGCCGCCTCCCAGGTCTGTGCCGGAGTCGGAATGCTGCCGCCCTTGGCGGTGGCGAGGTGCCAGAGGCCGATCAGCAGCGCCAGCCCAAGGATCGGCGGCAGCACCTTGGCGAAGAAAGCGCGCATGGCGGCGGCCTGTTGCGTGGTGTCGCTCGGGGCCGAGGCCTTGGCCGGCTCCTTTCTGGTTTCCATGGCGTGCTCCTTGGTGTGCGTCGCATTGGCGCCAAGGGCGCCAGCGTACGGGCCGGCTGGAAGTGCGGTAGCGGAGAGGGTGGTCATCGCAGGTTCCTTTGTGGGTTCGTTGATTGCTCAGTGTTTTGGGGCAGCCGTGTTTTGTTAGTCAGGCAGCGAAAAAGCGAACCACCAAGGCACAAAGTGCACCAAGGTCGCACCAAGTAAAACCCTTGTTTCTCTTGGTGAAACTTTGTGTTCTTGGTGTCTTGGTGGTGAAGCAATGTCGTTGTTTGTTTTCATGACGTTCTGCTATCCCTTGACCTTGAAGCCGTCGGCGTAGGCTTTCGGGTCCTTGCCGTTCCAGACGGTGCCGTCGACCAGCTTCGATTCGCGCAGTTCGCTCTTCGGGATCGGCGCCTTCACCTGCGCGGCGGCTTCCTTGTACAGCGCGGTCTGGTTCACCTTCTTCGCCACGGCGAGGTAGTCCGGGTGATCCTTGAGCAGGCCCCAGCGCTTGTGCTGCGTCATGAACCACATGCCGTCCGAGAGGTAGGGGAAATTCACCGCGCCGTCGTTGTAGAACTTCATGTGATTCTTTTCCGACCAGCTCTTGCCGAGGCCATTCTCGTACTGGCCGATCATGCGGCTGCGGATGACGTCGACGTCGGTATTGACGTAGGCCTTGGCGGCGATCGTCTCGGCCGTCTTGCTGCGATTGGCCGGCGAGGCGTCGATCCACATCGAGGCTTCGAGCACGGCCATGATCATGGCGCGGGCGGTGTTCGGGTACTTCTTGACGAAATCGGCGGTGGTGCCGAGCACCTTCTCCGGGTGGTCGGCCCAGACGTCCTGCGAGGTGGCGGCCGAGAAGCCGATCTTGTCGATGATGGCGCGCTGGTTCCACGGCTCGCCGACGCAGTAGCCGTCCATGTTGCCGATGCGCATGTTGGCGACCATCTGCGGCGGCGGCACGACGATGGTCTTGACGTCCTTGATCGGGTTGATGCCGTAGGTCGCCAGCCAGTAGTACAGCCACATGGCGTGCGTGCCGGTCGGGAAGGTCTGGGCGAAGGTGTAGTCCTTTTCCTTCCTGGCGATCAGCGCGGCCAGCTTTTGCCCGTCGGTGACGCCCTTGTCCTTCAACTGGTTGGAGAGGGTGATGCCCTGACCGTTGTGGTTCAGTGTCATCAGCGCGGCCATGTCCTTCTTCGGGCCGCCGATGCCGAGCTGCACGCCGTAGATCAGGCCGTACAGCACATGCGCGGCGTCGAGTTCGCCATTGACCAGCTTGTCGCGGATGCCGGCCCACGAGGCTTCCTTGGTCGCCGTGATCTTGATGCCGTATTTCTTGTCGAAGCCCATCACCGAGGCCATCACCACCGAGGCGCAGTCGGTCAGCGGAATGAAGCCGATGCGGACTTCCTCCTTTTCCGGCTTGTCGGAGCCAGCGGCCCAGGCGGCAGACTGGATTCCAGGGGCAAGTGAACTCATGAGCGCGGCTCCGGTGGCAAGTTGCAGACTGCGGCGCAGAAAATCGCGCCGCGAGGATTCCGTCGAGGTTTCGGTTGAGTCGTTGCTGGCAGGCAGGATCGTCGGTTCATGTGTCATTTCGATCTCCAAAAGGCAATAAAAAACGGCGTTGATTCCTGCCGCAAAAGGGGAGGAATCTGACGCCGTTGTCTGATGGGCTGAACCGCCGTTGGCTCAACACTTGTCCGTTAATGAGCAGTTAGTGTGCCAATTTTTCTTTGGTTGCCAAAAGCTCTTTTAAAACAGCTTGTTATAGAAAGTGTTTGTTAAGCCTTGCGAGCTGCAGGGGCGGGCTTTTCTGCACTGTGAGTGTGCGACAGGAGGCGGGTTGGCACCGTCTCAGAGCACGTTCAGAGCAACAGCTCGGCCATATCGATGAGATTGCCGGCCACCTTGACGAGCGGTTGCGAGCGTTCCATGGCCAGCTTGCGCAGCGCGCCGTAAGCCGCCTCTTCGTCCATGCCGCGCGTTTTCATCAGGATGCCCTTGGCTTTCTCGACGATCTTGCGTTCGGAGAGCTTGCGGTTGCTCTCGGCCAGCTCGCGTTTCAGAGCCTGGTGCTCGTCGAAGCGGGCGATGGCGACATCGACGACGGCGCGCAGGCGGTCGATGTCGAAACCATCGACGACGTAGGCGGCGACGCCGGAGCGGATCGCCGAGCGGATCGTCGCTTGGTCGCTGTCGTGCGAGAACATGACGACCGGGCGCGGCATGTCGCGGTTCATCACGGCCAGATGTTCGAGCGTGTCGCGCGACGGCGATTCGGTTTCGATCAGGATGATGTCCGGCTTGATTTCCTCGATGCGGGAAACGAGTTCGAGCGACGACGGCAGCACGGCGGCGACCTGATGCCCGGCCTGAATCAGACCGCCGCAGATCTGCACGGCCCGCTGCTGCGATTCATCGATGACGAGGACGCTGGCCATGAAATGATGTTTCCGGAATTTTGCACATGGCGGATGTGACCGGCGAATAGCAGGTAAGTTCGTCGGCAAGTTTCTGCATCGGAAACGGTCCTCGGCCGATGATCGGAATTTGTTCCCTGTTTGTTCGTAAAAAACGATTGTTTTCTTCTACGGGTTCGATAAAAGTTTATGTAGAATCAGCGCCGAAAAATCATTCGTGATGCGTTTTGCGCATCATGGACTAATAATGGGGATGGGGTCGGGCCGTGGCGCCGCAAATGAAAAAGGCTGGCGCTATCTTCATGCGGCCGATTTTTCTGCGGTTTTCCCCGGCTCGTATTCGGGATCGATCAAACGTTAGGTACGGCTATGCGCACATATTCTTTCTGTCGGTCGCCCTTGTCCGGCGATGCGGCGTTGACCAACGGCGGGGGGCAGCGCGCCGGGCTCGCCTTGGGGTTGCTTTGTCTTCCTGTTTCCGCTTTTGCCGCCGGCAGCGGTGCCGTCGGGGAAAACCTGCTCTGGCTGGCGCTGATCCTGATGAGCGCACGCATTTTCGCGCCGTTCGCCCAGCGCTTCGGCTTTCCGGCCGTACTTGGCGAATTGTTGCTGGGCGTGCTGCTCGGCAATCTGTCGCTGTTCGGCGTCGGTCTGTTCGACACGATTGCCAAGGACCCGATCATCGCTTTCATCGCCGAACTCGGTGTCATCGTGCTGCTCTTGCAGATCGGTCTGGAAACGCGCTTTGCCGATCTGGTCCGCGTCGGCGGGCGGGCGTTCTCGGTCGGCACGGTCGGCATCGTTGTGCCGTTCGTGCTCGGCGGTTTCGTGGTCGGGCCGTGGCTGCTGCCGGGGCTCGACCAGAATGCCTATCTCTTCCTTGGCGCCACGCTGGCGGCGACGTCGGTCGGCATCACCGGCCGCGTGTTCCGCGATCTGGGCAAGCTCAACATGCCGGCTGCGCGGATCGTGCTCGGCGCGGCGGTGATCGACGACGTGCTCGGCCTCGTCATTCTTGCCGTGGTGACGAGCCTGGTGCAGGCCGGCTCGGTCAGCGTCGGCGAAGTGGCTCAGATCATCGGCGAGGCGGTGCTGTTCCTCGGCGGCAGCCTCTGGCTGGGGCGCAAGATCACGCCGCATTCGGCGCGCTGGCTGGCGCGCGTCGATGCCGGCCATTCGATGCTGTTCGCGCAAGTGCTGGCGACCGGCCTCGGGCTCGCCTGGCTGGCGCATGCGATCGGACTGGCGCCGATCATCGGCGCGTTTGCCGCCGGTCTGCTGTTCGAGCCGGTTTTCCTCAAGGATTTCAAGACGCCGCAAATCGTGCAGGACATCGAGCCGCTGATCCGCGATCCGGAAAGCCGCTCGCTGATCGACCGGCTGATGCCGATTCTGATCCGACATACCGGCCATCAGCACGAACACATGATCGAGCCGATCGGTTACCTGTTCGTGCCGGTGTTTTTCGTGCTGACCGGCATGCAGGTCGATCTGCGGACGCTGGCCGACCTGCACGTCGTGACGGTGGCGCTCGGCGTGACCGGCGCCGCCGTCGTCGGCAAGCTGGTGGCGGGGATGTGTGCCGGCAAGGCAGGGCGGTGGCTGGTTGGCTGGGGGATGGTGCCGCGCGGCGAGGTGGGACTCATTTTCGCCATGGTCGGCAAGCAGCTGGGCGTGATGAGCGAATCGATGTTTTCGGTGATCGTCATCATGGTCATCCTGACCACGCTGATCACGCCGCCCATGCTGTCCTGGCTGCTCGGGCGCGCGCCGGCAGACGAGAACGCCACGTAGGCGATTCTGCCTTGGTTGCATGGCGACGTGTCTCCGCCGGTACCGGCTGGCTCGTTTAGAATGACGAAGGTCGGCCGCGCCAGGCGGCACCGTTATTTATCCGGGGAGAGCGTCATGAAACTTCGCGTAACCACCATCGCCGCGCTGGCGGCAGCTTTGCTGGCGGCGCCCGTCAGCGTGCTGGCTGAAAAAGGCGGCAAACATGGCGGCAGCAAGGAATATGGGCCGTCGAACGAGGACCGTTACGAACAATACGGCCTGGACGACCGGGGCGGGAAAGGTCAGGACAAGGGAAAGAGCCACAAGGAGAAAGGCGGCAACGATAGGGGGGGGAACGATAAAGGCGGTAAGGCGAAGGCGCCCCAGGACGGATATTCGGGGTCGGGTCGCGCTTCGGTCGAAATCCGCTTTGGCGAGCCGGATCGCCGTGCCGTCTATGACTATTACGGCGCCCAGGCACGTCGCGGCCAGTGTCCGCCCGGATTGGCCAAAAAGAACAACGGTTGCCTGCCGCCGGGGCAGGCCAAGAAGTGGTCGATGGGACGCCCCCTGCCGCATGACGTCCGCTACTACGACCTGCCGCACGATCTCCTCGTACGCATGCCGCCGCCTCCGGCGGGACATCGCTACGTGCAGGTAGCCGGCGATATCCTGCTGATCGCCGTCGGCACGTCGATGGTTGTCGATGCGATTCAGGACATCATGCGCTAAAAGCTGGAAAAGCGGAGCAGGGGAGCCGGGTGAGCGGAAGTGAACAGGGCAGGAATATTCGGGGCGTCGCACTTTTTCTCAGCGCGCTGTTTCTCTTCGCTTCCGTCGATACCAGCGCCAAGTATCTGATGGCTTTCTTCAGCGCCCAGTTCCTCGTCTGGGCGCGTTTCGTCGTGCACCTCGTCATCATGCTGGTGGCCGTGGCGCCGCGCATGGGGCGGGAGATCATCGTCACCAAACGACCCGGGCTGATGATCCTGCGCGGCCTGATGCTTTCAGGTTCCAGTTTGCTCATTCAATTCGCTTTTCGTTCGCTGCCGCTCGCCGAGACGACGGCGATCTTCTTTGTCACGCCGCTGATCGTCGCCCTGCTGGCCGGGCCGATCCTCGGCGAGAAACTGCGCCTGAAAAGCTGGCTGGCGACCGTGTGCGGTTTCGCCGGTGTTCTCCTGATTGCGCGGCCGGGCGGGGTGATGGCTGGCGCCGGGATCGCCTACGCGCTCGCGGCCGCGTCGTGCTACTCGCTGTACCAGATTCTGACGCGCAAGCTGGCGAGCACGGAGCCGGCGATGCGTCAGCTCTTTTACACCGCCCTGATCGGCTCGATCGCGCTGTCGATCGTCGTGCCGCCGTTCTGGGCGACCGTGATGCCGACGCCGTTCCAGGCGCTGCTCATCGTCTCGCTCGGGATTTACGGCGGCGTCGGCCACTTCTTTCTGATCCGCGCCTATCGCGATACGCCGGCGACGACGCTGTCGCCGATGATGTACGTGCAGCTCGTCTGGGTGTCGCTGCTCGGCTGGCTCGTGTTCGACCATCTGCCGGACGCCGTGTCGACGCTCGGCATGGCGATCATCGGGGTGTCCGGCCTCAGCCTTGCCGTACGCTGGCCGCTCAGGCGGCGTTGAGGCCACACAGCGGGCGCATCGTTTGGCGCGCCCGCTGAATAGGCGTTTTCCGTTGCGTTACCCGGCTGTAATTTTCGTGTAATCGCAACCGTCTAACATGCGCCGGTTTTCCACCTCTGAAAGCCGGTCGTGATGCGTATTCTCGAACCCATTGTGAAGGTTGTGGGGCGCTTGTCGTTCCGCAGTAAATTGCGAATTACCGCGCTGGTGTTTGGCGTGCCCCTGCTGGTTGCTGCCGGCATTCTGGTTTATGAGCTCAATGCCCGCGTCTCGGTGCTGGAGCGGGAGCGCGCGGCGCTGGCCGCGCAGCTGCCGGCGCACGCGGTGCTGGCCGGCCTCTACCAGCTGCAGGCCGCGAAAGAGGCTGAACTGGAGGGCGCGGCCGAACTGGGGGGCGTCGTCAAGTCGTGGCAGGACGATACCCGGAAGGCGCTCCGGAACCTGCAGTTCGTGTTTGAAAAGCATGGGTTGACGGTGGCGCCGGTCAGCAAGGAAACGCCGGCCGGCTTCGGTCACTGGAACGTGCTGGCGGGCGTCATCGAGACGGCTGATCCGGTCCAGGTGAGCGAAACGTTGGTGGCTTTGCGGCAGGATCTGGAACGAATCAACGAGCAGAACGGCCTGCTGATCGACGGCGATGCGTCGACCAGCCGCCTGCTGGCGGCGATGACCGGGCATTATGCCTCGCTGGTGAAGACGACCGGGCAGACAGCCGTGCTTGGCGGCGTGACGCTGGTCAAGAAGAGCTTGCGCGGCAGCCGGCGCAGCGAATTGACGATGCGGCGCGGCAACTTCGATTCGCTGGTGTCATGGAGCATGGAGGCGCTGCAAAAGGTCGGGCAGGAGCGCCCGGCGCTGGCGGCGAATCTCGATGAGGCGGGCAGCCGCCTGAATACCGCCTATGCGCCGGTGCAGGAGGCGCTGACCACGAAGATTCTCGACACGCAGGACTACGACATGGCGCCCGGCACGTTCCTGGCGCTGACCGAGGCGGCGTTCCGGCAGACGCAGGCGGCCGGTGCGCTGATCGAAAAGTCGGCTGACAGCCTGCTGGCCGATCGGCTGGCGGCGCTGCAACTGCAACGCAACGCCGTGTTGCTGGCGATGGCTGCCGTACTGGCGCTTGTCGTCGCGAGTTTCGTGGCGGCGTACATCTCGATCATGCGGGCGGTCAATGGCCTGTCCGACGCGGTGACGACGATGGCCTCCGGCGATCTCGACGCGCGCGTCGACGTCACCACCCGCGACGAACTCGGCACCGTTGGCAAGCAATTCAACCGGATGGCACAGAACCTTGCCGAGCGCACCGCCCAGCTGCGGGAGAAGACCAATGACATCAACACCATGCTGCAGAACATGCCGCAGGGCATCCTGACCATCGTCGAGGGCGGCTGGATTCATGCCGAGTATTCGTCGTTCCTAGAAACGATTTTCGAGACGAAGGAGGTCGAGGGGCAGTCGGCGATGGCGTTCGTGTTCGGCAACGGCAGCCTCGGCGCCGACGAACTGGCGCAGATGGACGTGACGGTCGATTCCTGCCTCGGCGAGGACCGCATGAATTACGACTTCAACGCGCATCTCTTGGCCCGCGAATTTTGCAAGACCATGCCGGATGGGCGCCGCAAGATTCTCGAACTGGCCTGGTCGCCGATCTGCGACGAGAACGACATCGTCGAGAAGATCATGGTCTGCGTGCGCGACGTGACCGAACTGCGCCGGCTGGAAGCAGAAGCCGAGCAGCAGAAGCGCGAGCTGGAGATGATCGGCCAGATTCTCGGCGTGCAGCAGGAGAAGTTCAACGAATTCGTCGATAGCGCGCGCCGCTTCGTCACCGAGAACGAGGCGCTGCTGCGCGAGGCCGACGATTCGCATCCCGAGCTGGTGACGCGTCTCTTCCGCAACATGCACACGATCAAGGGCAATGCGCGGACCTACGGCCTGCTGCACTTGACGAACGTGGTGCATGAGGCCGAACAGGCGTACGACGAACTGCGCAAGAACGAGGACATGGCGTTCGACAAGGACGTGCTGCTCGATCAATTGCAGGACGTGATGGAACACATCGAGCAATACGCCTCGCTCAACGACGTCAAGCTGGGCCGCAAGGGGCCGGGGCGGCGCGGCAGCGCGGAAAAATACCTGATGGTGCCGCGCGCGCAGATCGAAGAGATCGGCGCCGGCCTCGACGCCGTCGATGTGCAGGCGGCTTCTCCTGAACAACTGGCCACGCTGGTGCAGGACGTGCGGCGCGAGTTGCGCCTGATCGGCACCGAATCGATGCACGACGTGCTGGCCGGCGTATTCACTTCGCTGCCGTCGCTGGCCGCCGAGCTGGGCAAGGAAGCGCCGCAGCTGGTGCTCAATGAAAACGGTCTGCGCATCAGGAATCAAGTGTCCGACCTGCTGCGCAACGTCTTCATGCACCTTTATCGCAATTCGCTCGACCACGGCATCGAACACGCCAGTGAGCGGCTCGCCAAGGGCAAGCCGGCGGCCGGCCGGATCGAGCTCGATCTTGCGCTGGCCGACGGGCGATTGATGCTGCGCCTGCGTGACGACGGCCGCGGGCTGGCGCTTGGCCATATCCGGCGCAAGGCGATGGAGAACGGGTTGATCGAGGGCTGTGCCGCTTCGTCCGATGAGGCGGTGGCCAATCTCGTCTTTGCCTCCGGCTTCTCGACGGCTTCCGCGGTGACCGAAGTTTCCGGGCGCGGCGTCGGCATGGATGCGGTGCGCGACTTCATTACCCGAGAAGGCGGCGAAATCGCGCTGCGCTTTACCGGTGGCGAGGTTGGAAGGGAGTTCCGACCGTTTGAAACAGTGATTTCGTTGCCGGAAAAATTCGCCGTCCGTCTGCCGGAGGACGCCGTCGCCGGCGAAGCGGTTCCGGCGCAGGCGGCTCCCGCCGGGAGTGTGTCGCCCGGTTGGCGGGCCGGTCAGTACGGGCTCATGGGCGCGATGCTGTCGTTGAACGGCCAGCGGGCGACCGAGCCGAAACCGGCCTGATGCGACGAACAAAGCGGAGTTGGCGATTACGATGAGTCTTGAATTGTTGTTGGGCGGCGGCGTTTTCTCTGCCGTCGCGTGGTCTGTCGGGCATTTCCGCGCCGGGGCGACGGCCCGGCGGAAATGCTCGCAGTTGTCGGCGGTGCATGCCGATGCGTTGCATTCGGTACACGCCGAGAAGCAGCAGTTGGCCGACGAGGCGAAACGGCTTGCCGATCGCGTCGCCGAACTGACGCAGGAACTGGCGGCGCTGCGCGACGAGCGCGATAGCTTCGCCCGGGCGGCCGATGCCTTGCGGCAGGAAGCGCAAGCGGCGGCCGAGGCCGCGGCCGGCGAGGAAAGTTTGCATCGGGCGGAGGCTTCGTTGCAGTCGGAGCTGTGCGCGCAGGTGGAGAAGATCGGCGGCGAAGTGGTGCAGCTCCGGCAGTTGGCACAGACCTTCGAGCACTGGCATGAAGAGATGAACTCGCTGATGGTGCAAAACCGCGAAATGCATCGGCAGAACGGCGAGTTCTCGTCGATCGTCAAACAGGTCGTCATCCTGTCGCTCAATGCCGCGATCGAGGCCGCGCGGGCCGGGGAAACGGGGCGTGGCTTCGGCGTCGTTGCCGATGAAGTGCAGCGGCTGGCCGTGCGCTCGGAAAGCCTGTCGAAGGATTACGGCCGCAGCCTGCACAAGAACGATCTGACGACGACGGCGACCTTCCAGGAGATCCAGGCCGACGGCAAGATGATCATTTCCGCGATCAGCGGCATCGACGCCATGATCGGGCAGTTGCAAGAGCGGCTTGCCGCGGAGCGCTGGTGATGGGGGTCACGTCTCGCGTGATCCCCGCCGCTGAAAAACGGTGCGCGAACTTCACGAATTCCGCGGGCGCGGTCAGCGAACAGGCCCGGCGGGCGGTCGACCTCGTCTTTACGAATGCGGCGCGCAGTGCGTTGTGCCTGGGACCGGGCGATACGATCGAGATCGCCCGCCTGCCGGGCGAGCAGTTCATCGAACCGCCGGCGTCGAAGATCGTCGTGCTGACTATTGCGTCCTACCTGTTCCGGTTGCTAACGATTTTCCACGTCGAGGACGATCAGGCCGGCGAGGACTATTTCCTGCGCGGCGAGGCGGCGACGGCCGGACGTGCCTTTCTCGATGTCTTCGCCGAGCTCGGCAACATGTGCTGCGGCGCGATGAACCGCGAACTGGGGCGGCATTTTCCGCATACCGGCATGTCGACGCCGTACGTGCTCGATCGCCACTGCCTGCCGTTCGTGCGCGAACTCAAGCCGGCCTATCTGTCGCAGCACCGCCTGCAGATCAACGACGGTGTGACGTTGCACGCGACGCTCTGCCTGTGTGCCTACGGCGACCTCGATTTCCGCATTGATCCGGTGGCGCCCGTCGAGGCGACCGGGGAACTGGAACTTTTCTGAGTGCGGCTCGGAAATCAATCAAACATGGCAAGGGAAACCATGACAGAACAACCCGTTAGCAAGGTGCTGGTGCTCGATGACCATCCCGAGTGCCAGGGCGCCATCAAACAATTGTGCGACGCGCATCATCTGGTTGGCCTCAAGGTGCGCAAGAACCGGCTGATGGCCGTCCTGCGGTCGAATATCGACCTCGGCGCGATCCTGCTCGCCGAGGACTATGGCGGCTCGGCCATGGCGAGCGCGGAGATCGCCCTGCAGATCAATACGGTGCGGCCCGAATTGCCGATCATCCTGCGCCGCACGTCGGTGCCGACGCTCGACGACGTTCCGGAAATGCTCCGGCGCGTGTGCTGCGCAGCCTACACGCTGCAGGATACTTCGCCGCTGCAACGGGCCATCGACGAATACATTTTCAGTGTCGTCTATCCGAACGCCCTGGTGCGCGGCATTTCCGAAATCACGCAGAACGTCCTCGCCGCCCAGTTCAAGACGCTGACGCCGCGCTGGCATACGCCGTACATCGTCCGTGACCGTATCATCTTCGGCGAGGTGTTCAGCCTGATTCCGCTCGAAAGCAGCTGGTGCCGCGGCTACATGATGCTGCAGACCGAGGAGGCGGCGGTCCTTGAGGCGCTGAATGCCGATCGGCATGTTCCCGACGCGGACTTCCGCGAGGTCAACAGTCTGCTCGGCGAGATCACCAACCTGATCTGGGGCGCATTCAAGAATCGCTACATCGGCGATGTTGGAGCGACATGCTGCCACCCCATCCAGGTGCCGATCATCGTCAATCACCGGCAGAAGTACATCTCGTTCGGTAGCGAGAACCCGCAGCTGTGTTTCCGCTACACGCTGACCGACGAGCGCAGCGGAGCGGAAATCAAACTCTACCAGCGCTTCGTTTTCAATCTCAGCTGGTCGCCGGAGGACTTTCGGGAGATTGCCCACGATTCGAGCGAGCTGGTGGCATCCGGCGAACTGGAACTTTTCTAATCTGTTTTCAATAAGGGAGATGTGACATGGCAAAAATTCTGGTAGTCGATGATTCGAGCACCGTGCGTGACGACGTCGCCGGATTCCTCAAGGGCAATGGCCTTGACGTGGCGACGGCGGTCGATGGCCGGGACGGGCTGGCCAAGCTGAAGGGCGATGCGGGCATCCGCCTCGTGTTGAGCGACGTCAATATGCCGAACATGGACGGACTGACGATGGTCGAGAAGATCCGTGGCGAACTGGGTAACAAGACCGTCAATGTGATCATGCTGACGACCGAAAGCAGCCCGAGCATGAAGGAGCGCGGCAAGGCGGCGGGGATCAAGGGCTGGATCGTCAAGCCGTTCAACGGCGCCGCAGTGCTCGAGACGTTGAAGAAACTGGCCGCGTAGGGTTTCGTAAGCGGCCACGGATTACGCTCCCAAGCGAAAAAGAAGGAGCGAAAAAGAAGGGGGCAAGGCCATGCGGCCTTGCCCCCTTCGCTTGGGTCAGATGCGGCGTGGCTGTTTCAGTTTTGCCCGCCGTTATTGTCCTGCCGGCTTTCGTACACCTCCTGCCGCAGGGCGCTAAAGACAGAGAGCCAGATGGCGAAGCCGAGGCCGAGAATCCAGGCGAAGTACCACATGGTCGTTTCCTTTTCGTGTGTTCGTAATCAGTAGAGGGCTTTGTCGTTCTTGACGATGAAGTCGCGCGTCACCTTGCCGGACATGACCCGATAGGCCCAGCCGGTGTATGCGACGACGATCGGCGTGAAGATCAGGGCGACCCAAAGCATGACGTTCAGCGTCATGTGGCTGGACGTGGCGTCCCACGCCGTCAGGCTGGCTTTCGGCAATTCAGATGAGGGCAGCACGAACGGGAAGAGAGCGATGCCGGCGGTCAGGATGACCGAAACGCAGGCCAGCGAGGAACCGACGAAGGCGATCAGCGTCTTGCCGGAACGCAGGCAGGCCAGAACGAGCGCGCCGCCGATGTACGCCAGTGCCGGAACCAGCCAGAGGATCGGCATCGCGTTGTAGTTGGCGAACCAGGCGCCCGGTGCGCGGGTCACTTCCTTCATCAATGGATTGAGCGTCGTGCCGACATCCGGGATTGACTGGATGACGTAGCCGTCGATGCGCGACACCCAGAAGCCGGCGATCGAGAAGGCGACCAGCAAGACGACGGTGGCGATGCTGGCGGCTTTTTTTGCACGCGCCTGCAGATCGCCCTCCGTCCGGTGCGACAGGAAGGTGGCGCCTTGCAACGTGAGCAGGGTGAGACTGATGGCGCCGAACAGCAGCGCAAAGGGATTGAGCAGCGCCCAGAACGAACCAGTATAGAACGAGCGCATGGTGTCATCGAGATAGAACGGCAGGCCGAGGAAGAGATTGCCGAAAGCGACGCCGAAGACGAGCGCCGGGATCGCGCTGCCGGCAAAAATTCCCCAGTCCCAGGATTTGCGCCAGGCCGGGTTGGGCAGCTTGGAGCGGTACTCAAAGCCGACCGGCCGGAAGAAGAGGGCAAAGAGCACCAGCAGCAACGCCCAGTAAAGCCCGGAGAAAGCCGTGGCGTAGACGAATGGCCAGGCCGCGAATATGGCGCCGCCGGCCGTGATGAACCAGACCTGGTTGCCGTCCCAGTGTGGGGCGATGGTGTTGATCATGACGCGGCGGTCAGTATCGTCCTTGCCAAGCACGGGCAGCAGCGTGCCGACGCCCATGTCATGGCCGTCCATGATGGCAAAGCCGATCAGCAGCACGCCGACGAGCAGCCACCAGATCAGTTTCAGGGTCATGTAATCGAGCATGGTGGTTCTCCCTTAAGCGTTGTCTTGTTTGAGCACGGCCGGGCCGAGGCGGGCGTACTTGAACATCAGGTACATCTCGACGATCAGGAGCAGCGTGTAGAAGCCGACGAAGCCGGCGATCGATCCCAGCAGGCTGGCGACCGACAGGCTCGAAGCCGAGAGGTAGGTTGGCAGCATGTCGAAAACCGTCCATGGCTGGCGGCCGTATTCGGCGACGAACCAGCCGATCATGATGGCCATCCATGGCAGCGGGATGCTCCACAGGCAGGCCTTCAGGAACAGCGTGTTTTTCTGGATCGTGCCCCTGATGCCGCTGTAGAAGGCGAAGGCGAACAGGCCGAGCATCATGACACCGAGGCCGACCATGATGCGGAACGACCAGAACATCGGTGCGACTTTCGGCACCGTGTCATGCGCTGCCTGAGCAATCATCTCCGGCGTTGCCTGGCGGACATCGGGGCTGTAGCGCTGCACGAGCAGTCCGTAGCCCATATCCTGGCGGTGTTTCTCGAACGTGGCTTTGGCCGCTTCATCGGCCGGGTTCTTGCGCATGACTTCAAGGGCGATGATTGCCTCGATGCCGGACTTGACGCGTTCCTGGTTCGTTTCCCGGATTTCACGGATGCCCGGCAACACTTCGGTCGTCGAGCGGGTGGCGATCATGCCGAGCAATTGTGGCACCTGAAGCGACCAGTCGTTCTTCTGTTCTGCCTCGTTGATGCCGGCGATGATGTTGAAGCTGGCGGGCGCCGGTTCCGTCTCCCACATCGCCTCGACGGCGGCGAGTTTTGATTTCTGGGTCTGCGCGACGTGATAGCCGGATTCGTCGCCCATGAAAATCACCCCCATGATGCCGATCAGTCCGAACGATGCGGCGATGCGGAACGAGCGGCGGGCAAATTCGAGGTGCCGTCCCTTGAGCAGGTACCAGGCCGAAATGCCGAGCACGAAGAGCGCGCCGGCAACATAACCGGCGGCGACCGTATGCACGAACTTCGCCTGTGCCCCGGTATTGAAGATCAGCGCGGCAAAATCGGTCAGTTCCATGCGCATCGTGATCGGGTTGAAGACTGCGCCGACCGGGTCCTGCATCCAGCCATTGGCGATCAGGATGAGGATCGCCGAGAGGTTGGTGCCCAGCGCCAGCAGACCGGTCACCGCCAGATGGCCGCCCTTGGACAGCCGGTTCCAGCCAAAGAAGAAGAGACCGAACATCGTCGATTCAAGGAAAAAGGCCATCAAGGCCTCGATGGCCAGCGGCGCGCCGAAAATGTCGCCGACGTAATGCGAGTAATAGGCCCAGTTGGTGCCGAACTGGAACTCCATCGTGATGCCGGTGGTGACGCCAAGGGCGAAGTTGATGCCGAACAGCTTGCCCCAGAATTGAGTCATCTCCTTGTAGATCGGCTTGCCGGTGATGACATAGACCGATTCCATGATGAACAGTATCCACACGAGACCCAGTGTGAGCGGCACGAAGATGAAGTGGTAAAGCGCCGTCGACGCGAACTGTAGACGCGACAGTTCAACGACCGTTGGATCGATCATGACTCTTCTCCTGTTGGTTTTGTGATTTCGGGCTGGCGATGCGGGAAGTTACGGCCTCCGCACCGGCATGAAAGCGATTCGGCAGGTCGTAGCTTGTGGAGAGGGGGATCGTTCTCCGTTGGTGCGCTGTGCCTCATGAGTCCCTCGTTTGTTGTTGTCAGGAATCGGCGTGCTGAAAGGAAATCCCGCTGCCGGTGCATTCTGCGCTAGAAGGCGGGGCGCTTTCAAGTTTCGTTCTGCCGCCTGTCATGGCATCGGGAACGACGACTCCCTCCTTGCCGACAAACAGCGACGAAGATCGACCCGCGGGGAGAAAAATAGTTCCGCAGGGATGTGTCTCGGCTGCGGAAGGAGGGGAGGAAAGGCGGACGGTCTTGTCCGCCTTTCGTGTGTGTTCGGCCAGGGATTGGCTGGCCGAACACGGCAGGCAACGAATTAACGCGCTACCAGAACAGATACCGGACTAAGGTGGATGACCTTGTAGGCGACCGAGCCAATCAGCAGGTTCTCGGTGGCGCCGAGGCCGCGGCTGCCGACGACGATGCCGCGTACGCCCAGACGTTTTGCCAGGTTGACGATGTGTTCGGCCGCGTCGCCCATGAGGACGTGCAGTCGCCACGGCTTGCCGGCTTGATCGAGCAGGGCGCGCGCGCCCTTTGTGGCGGCCCAGCCCCGATGCAGCAGTTCCGACTCCGCCGCCTCCTTGCTCAACCAGTGTTGCACGTTGACCACATGGAACGAGCAATCGCCGCTCTGGCACGAGAGACGGAGCGCCTCGCTGGCCGCGCGTAGCGAGTAGTCCGAGCCATCGATGGCCAGCAGCCAGGAGTTTTCTTCTTGGGCCGGAAAGCCTTGGCTGCCGTCGATGCTGAGGGCGATCAGACGGTCATCGGCATCGCGTTGGGTGCTCGACGGCTGTGGCAGGTCTTGCGCTTGCAGGGTGTTCATTCGGACTCTCCCGTGACGGCGGTTTCCTTCTTCGACATGATCAAACTCAGCGCCACCGAAACGGCGATGATGAGGCCGACGATCGACAGCGACCACTGGATCGGCATGTGGAACCAGGGCATGACGAGCATCTTGCCGCCGATGAATACCAGCACGATGGCGAGCCCATATTTGAGCAGGTGGAAGCGGTCGGCCATGTCGGCGAGCAGGAAGTACAAGGCACGTAACCCCATGATCGCGAAGATGTTCGACGTGAAGACGATGAACGGATCGGTGGTAACCGCGAAGATGGCCGGGATGCTGTCGACCGCGAAAATCACGTCGCTGGCTTCGATCAGCAGCAGCACGAGGAACATCGGCGTGGCCCAGAGTATGCCGTTCTGGCGGACAAAAAAGGATTCGCCATGAAAGCCGCTGGTGATGCGCAGATGGCCGCGCAGCCAGCGCAGGAGCGGATTTTGTTCAAGATCGGGCTCATCCTCGGCAAAGATCAGCATCTTGACGCCGGTGATGACGAGGAAGGCGCCGAAGACATAGAGGATCCAGGCGAACTGGTTGACCAGCCAGACCCCGGCCAGAATCATCCCCGCCCGCATGACGATGGCGCCGAGCACGCCGTAGAGCAGCACGCGGCGCTGCAGTTCGGGCGGCACGGCAAAGTAGCCGAAGATCATGACGAAGACGAACATGTTGTCGACCGACAGCGACTGTTCGATCAGGTAGCCAGCCAGGAATTCGAGCGTCTTGCGCTGTGCGATTTCCGCGCCATGCGTATCGTTCAGATACCACCAGAGCAGGCCCGCGAAGGCCAGGGACAGGCAAACCCAGGCGATGACCCAGCCCAGCGCTTCCTTGACGGAGACGCGATGCGATTTGCGCCCGCCGAAGACGAACAGGTCAAGCGCCAGCATGGCGAGAACAAAAACGATAAAACCGGCCCACATCGGGCCGGTAGCGAAACTGTCGGGTGTTATGGTCATTGGATTTCTCGGGTTTTCTGTAAGGGGCGCATGATACGCCCCCTCTCAAGCGTTGAGATGCCGTCTCGGCCGCTCAGTCAGGTTCAAAGGCAGTTTCCTGCGTGTGGCGCGGCTGGCGCCGGTCGGCGCGCTGTCGTGACAGGCGGCGGCCAAGCGTGTTGCCGATCCGGCCAATGGCCCGGTCGATGGCGACATAGAGATCGGAGGCGGTGTCCTCGATCAGTACGTCGCGGTGATGAGGCAGCGGGATCTGGATCTGGCAGCGCTTGTCGTTGCCGCCCTTCGGGCCATTGATATCGGAAAGGCGTACGGTCACGCTGCTGACGTCGTGACGCGCCCGGTCGAGCGCGAAGGTCAGGCGCCGTTCGGCGTGCTCGCGCAAACCATCGGTCAGATCGATTCCACTGGTCTTGATGTCGACTCGCATGAGAAGGTCTCCTTTGTCGTTGCTGACGTGATTGATGGTATGAGCACTCAGTTACCTCTTGCAAATCGATTATTTCGGAAAAACACCTTGAAAAAATCGATGTGTTTGATGCGTCGTTGGTGTCGGTGCGGAATGTGTTCCTGGTGTCGAAGCGCTACCATCCGCAACGATGGACGTTTTGCCCTTCGTTTCTTGTCAGGTGTAAAAAATGACTTTTTCTTGCTTGCGAGTGATCTTGTTGTGCGCCGCCGTCCTTTTCCCGGGGGCGTCGTATGCGGCTTCGGACGACGTGCGAATTCTGGATGCAGAGTTTGGCGTGTTCAAAGCCGGGCCGGACGGTGAAGTCATCTTCGAATCAGCGCGGGTCGTTCCCCGGCGCGCCGGGCAGCGCTACGGTTGGGCGATCGAGGTGCATACGAAGAAACGCCGCCTGAACGTGCGCGAGGAATATGTTCAGGCAGAGCCGCCGTCGGTGCCGGAGACGGCGGCGGCTCTGGATTTCGTCATGCCGCCGAAGCGGCGCCCGATCAGTCAACGGCAACTGGTGCCCGTAGATGGCTGGATCTATGGTGAGTGGACAATGTCGGCTGACGAAGCGGCCGGGCCACGACGCCTGCACGTGCTTGTCGAGACCTTGCCGCCCGTCGAGTTCGTGTTCGAGGTGAGCGATTCGCCGCCGTGAGTTCGCTGCCGCTCGCCGGGTCTGCGCAGGGTCCCTGTGAGGAGTCCCTCGGGGGACTATGCCGGCGCGTGAGAAACGAATTGGCGATGCGGCGATCTAAAATGTAAATACCAAGAATGAATCGTGAATCAATCCACGTCCGAAATGGAGGACACCATGAACAAGGAAATCAACGAGGCAACGGGACGTCGTGATGGGCGGGGTCTGAAGCAAATCGGCCTGTTTGCGCTTTCGGCGTTATTTGTGACGCTGGCCGGTTGTGCAAGCTACGCGGGGCGTGATCTCAAGCCGGGCGCAAGTACGCTGCCGGAAATCGTGGCGTCGATGGGTTCGCCGGCCATGCGCTGGAAGGATCCGGACGGGCGCGAACAGCTGGCCTATCCGCGCGGCCCTGCGGGGACGCAGACGTTCATGGTGTTCGTGGCGGCAGGCGGGCGGCTGGAGCGCATCGAGCCGGTGTTGAACGTCGAGCATTTCGCGCGCATCGAGGCGGGCAAGAGCGACAAGGAATCCGTCCTGCGCTTGCTCGGTCCGTCGAATCCAACCCAAACCGCCTATTTCAAGGCGCGTAACGAGCTCGTCTGGGAATGGCGCTTCTGCGACAGCTGGAATCAGGTCGCCTGGTTCGACGTCTTGTTCGATGGGACGACGGGCGTCGTCCGAACGACGGCGCAACGCCCCGAACTGGTTGGCCACGGCGGGCATCCGGTAAGTTGCGGCCACTGAGCTGCCGACTCGAGCGGAAATCGGAGTGGTCCGTCAGCGAAAAACGCGAACCACCAAGAAACCAAGAGAGCACCAAGCTAACGCTCTGTTTTCTTGGTGATTCTTTGTGTCCTTGGTGTCTTGGTGGTGAAGCATTCATCCATGCGCTTCAACATGACTGACCAAGAGCGCGACCGCCTTGGCCCTCGTTCCGATCAGACCCTTTGCCGGGCGCGGGCAATGGCGGCGCGCACCTGCTCCGGCGCCGTGCCGCCGATGTGCTTGCGCGAGGCGAGGGAGCCTTCCACGGTGAGCACTGAGAAGACGTCGTCCGCGACGAGCGGCGAGAAGCTCTTCAGCGTTTCGAACGGCAGTTCCGGCAGGTCGACGCCCAATTCTTCGGCACGGCGCACAGCAAGGCCGACCGCTTCGTGCGCGTCGCGGAAAGGCAGACCCTTGCGCGTCAGGTAGTCGGCGAGATCGGTGGCGGTGGCGAAGCCCTGGCGCAGCGCGTCGCGCATGTTGTCCGGGCGGGCGGTGATGCCGGGGATCATGTCGGCGAAGATGCGCAGCGTGTCGCTGACCGTATCGACGGCGTCGAACAGCGGCTCCTTGTCTTCCTGATTGTCCTTGTTGTAGGCCAGCGGCTGGCCCTTCATCAGGGTCAGCAGGGCGGTCAGGTGGCCGTAGACGCGGCCGGTCTTGCCGCGCGCCAGTTCGGGCACGTCCGGGTTCTTCTTCTGCGGCATGATTGAGCTGCCGGTGCAGAAACTGTCGGCAATCTTGACGAAGGCGAAGCGTGGATTCATCCACAGCACCAGTTCCTCGGACATGCGCGAGATGTGCATCATCAGGAGGGCGCTGGCGGCGCAGAATTCGATGGCGAAGTCGCGGTCGGACACGGCATCGAGCGAGTTTTCGCAGACGCCGTCAAAGCCGAGTTCGGCGGCGACGAATTCGCGGTCGATCGGGTAGGTCGTGCCGGCCAGCGCGGCGGCGCCGAGCGGCAGGCGGTTGGTGCGGCGGCGCACGTCGGCAAAGCGTTCGGCATCGCGGCGGGTCATTTCGAACCAGGCCATCAGGTGGTGGCCGAAGGTGATCGGCTGGGCCACCTGCAGGTGGGTGAAGCCGGGCATCGGCGTCGCCGCCTCGCGTTCGGCGAGGTCGAGCAGGCTGGTCTGGAAAGCCTTGAGCAGCACCAGAATGTCGTCGATCGCATCGCGCAGGTAGAGGCGGATGTCGGTCGCCACCTGATCGTTGCGTGAACGGCCGGTATGCAGGCGCTTGCCGGCGTCGCCGACAAGGGCGGTCAGGCGTTTTTCGATGTTGAGGTGCACGTCTTCGAGATCAAGCGACCATTCGAAGGCGCCGGACTCGATTTCGGAGGTGACCTGCGCCATGCCGCGCACGATGTCGGAAAGGTCGGCGGCCGAAATGATGCCTTGCTTGGCCAGCATTTTGGCGTGCGCCAGCGAACCGCGGATATCCTGCCGCCACATCCGCTTGTCGAAATCGACGGAAGCGGTATAGCGTTTGACGAGATCGGACATCGGCTCGGAGAAGCGGCCGGCCCAGGTGTATTGGGAAGAAGCTGGCGTCGTTTGGCTCATGATAAAGGCAAGTTCGTGGGCTAGAATGCGGGAGGTGTCGAAGGGTTTCCCGACAGGAATGGCTTGAAAAAACAGATGGCAAGTATAAAGCAGAACCCGGTGGCCCGGCCGCTGCCGGACTTTCTCAACTTCGGCGTCATGCTACGCATCCTGCTTGGCGTGAACGTGCTGGCGCTGGCGGCGGCGCTGGTGCAGGGCGCGAGCGTGCGCGAATGGATCGACCGTTACGTCGCGCTGTCCGCCTGGGTGCAGCCGGTGCTGCTGCTCGACGTCGTCTTGCTGGCCCTGTCCGGGCGCGTGTTGCGGCAGCTGCCCGTCAGGTTGGGGCAGGCGCTCGTGCTGCTGCTGGCGGCGGGCGCTTCGATCCTGTTGCTCGATTTTTTCGCGTTCATGGGGTTCGACGAGGGCGGCGGGCCGCGTCTCTGGCGGGCGGGGCTGCTCGGCGGCGCGGCGGCGGGCGTCATGCTGTTTTACTTCGATCTGCGGGCGCGCGCCTTTTCGCCGGCGCTGAGCGAAGCGCGCCTGCAGGCGCTGACGGCGCGCATCCGGCCGCACTTCCTGTTCAACAGCCTGAATGCCGTGCTCTCGCTGATTCGCGCCGAGCCGAAACGGGCAGAGACGGCGCTGGAAGAACTGGCCGAGCTGTTCCGCGCTCTCATGCGCGACCATCGCGACCTGCTGCCGTTGGCCGACGAAATTGCTCTTTGCCGCCAGTACCTCGATCTCGAAAAGTTGCGGCTGGGAGAACGTCTCAACGTCGAATGGGACATCGTTGATGTGCCAGCCGACCTCAAGGTGCCGCCCTTGATGTTGCAGCCGCTGCTCGAGAACGCCGTCTACCACGGCATCGAACCTTCCGGCGAGCCCGGTACGGTGCGGATTGGCTTCGCGCGCCGCGGCGACGAGTTGCATATCGATCTGGCCAATCCCTGCTTCGCCAGTAAAGGGCGTTCCGAGGGCAACCACATGGCGCTGGACAATGTTCGCGAGCGGCTGGCCTTGTACTACGATCTCGAAGCGCGTCTCGACGTCCGCGAGGAAACGCTCGCTGACGGACGGCGCGAGTTTCGCGTGCATATCGTCCTGCCGTGCCGGGGAATTCGTTCATGACGCTGATGACTTCCGTATCGTCGTCGCTTGCGGTTCTCGTTGTCGACGACGAGGCACCGGCCCGCGCGCGCCTGCGCGACCTGCTGGCCGATATCGCGGCCGAGGTGCCTAACGCCGTTGTCGGCGAAGCGGCTAACGGTGTGCTGGCGTTGAAGCTCGTTGCGGAGCATGCGGTCGATGTCGTACTGGCCGATATCCGCATGCCCGACATGGATGGCATCGAACTGGCACGCCATCTCGGCGGGATGACGCAACCGCCGGCCGTGATTTTTGTGACCGCCTACGAGAATCATGCCGTGCAGGCTTTCGAGCTCAATGCGATCGATTATCTCGTCAAGCCCGTCCGGGCGCAGCGTCTGGCCACGGCGCTGCAGAAGGTTCGCCAGCAGCGGCTTCCGCCGCCGTTACCGGTGCTGGCCAGCCTGCAGGAGGGGGCGCGCACGCATCTGTCATGCCACGAGCGAGGTCGCCTGCTGCTCGTGCCGGTGGCCGACATTCTTTATCTGAAGGCCGATCTCAAGTATGTCGTCGCCCGTACTGCCAGCCGCGAGTATCTGCTCGACGAATCGCTGACGCATCTGGAGCAGGAATTCTCGGCCCGTTTCATCCGGCTGCACCGCAGCGTGCTGGCGGCGAAGCTGGCCATCGCCGGCTTCGAAAAGTGCGCGACCGAGGAGGCCGAAGCGCAGTGGCAGGCGCTTTTCCACGGCATCTCCGAACGCGTGCCGGTCAGCCGGCGGCAGTGGCCGGTCGTCAGGAGCTACGCGCGGCAGTCGGGTGCGGGCGGCCAGGGCAGGGCAATCGCATGAAGCAACACATAAAACCAAAGAACTCACCACAGAGTCACAGAGACACAGAGTTGGCGCGGAGAGAAGCGGGAGAATCAAAGCAAAATAGATCGTTTTTCTCTGCGTAATCTCTGTGCCTCGGTGTCTCTGTGGTGGATTCGGTTTTCATGCGATTTCCTTTGCGGCCAGGACTGATTTCGTGCAGTCTCCGTGGCCGGCGCCTAGAATGGGACTGTCTGTCTTGCGTTGAAGGGAGATCCGGCAATGGGAATGAAGATTCTGTCCGATGCTTTTGTGCCCGGCGGCGCTATTCCGAAACGTTATACCTGCCAGGGGCAGGATGTTTCGCCACCGCTCGCCTGGAGCGACATCCCGGCCGGTGCCCAAAGCCTTGTTCTCATCGTGGACGATCCCGATGCGCCCGATCCGGCGGCGCCGCGGATGACGTGGGTGCATTGGCTGCTGTACAACCTGCCGCCGGTGAGTGCTTCCCTGCCGGAAGCGGTTACCGCGCTGCCCGTCGGAACGCTTGATGGTCTGAACGACTGGCAGCGGACGGGTTACGGCGGGCCGTGTCCGCCAATTGGACGGCACCGCTACTTTTTCAAGCTCTATGCGCTCGACGTCGTGCTGCCGGACCTGGGCAAGCCGGACAAGAAGCGGCTTGAACAGGCCATGCGCGGGCATGTCGTCGCCGAAGCGCAACTGGTCGGAACGTATCAAAAAGGCTGAGGCGGCGAGCCGTCGAGAGTGTCTTGATGCCCGAATTCCGCTTCTATGCCGAGCTCGGCGATTTTCTCCCGCCCGCCTTGCGCGGCCGGTCTTTCACGCGAGAGGTGGCGGCGCATCAATCCGCAAAACACGTGATCGAAGCGCTCGGCGTGCCGCATACGGAAATCGGGTTATTGCTGATCAATGGCGAACCGGCGGCGCTGAACTGCCGCCTGTCCCCGGCTGACCGTGTGGCCGTTTTGCCGACGCTGCATTGTCTCCCGCCGCCGGCGTGCGGAGACAGTGCGCCGAGTTTCGTCGCCGATGCGCATCTTGGCCGTCTGGCGCGCTACCTGCGCTTTGCCGGGTTCGACACGCTCTGGCACAACGCCTGGCGGGACGCCGAACTGGTCGCGCTTGCCGCCGCTGACGGGCGCATCGTCCTGACGCGCGACCGGGATTTGCTGATGCACCGCGCGGTGCAGGCGGGGTGTTATGTGCGTGGCGAAGACCCGCTTGAGCAGTTGCTCGACGTGGCCTGGCGCTACAGCCTCGATCTGCAGGGTGGCAATCCCGGTCGCTGTCTCGAATGCAATGCGCTGTTGCGGCCGGTGGCGCGGAGCGAAGTGGCGGATCTTCTGCTGCCCGGAACGCTCGCCGGCTTTGCCGCGTTCTGGCGCTGCCCCGATTGCCGGAAGGTCTTCTGGCGCGGCTCGCATTGGCGGCGCATGAAGGCCTCGCTTGAGGTCGTTGCCTGCCGCCTCGCCAACGCCCGGCCTGAGGCGATGGGCCGACATCATGGCGTATGAGTACAGGCCACTGATTCTTTTCGGCGCCTTCGACCGTCACAATTTCGGCGACATCCTGCTCGGCGAAGTGGCGCGGGCGGTGCTGGCACCGTGCCCGGTCGTATTCGCCGGGCTGGCCGAGCGCGATTTGTCCGTTCATGGCGGACGCAAGGTGCGGGCGATTTCGGCGCTGGCCCGGGAAGCCGGATGCTACCCGGCGACAATCATTCACGTGGGTGGCGAAATCCTCACATGTTCCCTCTATGAGGCCGCCGTCATGCTGCAATCGGATGCGGCGGCCGCCGCGGCGATTGCCCGCTTCGATACCGATCCTCTGGCGGCGCAGCGCTGGGCCATGGCAGAAACCGGGCTGGCGCAGCCGATCGCTTATGTCGTGCCGCGCGAGTTGTTTGCGGGGGCGTGCTTTGTCGGCTTTCTCGGTGTCGGCGGCGTCGAGTTCGGGGCGTTGCCGGAGGCCGCGCAGGCGTCGGTCATTGCCCGGCTACGGCAGGCCGATTTTGTCTGGGTTCGCGACCGGCAGACCTGTTCCCATCTGGCGTGTCACGGCGTCCTTCCGCGGTTGGCGCCCGATCCGGCCGAGCTGACCGCCATCCTGTTCCGCGCCGTTATCCGCGCCCATGCGCGCGCTGGGGAACCGGCGAACGTTCGTCAGCGCTTCGGCGATGGTTATCTGGCCGTGCAGTTCAACGCCGATTTCGGCGACGATGCGACGCTCCGCATTCTCGGCGCGCAGTTGCGGCGGCTGCAGGCAAAGCTGGGGTGCGGGGTCGTCCTGTTCCGGGCGGGTGGCGCTCCGTGGCATGACCGTTCGGATGTTTATCGGCGATTGCTGAACGTCGCGCCCGGTCTTGCGGCGAGCGTCTTCGAATCGCTGCATGTGTGGGATATCGCGGCGCTGCTGTCGCGCTGCGCCGGCTTTATCGGATCGAGCCTGCATGGCCGCATCGTGGCGGAAGCCTTTGCCCGTCCGGCGGTCAGCCTGGTGCGCGCCGGGAAGGGGAGCGGGGCGGTTGGCACGAAAGTCGGCGCTTATGTTCATACGTGGAACCCGGAAGCCGCCGAAAGCGTTGTTTCGCCGGAGTGGCTGGCGGCCGCGTATATGGACCGGGCAAAGGTGGGCGGACGCCGCCTGCGACTGGCCGCCCACGAGGGTGCCGGTCGGGTTGCGCAGGCCATTGCCGCGGTGAAGGCCTGCTTGCCCGCCCGGCCATAAGCTGCGCGGCTTGGAGAGGCTTGGCAAAAGTCTGCGTGGTACTATCGCCGTCGTTTTTTCTCCGCGATCAGGTCTTGCCGTGAATAAGAAGCCTCATGTCTTTTCGCCCCCCCGTCTTGTCATCGCCTCGCGCGAGTCGCGGCTGGCCATGTGGCAGACCGAGCATGTCCGGCAATGCCTGGCCGGCCTGCATCCTGAATGTCCGGTGGACATCCTCGGCATGACGACGCGCGGCGACCAGATTCTCGACCGCCCGCTGGCGGAAATCGGCGGCAAGGGGCTGTTCATCAAGGAGCTGGAAATCGCCATGCAGGAGGGGCGCGCTGATCTCGCCGTGCATTCGATGAAGGATGTGCCGATGGAGATGCCGGAAGGTTTCGTGCTGGCGGCTATCCCGGTGCGCGAGAACCCGTGCGACGCGTTTGTCTCGAACCGCTACGACGGGCTGGAGGCGCTGCCGCCCGGCGCTGTTGTCGGTACGTCGAGTCTGCGCCGCGAGGCGACCCTGCGCGCGACCTATCCGCAACTGACGATCGTGCCGTTGCGCGGCAACCTCGATACGCGCCTGCGCAAGCTCGACGAAGGGCAGTTTGACGCCATCATCCTGGCTGCCGCCGGACTGATTCGGCTGGGGCTCGGCGAGCGGATTCGCGCTGTGCTGACGCCGGAGCAGTCGCTGCCCGCGCCGGGGCAGGGAGCGCTCGGCATCGAAATTTCGGCGGGGCGCGCCGATGTGGCGGCTTTAGTGGCGCTGCTTGCCGATGTGCCGACGACGCATTGCGTGCGTGCCGAACGCGCCTTCTCGCGTGCGCTTGGCGGTAGTTGCCAGGTGCCGCTCGGCGGCTATGCGGTGCTTGACGGTGATCAACTGTGGTTGCGCGGCTTCGTGGCGACGCCTGACGGACAGCAGATGGTGCGCGGCGAGATTCGCGGCAACGCCGTCGATGACGAAGCGCTCGGTCGGCAGTTGGCGCAGCAACTGCGCGCGCAAGGAGCGGACGCGATTCTTGCCGCGCTGGCTTCGCCGACGTGCCTCTGATGCGACCGCTTGAGGGAAAACGCATCCTCGTGACGCGCCCGGTCGGGCAGTCGGCCGCGTTGGCCGCGCTGATCGCGGCGCAGGGCGGCGAGGCGGTCAGTTTTCCCTTGCTCGACATTGCGCCGGTCGATGATCCGGGGGCGGTACAGTCGATGGCGGCGCGGCTCGATGAATTTTCGCTGATCGTCTTTATCAGCCCGAACGCCGTCGACTATGGCCTGCCGCCGCTTCTGGGGGGGCGGGCCTGGCCGGGCAACGTGCAGGCGGCGGCGATCGGCCAGAGTACGGTGGCGAAACTGGCGCAGTTCGGTATCGACAAGGTCATCGCACCGACCGAGCGCTTCGATTCCGAGGCATTGCTCGACCTGCCACCGTTGCAGGCCGAACGCGTGCAGGGCCAAAAAGTGCTGATCCTGCGCGGCAACGGCGGGCGGGAATTGTTGGCCGACACCCTGCGCGAGCGCGGGGCCGAGGTCGACTGCGTGACCTGCTACCAGCGGTCGGCGCCGGCCGATGGTGCGTCGATTCGGGCGCTGCTGCATCGTCGGCAACTTGACGCGGCGACGATTTCGTCGAGCGAGGGGCTGCGCAACCTGTTGGCGTTGCTCGATGCCGAGGCGCGTGCGCAGTTGCAAACGCTCCCCGTTTTCGTGCCGCATGCGCGCATCGTCGAAGTGGCGCACGCGCTCGGCTTGCTGCAGGTCGTGCTGACCGGGCCGGCGGACGCCGGTATCATCAACGGTTTGTGTAATTTTGAGTGGCGTGGCTATGAACGAGAATGTTGATCAATCTTCCGCTTCCACCGACACCGCGGCGCCTTCGCCTTCTTCGCCGCTGTTTACCAAGATGCGTATCAGTCCCTGGGCGTTCATCGCGGCGGCCGCCTTCGGACTGGCCGGCTGGCAATGGTTCGAAACGCGGGTGCGTCTGGCCGACACGCGGGTTGAGGTAAGCAAGCGCCTGACCGCTAGCGAACTGGTCGTCGAGGAAACGCAAGCCCAGAGCAAGCAGGCGCAGGAGCAACTCGCGACGCTGCAGGCGACGGTCGACACGCTGAAGGAGCAGGCGGAGGTGGCGAAGAGCCAGCAGGAAGCGCTGCAATCCCTCTACGAAAGCCTGGCGCGGAACAGCGATGAAGCCGTGCTGGCCGAAGTCGAACAGAACGTGATGTTTGCCGCGCAGCAACTGCAACTGGCCGGTAACGTGCCGGGCGCGGTGCTGGCCTTGCAGGCCGCCGATTCCCGCCTGGCCGGCAGCAACCGGCCGCAGTTCATTGAATTGCGCAAGGTACTGGTGAGCGATCTCGACCATCTGCGCGCGGTGCCGAAGGTCGACATGCAGGGCTTGTACCTGCGCATCGAAAGCGTGATCAGTGCCATCGATACGCTGCCGCTCGTCGTCAATGCCCGGCCGCGTGAAAGCAAGAAGGATCCGGTTCCGGCCGCGGCGGCACCGTCACTGGGGTCGCTGAGTTTCTGGCAGCAACTGCTGTCCGGCTTCTGGTCGGACGTGCGCGGCTTGGTTCGCGTTCAGCGTTTCGACCGCGAGGCGCCGGTGTTGCTCGCTCCGGAGCAGGCGTTCTTCCTGCGCGAAAACCTCAAGCTGCGTTTGCTCAATGCCCGGCTGGCGCTGCTCTCCCGCGATCAGGAAACGTACCGCGGCGAAATCCGGCAGGCGACGGAATGGCTGAGACGCTATTTCAACGGTAGCGACAATGCCGTGCAGACGGCGCAGGCGTCGCTCAAGGAGCTGTCGGCAACGGAAGTGGCCATCGCTCTGCCCGACATCGCCGCCAGTCTTGAGGCGATCAAGAGCTACAAGGCCAGCCAGGAGCCGAAGCAATGAAAGGGCTGCTCTGGGTTCTCGCGCTGTTCGCCGCCGCCGTCGCCCTTTCGCTGGCGGCCTACTACAACGAAGGCTATCTGCTGCTCGTCTATCCGCCGTATCGCGTCGAGATTTCGTTGAATCTCGCGATTGTCGTGCTGGTTGGCGGCTTTGTCGTGATGTACGGGCTGCTGCGCGGCGTGGCGCTGACGATGTCGCTGCCCGGTCGCGTGCGCGAATTCCGTGCCCGTCGGCAACGCGAAAAAATGACGCAGGTGCTCGACGACGGCGTGCGCCTTCTGGTTGAAGGTCGCTATGCGCAGGCGATGAAGCGGACTGGCGAAACCTTTGCCGCCGGTTTCGCGCCCGCGACGTCGGCGCTGCTCGCCGCCCGTGCCGCCCAGCGCTTGCGCGAGAGCGAGAAGCAGAAGCAATGGCTCGAAAAGGCCGTTGCTCACGATCCGAAGGCGCAGGCGGCCTGCCTGATGCTCGAAGCCGAAATGCTCATCGAAACGCATCGTTTTGCCGAAGCGGCCGAGGTTCTCAAGCGCCTGCATGCCACGGCCGGCCGGCACATCGCCGCCTTGCGACTTGAATTGCGCGCCCAGCAGGGCTGCGGCAACTGGGACGAGGTCTTGCGCCTTGCCCGCGTACTTGAAAAACGCAACGCGCTCGTGCCGGAGCTGGCCCATGAAATCAAGCTCAAGGCGCATCAGGAGAACGTCCGCCAGCGCAGTTCGGATCTGGCGCAATTGCGGGGTTACCTGAAGAAGATGCCGTCGAGCGAGCGCAGCCCGCGTCTGGCCCGCGTTTATGCCGAGGCCCTCGTCCAGCTTGGCGAACACGAAGAGGCGGGCGAGTTCATCAAGGCCCAGCTGGAGCGCGAATGGGATTCACGCCTGGCCGGATTGTATGGCCAGGTGCGTGGCGGCGATCTGACGGCGCGTATTGCCGCCGCCGACAAATGGCTGCCCGCGCATCGGGACGACCCGCAACTCTTGCTGGCGCTCGGCCGTATGTGTTTCGAGCAGCGGTTGTGGGGCAAGGCGCAGGCCTATCTCGAAGCGGCCTTGTCGGTCGCCGAACTGGGGAGCGACAAGCGCGAAATCCGGCTCGAACTGGCGCGTTTGTTTGAGACCACCGAGCGCGTCGAGGAGGCCATGCCGCATTACCGGGCGGCGGCGATGGCCGATTGAGGCCGGAGGCTTTGCCCGTCGTTGCGTAGTCCGGGCGTGGGGATGAAAAAAGGCCGGGAGGTGAGTCCCGGCCTTTTTTGTGGCAGTGTGGCAGACGTAGCACGGCTTAGCGCGAGAGAGCCCGGTGTCCGATGTCGCGGCGGAACTGCATGCCGTCGAAGTGGATGCCGGTGATCGTCTCGTAGGCGAGCTTTTGCGCGAGTTTCACGTTGTCGCCGAGCGCCGTGACGCAGAGCACGCGACCGCCGGCGGTGACGACCTTGCCGTCCTGCTCGGTGGTACCGGCTTGGAAAACGCAGACGCTGTCACTGCCGTTGTCAGTTGCCTTTGGCAGGCCGCTGATGACGTCGCCCTTGCGCGGCGTTTCCGGGTAGTTGGCGGCGGCGAGGACGACGCCGAGCGCGACGCGGCGGTCCCATTCGGCCTCGACCTGGTCGAGCGTGCCAGCGATGGCGTGCTCGACGAGTTCAACGAGGTTGGACTTCAGGCGCATCATGATCGGCTGCGTTTCCGGGTCGCCCATGCGGCAGTTGAATTCCACCGTCTTCACCGAGCCATCCTTGCCGATCATCAGACCGGCGTAGAGGAAGCCGGTGTAGGGCATGCCGTCGGCGGCCATGCCGCGTACCGTCGGCAGGATGATTTCGCGCATCGCCTTGGCGTGGATTTCCGGCGTGACGACCGGCGCCGGCGAGTAGGCGCCCATGCCTCCCGTGTTCGGGCCGGTGTCGCCGTCGAAAATGCGTTTGTGGTCCTGGCTCGAAGCCAGCGCGAGCACGTTCTTGCCATCGACCATGACGATGAAGCTGGCCTCCTCGCCGTCGAGGAAGTCTTCGATGACGACACGGGCGCCCGCATCGCCGAGCTTGTTGCCGGAGAGCATGTCGTCGATGGCGCGGTGCGCTTCTTCAAGCGACATGGCGACGACGACGCCCTTGCCGGCCGCCAGACCGTCGGCCTTGATGACGATCGGTGCGCCCTTCTGGTCGACGTAGGAGTGCGCCGCGGCGGTGTCGGAGAAGGTTTCGAAGGAGGCGGTCGGAATCTTGTGCCGGGCCATGAAGCGTTTGGCGAAATCCTTCGAGGATTCGAGCTGCGCGGCTTCCTTGGTCGGGCCAAAGATCTTCAGTCCGCGTTCGCGGAACAAATTGACGATGCCGGCGGCGAGCGGGGCTTCCGGGCCGACGACGGTGAGATGGATTTTCTCCTTCTCGGCGAAGTCGGCGAGCGCGGCCGGGTCGGTGATGTTGATGTTCTCCAGCTCATGCTGGTGCGCCGTGCCGGCGTTGCCGGGAGCGACATAAACTTTTTGTAGGCCGGGAGCTTTGGCGAGGCGCCAGGCCAGCGCATGTTCGCGTCCGCCGGAACCGATGACGAGGATTTTCATTTGTAGAACCTTTCACCACAGAGGCACAGAGACGCAGAGAAAAGCATGTTATCGGAAACACAGAAAACTTCCCGATTTTTGCCTTTTTCTGGTTTCCTCTGTGCCTCCGTGTCTCTGTGGTTAGTGGCTTTGATATTAGTGACGGAAATGACGGGCGCCGGTGAAGACCATGGCGATGCCGTGTTCGTCGGCCGCGGCGATGACTTCCTCGTCGCGCATCGAGCCGCCCGGCTGGATGACGGCCTTGGCGCCGGCTTCGGCGAGGACGTCAACGCCGTCGCGGAACGGGAAGAAAGCGTCGGAGGCGACGACCGAACCCTTCAGGTCGAGACCGGCGTGCTGGGCCTTGATGCAGGCGATCTTGGTCGAATCGACGCGGCTCATCTGGCCGGCGCCGACGCCGAGCGTCATGCCGTTGCCGCAGAAGACGATGGCGTTGGATTTGACGAACTTGGCGACGCGTTCGGCGAAGAGCAGGTCTTCGATCTGTTGCGCGCTTGGCGCAACTTTGGTGACGACCTTGAGGTCGCTGGCTTGCGCCGTGAAGTTGTCGGCCGTCTGCACCAGCAGGCCGCCGCCGACGCGCTTGTATTCGAGCGCGTTGAGCTCGCGCGAGATTGGCACGACAAGCACGCGCAGGTTCTGCTTGGCGGCCAGCGCGGCCTTGGCTTCGGCAGTGAAGGCCGGGGCGATCAGCACTTCGACGAAGTGCTTGCGCTCGTTCATGGCGTTGACGATGTCCATGCCGACTTCGCCGTTGAAGGCGATGATGCCACCGAAGGCCGAGGTCGAATCGGTCTTGAAGGCTTTTTCGTAGGCGCCGAGCAGGTTGCCGTCGATAGCGACGCCGCACGGATTGGCGTGCTTGACGATGACGCAGGCCGGCACATCGAAGGATTTGACGCATTCCCAAGCCGCGTCCGAGTCGCCGATGTTGTTGTAGGAGAGTTCCTTGCCCTGCAACTGGGTGTAGGCGGCGATGCTGCCGGCCACCGGCGCGGTGTCGCGGTAGAAGGCGGCGCTCTGGTGCGAGTTCTCGCCGTAGCGCAGCACTTCGACGCGGTCGAAAGCGAGTTGCAGCTTGGCCGGGAAGATCGACGGAGCCGGCGCGGCTTCGGCGGCCTTGGTTTCAGCGCCTTCGTCGAGACCGGTCAGCCAGTTGGCGATCATGCTGTCGTAGCGCGCCGTGTGGGTGAAGGCCTTCTTGGCGAGGTTGAAGCGGGTGCCCAGTTGCAGGGCGCCGCCGTTGGCCTGCATTTCGCTCAGGATGGCCGGGTAGTCTTCCGGATCGGTGACGATGGCGACGCCGGCGTAGTTCTTGGCCGAGGAGCGGACCATGGCCGGACCGCCGATGTCGATGTTCTCGATCGCGTCTTCGAGCGTCACGCCGTCCTTGGCGATGGTGGCGGCGAACGGGTAGAGGTTCACGCAGACCAGATCGATCATCGGGATGCCGTGCTGCTCGATTGTCGCCATGTGTTCCGGCAGGTCGCGGCGGGCGAGGATGCCGCCATGCACTTTCGGGTGCAGCGTCTTGACGCGGCCGTCGAGCATTTCCGGGAAACCGGTGTAGTCGCCGATTTCGGTGACGGCAAGGCCGGCATCGCGCAGCAGTTTGGCGGTGCCGCCAGTGGACAGGAGCTTGACGCCTTGCGCGGCGAGACCTTGGGCGAATTCGAGCGCGCCGCGTTTGTCGGAAAGGCTGATCAGAGCTTGGCGAATTTTCATGTCGAGGACTTTCTCAGGTTAAAGATCGCCACAGGATTCGGGGCGGCTGGCCGGGCAATCGATATCCGGCCAGCCCGCTGCCGTGCTTGCGGCGGGTAAGACTTGCGGGGAATAAATCAGAAAAAGCAGAAAAAGGACTAGAAAAAATCAGATACGCGAATCAGAGCAACTGGTGTTCGGTAATTTTCTTGCGCAGCGTGTTGCGGTTGATGCCGAGCATTTCGGCGGCCAGCGTCTGGTTGCCGCCGGCTTGCTGCAGGATGACTTCGAGCATCGGACGCTCGACGCTCTTCAGCACCATGTCGTAGATGCTCGACGGCGATTCACCGTCGAGATCCCTGAAATAGGTTTCCAGCGCGCCCTTGATGCAGGCGGAAATGTCGTGATCGCGTTTCATGCGGCGAGTCCCTCACTGTCGTTGCTATTGTTGTTGTCGGTCGGGTCGTAACGCAGGTGTTCGCTGTGCTCGGCCAGACTCAGGAAAAATGTGTTGACGGCGCCCTGCTGCGTGGCGACATCGGGGAGCAGGTTCATGTGGTGGCGGAACGCCGCCGAACCGACCAGCCCCTTGGTGTACCAGGAGATGTGCTTGCGCGCGACGCGCACGCCGGTTTCGACGCCGTAAAACGCGTACAGGTCGTCGAGGTGGGCGAGCAGGATGGCGTGGATTTCGCTGACGCGCGGCGGCGGCAGGTGCGTGCCGGTCGCCAGAAAGTGTTCGATTTCGCGGAACAGCCACGGGCGGCCCTGCGCGGCGCGGCCGATCATCAGCGCGTCGACGCCGGTGACGTCAAGCACGTGTTTGGCCTTTTCCGGCGAGGTGATGTCGCCGTTGGCGATCACCGGGATCTGCGCGGCGGCCTTGATCTCGGCAATCGTTTCGTATTCGGCGTGGCCGGTATAGCCGCAGGCGCGGGTGCGGCCATGCACGGCGAGGGCGCGGATGCCCGACTGCTCGGCAATTTTCAGGATGTTCAGCGCGTTGCGGCTGGTCTTGTCCCAGCCGGTGCGGATTTTCAGCGTCACCGGCGTTTCGGGGACGGCCTGGACGACGGCTTCGAGAATCTGGCCGACCAGCGTTTCGTCCTTGAGCAGGGCGGAGCCGGCCATCACGTTGCAGATTTTCTTAGCCGGGCAGCCCATGTTGATGTCGATGATCTGGGCGCCGCGCTCGACGTTGTGGCGGGCGGCATCGGCCATCATCTTCGGCACCGAGCCGGCAATCTGCACCGAAATCGGTTTCACTTCGCCATCGTGGTTGGCGCGCCGCTGCGTCTTGGCGCTGCCGTAAAGCAGCGAGTTGGACGTCACCATTTCCGAGACGGCCAGGCCGGCGCCCATCTTCTTGCACAGTTGCCGGAACGGACGGTCGGTGACCCCGGCCATCGGGGCGACAAAAAGATTGTTCCGGAGCGAGAAACCGACGAATTCCATGTGGGGTAGTGTGCAGGTGTGGCAGGGAAGGGGGCGGATTTTACTCTTGTTGCCGCCTAAAAAATAGTCAATTGACCTATCGGGAGCGGAATAAAATTCTTGACATGCGGGGTGCGCTCGCCTTGTAAAAAACAAAAAGCCCCGGCAGGCTGCCCGGGGCTGTCTGGTCGATGCGCGGAGACGTCAGCGTGCGGCGCCCGGCTCCGGCAGGACGATGTTGACCTCGAGCACCTCGTAATTGCCTTGTTTCTCCAGCGATACCTTGATGTCGTCCTGATTGACCGAAACGTACTTGGAGATGACGGCCACCAGTTCCTGCTGCAGCTCGGGCAGGAAGTTCGGCTTGCTGGAGAGGCTGTTGCGCTCGTGCGCGATGATGAGCTGCAGCCTTTCCTTGGCCTGAACCGCCGATTTCGGTTTGTTGCCGAAGATGAGTGAAAGCAGGGACATCCTATTTTCCCCCGAACAGTCGCTTGAGCAGGCCGGGTTTTTCGTAATCGACGAAACGCAACGGCTTGGTGTGGCCGAGGAAACGATCGACGACGTCGAGGTAGGCTTCGGAAACGTCGCTGTCTTTCAAATGGATGGCCGGCGTGCCCTGGTTGGACGACTGCAGCACGATTTCCGATTCCGGGATGACGCCGATGATCGGCACGCGCAGGATTTCCTGCACGTCCTTGTAGGAGAGCATTTCGCCTTCGTCGACACGTTTCGACGAATAGCGGGTGATCAGCAGGTGCTCCTTGACCGGTTCACCGCCCGCCATGGCGCGCCGCGACTTGGCCTGGATGATGCCGAGGATGCGGTCGGAGTCGCGCACCGACGAGACTTCCGGGTTGGTGACGATCAGCGCCTCGTCGGCGAAGGTCAGTGCCATCACCGCACCGCGTTCGATGCCGGCCGGCGAATCGCAGACGACGTAGTCGAAGCCCATGTGCTCAAGCTCCTTCAGCACCTTTTCGACGCCTTCTTCGGTCAGCGCGTCCTTGTCGCGTGTCTGCGAAGCGGGCAGCACGTACAGGTTGTCGTTGCCGCAGTGCTTGTCCTTGATCAGCGCCTGCGTCAGCGTGGCTTCGCCGTGGAGGACGTTGACCAGGTCGTAGACGACGCGGCGTTCGCAGCCCATGATCAGGTCGAGGTTGCGCAGACCGATATCGAAATCGATGACGGCCGTCTTGAAGCCGCGCAGGGCCAGGCCGGAGGAGAAGCTGGCGCTGGTGGTGGTCTTGCCAACGCCACCCTTGCCGGAAGTTACGACGACGATTCGTGTCACGAACGTTTCTCCGTTGAAAAAAACGTGATTTTACCTGTTGCCGGAATTTTTTACCGGATCGCTTGATGCCATGCGGCAACGGGTGCTCAGTCTGTCCGCAAGGCGACGATGGACAGGTTGCTGCCTTTGCCCGGCTCTTCAGAGAGCTGGATCTGTACCGGTTGTCCGGCCAGTTGGTCCGGGATGCCGGCCTCGAACGTGCGATACACGCCGGCGATCGACACCAGTTCTGCCTCGAAGCGGGTGGTGAAGATGCGTGCCGTCGTCGCGCCGCTGGCGCCGGCCAGCGCCCGCCCGCGCAGCGGAGCGTAGACGTGGATGCTGCCGTCGGCGATGACTTCCGCCCCGGCATTGACGGCCGCCAGGACGACGAGATCGCCGCCGCGTGCGTAAGCCTGTTGGCCCGAGCGCAGTGGCCGGTCGATGATCAGCGTCGGCACAAAGGCGGGGGCGGGCGGCTGTGGTGCCGCGACGGCTTCCGGGGCCGCTGGTTGAGGGGGCGGGGGGGCAGGTTCGGTGCGTTCTTCCACCGTGCGGGTCGGGCGTTTGAACGCGGCGAGGCTCGGCAAGCCGGCGCCGGCGGCGTTCGTGCGCAATGCCTCGCTTCCGCCGCGCACGCCAATCACGCGCAGCCCGTGCCCGTCGAGGATCGCCTTGAGCGCGGCCCAGTCGGCGGAGATCTCCTCGGGATCAATCGAATCGAGTTCGATGACCGCCGCATCGCCATCGAAGAACTCGTCGTCGCCGAACAGTTCCGTGGCCGCCTTGGCGACTTGCCGTGCCTGCAGCGAATGCAGCGTGACGCTGACGACCGGAAGGGTGGTCCCCTTGAATTCGATCAGTTGGATTTTTTTGTTGTTTCGTGCCATGAGTCGGGAGAAATGAAGCGGTATGCGACGAATGCGTCGGGGCGGAACAGTCTAGCCGAGTCCGCACAGAAAATGAACGAAGCCGCCGGCGGGCGGCAGGACGTCTTACGGCCAGGCACGGGCGCCCCAGATCATGCGCCGGGCGATGAAGTGGCGCAGCGGCGGTACGAGGTCGAGTGCGAGCAGGCCCAGTCCGCGCACGGCGTTGAGCGGCGGGATGTCGTTGGAGAAAAGATGCACGATGCCGTGCGTGAACGCCGCGCTGCCGAGGCGATCCGTTTGGCGGCGGCGAGCGTAGGCGGCGAGCGGCTCCGTGTGGCCCGGATCGTCGCCACCGTGTGCGAGCAGCGTTTCGGCCAGTTCCCACGCGTCGCGCAGGCCGAGGTTGAAGCCCTGTCCGGAAACCGGGTGCAGCGTTTGTGCCGTGTTGCCGAGCCAGACCTGGCGTGGCTCGGTGAGCTGTTTGCGCAGGCGCAGGGCGAGCGGGAAGCTGGCGCGCGGGCCGGTGGCGGTCAGCCGGAGTTGGCCGCTGAACTGGCGGTTGAGCACGGCGAGGAACGCCGCGTCGTCAAGCGCGAGAATTTCGCGGGCCTTGGCCGGCGGAACGGTGAAGACGACGGCGTAGCCCTTTTCCAGAGGCAGCAGCGCCAGCGGGCCGTCGGGCGTAAAGCGTTCCCATGCCTGGTGCGAGTGGGGGGTGTCCGGGGTGACTTCGCAAACGATGGCGTGTTGTCCGTAGTCGCGCACGGTAATGTTCGGATCGTCGGCCGGTGTGCCCTCGGCATGCACCACGAGCTTGGCCGTGATTCGTTCCTTGCCGTTCGGGCCGGCGATGGTTGCCGTCGCATGTGTTGCGCAAGTCTCAATGGTCTCGACAACGCTGGATGAAAGCAATGTTTCGCTAACGAGACCGATGTCGAGGGCGTCGGCCAGGTCGCGGTAGCGCAGCACGTAGCCGAGCGCCGGGATGGCATAGTCGCGGGCGTCGATCAGCGTGCGGCCGAAGCCGCCGCGCTGCGAGACGTGGATGGTACGGATCGGCGTGGCGGCCGACGCATTCCAGGCGTCCAGCCGTTCGAGCAGTTGCCGGCTGCCGTGCGCCAGGGCGAGGGCGCGCGGATCCTTGACCCAGGCGCCGTGCGGCTGGCGGTCGATGAGCGTGATGCGAAACGGGCTGGGAGCGTCGCGGTTTCCGCCGAGTGCCCGCGCCAGGGCCATGCCCACCGGTCCGGCGCCGATGATCAGGATGTCGGTTTTCATGACGGCTCCGGGTTTAGTCACGGCGCATCACTTCCTCGATCTCGGCGACCGTTTTCGGTGCGCTGGTGTAGACGTCGGCGCCGGTCTCGGTAACGAAGACGTCGTCCTCGATGCGGATGCCGATGCCGTGCAAATGCTCGGGTACGCCGGCGCCGGGGCGGATGTAGAGGCCGGGTTCGACGGTCAGCGCCATGCCGGTTTCGAGCGTGATCCAGTCCTCGCCGGCCTTGTAGTCGCCGGCGTCATGCACGTCGAGGCCGAGCCAGTGGCCGGTGCGGTGCATGTACCATGGCTTGTAGGCTTCGCTTTCGATCAGGCCGTCGATGCCGCCGGCGAGTAGGCCGAGATCGATCATGCCTTGCACGAGCACGCGCGAGGCCGCGTCGTGATAGGCGGAAAACGGCGCGCCGGGCCTGATTGCGGCGATGGCGGCGGCTTGCGCGGCGAGGACGATTTCGTAAGCGTCGCGTTGCGGGCCGGTGAAGGTTCCGTTGACTGGGAAGGTGCGCGTGATGTCGGCGGCGTAGCCGTCGAGCTCGCAGCCGGCGTCGATCAGCACCAGCGTATGGTCGGCGAGCAGCTTGTCGTTCTCGACGTAATGCAGGACGCAGGCGTTGGCGCCGCCGGCGACGATCGGCGCGTAGGCGTGGCCGTCGGCGCCGCGCTTTCTGAATTCGTAGGAGAGTTCTGCTTCGAGCTCGTATTCGGCGAGGCCGGGGCGGCTGGCGCGCATGGCGCGGGCGTGGCCGGCCGAAGTGATGGCGGCGGCGCGGCGCATGAGGTCGATTTCGTGCGTGTCCTTGATCAGGCGCATGCGGTCGAGCGGTTCGCGCAGGTCGCGGATTTGCGCCGGGGCGCGCTTGCCGGCGCGTGTCTGGGCCCGGACGGCGTTGAGCGCGGCGACGATCTTTGCGTCCCAGTCGGCGTCGTGGCCAAGCGCGTGCCAGAGAGCGTCGCGGTTGGCGATGAGATCGGGAAGCCGCTGCTCGAGTTCGGCGAAGGTGTGCGTCTCGTCAAAGCCGAAAGCGTCGCGCGCTGCTTGTGGTCCGTAGCGGAAGCCGTCCCAGATTTCGCGTTCTTCGTTCTTCTCGCGGCAGAAGAGAACCGAGCGCGTCTCCTTGCCACCGATCAGTACGAGAACGGCTTCGGGTTCCGGGAAACCGGTCAGGTACCAGAAGTAGCTGTCGAAGCGGTACGGGTGGTGCGTGTCGCGGTTGCGCACGCGCTCGGGCGCCGTCGGGATGATGGCGACGCCGTCGCCGATTTTTTCGAGCAGCGCGCGGCGACGCGATGAGTAGGGTTCGTGTTTCATGCGGTTTGCCTCAGTTCGCAATCGAGCGCGGCAAGGCGTTCGGGGGTGCCGACGTCGACCCAGCGGCCGGCGTGGTGTTCGCCGGTGATCGTGCCTAGCGCGATGCCGGCGTCGAGCAGCGGGCGCAGTTTCATGGCCGCGCCGGGCGGCACGCTGGCGAAAAACGCCGGCGAGAAAACGCCGGTACCCGCGTAAGTGTAGGCTGGTCCGAGGTTGTCGCTGGCGAAATGCACTCTTCCGTTGTCGAGGCAAAAGTCGCCGTGCGGATGCTGCGGCGGGTTGTCGACGAACACCAGATGGGCGCGGCGATCCTGCAATGCCAATGCCCGCCGGAAATCCCAGTCGCACCAGACGTCGCCATTGACGAGGAGGAAGGGCGCATCGCCGAGCAGCGGCAGGGCGTTGGCGATGCCGCCGGCGGTTTCGAGCGCGCCGGGCGGCTCCGGCGAGTAGCGGATGGACAGATCGAACTGGCGGCCGTCGCCGAGCGCGGCTTCGATCTGCGCGCCGAGGTGGGCGTGGTTGATGACGACCTCGCGAAAACCGCACGCGGCCAGCCGTTCGAGGTGCCAGACGATCAGTGGCTTGCCGCCGGCTACGAGCAGCGGCTTCGGCGTCGTGTCGGTGAGCGGACGCATGCGTTCGCCGCGCCCGGCGGCGAGGATCATGGCTTTCATCAGAACGTCAGTCCGGTCTGCACTTGCCGGTTTTCGAGCTGGTCGAGCAGGTGGGCGAGCGGCTTGAGTTCGTTGTAGCGTTCGGCGGTGCGGCGCAGGTAGGCCATGACGCGCGGCATGTCTTTCAGGTAGCCGTCCTTGCCGTCACGGTGGAAGAGGCGGGCGAAGATGCCGAGCACCTTGATCTGGCGCTGCGCGCCCATCCACTCGTAGTCGCGGTAGAAGGTGTGAAAGTCGCTGTCGACCGGCAGCCCGGCCTTGCGCGCCATTTCCCAGTAGCGGATGACGAAATCCATTTCCTGCTCTTCTTCCCAGCGGATGTAGGCGTCGCGGTAGAGCGAGGCGAGGTCGTAGGTGATCGGGCCGTAAACCGCGTCCTGGAAGTCGAGAATGCCGGGGTTGGCGGGGAAACTGTTTGCGTCGGCGCCGTCGACGACCATCAGGTTGCGCGAGTGATAGTCGCGGTGGACGAAGACCTTCGGCTGCGCGAGGTTGTTGGCGAGCAACTTGTCGAAGACAGTGCGCAGGGCAGCGTTTTGCTTGTCGTCGAGGGCGATGTCGAGGTGTTTGGCGATGTACCAGTCCGGGAAAAGGTTCAATTCGCGGCTGAGCAACGCGTGGTCATAGTCGGGCAGGAGGCCCGGGCGGCTGCTGTGCTGGATATGCACGAGCGCCGTGTTGGCGTCGCGGTAGAGCGACGGCGCGGTTTGCTCGTTGAGTGCGCTCAGGTACGTGGTGTTGCCGAGGTCGGATAACAGCAGGAAGCCCTGGCCGAGGTCTTCGGCGAAAACTTCGGGGACATGCACGCCGGCCTGACGGAACAGCTTGGCGACCTTCAGGAAGGGGCGGCAGTCCTCGTGTTGCGGCGGCGCATCCATGACGATGCGGGTTTCGCCGTTGTCGAGCGTGACGCGGAAATAACGCCGGAAACTGGCGTCGGCCGACGCCGGTTCGATCGGGATTTCCTGTTCGGGATGTTTGCTGGAATAGATGTGGTTGAGCCAGTTGCGCAACAGGATGGTACGCGGCATGCCGCTTCTCCTTGATCTGTGACGAAGATGCTAGAATGCGGCGATTTTATCATTCGTCTTGCCGGGTGCCGCGCCCGTGGCTTTTTGGTGCGATCAGCTCTGGCGTTTCGGCAACGATCAAAGAAACAATAATTCTCGGATGAACCTGCCTGTCCGGCGCAAACCCCTCGCCCTGTTTTTCTTCTACGGCTTTGCCAGCGCATTGCTGGGCAGCTTCGCGGACCCTTCGTTCGCGCAGCCGGCCGTGCCCCTGCGCGTCGATCCGGCGCTTCTCGGTTTGCCGCCGCTCAAAGCGGCCACGCCGGAAAAAGCTTCCGCGGTGACCGTCAAACCAGTCGAGCCGGGTGTTGTCGAGATGCGTCCGGTGCCGAGCGATGTTCAAGCCGCGCCGAGGGAGCGCCCGTCCCGTCCGGAAGCGCCGCGCAAGGATGCCGCCCCGGACAACCGGGCCTCGTCGCAACAGATTCCGGCGCGGACCGTGGTTGCGCCGCCGAAATCGCCGGAAGCCGCGCCTGTCGCTCCGGCCGTGCCGGTTACGGCTCAGGCCGTCGCTGTCGTGGCATCGGTCCCGGTGGTGCGGGACGGCGATCCGGAGCCGGCGATCAGCCTGCGCGGGTCGAGCAATCTCTCGCCGTTGCCGAAGGAGGGCGAAGAACCCCGACCGGTGTTCATCAATGCGCAGCGCATGAACGGTATCGTCGATCGCGAGTTTGTCGCCGAGGGCGATGCCGAGTTGCGCAAGGCGGGTACGGTCGTTACCTCCGACAAGATGACGTACTGGCCGATCGACGACGAAGTCGAGGCGGTGGGCAATGCGCGTCTTGAGCAGGAGGGCAACGTCGTCACCGGCCCGAAGATGCGGATGCGGCTCGAGGAACAGGTCGGCTATTTCGAAGAACCGTCTTACACGATCAAGCGCTTGGGCGCGGTGGGCTCCCCATCGGCGGAACAGGCGCTGGCGGATCGTCTCAGCATGCCGCACAGTCTGGACAGCCGCGATGCGGAGACTAATGACTTCTGGAGCTCGGGTTTTGCCGCTCCGCAATCCGTCTTTACGGATTTGACGAAGCGCCAGCAAACGATGACCGAGGGCCGCGGCATGGCCGACCGCATCGACTTCGAAGGCGAAAACCAGATTCGCATGACGAACGCCTCGTACACGACATGCGCGCCGGGCAATGACGACTGGTATGCGAAGGCGCGTGACCTCAAGCTCGACTACGATCACGAAGTCGGTGAAGGCAAGGACGGCACCGTCTACTTCATGGATACGCCGATCTTCTACACGCCATGGCTGTCGTTCTCGCTCAACAACCAGCGCAAGTCAGGTTTCCTGCGGCCGACCATCGGCTTGAACAGCGACAACGGTTTCGAGTACGCCCAGCCCTATTACTGGAACATCGCGCCGAACATGGACGCGACGATCACGCCGCGGTTGATGACGAAACGCGGCGTGCAGCTGAGCAACGAATTCCGCTACCTGAACACGGCGTATGGCGGCAGTTACTCCGGCATTTTTCAGGCCGAGGTGTTGCCGAACGACCGCGAGGAGGATGGCGAAAACAGGTACGGTTTCTTCCTGCGCCACAAGCAGACGACGGCCAACGGCTTTACCGGCGAGATCAATTACAACAAGGTGTCGGATGACACCTATCTCACCGACCTGTCGAGCCGGATCGGCAGTTCGTCGCAGACCCAGTTGCTGCAACAGGGAACGCTCACCTACGGCGGTGGCGGTTGGTGGAATTCGACGATCAACTTCCAGCAGTACCAGACGCTGCAGCCCGATTCCGAGACGACCGTGCTCGAGCAGTACCGGATGCTGCCGCAGATCACGTTCAATGCGCGCAAGCCCGACTACAACTTGGCCGACCTCAGTTTCCTCGGGCAATACACGGTATTTACGAAGCAAGAGCAATGGGTCAATGGCGCAAAGGTTTCGGATCCCGACGGCGATCGCCTGGTGCTCTATCCGCAGCTGGCCCTGCCGTATGTCACGCCGGGTTGGTATGTGACGCCGAAAGTCGGCGTGAATTACCGGCACTACTCGTTGACCAATCAGGCGTCCTCCATCGCCGACACGCAAAGCGTGACGCTGCCGATTTTCAGCATCGATTCTGCCATGACCTTCGAGCGCGGCAGCAACTGGTTCGGGCGTGACTACACGCAGACGCTGGAGCCGCGCCTTTATTACGTCTACATCCCTTATAAAGACCAGAGCCAGATCCCGATCTTCGATTCGGCACAGGCCGATTTCAACTTCGCCCAGATATTCTCGGAAAACCAGTTCTCCGGCTGGGACCGCATCAACGACGCCAATCAGATCACGGCCGCTCTGACCAGCCGCCTGATCGAGCCGGCGAGCGGCAACGAGATTGTCCGCGCCATGATCGGCCAGCGCTTCTATTTCACGAAGCCACGCGTCGGTCTGACGTCGGTGCTGACGACGGATGAGGAAAATTGGGATCGCTCCGACTTTCTGGCGGCTTTCAGCGGCCAGATCCTGCCCCGCATCTTTGCCGACACGGCCCTGCAGTATTCGCCGAGTGACAGCGAATTCCAGCGTTATTCGCTGGGCGTGCGCTACCAGCCCGAGCCGGGCAAGGCGCTGAATGCGGCTTATCGATATAACGCGGATTCGAGCGCTCCCGTCAATCAGGTCGATTTCTCGGGACAATGGCCGATCAACGGGCGCTGGTACGGTGTCGGGCGTCTCAACTATTCGTTCAAGGATGACGGGACTGTGTTGTCATCGGGGAGCGACAGCGGACGCATTATCGAGTCGATCGCCGGCCTGGAATACAACGGCGGTTGCTGGGTGTTGCGTACGGTTGTGCGACGTCAGGCGCTGACCAGTAGCGACGCATCGACGTCCTTCTTCGTCCAGCTCGAACTCAACGATTTCTCGCGCATCGGTTCGAATCCGGTCAATCTCCTCAAACGCAGTATCCAGGGCTATGGACTGATCAATCAGACCGGCGCCGATCCCTTTTTTGGTGAATAAAGGATGTTCCCCATGAAGAAACTGTCGTTGTGTGGCTTGCTGGCATTCATTTGCCTTGCAGGTGCCGTCTCTGCGCAGCCGGTCCGGCGCCAGGCCGAGCCCGTTCCCGCCGACCGCATCGTCGCCGTCGTCAATGACGAGGTGATCACCCTCTACGAACTGCGGACGCGCCTCGATATGGCGATCGGCCAGTTGAAGCGGCAGGGGACGGCGCAGCCGCCGCGCGATGTGCTCGAGCAGCAAATGCTCGAACGCCTGATCATTGACAAGGTGCAGCTGCAACAGGCGCGTGAGATCGGTCTGCGCGTGGACGATGCGCAACTGGAGCAGGCCATCCAGCGCATCGCGGCGGCCAACAAGATGACGCCGGCACAGTTTCGCGAGGCGTTGCAGAAAGATGGCGTCCAGTACGAGAGATTCCGTGAGGAAATCCGCGCCGAAATCACCATCGCCCGGTTGCGCGAGCGCGAGGTGGAAAACAAGATTGCCATCTCCGAAGGTGAGATCGACAACTATCTGAGCGATGAAGCATCGAAGGTTGGCGGGAAGGAGGAGTACGAAGTGGCCCACATCCTGTTGCGCGCTCCCGAATCGGCAACGTCCGACCAGCTTCAGAAACTCAAGGCCAAGGCCGATCAGATCATTGCCCGGCTGGAGAAGGGCGAGGATTTCGCCAAGCTCGCCGCGGCCTATTCGGATGCCCCCGATGGTTTGCAGGGCGGCAACTTGAGCGCCCGTCCGCTTGAGCGTTTGCCGTCGGTTTTTGCCGACGTCGTGGTCAAGCTGAAACCGGGCGAAGTGGCGCCGGTGCAGCGCAGCCCGAACGGCTTTCACATCGTCAAACTGGTGGGCAAGCGTGGCGGGAGCGCCCTGCCGGCCGTGCAGCAGACACATGCGCGCCACATCCTGATCCGGGTCAACGAGTTGGTGTCGGAAACCGAGGCACAGCACAAGCTGGAGGGATTGCTCGACCGGATCCGGCACGGCGGCAATTTCGCCGAATTGGCCAAGCTTCATTCGCAGGACGGATCGGCCTCGAAGGGCGGCGATCTCGGCTGGATTTATCCCGGCGACACGGTGCCCGAATTCGAGCGGGCAATGAATCAGTTGTCGCCCGGTCAGGTCAGCCAGCCGGTCAAGTCGCCGTTCGGCTATCACCTGATCGAAGTGCTCGAGCGCCGCGTCCAGGACGCGTCGGCCGAACGTCAGCGTGTCGCCGCGCGGCAGATCCTGCGCGAACGCAAGCTCGACGAAGCCTATCAGGACTGGTTGCGTCAGGCGCGTGATCGCGCCTACGTCGAAATTCGCCTTGTCGAGCCTTGATATGAACGCCTTGCCCGTTATTGCCGTCACCTCGGGAGAGCCGGCCGGCATCGGCCCCGAACTCTGCCTGCGTCTGGCCGAGAGGCCGCTGGGCGGCGGCGCACCGGCGGCGCGTCTCGTCGTGCTGGCCGATCGTGAACTGCTCGCCGAGCGGGCGCGGGCGCTCGGTGTCTCCGTCGTTCTGCGTGACTGGTCGCCCGGGAATGCGCCCCTTCCGGGTGTGCTCGATGTGATCCACGTCCCGCTGGCCCGGCCTTCGTCGCCGGGGCGTCTCGACGCGGCCAATTCGCCTTATGTCCTGCAACTGCTCGACCGGGCGCTGGCAGGCTGCCGTTCCGGCGAGTTTGCCGCGATGGTCACCGCTCCGGTGCATAAGGGCGTGATCAACGATGCCGGCATCGCGTTTACCGGGCACACCGAATATCTCGCCGAAAAAACCGCGACGCCGCGCGTGGTCATGATGCTGGCCGGCGGCAATCTGCGCGTGGCGCTCGCCACGACGCACCTGCCGCTACGCGACGTGCCGGATGCCATCACACCGGCGCTGCTCGAAGAGGTGCTGCGCATCCTGCATGCCGACATGGGCCGCAAATACGGCTTTGCCCATCCGCGCATCCTGGTTGCCGGACTCAATCCGCATGCCGGCGAGGGCGGCTATCTCGGGCGCGAGGAAATCGAGGTCATCACGCCGGTGCTCGACCGCCTGCGCGGCGAAGGCATGGCGCTGATCGGTCCGCTGCCGGCCGATACGATGTTCACGCCGCCGATGCTGGCGCAGGGAGATTGCGTCCTGGCCATGTACCACGATCAGGGGCTGACCGCGCTGAAATACGCGACGTTCGGTCACGGCATCAATGTAACGCTCGGCTTGCCGATCATCCGCACCTCGGTTGATCACGGTACCGCGCTGGAGCTGGCGGGGACGGGGCGGGCCGATCCGGGCAGCCTGTTCGTCGCTGTCGAACAAGCCATCGAAATGGCGCAACGCGCCGGAAACTGTTGATCCATGAGCAAGCATATTGCCCGCAAGCGCTTCGGCCAGAATTTCCTGATTGACATGCAGGTCATCAGCGACATCGTCAATGCGGTAGCACCGCGCCGCGACGATCTCGTCGTCGAGATCGGCCCCGGCCTCGGTGCGCTGACCGATCCGCTACTCAAGAAACTCGACCATCTGCACGTCGTCGAGATCGACCGTGACATCATTGCCCGGTTGCGCCAGCGCTATCCCGCCGAAAAACTGACGATTCACGAGGGCGACGCGCTGGCGTTCGACTTTGGCGCGCTGGCCGATGGTGCCGGGCAGAAGCTGCATGTCGTCGGCAACCTGCCGTACAACATTTCGACACCACTGCTTTTCCATCTGGCGGCCTTCGCCGAACGCGTTTTCGACATGCATTTCATGCTGCAGAAGGAAGTCGTCGAGCGCATGGTCGCCGCGCCGGGGACGGCCGATTTTGGCCGCCTGTCGGTGATGCTGCAGTATCGTTTCGTGATGGACTGGCTGCTCGATGTGCCGCCGGAGTCGTTCGACCCGGCGCCGAAAGTCGATTCGGCCGTTGTGCGCCTGATTCCCCGCCCGCCGGCAGAGTTGCAGGTCGCCGACGAGGCGCTGTTTTCCAAACTGGTCGCCGCCGCCTTTGCCCAGCGCCGCAAGATGTTGCGCAACAACCTCAAGGGGATCGTCGATGATGCGATGTTCGAGCAGGTCGGTATCGCGCCGACGGCGCGGGCGGAGGAGCTGTCGGTCGATGATTACGTGCGGATCGCCAACGCGCTGCACGCGTCCTGAATGAATGCCAACTGTTCGAGGAGAACCCGATGACGCAATCTACCGCTAATCAGAAACCCGTGTGGTTCATCACGGGATGTTCGACCGGCTTCGGTTACGACCTGGCGCGTCACGTGCTTGAGTCCGGCTATCCGACCGTCGTCACGGCGCGCAAAACGGAAGACCTGAAAAAGTTCGAGGGCATCGGCAATGCGCTGATGCTGCCGCTCGACGTGACCGATCCGGCGCAGGTCGCCGCCGCCGTCAACGCCGCACGCGAGCATTTCGGGCGGATCGACGTACTCGTCAACAACGCCGGCGTGGGCTACCTCGGCGCCGTTGAGGAAAGCGAGGAAGAGCAGGTGCGCTGGATGTTCGAGGTCAACGTGTTCGGTCTTGGGCGGATGGTGCAGGCGGTTCTGCCGGAAATGCGGGAGCGGCGCAGCGGGTTCATCGTCAATATTTCGTCCGTCGGTGGCATCAGCCCGTTCCCGACGCTTGGCTATTACTGCGCCTCAAAATTTGCCGTCGAAGGCTTGAGCGGTTCGCTGGCGCTGGAAGTCGAGCCCTTCGGCGTCAAGGTCATGCTCGTCGAGCCGAGCGGTTTCCGTACCGACTGGGCCGGTCGTTCGGCCCGCGAAAGTGCAGTGCGCATCGCCGACTACGCGGCGACGGCCGGTGCCAAGCGCGATCAGTTGCGTGAGTTCTCCGGGCGTCAGCCGGGCGACCCGGCGCGGGCGGCGAAAGCCATCGTGCAGGCCGTCGAATCGGCCAACCCACCGCGTCATCTGTTGCTCGGCAATGCCGCCTACGATCTGGCGACAGCGCGGCTCGATACCATGCGCAAGGATTTCGTGGCGTGGGAGAGCGTTGCCCGGGGGGCAGATTTTCCGAAGGCTTGATGGTTTTTCAGCCTACGTGTTGTCCGATAACGTTAGTTAGCCAACGAAAAACGCGAACCACCAAGGCGCCAAGAGGGCACCAAGCTAACCCCCCGGTTTTCTTGGTGGGTGAAGCATTTATCCATGCACTTCAGCATGATTGACAGTAGTTCAGCCGGTGATTTCAACAGTTACCGGTGCGTGATCGGAAGGCCGTTCCAATTTGCGCATCGCGCGGTCGATGCCTGCGGCGACGCATTTTTCGGCGAGCGGCGCTGACAACAGAATGTGGTCGATGCGCAGGCCGTTGTTTTTCTGGAAACCCAGCATCCGGTAATCCCACCAGGAGAAGCTCTTTTCCGGCTGGTCGAACAGCCGGAAGCTGTCTTTGAGCCCCAGGTCGAGCAAGCGGCGAAACGCGGCGCGTTCGGCGTCGGAACAAAGAATCTGTCCGGCCCACGCCGCCGGGTCGTAGACGTCGCGATCGTCCGGTGCGATGTTGAAGTCACCGGCCAGAACCAGTTGCGGCGTCGCGGCCAGTTGTTCGGCAACCCAAGTATTGAGCGCCTGCAGCCATTCCAGTTTGTAGGCGTACTTGTCGCTGCCGACGGCCTGTCCGTTGGGGACGTAGGCGCAGATGACGCGAACACCCTTGACTGTCGCCGCGATCAGGCGCTTTTGCGGGTCGGGAAAATGCGGGTTGCCGCAGGCGACGTCGTCGAGTCCCAGACGGGACAGCAGGGCAACGCCGTTGTAGGTTTTCTGGCCGGAATAGGCGACCGCATAGCCAGCCGCCTCGATTTCGGCACGCGGAAAGTTCGCGTCCTCAAGTTTCGTTTCCTGCAGGCAGACGACGTCGGGCTGCCGTTCTGTCAGCCAGTCGAGCAGCTGCGGCAGGCGGACCTTCAGCGAGTTCACGTTCCAGGCGGCAATTCTCATCGGGCAAAGGCACCTGAGGGTTTGGCGCCGTAAGGCGCCGATTTCGGATAGCCGGCCAGATCGAGCAGATTGTTCCAGGCACCCGATTCGAAACCGACGAAACTTTGCTGGCCGACCTTGAGCGTCGGGAATTTCGCAGCATTTCTCTGATCTTTCAGGAGTTCCGCCGCTTCTTCCTTGTTCTTGACCATCTTTTCCGAGAACGGAATGCCTCGTCCGTTGAGCAGGCCACGCGCGTCGGCGCAGGCTTCGGTGCAGTTGGCCGCCGTGTATAGCGTGACCGGATACTTTTCTGCCGCGATGCGGACAGCATAGGGGATTGCTTTGTCGTCGCTTGGCGGTTTGCCCTCCCGCGTCGCGATGGCCTTGGCGCCAGCCGGAGGCGGCTGGTCCGAGAAGACGGTCTTGCCGCCCGGATCCACCCAGCGGTAGGTCGTCTGGGCGTTGGCAGTCGTTGCGGCAAGGGTCAGCACCGAGGTCAGCAGGGCGAACTGAAACAAGGTCGAACGAAGTGGACGCATGCTTTCTTCTCCGGATTATTCCGCCGGGATCATACCACTGTGCCTTAACAGCGCATCGACCTGCGGGTCGCGGCCGCGGAAGGCGCGGAAGTTCTCCAGTGCCGGGCGGGCGCCGCCAGCGGAAATGATTTCGTCGAGGAATCGCTGGCCGACCAGCGGGTCGAACGGGTTGCCGGCCTCCTCGAACGCGGCGTAGCAGTCGGCGGAAAGCACTTCGGCCCACTTGTAGCTGAAATAGCCGGCCGCGTAGCCGCCAGCGAAGATGTGCGAGAAGCTGTTCGGGAAACGGTGCCATTCGGGAAGCTGGATGACCGCGACTTCGCGGCGCACTTCGTTGAGCAGGTCGAGCACGCTGCGGCTACCGTTCGGGTCGAATTCGGCATGCAAGCGCAGGTCGAACAACGAGAATTCGAGCTGACGCACGTTCTGCAAGCCGCTGTGGAAATTCCTGGCGGCGAGCATCTTGTCGAACAGCGCGCGCGGCAGTTTTTCGCCAGTATCGACGTGGGAAGTCATTTCCTGCAGCACGTCCCATTCCCAGCAGTAGTTTTCCATGAACTGCGAGGGCAGCTCGACGGCGTCCCATTCGACGCCGTGGATACCGGAGACGCCGAGTTCCTCGATGCGCGTCAGCAGGTGGTGGAGGCCGTGGCCGGTTTCGTGGAAGAGTGTGGTGACTTCGTCATGCGTGAAGGTCGTGGGCTTGCCACCGACCGGGCGCGAGAAATTGCAGTTGAGGTAGGCAACCGGCTTTTGAAGTTCGCTGCCGAGTCGGCGGCGTGAGATCGCTTCGTCCATCCAGGCGCCACCACGCTTGGTTTCGCGGGCGTAGAGATCAAGGTAAAACTGGCCGATTAGTTCGCCGGCCGTCGATTCGATACGGAAGAAGCGCACGTCCTCGTGCCAGACCGGCGCGCTGTCCGCCTTGAGGCGCACGCCGAACAGCGTTTTGACGACGTGGAAGAGGCCGGCGAGCACCTTGTCTTCGGTGAAGTACTGCTTCACTTCCTGCTCTGAGAAGGCGTAGCGGGCCTGCAGCAGCTTTTCCGCGGCGTAGGTGGCATCCCACGGTTCCAGCGTCTCCAGCGCCAGTTCCTGGCGGGCGAATTCGCGCAGTTCGGCGATGTCTTTTTGGGCGAACGGTTTGGCCTTGATGGCGAGGTCGCCAAGGAAGCCCATGACTTGCTCGACCGATTCGGCCATTTTCGGCACCAGCGAGACTTCGGCGAAGTTGGCGTAGCCGAGCAGTTGCGCTTCTTCGCGGCGCAGTTCGAGAATGCGACGGATCAACGGCGTGTTGTCGAGTTCGGCCGGGCCGAATTCCGAGGCGCGCGTGGCGTTGGCGCGGTACATGGCGGCGCGTAGGCGGTGGCTGTCGGCGTACTGCATTACCGGCAGGTAGGACGGCATGTGCAGGGTGAATTTCCAGCCTTGCAAGCCGTCTTTCTCGGCCGCTTCGCGGGCGGCCTGCACGACGTCGGGCGGCAGGCCGGCGAGTTCGGCTTCGTCGGTAACGAGTTCGCTGTAGGCGTTGGTCGCATCGAGCAGGTTCTCGGAGAACTTGGCCGAGAGCGAGGCGAGTTCTTCCTGAATGGCCTGGAAACGCGGTTTTTTATCTTCCGGCAGCTCGGCGCCGGAGAGGCGGAAATCGCGCACTTCGTTGTCGATGATCTTGCGCTGGGCTGTATTCAACGTCGCGTATTCGGTGCTCTCGCGGATCGCCTTGTATTTGGCGAACAGCTGCAGGTTCTGGCCGAGTTCGGCGTAAAAGCGACTGACTTCCGGCAGCACCTCGTTGTACGCCTCGCGCCACTCTGGAATGTCGTTGACTGAATGCAGATGACCGACGATGCCCCAGGCGCGCGAGAGTTGCTCGATGCTGTCGGAAAGTGGCGCGGCGAAGTCGTTCCAGGTGGCGGGCACGGCGTCGCCGGCCAGTACTTCAAGCTGTTGGCGGTTGTCGGCGAGCAGCTGGCTGATGGCCGGTTTGACGTGCGCCGGGGCGACGGTGTCGAAGCGGGGCAGGCCGGAGAAATCGAGCAGCGGGTTGGCGGCGAGGGCGTGGTCGGTCATCGTGGGCATTCCAGAAATAAAACGGGCGGCTTGAAGCCGCCCGGTGTTTGCGTTGTTGCTTGCTTTGTTACGTTACGCAGCGGCTATGTACGAATCAAATGACCAGCTTCTTGCCGGTAAGTTGCTCGTAGGCTTCCATGTACTTGGCGCTCGTGCGCTCGATGACGTCGGCCGGCAGTTTCGGGCCGGGGGCCTTCTTGTTCCAGTCGAGCGTTTCGAGGTGGTCGCGCACGTATTGCTTGTCGTAGGACGGCGGGTTGCTGCCGAGCTGGTAGGAGTCGGCCGGCCAGAAGCGCGACGAATCGGGCGTCAGCGCCTCGTCGATCAGGTGCAGCGTGCCGGCGGCATCGATGCCGAATTCGAACTTGGTGTCGGCGATGATGATCTGGCGCGTCAGCGCGTAATCGGCGGCGGCGGTGTACAGGGCAATCGCCGCATCGCGCGCCTGCGTGGCAATCTCGGCGCCGGTCTTGCCGGTGCCTTTCAGGGCGTCGGCGAGCACGGCCTCGCAGTTGATCTTGGCCTGTTCGAACGAGATGTTCTCGTCGTGGTCGCCCATTTCGGCCTTGGTTGCCGGCGTGAAAATCGGTTCGGGCAGTTTGGCAGCGAGTTGCAGGCCGGCCGGCAGCTTGATGCCGCAGACGGCGCCGGTTTGCTGGTAATCCTTCCAGCCGGAACCGATCAGGTAGCCGCGCACGACGGCTTCGATCGGCAGCGGCTTCAGACGCTTGACGACGAGGCCGCGGCCGCGTACCTGCTCACGCTCGTCTTCAGCGACGACGCTTTCCGGATCGATGCCGGTCAGCTGGTTCGGCAGGATGTGACCGAGCTTTTCGAACCAGAAGTTGGCCAGTTGGGTGAGCACCGTGCCCTTGCCCGGAATCGGATCGGGCAGAACGACGTCGAAAGCCGACAGGCGATCGCTGGTGACGATCAGCAGCTTGTCGTCGTCGATGGCGTAGATGTCGCGCACCTTGCCGCGCCCGAGCAGGGGCAGGCTCTTGATGGAGGATTCGAACAGGGCTTGAGTCATGGTTTTGATCCGAAAAGAAAAAATTCTGGAGACGGCGGATTATAAGCCAGTTTCACAGCGGGTTTAGCGACTCGCCGGCCTCTTCCGCCAGTGTCTTCCGCATGCGTGAGAGGCCGAACATGGTCAGCCCGGCGATGATCGGTATCGACACCGCTGTCACGACCTCCGGGGAGAGTGCCGGGTAAACGTGCGCAATTCCCTCGCTTATGTAATGCACCAGCTGCGACGAGTAATAGGTGATCGCGGCTACAGAGAGTCCTTCGACCGTTTCCTGCAGGCGAAGTTGCAATTTCGCCCGGCGGTTCATCTGCCGTAACAGTTCCTGGTTTTGCGATTGCAGTTCGATGTCCACGCGCGTTCGCAACAACTGACTGTTGCGGGCGATACGGCTGGATAGGTCAGCTTGGCGGTCAGCCATGGCGGCGCAGGTGTTCATGGCCGGCAGGAAGCGGCGTTGCATGAACTCGAGCAACAAGGGGTAGCCTGGAATGCGAACCTCGCGCATCTCTTCAATGCGCTGTGCGACGAGATCGTGGTAAGCCCGCGAGGCGGTGAAGCGGAAGGTCGTGCGCGCGACGGAATGCTCGACTTCGGCGGCCATATTTGAAAGATCGGCAAGAATGGTTCGCTCGTCCGCCGCGGTTTTGACCTGGCCGATCCTGTCCATCAGGTCGGCGAGGCGTTTTTCCGCTTGTCTCAACCAGTGGCCGACCTCGATGGCGACCGGCAGGCCGAGCAGGGCCAGCATGCGATAGGTCTCGATTTCGAATAGGCGCTGGATGGCGCGACTGGGTTGGCGACCGGTCATCGATTCGTCGAGTACGAGAAAGCGGGAGAAACCGTTGTCGATCATGAAATCGGTAAACACCCAGCCGGCGCCGTTGGCGATGCGCGATACAACCATCTGTCTGCCGGAGGTGGGTGAGAGTCCGGCGATGACCGATTCGGGCGGCATGTCGGCCGTCGAGCGGAATTCGATGTTGGTGGCGACGATCAGCTTGCCGGAAATGCTCGATATCCAGCCCGGGAAAACCGGGTCGAGCGCCGTTGCGTCCGGATCCAGCCGTTCGCCGAACTCAAGCGGGCGAATGAAGGTGTAGCTGGAATACTCGCTGTGCATGGCCCAGCGCACCATGAAGCTGCCGACGTCGATCAGCATGTGCATGGCCGAGTTCTCGAGAAACTTGCAGGTGCTCGTCTGGCAAAGGCGTAGCACGTTCTCGCGCTCCCCTTGCGCCGAGGAGGGCTCTTCATGATGGAAGGCGAGATAGGTGATCAGGACCGGGCTGGTCAGCGGAATCGGCGCCCGCGCATGGAATTCCCTGTTCAGGTGCTCGCGCAGCGGGTGTTCCTCAAGGTCGGTCAGGTTGAAACTGGCGTGCATGGCTGCTCCAGAAACTAAAAAACCGCGATACCGGAAAGTCCGGAGTATCGCGGTAATTTATTGCGATCTAGCTAAATGGTCAGCGGATCGTCTGCGTTAGTTCCCCGTTTTTGTAACGCTCTGCCATTTTGTCGAGCGTGATCGGCTTGATCTTGCTCGCCTGGCCGGCGGCGCCGAAGGCTTCGAGGCGGGCGACGACGATCTTACGGGCGGCTTCGCGCGCCGGCTTCAGGTATTCGCGCGGGTCGAACTTGGTCGGGTTCTGCACAAGGAAGCGGCGGATGGCGGCGGTCATGGCGAGACGGATGTCAGTGTCGATATTGACCTTGCGCACGCCGTGCTTGATGCCGGTGACGATTTCCTCGACCGGCACGCCGTAGGTTTCCTTCATGTCGCCGCCGAATTCGCGGATTTCGGCGAGCAGTTCCTGCGGCACCGACGATGAGCCGTGCATGACGAGGTGGCAGTTCGGAATGCGCGCGTGGATTTCCTTGATGCGGTCGATGGCGAGGATGTCGCCGGTCGGCTTCTTGGTGAACTTGTAGGCGCCGTGCGAGGTGCCGATGGCGATGGCCAGCGCGTCGCATTGGGTGGCCTTGACGAAGTCGGCGGCCTGCTCGACGTCGGTCAGCAGTTGCTCGCGTGTCATGTGGCCGTCGGCGCCGTGGCCGTCTTCCTTGTCGCCCTTCATCGTTTCGAGCGAGCCGAGCACGCCGAGTTCGGCTTCGACCGAGACGCCGATGGCGTGCGAGAATTCGACGACCTTCTTGGTCGTTTCAACGTTGTATTCGTAGGAGGCGACCGACTTGCCGTCGGCTTCAAGCGAGCCGTCCATCATCACCGAGGTGAAACCGGAGCGGATGGCGCCCATGCAGATGGCCGGCGATTGGCCGTGGTCCTGGTGCATGACGATCGGCACGTTCGGGTAGGCTTCGAGCGCGGCGAGAATCTGGTGGCGCAGGAACGGCTCGCCGGCATATTTGCGGGCGCCAGCCGAGGCTTGCAGGATGACCGGGGCGTCGAGTTCGGCGGCCGCGTCAACGATGGCCCACACCTGTTCCATGTTATTCACGTTGAAGGCGGGCAGCCCGTAGCTGTATTCGGCCGCGTGGTCGAGGAGTTGGCGAAGCGAAACGAGTGGCATGGAGTTCTCCTTCTGATAATCGTTATTTGGCTGTGCGTAGGTCAGGTGCGTTGAGTCTGATGCGCTCGATGCGCCGTTAACTGGTCTCCAGCGTGGCTGCCCGAGCGGCCCCCTGAGGGACTTTCATTTTAGCGCGAATGCATGCGCGGGCGGGAACTTCTGCGCCGCGCCGCTTATGCGATGTCCATGCAACTGGTTACTCGATGTGCTGGCCGCTGATGCGAACGATGGTCAGCGTGTTCGTGCCACCCGACTGCCCCATTTTGTCGCCGTAAGACAGGACGATGAGATCGCCTTTTTCGACGATCTCGGCCGCTTTCAGGCGTTTTTCGACGTCCCGGCAAAGAATGTCGCGGTCAGGGTTCAGGTTGTCGGTTGGCAAGGGGACTACGCCTCGGTAGAGCGTCATTTTTGTCAGTGTTTTGGCTTCGTGCGTCAGGGCGAAAATCGGGATGCCACAGTTGAGACGGCTCATCCAGAGGGCTGTTGAGCCCGTCGTGGTCAGTGCGGCGACCGCCTTGGCTTTCGTGTGGTAGGCGGTGTACAACGCCGACATGGCGATCGACTGGTCGACGCGGGTAAACACGCGGTCGAGGAAGAGATGATCCAGTGCAGGGTGAATCGATTTTTCCGCTTCGAGACAGATGCGGTTCATCGATTCGACGGTTTCTACCGGGTATTTCCCGGCGGCGGTTTCAGCGGAGAGCATGACCGCATCGGTGCCATCAAGCACCGCGTTGGCGACGTCGGAGACTTCGGCGCGCGTCGGTACGGGGGCGTGAATCATCGACTCCATCATCTGGGTCGCGGTGATAGTCAGCTTGTTCTTCTCGCGGGCCAGCCGGATCATGCGTTTTTGCAAGGCGGGAACGGCGGCGTCACCGACTTCGACAGCCAGGTCGCCGCGGGCGACCATGAGGCCGTCTGATGCGTCGAGGATTTCGTCGAGGGCGGCAATTGCCTCGACACGCTCGATCTTGGCGATGATCTGCGCGCTGCCGCCGGTGGCGTACATCAACTGTCGTGCCATATACATGTCGGCAGCGCTTTTCGGAAACGAAACGGCCAGAAAATCGGCGCCGATGTGTGCCGCCGTCTTGATGTCGTCCATGTCTTTGCCGGTCAGCGCCGGCGCCGAGAGTCCGCCGCCCTGGCGGTTGATGCCCTTGTTGTTCGACAACGGTCCACCTTGGCGAACCGTGGTGAAAATTTCGTAGTCCCGGACGTCGTCGACATCGAGAACAATCCGTCCGTCGTCGAGCAGCAGAACCGTTCCGGGGCCGACGTCCGAGGTCAGATTCTTGTAGTCGAGGCCGACGCGCTCCTGGTTTCCGAGTTCGCAGCGGGCGTCGAGAATGAATTTGTCGCCGGTGGCCAGGGTGATTTTTCCATGCTCGAATTTTCCGATACGGATTTTCGGCCCCTGCAGGTCGGCCAGAATGCCAACCGGATGTCCAGTTCTTGCCGCGATTTCGCGCAAGGTGGTGGCTGTTTGAACATGGTCTTCGGCGGTGCCGTGCGAGAAGTTGAGGCGAAAGACATTGACGCCGGCGAGGATCAGGCGTTCGAGGATTTCCGGGTCCCGTGAGGCGGGGCCCAGCGTGGCGACGATTTTTGTATGGCGAATCATGGGGTTCTTTGCGTGTTGTGGAGAGGCTGTCGCACGTATCGTGCGGTGAAACGGTTACTTGCTCAAGTCAAAAGGATTGCATCGATAAGACAAGAATGCAAATCGAAAAATCCCGAAGGAACGACCGTCTTTTTTGATGCTGGAAAACAAAACGGGACAGTTGAGGAACTGTCCCGTTTCAAGAGCGAGGCGGATTGGCGTGCGGGTTAGCTGTTGGCGGATCGCCACCACGGGTTGTGTTGGTCGCGCAAAACGCTGTGTGAAAGCATTGGATAGAACGCCAGTTCTCCGTCGTTTCCGACATAGAACCCCTTCTTGACCATCCGATAGGGGAAATCCAATGCGTGGACGCGGTGCACCATCTTGCTGTCCTTGGTGGTCGGCTCGTCGCCGGTTATTGGACTGAGCACCATGAGGGCTTCGCGCAGATGATGGATGAACGGATAGGGCAGGTCGTTAACCTGGCCGTTCTCGGGGTCGGTCGCGAGTTCGCCGAGCTCCAGTTCGACAAAAAATAGACCGGGGAAGCGAATGAACTTGGTGGGCTTGGAGGTCACGCTCTCGAAGAACAGCCGGGGTTTGAGGTTGCTGACCACTAGGCTGTTTACGGGTACCAGATCCTGATACATATGCAGGCTTGGGGTGTCGTCGGCCGGCATTTCGCCGCGCTCAAGTCCGAGCGTGTGACCGTAAGCCGTGGTCAGATAAAGCTTGCCCAGAGCGCTGATCGGGAGGTGTTCAAGGACGCGATAGACCGCAATGTAAACAGAGTGCTTTGGCGTGCCGTCTTCCGCCGGGACGCAGCGCGCGATCGCTTCGTCGATTTCGAAATAGTCGCTGCGGAAGTTGGGATCGACTTCAAAGAACAGGCATTGCCCCTTCGATTTGTAGTCGCTGCCGGTGGCATAGTATTGCCCGAATTTCTCGGGCGGGAGGTTGGAGGCAATCAGTGCTTCGGGAATCAGAGAGAAATAAAGATGTACGGTCATGATGACAAAACCTTCCCACTGTTAAGTTTGTTAATCCCTGCGTTTATGATGGATCGGGAACGGGGTGCCTCAAACGTTGCCGATAGGTAGGTGAAAAACCTGTTGCGATTATAGTGCGGAGCCTCCGGGGTGTCATTGGAACAAAAGGTGGTAAAGGCGGTAAAGGCGGGGTCGGAAACCGCGTGGGGAAAAGCCATATCGGCCATCGGGGACTCAAATCGCGATGGCCGATACATGCCGGATGGCGTCAGTTCGCGAAACGCGATTCCAGGATGTCTACGGCCGGCAAGCGCTTGCCTTCGAGGAACTCAAGGAAGGCGCCGCCCGCGGTCGAGATGTAGCCGACCTTGTCTTCGATCTTGAAGACGTTGATGGCGGAAACGGTGTCGCCGCCACCGGCGAGGGTGAAGGCCTTCGAGTTGGCAATGGCCTGTGCCAGCTCCTTCGTGCCGTTGGCGAAAGCGTCCATTTCAAACACGCCGACCGGGCCGTTCCAGACTACGGTGCCTGCCTTGGCGATGATTTCCGCCAGCGCTTTGGCCGATTGCGGGCCGATGTCGAGGATCAGGTCATCATCGGCAACGTCGTCGATGCTCTTGATCGTCGCCGGAGCCGCTGCGGAAAACTCCTTGGCGCAGACGACGTCGGTCGGCAGCGGTACGTTGACCTTGGCCATGACGCGTTTTGCTTGTTCCACGAGGTCCGGTTCGGCGAGCGACTTGCCAATTTTCTTGCCGGTGGCCAGCAGGAAGGTGTTGGCGATGCCGCCGCCGACGACCAGTTGATCAACCTTTTCCGACAGGCTTTCGAGGACCGAGAGCTTGGTCGACACTTTCGATCCCCCGACAATGGCGACGAGCGGGCGTGCCGGCTGGGCGAGTGCCTTGGTCAGCGCTTCGAGTTCGGAGGCGACACAGGGGCCGGCGCAGGCGATTCCGGCGTATTTGCCGATACCGTATGTTGTGGCTTCGGCGCGGTGGGCAGTGCCGAAAGCGTCCATGACCCAGATGTCGCAGAGCGCGGCCATTTTTTGCGACAAGGCGTCATCGCATTTTTTCTCGCCTTTGTTGCAACGGCTGTTTTCCAGCAGGACGACTTCGCCGGGTTTGACGTCAAAGCCGCCGTCAACCCAGTTCTGCACCAGTTTCACGTCCTTGCCGAGCAGTTCGCTCATGCGTTTGGCTACGGGGGCGAGCGAATCCTCCGGCTTGAACTCGCCTTCGGTCGGCCGGCCAAGGTGCGATGTGACCATGACCGCGGCGTTGTTTGAGAGGGCGTACTGGATCCCCGGCAGCGCGGCCTTGATGCGCGTGTCGTCGGTGATGGCGAGCGAATCGTCCTGCGGTACGTTCAGGTCGGCGCGAATAAAGACACGTTTTCCGGAAACGTCGAGATCGGTAAGTTTTTTGAAAGTCATTTCGTTCGTCGAAACAGAGAGCGTGGAAACAAAAAAAGGGTGCCAAAGGCACCCTTGGGGTCAGAGGCTTATTTGGCCATGACGCGAATCATGTCCAGAACCTTGCACGAGTAGCCCCACTCGTTGTCGTACCAGGCGACGAGCTTGACGAAGTTGGCGTCGAGCATGATCCCGGCGTCGGCATCGAATACCGATGTGCACGATTCGCCGCGGAAATCGGTGGAGACGACTTTTTCTTCGGTGTAGCCGAGTACGCCCTTCATCGGGCCTTCCGAGGCAGCCTTCATCGCGGCGCAGATGTCTTCATAGCTGGCGGCCTTGTCGAGTTCGACGGTCAGGTCGACGACCGAAACGTCGGAAGTCGGCACGCGGAAGGCCATGCCGGTGAGTTTCTTGTTGAGTGCCGGAATGACCTTGCCAACCGCCTTCGCCGCGCCGGTGGATGACGGGATGATGTTTTCCAGGATGCCGCGGCCGCCGCGCCAGTCCTTCTTCGACGGGCCGTCGACGGTCTTTTGCGTGGCCGTGGCAGCGTGTACGGTCGTCATCAGGCCGCGCTTGATGCCGAAGTTGTCGTTGATGACCTTGGCGATCGGTGCCAGGCAGTTGGTCGTGCAGGAGGCGTTGGAAATGATGGCCTGTCCAGCGTAGCTGTCGTGATTGACGCCGAAGACGAACATCGGGGTGTCGTCCTTTGACGGAGCCGACAGGATGACCTTTTTGGCGCCGGCGGTGAGGTGGGCGCGGGCAGTTTCGTCGGTCAGGAACAGGCCGGTCGATTCAACGACGATGTCGGCGCCGACTTCATTCCATTTCAGTGCGGCCGGGTCTTTTTCGGCCGTCAGGCGAATTTTCTTGCCGTTTACAACCAGGTTGTTGCCTTCAACGGAAACCTCTCCCTTGAAGCGGCCGTGCACCGAATCGAACTTCAACATGTAGGCAAGGTAGTCGGGTTCGAGCAGGTCGTTGATGCCGACGATTTCGATGTCGCTGAAATTCTGGACGGCGGCCCGGAAAACCATTCGTCCGATGCGGCCAAAACCATTGATGCCAACTTTGATAGTCATGATTACCTTTCCTTGTGAAAGCGCGGTGTTGCCGAAGCCAGCCACTCTCGTGTTGTACGGGGGCTGTGTCGTAGCGCCATTTGCCAATTAACTACAGGGGTGAAAGCCGTTTTGTGGCCAGTGTGTTGCTCGTGAAAAAAATGCGGGATCCGGCGATACGTTTTTTTGAGGATCAACGCCGGGGCGACATTCAATTCGAATGATTATCCGCTAACTGTCGAAAGTTTTCCATATGCGGAATCGCGGATTTTTCAGGTGGCAAAAATTTTGTATTTATTGCTTACGGCGTCGTAAATGTTTGGCATAGAATAGGCCTGAGGGCGTTATTTCTTGCGGCTTACGGCTGTTTTGCAAGAATGGTGTTTATTACAAAAAGGTGTCACCAAAATGACGATTACTTCTTCGCCCGCGTGGGCTGCCATCGAAGCCCAGCGACATTCCCTGCAAGCTGTTTACCTGCGGGAGTTGTTTGCGCAAAATCCCGAACGTGTTCGTTCGTTGTCGCTATCGTTCGATGGTCTCCATTACGATTTTTCAAAGCAGCGCTTGACCGCTGAAACGGTCCAATCGTTGTCGGCGCTGGCATCGGCGGCCGGCGTGCGCGAAGCCATTGAACGGATGTTTGCCGGCGAGCGCATCAATGTCAGTGAAGACCGTTCCGTTTTGCATGTGGCTTTGCGGAAAACGGATGGTGCGTTCCCGGCTGAGCCGTTTGACGTGATGCCCGAGGTGCTCGAAACCCGGCAACGGATGGCCGAGTTTGCTGAACAGGTGCGTGAGGGGCGTTGTCTCGGGCATCACGGCATGCCGATTCGCTCCGTGGTGAATATCGGTATTGGCGGCTCCGATCTCGGGCCGAAGATGGCCAATCAGGCGCTGCGCTCCATTGCGCATCCGGCGCTGTCCGTGCATTACGTTTCAAACCTCGATGGCGCTCAACTGGCTCCATTGCTGCAGACGCTCGATCCGCGGACGACACTGTTCATTGTGGCGAGCAAAACCTTCACCACGCAGGAAACGATGCTCAATGCCAACACGGCGCGCGATTGGTTGCGGGCTAATCTCGGCGAGGAGGTGGTGCTGCAAAACCATTTTGTCGCCGTCTCCAGCCGGCCGGAGCGCGCCGTTGAGTTCGGCGTTCGCGCGGATCGCGTTTTTCCGCTCTGGGACTGGGTGGGGGGGCGGTTTTCCTTGTGGTCGGCCGTTGGTCTGGCGCTTATGATTGCGATCGGCCCCCATGCCTTCGGCGAGTTATTGGCCGGCGCGGAGCGGATGGATGAACACTTCCGTACCGCACCGTTCGAGCGCAACCTGCCGGTAATGATGGCGCTGATCGGTATCTGGAATACGAATTTCCTGGGGGCGACAACGCACGCCGTGTTGCCGTACAACGAATCGCTCAAGTATTTCCCTCCTTTCCTGCAGCAGCTTGAAATGGAGAGCAATGGCAAATCGGTGGGGGCTGGGGGCGAATCGATCGACTGTTCGACGTCGCCGATTGTCTGGGGGGGGCTTGGCAATAACGGCCAGCACGCCTTCTTTCAACTTTTGCATCAGGGCGGCCGGTTGGTGCCATGCGACTTCATTGTCGCGGTGCGTTCCGACTACCCCTTGCCCGGGCACCAAGAAGCCTTGTTGGCCAACTGTTTTGCCCAGAGTGCGGCACTGGCCTTTGGCAAGAACGAGGACGAGGTCAGGGCCGGTATGGAGAAGGAGAAACTCGCGCCGGAGGAAATCGAGCGCCTTCTGCCGCACCGGATTTTCAAGGGCAACCAACCTTCGTCAACCCTGCTGCTGACGAGCCTGACTCCGCGCACGCTGGGTTCGCTGATTGCGCTCTATGAGCACAAAGTGTTTGTGCAGGGCGTGATCTGGGGGATCAATTCCTTCGATCAGTGGGGCGTCGAGTTGGGCAAGGCCATGGCCAGCCGCATTTTGCCCGCGATTCACGATCCGGCGCTGGCTGCGGATTTTGATGCTTCGACGCAGAGCCTGCTGGCGTTTTGCCGCGAGCATCTTTGATGATGTTTTGACCATCGGAATCGTTTGAGATTTTCCATGGGCGGACAAGGCGCATGAGCGCCCCGCTCACAGACTAGAGGAGCAACATGAAGATTAGTACCGTAGCCACAACGCCCTTTGCGGGGCAAAAGCCCGGAACGTCCGGATTGAGGAAGAAGGTCAAGGTTTTCAGTCAGCCGGGGTTCCTTGAGAACTTCGTCCAGTCGATTTTCGACAATCTTGTTGGGCAGCAGGGGCAAACACTGGTGCTCGGTGGTGATGGGCGATTTTTTAATGATGTCGCCATCCAGGTCATCCTCCGTATGGCGGCCGCAGCCGGGTTTGGCCGGGTTCTCGTTGGGCAGAATGGCATCCTTTCAACGCCGGCGGCGAGTGCGGTCATCCGCAAGCATCGCGCGTTCGGCGGGATTGTCTTGTCGGCCAGCCACAATCCGGGTGGGCCCGACGGTGATTTCGGCATCAAGTACAACCTTGCCAACGGTGGTCCGGCCAACGAGACGTTTACCGAAGCCGTCTACAAGCGCAGTCAATCGATTGCCGAATACCGCATTGCCGAAGCCGATGACATCGATCTTGGCTGTCTCGGCGAAACGTCGATTGGCGGGATGGTCGTCAACGTGATTGATCCCGTGAGCGACTACCTTGAACTGCTTGAGTCGTTGTTCGATTTCGAGCGAATTACCGCGCTGCTGGCTCGTCCCGACTTTCGTATGCGCTTTGACGCGATGCATGCGGTAACCGGGCCCTATGCGCGGACGATCCTTGAGGGGCGTCTGGGAGCGCCGGCCGGCACCGTCGTCAATGGAACGCCGTTGCCAGATTTCGGCGGCGGTCACCCTGATCCGAATCCCGTTTATGCCGCCGATTTGGTCGCAGCGCTGGCTGATCCGGCGTCGGGGTTGTCGTTCGGTGCAGCCTCCGATGGCGATGGTGACCGCAACATGATTGTCGGGCGCGGCTTTATCGTCAGCCCGAGCGACAGTCTTGCCGTGATCGCCGCGAATTACCGGCTCGTGCCCGCCTATGCGGCAGGTATTTCCGGGGTGGCGCGCTCGATGCCGACGAGTTGTGCCGTCGACCGCGTCGCTGCTGAACTGGGAGTCCCCGCCTATGAGACGCCGACCGGGTGGAAATTTTTTGGCAGTCTGCTTGACGCCGGAAAGGTGACCTTCTGTGGCGAGGAGAGCGCGGGAACGGGATCCTGGCATGTGCGCGAGAAGGACGGGCTGTGGGCAGTCCTCTACTGGCTGAATATTCTGGCACGGCGCGACGAATCCGTTGAACAGATCGTGCGCGAGCACTGGCGGCATTTTGGCCGCAATGTTTACTCCCGGCATGACTATGAAGCGATCGACACCGAGAAGGCCGAGGCGCTGATGAATGGCCTGCGTCAGAAGCTGCCAACGCTGGCGGGGCAGACCTACGAGGGAATGCGTATCGAAGCCGCCGACGATTTTTGCTATACCGATCCCATTGATGGCTCGCAGAGCGAGAAACAAGGCATCCGTCTTCTGCTGGAAGGCGGTTCGCGCGTTGTCTTCCGCTTGTCGGGCACCGGCACGGAGGGGGCGACGTTGCGCGTCTATCTGGAACGGTATGTGGCCGATCCAGCCGAGCACGACGTTCCGGTTAAGACCGCATTGGCGCCGTTGGTGCGTCTCGCGGTTTCGGTGGCCGATATCCCCGGGATTACCGGCCGGAATGCGCCGGATGTCATTAGCTGAAAGAATTCTTTGAACGGGCCGCCGGAAAAAAGTCATCGCGGCGGTCGTGGCAGTTGTCGATAAGGGAGAGAACAAGATGTTGGAGAGACGCACTTTTCAGTTGCCCGGTCGGGCAGTAGCGCTGGTGCTCGCCGGGGGGCGTGGTAGCCGGCTGTATGAATTGACTGATCGCCGGGCCAAGCCTGCCGTGTATTTCGGTGGCAAGTTCCGTATTGTGGATTTCGCGATGTCCAACTGCGTGAATTCGGGCATCCGCCGAATTGGTGTCGTTACCCAGTACAAATCGCACAGCCTGTTGCGTCACGTCCAGCGTGGCTGGAGTTTCCTGCGGGGCGAAGTTAACGAGTTCGTTGATCTGTTGCCGGCGCAGCAGCGCGTTGACGAGGAATCGTGGTACCGCGGTACGGCAGACGCGGTTTACCAGAACATTGACATTATCGAAAACTACTCGCCGTCGCCCGAGTATGTGGTGATTCTGGCGGGCGACCACGTGTACAAGATGAACTATGCGGCGATGCTCGTCGATCACGTTGAAAGCGGCGCTGAGTGCACCATCGCCTGCATCGAGGTGCCACGAAAGGATGCGACCGGTTTTGGCGTCATGGCCGTCGATGCGAGCAATCGGATTACCGAGTTCGTCGAAAAGCCCGCCGATCCACCGTGTGTTTCGGGCAAGCCTGATCGCTCGTTGTGCAGCATGGGCATTTACATCTTCAATGCACAGTATCTGTACAACGAATTGCAGCGCGACCTTTCCGATCCGGCGTCAAGCCACGATTTCGGCAAGGACATCATTCCGCAAGCCGTGCGCAACGGCGTCGCCATGGCGCATTCGTTTGATCGCAGCTGCGTGCATGCGCCCGACGAGGCGCCGGGCAAGGAGCACTATTGGCGTGACGTCGGAACTGTCGATGCGTATTGGGAGGCGAATATCGACTTGACGGCAACTGATCCTGCCCTGAATCTCTATGATCGAAGCTGGCCGATCTGGACCTACCAGGCGCAATTGCCGCCGGCAAAATTCGTGCACAACCATCTCGACCGGCGTGGCATCGCGATCGAATCAACGGTCGCCGGCGGTTGCATCGTCTCGGGCGAATTGAACCGGTCCTTGTTGTTCTCGGCCTGTCGTGTGCATTCGTATTCCCAAGTCAATTGGTCCGTGTTGTTACCCGATGTCGATGTCGGCCGGGGAGCGCGGTTGAACCGCTGCATCATCGATCACGGCGTCAGTATCCCGGCCGGGATGGTGATCGGCGAAGACCCGGTTGAAGATGCGCGGCGTTTCCGGCGTACCGATAATGGCGTAACGCTGGTGACGCGCCGCATGATCGAACGCTTGTCCTGAATTTTTTGCTGACTGAATGATGCGCATACTTCACGTTGCTTCCGAAATCTACCCGCTGGTGAAAACAGGCGGCCTGGCCGATGTACTGGGCTCCTTGCCGCCGGCGCTCGTCAAACGCGGACTCGATGTACGGATCTTGCTGCCAGGGTTACCCGGCATTCTTAACGGAATGACGGGGCTCAAGCCGGTGATGCGGATTGGCCCGGTGTTCGGTGCGGCGACGGTCAACCTCCTTGCTGGTCGCTTGCCCGACAGCGGGCTGGAAGCTTACGTCATCGATGCGCCGTTTCTGTACCGGCGCGACGGGAATCCCTATGTCGGCCCGGATGGCCATGACTGGTCGGACAACCATCGTCGTTTTGGTCTGCTCGGATGGGTGGCGGCACATCTTGCCGCAGGCGAACTGGACGAGAACTGGATGCCGGAAGTCGTTCATGCACACGACTGGCATGCCGGCCTGGCGGCCGTCTATATCGCCCAGAACCCGGGGTTGCAGACGAAAACCGTTTTCACTATCCACAACCTCGCCTTTCGCGGGATTTTCCCGATTGAGAGTCATCTTGACCTCGGCTTGCCGACGCGCAAATTGACGCCGCGGGGCATCGAATTCCACGGGAAATTGTCGTTCATGAAGGGCGGGTTGATCTTCTCCGACAAGATCACGACGGTGAGTCCGACCTATGCGCGCGAAATCTGCACGCCGGAATTCGGGTGCGGGCTTGAAGGCGTGTTGCGCGATCGTTCTGCCGATCTCTCCGGGATCCTGAATGGCGTCGATTACGCGGTGTGGAACCCGGACGATCCAGCGATTGCCCGTCGCTACAGCGTTGATGATCTTGCCGGAAAGAGCGACTGCAAGCGTGCCTTGCAAGCCCAGTTCGGGCTGTCGACCGAGGCGCGAGGTCCGCTGTTCGCCGTGGTCAGTCGCCTGACGTCGCAGAAAGGCATGGACCTCTTGTTGGCGGCGCTCCCCGATCTCCTGCGCGATGGAGGTCAGTTGGCCGTCCTAGGAACGGGCGAGGGCGATCTCGAAGCGGGTTTCCGCTACGCGGCGTCTTCGAATCCGGGGAGCGTGGCGGTCTATATCGGCTATGACGAAGAACTGTCCCATCGCTTCATGGCCGGTGCGGACGTGTTGCTGGTTCCCTCGCGCTTCGAACCGTGCGGCCTGACCCAGCTTTATGCCTTGCGTTATGGAACGTTGCCTCTGGTACGGCGCGTGGGCGGACTGGCGGATACCGTTGTCGATGTGACGCCGGAAAATCTTGCGGCCGACCGGGCGACCGGCTTCGTTTTCGACGATGCGGCGCGTCATGCGCTCGGCGCGCGTCTGACCGAGGTGTGTGCGTTCTATCATGACCGCGATGCATGGCGCCAGGTCCAGCGGCGCGGCATGATGCAGGATTTTTCCTGGGATGGTTCCGCCGCAAATTACGAGGCGCTTTATCGATCGTTGTGATTCATGCTGCAACAAAGCGGCCAAGGCCCCGCAAACTGATGTTCCTCTCGTAACGGAGCATCAGTTTTCGGGGCCTTCTGACAACGGGGGCAAGAGAAGTGCCGGTCAATAATCCCTGACTGGCGCAGGGCGCTGGCAAAACGCAGCGGGTCTGTTCGGGGGGAAGGGGGCGGCTTGGCCTGCCAACCCCTCCGCGTGGGCTTTTGGCGACGGAGGTGCTTGATCGCTTACTGAGCAGCGTTCAGACGAGCCTCGATATCCTTCTCGGCTTCGATCCAGTCGCGTACAGGATCGCTCAGGAAATTGTGGCTTTCGGCGCGGAAATAGGCGGCTTCCGCAATCATGCGATAGCGCTGCTCGTCCGTGATGGCGGGTCCGTTTGCCGTGCTTTTGGCCGCTTTTGTTGCGGTTTTGGTGGTGGTTGTTTTGGCTTTTTTCGCGGCGGGAGCCGTTTTGGCCACAGCGGCTTTTTTGATCGGCTCGGGCTTTTCTGCGGCGGCGGTCGTGGCCTTCGTGGCCGGTTTTTTCGTCGTTGCTTTTGTGGTCGCTTGCGGGGTCGTCTTGGTGTTCGTCTCAGCCATGATGCTACCTCCTGGTTGGAAAGCTTGATTTAACAATGGCAACGTTTTAATTGTACTACTTCAAATGCATGCAGGCGCCGTTGTGGCGCTGAATTGGCCTGCATGAGGCCTATATGACAGCGATTTGTTGCATATTCATCGACTCCCGGTGGCGTCGGTACGCCGCTTCGGGGAGCGGCCATGCAAGTGCGCGAGTTCCGCGAGCTGTTCGGCATGCCATGGCGCGACCTGTCCCCAGTGGAAACGCCATTCCCAGTAGCCGTCGGACAACCCCGGCTGATTCATGCGCGATTCGGTATCGAGCCCGAGCACATCCTGCATCGGAATGATCGACAGCTTGGCGACCGACGCGGAGGCGGCGCGAATCATGTCCCAGTGGATCGATTCGCCACTACAGCTCAGGTAGCGGCGAACGTAGTCGCGTTCATGCTCGTGCAGGCTGTGCCACCAGCCACAGGTGGTGTCGTTGTCGTGCGTGCCGGGATAAACGACCGTGTTGCTCTCGAAATTGTGTGGCAGATACGGGTTGTCGGCATGACCGTCGAAAGCGAATTGCAAGATGCGCATGCCGGGCAGCCCGATCGACTGCCGCAGCGCGGCGACTTTGGGCGTGATGACGCCGAGATCTTCGGCAATGATCTGAGGCCGGCCGCCGTTTTTGCCGAACCTGAGCTGCAAGGCGTGACGCAGGGCAGTGAACAGCGCCAGGCCGGGGCCGGGCTGCCATTGCCCGCGCTCGGCGGTTTCGGAATCCGCCGGGATTTCCCAGTACGATTCGAAGCCGCGAAAATGATCGATGCGTACGATGTCGCAGAGCAGCATCGTGCGCCGCATACGTTCGATCCACCAGTGGTAGCCTTCGCTGGCATGCGATGCCCAGCGGTAGAGCGGGTTGCCCCAGCGCTGTCCGGTGGCGCTGAAATAGTCGGGCGGGACGCCGGCGATGACGCGCGGTTGGCCTTTGGCATCGAGGTCGAACAGTTCCTGATGCGCCCAGACGTCCGCGCTGTGTGGCGAGACAAAAATCGGCATGTCGCCGATGATGTCGATGCCGCGTGCATTGGCATAGGTTTTGAGCGCGAGCCATTGCCGCTGGAAGCACCATTGGCAGAATTTCCAGAAATCGCATTCTTGAGCCAGTGCCTTGGCCGCGTCGCGCAGGGCTTTCGCCTTGCGTTGTGCCAGGCCAAGCGGCCAGTCTTGCCAGACGCGCCCGTGTCCGCCATGTTTTTGATCCAGGGCCATGAATAATGCGTAGTCTTCAAGCCAGTCGCGCGATTCGGTACAGAATTCGTCGAACAGCTTGCGGGCATCATGACGGGCGTCGGCAAAAAAGCGTTCGGCGGCGAGACGCAGGCGTGTCAGTCGGAAATGCCGGACGACCGGATAATTGACGCGGTGATCACGGAATACGGGGTCCGGCGCGATGTCGCCATCCGTCAGCCAGCCGGCGTCGCGCAGGCGGGTGAGGTCGATCAGCAGCTCATTGCCGGCGAATGCCGAGGGGCTCATGTAGGGCGAATTCCCGGGGCCGATGCCGCCCAACGGCAGGATCTGCCAGAGGGTTTGTTTGCCGGCGACCAGCCAGTCTACGAAATCGTAGGCCCCGGTGCCGAGATCGCCGGAACCGTGCGGGCCCGGCAGCGATGTCGGATGCAGCAAGATGCCGCTGTGGCGTTCAAATGGCATGTCGTTATTCCTTGCAAAGGAGAATGATGCTGCGCGCCGGTGCCGTGCAGTGGCTTCTCCGGTATTCGGTGGAGAAGGCATTTTCTGCGCTGGTGTCGCAAAGTTGTTGCCAGCGGCCGGTGGGGAGTTTGAAGGAGGTTGGTGTCTCGTCGCGATTGATGAGGATCAACAGCGTGGCGGTTTCCGGCGACGTTTGGGGTACCTCCGGAGGCGGCGGGGCGAGGATGACGGCCAGTGCGCCGCCCGGCGCATGCCAGTCATGTTCCTTCATCTCGTGCCCGCGTGGGCTCCACCAGCAGACGTCGCGTTGTGCGTGCCTGTTTGCCGCATGCGTCTCGCCGGTCAGCCAGCGCGTTTGGCGGAGTTGCGGAAAGCGGCGGCGCAGCGTGATCAGGCCGGCGGTGAAGTCGATCAGCGACTGGTCGGCACGCGACCAGTCCAGCCAGCTAATCGCGTTGTCCTGGCAATAGGCGTTGTTGTTGCCGCCTTGGCTGCGTCCGAATTCGTCACCGGCCTGCAGCATCGGTACGCCTTGGGCGATGAGGAGCGTCGCCAGCAAGGCGCGCTGGAGCCGGTGGCGACAATCGCGAACCGCGAGATTGCGGCTATTTCCTTCTACGCCGCAGTTGAACGAGAGGTTGTGGCTGTGTCCGTCGTGGTTGTGTTCCCCGTTGCGTTCGTTGTGCTTGCGTTCGTAGCAGACGAGATCGCGCAGCGTGAAACCGTCGTGTGCCGTGATGAAGTTGATGCCGGCGTGAGGGGCGCGCCCGTCGCGACGGAATATCTCGCTGGACCCGGCGAGGCGCTGGGCGAGGGCGCCGATGCCGGCGCGGCGGGTGAGCCAGAAGGCACGGACATCGTCGCGGAAGCGGTCATTCCACTCGCTCCAGCCGGGGCCGAAGCGACCGAGCCGATAGCCGTCGGGGCCGATATCCCACGGTTCGGCGATCATCTTGATCCGTGTCAGCAGTGGGTCCTGGCGAACGGCGGTGAGGAAGGCGCTGTCGCGGGTGAGGGTGGCGGCGAGGTCGAAGCGGAAGCCGTCGACATGCATTTCCGACACCCAGTAGCGCAGCGCATCCATGACGAGTTGCAGCGTACGCGGATGCGCGAGGTTGAGCGTGTTGCCGCAGCCGGTGAAGTTCTCGTAGCGGTCGGGGGCGCCCGGTGGCAGGCGGTAATAGCTGGCGTTGTCGATGCCGCGCAGCGAAAGGGTGGGGCCGATCTCGTCGGCTTCGGCGGTGTGGTTGAACACCACGTCAAGAATGACCTCAATGCCCTCGGAATGGAGCGTGCGCACCATGCGGCGAAATTCGTCGGCGATCGTGTCTCCGTCGGTGGCGGCGGCATAGCGCGGCGTCGGGACGAAGAAGGCGAGCGGGTTGTAGCCCCAATAGTTGGTCAGGCCATTCTTGAGTAGCCGCTCCTCGTCGATGAAATAGGCGACGGGCTGCAGGTTCAGGGCCGTGATGCCGAGCCGCTTGAAATGCGCAAGCATCGGCGGCGAGGCGAGACCGGCGTAGGTGCCACGCAATGCGGGTGGTACTTCAGGGTGCAGACGGGTGGCGCCCTTGACGTGGATTTCATACAGGACGGTGTCGGCCAGCGGAATGTTTGGCGGCTCGTCGTCACCCCAGTCAAACCCCGCAGCGGGCGCCGGACTGACACGGCATTTCAGGCCGTGACCGCCGTCTGCGTCGATGTCATAGGAGAGCGTTCCCTCCAGTTCGCGGGCATAGGGGTCGAGCAGCAGTTGTTGCGCTTCAAAACAGTTGCCGGGTTTATCCGGACCTTGTACGCGGAAGGCGTAGATCAGGCCGGGAGCCGCCGGCAGGTAACCGTGCCAGACCTGATCGGTACAGCGCGGCAGCGGCAGGGCGCGCATCTTGCCGTCGTCGAACAGGCAGAGTTCGACGCTTGTCGCGTGCGCCGAGAACAGCGCGAAATTGACACCCTGACCGTCCGGAGTGGCTCCGAGCGGCCAGGGACAGCCAGGTAGCAGGTGTTGATCTGCGGGGCGCCCGCTCAACGTTCCCATTCGAGGTATATCGCCGCCAATGGGGGAAGCGTTAGCGAAATTGACCACTCGCGGCCATGCGCGGCGATCGGCTCGGCCTCGACCCGGCTGAAGGCGTTGCCGACGTTGCTGCCGCCGTAGTGGGCCGAATCGGTGTTGAGGCTTTCGCGGTAGAGGCCCGGTCCGGGTACGCCGATTCGGTAATCCTGGCGAACGACCGGCGTGAAGTTGCAGACGCAAATCACGATCCGTGCCGGGTCCTTGCCACGGCGCATGAAGGCGATGACCGAATTGTCGGAATCGTTGGCCGAAATCCACTCAAAGCCATGGTGGTCGAAGTCGATTTCGTACAGCGCCGGCGTGTCGCGGTAGAAGGCGTTCAGGTCGCGAATCAGGTGGCGGACGCCGTCATGCTGCGGGAAGTCGAGCAGGTTCCAGTCAAGCGAACCGGCGTCGTTCCATTCGTTCCACTGGCCGAACTCGCCGCCCATGAACAGCAGCTTCTTGCCCGGATGCGCCCACATGAAGCCGTAGAGCAAACGCAGGTTGGCGAATTTCTGCCAGTAGTCGCCGGACATCTTGCTGAGCAGGGAGCCCTTGCCGTGCACCACTTCGTCGTGCGAGAGCGGCAGGACGAAGTTTTCAGTGAAAGCGTAGAGCAGGCCGAACGTCAGCTGGTTGTGGTGATAGCGGCGGTGGATCGGGTCGTGCGTCATGTAGTCGAGCACGTCGTGCATCCAGCCCATGTTCCACTTGTAGTGAAAGCCGAGACCGCCCATCGACGGCGGACGGCTGACGGCTGGCCAAGCGGTGGATTCCTCGGCGTAGGTGGCGGCGCCGGGGCATTCCTGACCGAGTGCCTCGTTCATGCGCCGCAGAAACTGCACCGCTTCAAGGTTTTCGCGGCCGCCGTGGATGTTCGGAATCCACTCGCCTTCCGACCGGCTGTAATCGCGGTAGAGCATCGAAGCCACGGCGTCGACGCGCAATCCGTCGATACCGTACTGCTCGATCCAGAACAGGGCGTTGCCGACCAGATAGTTGAATACTTCGTTCCGGCCGAAGTTGTAGATCAGCGTGCCCCAGTCCTGATGCATCCCCTCGCGCGGGTCGGCATGTTCGTACAGCGCGTGCCCGTCGAAGCGGCTAAGGCCATGTTCGTCGGTGGGGAAGTGCGCCGGCACCCAGTCGATGATGACTTCCAGACCGGCGTTGTGACAGGCGGCGACGAACTCGCAGAAGCCTTGCGGCGAGCCGAAGCGCGCGGTAGGGGCGTAGAGGCCGAGCGGCTGGTAGCCCCAGGAGCCGTCGAAGGGGTGCTCCGAAATCGGCAGCAGTTCGAGGTGCGTAAAGCCGAGGTCGGTGACGTAGGGGATCAGCGTGTCGGCAAGGCGCTGCCAGTCGGGGAAGCCGCCGTCTTCGGTGCGTTTCCATGAGCCGAGGTGAACTTCGTAGATGGAGACCGGTGCGTCGAGGCGGCTGCCCCGGTGGGCTTCGTTGCGGCTGACCGTTTTCGGCAGTTCGCAGACGATGGAGGCGGTCGCCGGGCGCAGTTCGGCGGCAAAACCGTAGGGGTCGGCCTTGTGCGGCAGCACGCGGCCATCCTTGGCGCGGATTTCGTATTTGTAATGAGCACCGGCCTCAACACCGGGGACGAACAGTTCCCAGACGCCGCATTCGCGACGCAGGCGCATCGGGTGCCGGCGGCCGTCCCAGGTATTGAAGTCGCCGATCACGCTGACGCGCTGTGCGTCGGGCGCCCAGACGGCGAAGGCCGTGCCCTTGACGCCGTCGATTTCGCGCAGGTGGGCGCCGAGTTTCTGGTACGGGCGCAGGTGCGAGCCTTCGGCGAGCAGCCAGACATCAAGTTCGCCAAGGACGGTGGCGAAGCGGTAGGGGTCGTCGATCTCCTGGATGCCGCCCGGCCAGGTAATGCGCAGACGGTACTCGAAAGGACGATTGCGGCCGAGGATGGATCCCTCGAAAAAGCCAGAGGCTTCGCCGAGGACGTCGATCTTGCGCTGCGGCAGTTCGATCAGGAGGTCGCCGGTTTCGGCGTCGATCACATGCACCGCATTGGCGCCGGGTTGCAGGGTGCGTACCCAGAGGCGGTCCTTGGCGTCGACATGCATGCCGAGAACGGCGAACGGGTTGCCGTGCTCGGCACGACAGAGGGCAATGACTTCCGCTTTATTTAGCATGTCGGGTCTCCTTGAGAAGCGAAGCCATGTTCCAGGTGTCGACCGCGTAATCGCGGATCGTGCGGTCGGAGGAGAATTGCCCCATGCCGGCCACGTTGAGAATCGCTTTGCGATGCCATTCGTCGGGCGTGAGGTAAAGACTGTCGACACGCTTTTGCGTGGCGAAATAGTCGGCGAAGTCGGCGAGCAGCATGTAATGGTCTTCGTAATTGACGAGGCTGTTGAAAAGATCGTGGTAGCGCCGCCTGTCGGCTGGCGAGAAGAAGCCACCATCGATCTTGTTCAGCGTCTCGTTGAGAATCGGATCGTTCTGGTAAATGGCGCGCGGATCATACCCGGTTTCGCGCAGCGCTTTGACTTGCGGCGTTGTGTTGCCGAAGATGAAGATGTTCTCGGCGCCGACCTTGTCGCGGATTTCGATGTTGGCGCCGTCTTCGGTGCCGATGGTGAGCGCGCCGTTGAGCGACAGCTTCATGTTGCCGGTGCCCGAGGCTTCGGTGCCGGCGGTCGAAATCTGCTCGGAAAGGTTGGCGGCCGGCATGATCAGCTCGGCCACCGAGACGCCGTAGTTGGGCACGAAAACGACCTTGAGCAGGTCGTGCGTGCGCCGGTCATTGTTGATGACCTGGGCGACATCGTGGATCAGCCGGATGATCTGTTTGGCCATGTGGTAGGACGAGGCCGCCTTGCCGGCAAAAATCACGCAGCGTGGCGCCATGCCATCAGTAAAGCCATGCAGGATCTGGTCGTAGCGGCTGACGACATGCAGCACGTTGAGCAGCTGGCGCTTGTATTCGTGGATGCGTTTGACCTGCACGTCGAACAGGCTGTCCGGTGGCAGGATGATGCTCGTCTCGCGACTGATGTAGTTGGCCAGCCGTACTTTGTTGGCGCGCTTGACGGCGGCAAAGGCCGTGCGGAAGCCTGTGTCGTTTGCCAGCGGGCGGATTTTCTCCAGCTGATCGAGGTCGAGGCGCCAGCCGTCGCCGATGTGTTTGTCGAGCAACGCCGACAGGCCGGGGTTGGCCTGCGCCAGCCAGCGGCGCGGGGTGACGCCGTTCGTCTTGTTGTGGAAGCGTCCCGGATAGAGTTTGGCGAAACCGGAGAAGATGGTTTGCACCATCAGGTCGGAGTGCAGCTGTGAAACCCCATTGACGCGGTGGCTGCCGACGATGCACAGGTTGGCCATGCGCACCCGTTTGCTTTCCTCGCGGCCGTCGCCGTCGTCGATCAGCGAGACGCGGCGGATGAGGTCCACATCGCCGGGGAAGCGTTGTTCGACTTCGGCCAGGAATTCCTGGTTGATGCGGTAGATGATGCGCATGTGGCGCGGCAGCAGGTATTGCAACAGCATCACCGGCCAGGTCTCCAGCGCTTCCGGCATCAGCGTGTGGTTGGTGTAGGAGAAGATGCGCTTGCATTGCACCCAGGCATCTTGCCATAACATGCCATTGTCGTCGCAGAGAAGGCGCATCAGTTCGGCGACGGCAATGGCCGGGTGCGTGTCGTTGAGGTGGATCGCCACCTGGTCGGCGAGGTTGCGCAGGGTGCCGTACTCGTCGAGATGGTGCGTGACGATATCCTGCAACGACGCGGAAACAAAAAAGTATTCCTGGCGCAGGCGCAGTTCGCGGCCGGCGGGTGTGCTGTCGTTCGGGTACAGCACCCACGAAATGTTCTCGAACCGGTTCTTGAATTCGGCCGCGCGCGCATAGTCGCCGGAATTGAAGGCGTTGAGGTCGATCTGGGCCGGCGCATCGGCGCGCCACAGCCGCAGGGTGCTGACGCGCTCGGTGCCGTGGCCGGGGATGACGTAGTCGAAGGCGTGTGCTTCGACGGCTTCGGCGGCGTTCCACTCGGCCCATTCGCCATGGTGCTCGGCCGTGCCGCAGAAGCGCACCGTGTAATGCGTGCCGGGACGCGGAAATTCCCATGGCGTCCCATCGACCAGCCAGGAATCAGGGTGCTCGACCTGGCCGCCGTTGACGATCGATTGGGCGAACATGCCGTATTCATAACGCATGCCGTAGCCCCACGACGGGAGTTCGAGCGTGGCCATCGAGTCGAGAAAGCAGGCCGCCAGCCGGCCGAGACCGCCGTTGCCGAGGGCGGCGTCCGGTTCGCATTCGAGAATGTCGGTCAGCGGCGGCGCACCGGCAGCGTTGAAGGCGGCTTCTGCGGATTTGTGCAGGCCGACGGCGGAAAGCGCATTGTCAAGGGTGCGTCCGATCAGGAATTCCATCGACATGTAATAGATGCGCCGCGCCTTGTTTTTGCGGTCCTGCTTCTGTGTCTCCACCCAGCGCCGGGCGAGATGTTCGCGCGTGACGAAGGACAGCGCCTTGTAAATCTCTTTGGTGTTGGCTGTTTCCGGATCGGCGGCGACGCCGTGCAGAAGCTTGTAATCGATTTGCTCGCGGAGGGTGGGGCCAAGGGGGGCTGTGCTGCCCGTGTTTGTCGTTGTGCTGTCGGACATCTGGCGGATTCTCCTGTTATTCCAGCGGCGCAGACCGGCGGTGTTGTCGTGCGGCGCTGCTAGAGGGGAAGGATTACACAAGTTCTGATGACAGCCAAGTGCGCGGACGGAATCCGGCCTCGGTTTTCTGGCCCGGAGTATGTAAGGCGCAACGGTGGCCGATGCGGGCGATCAAGCGGCGGCGTTGGACTTGAGCCAGCCGCCCGCTGATATATAGTGGGCATGAGGGCGCGAGAACAACGCGCGTTAACAACGATGCCGCGGTGAAACAACAGCAACGCGATCCGGAGGTGAATCATGCGCCAGCTTTCGGGAACCTGGATGCGCCATTCCGGCGATTTCTGGGGGGGGCTTGCCGCGATGCTGGTGGCCCTCCCGGCCTCGGTCGCGCTGGGGGTAACGGTCTATTCGGCGGTGTCGCCGCTCTACGCATCGTTTGGCGCGCTCGCCGGGGTGCTGGGGGCGATGGCGCTTGGCATGATCGCTCCGGCTTTCGGCGGAACCGATCGCCTGATCAGCGCGCCGTGCGCACCGGCCGCCGCCGTGCTGTCGGCCTTTGCCATCGAGATGGTGCGCCAGGGCGTGGCGCCGGCCAGCATCGTGCTGCTGATGACCGTGCTCGGCATTCTGACCGGTGGGCTTCAGGTGCTGATCGGCTTTCTCGGCATCGGCCGGCTCATCAAATACATTCCCTATCCGGTGGTCAGCGGCTACCTGAGCGGCGTCGGTCTCATCATCATCGGCAGCCAGATCCCGAAATTCGCCGGTGCCCCGGCCGATTCGGGCTGGTTCGAGGTGCTGATTACGCCGATGCAATGGGATTGGCGCGGTCTGGTCATCGGCGGTGTGACGGTTGTGGTGATGTTGTTCGCCGGACGTTATATCAAGCGCGTGCCTGCCACCGTGCTTGGCATTGCAGCGGGATGTCTGGCCTACGCGGGGATCGCCGTTGGCGATCCGGCCTTGCTGACGCTGAAAGACAACGATCTGGTCATCGGCCCGCTCGGTGCGACCGGCAAGGGCTATGTGGCGCTGATTACCGACCGCTGGGACCAGATCGGCGAATTGAAACTGTCGCAGGTGGGCGCGCTGGTCGGCAGCGCGCTGACGCTGGCCGCGTTGCTGTCGATCGATACGCTGAAAACCTGTGTCGTGCTCGATCAACAGACGCGCACCCGTCACGACTCCGACCGCGAGCTTTCGGCGCAAGGGCTGGCCAACGTTGTGGCGTCATCCATCGGCGGCATGCCCGGCTCGGGGATGATGGGGCCGACCATGGTCAATCTGTCGAGCGGTGCGCAGACGCGCATTTCCGGTGTGATCGAGGGGGCGCTGACGGTGGTGGCGGCGCTGCTCTTGGGGAGCTATATCGCCTGGGTGCCGGTGGCCACGCTGAGTGGCGTGCTGATCGTGATCGGTATCCGCATGATCGATACCGACCCCTTGCGTTTCCTCGAGTCCACGTCGACGGCGCTCGATTTTTCGGTTGTCCTGGCCGTGGTGGCGGTCGCGCTGTCGGTCGGGCTGATCTGGGCGTCGGGAGTCGGCGTCGTGCTGGCGATCCTCCTTTTCCTGCGCGAGCAGGTGGGGGGGAACGTCCTGCGTCGCAAGAGCTTCGTCAGCGAGCGTTCGTCGACGTGGTACAGGCCCGAGAACGAGATGCGGATTTTGGAGGCGAAGGGGCATTCGGCGGTTATCTTCGAACTGCAGGGCAGCCTGTTCTTCGGCACGGCGCAGCAGCTGTACCGGACGCTGGAGGAAGAAACGCGGACGGCGGAATTCGTGATCATCGATTTGCAGCGCGTGCAGTCGGTGGATGTGACGGCGGCGCACATCGTGTGCCTGCTGCGCGATGCGCTTGCCGAGCGCCATGTCCCGCTGCTGATCTCCTCCGTGCGCGAGCTGTTGCCGAATGGGCGAAATCTTCGCGAGTTTCTGGAGCTGGCCGGCCTCGAACCAGCGGAGGGTGTCGTGATTTTTTTGCCTACCCTGCAGGCGGCGATCGAGTGGGTCGAGGATCGGTTGGTCGGTGGCGTGGTGGAGGCGGAAGCGACGGACTTGCCGCCGCTGGAATTGCACGAAATCGAGCTGTTCAAGGGCAGCAAACCGGATACGCTGGTCGATCTGGAGGCGTGTCTTGAGAAACGTTCGTGGAAGGCCGGCGAGACGATTTTCTCGGTGGGCGACCCGAGCGACGATCTCATCCTGATCCGCAAGGGGGAGGTCAAGGTCATGGGCCGGGTCGGGCGCGGTGCCGGGCTCAAGCACATCGCCACGTACGGGCGGGGCGACTTCCTCGGCGGGTTGTCTTTCCTCGATCACAGCCGGCGCAGCAACGATGCCATCGCCATTACCGACTGCGACATGTACGTGTTGTCGCTGGAGAAATTCAACTTCCTGGCCGAAGAGCACAAACGGATCGCCTTCCTGCTGATGAGCAAGCTGGCGCGCATGCTGGCCATCCGCCTGCGGCACACCATCGAGGAATTGACGATCCTTCAGGACAACTGAGCGATTTCTGGCAACGTCAGGTTTCGCGCCACTTGATCGAGCAGCCGAGGCTCGGGTATTGCTCCGCCGGGCCTTGGTCGGTCGTGGCGACGAGGCGCATCGCTTCGAGCAGTTCGCGTCGGGTGCCGGGCTCAGCGGGCTTGATGCCGGCCGAATCGAGGCGGCCCCGGTAACAGAGCGCGAGGTCGCGGTTGAAACCGAAGAAGTCCGGTGTGCACACGGCGCCGTAGTCGCGGGCCGCCGTCTGCTCCGGATCGTAAAGATAGGGGAACGGGAAATCGAGATCCTTGGCCAGCTTCTGCATGTTGGCGAACGAGTCGTTCGGATAGGCGTCGGTGTCGTTGCTCATGATGGCGGCGACTCCGATGCCGAGCGCCTGGATGTCGCGTACGTCGCGGCACAGGCGGTCGAGGATGGCTTTCACGTAGGGGCAATGGTTGCAGATGAACATGACGAGCAGGCCGTTCGGGCCGCGCACGGATTCGAGCGTCCGGGACGTGCCGGAGGTGTCGGCAAGTTTGAAAGCCGGGGCGGTCCAGCCAAGGTCGACGGGCGGGGTGCTGACGGGCATGGCGCGATACTCCTGTTGGGCTTGATGAACAGCGGTTGTAACAACGGCGAGCGCCGAAGGAACTTATAATCCTACTATGACTTCTCCACGCTTCTATTGCCCGGTGCCGATGGCGACCGGCACCCTTGTCGAGCTGCCCGAAAACGCGGCGCGCCATGCCTGTCGCGTGTTGCGCCTGCGCGAAGGCGACGGGCTCGTTCTGTTTGACAGCACTGGCGGCGAGTACGTGGCGCGCATAGCGTCCGTGAACCGCGATCGCGTCAGCGCCGACGTGCTCGAATGGCGCGATGCCGAATGCGAATCACCGATCCGTCTGACGCTGGTGCAGGCGCTGCAGACCGGCGAGAAGATGGACATGACGGTGCAGAAGGCCGTCGAACTCGGCGTGCAGCGCATCGTTCCCGTCGCGTCGCGGCGCAGCGTGCTCAAGTTGCAGGGCGAACGCGCCGAGCGGCGGGTCGAGCACTGGCAGGGTGTGGCGACCGCCGCGTGCGAGCAATGCGGCCGCAACCGGCTGCCGGAGGTGACGGCGATCATGCCGCTCGAACGCTGGCTGGAACGCTTGCCGCAGGACGCCGCACCGAACGGCGAGCGCGTCTTGCGCCTGATGCTGGTGCCCGGAGCCGAGTTGACACTCGATCAATTGCCGCGCCCGCAGCCAGGCAGCGAAGTGGAGCTGTTGATTGGCGCCGAGGGCGGTTTGGCGCCGGAAGAGGTAGCAAGGGCAAAAGAGGCCGGGTATCTTGGTTTGCGTCTTGGTCCGCGCATCCTGCGCACGGAGACGGCCGGGCTGGCGGCGCTGGCGGCGATCCAGTGTCTGTGGGGCGACTTTGGAGGCGACTCCGGAAAGGGGTAGGTCATGTTTGAATCGGCGGAACTCGGTCACAAGATCGACAAGGAGACTTTCCGGGCAGAAGAGCCCAAGGTGCGGGCGGCGCTGCTCGAAGCCCAGTTCGAGCTGCAGGAAAAGGCGGATTTTCCCGTCGTCCTGCTGATCAGCGGCGTTGACGGCGGCGGCAAGAGCGAGACGATCAACCTGCTCTACGAGTGGATGGATCCGCGCTATCTGTCGACGCTGGCCTTTTCCGAGCCGACCGACGAAGAGCGCGAGCGTCCCTACATGTGGCGCTTCTGGCGCGCCCTGCCGCCGAAGGGGCGGATCGGCATTTTTGCCGGCTCGTGGTACTCGCACCCGATCGCCGAGCGCATCCGAGGCGACCTCTCGAAAAGCAGCCTCGACCAGCGCATGGATCAGATCAATCGCTTCGAGGCGATGCTGGTCAATGAAGGCGCGCTGGTCATCAAGCTTTGGTTCCATCTCTCGAAGGAGGGCCAGCGCCAGCGTTTGAAAGCGCTGGAGAAAGATCCGCGCACCGCCTGGCGTGTGACGCCGGAGAGCTGGGCGCGGCTGAAGACCTACGACCGCTTGCAGGAAGTCGCCGGCCACATCCTGCGCACGACGAATTCGCCGTGGGCGCCGTGGGATGTCGTCGAGGGGACCGACGACCGTTACCGTGCACTACGCGTCGGCAAGATCCTGCTCAACGCCCTGCAGAATCGGCTGGCCGACACGCGCGACCAGAATTTCCCGGTGGCGCCGCCGATGGCCCCGCGCATCGATAACCTTAACGTGCTGACGGCGCTCGATCTGACGCAGAAGCTCGACAAGGATGCGTATGAAGCGCAACTGGCCAAGTGGCAGGGCCGGCTTGCCGAACTGGTGCGCCATCCGGAATTCAAGAAACATTCGCTGATCCTGGCCTTCGAAGGTTCGGACGCCGCCGGCAAGGGCGGCGGCATCCGTCGTGTGACCGAGGCGCTCGATGCGCGCCAGTACCAGATCGTGCCGGTTGCGGCGCCGACCGACGAAGAGCGCGCCCAGCCGTATTTGTGGCGCTTCTGGCGGCACATTCCGCGCTGCGGGCGGGTGACGATCTTCGACCGGACATGGTACGGGCGCGTGCTCGTCGAGCGCGTCGAAGGTTTCTGTGGCGAAGCCGACTGGCTGCGCGCCTACACCGAGATCAACGACTTCGAGCACGAACTGCATGAGGACGGCGCCATCGTCGTCAAGTTCTGGCTGCAGATCAGCGACAAGGAGCAGTTGCGCCGCTTCAAGGAGCGCGAGAAGGTCGAATTCAAGCGCTTCAAGATCACCGAGGATGACTGGCGCAATCGCGGCAAAAGCGAGGCCTATCAGGCTGCCGTCTGCGACATGGTTGACCGCACCAGTACTGGCACCGCGCCGTGGACGCTGGTCGAGGCCGACGACAAGAACTTCGCGCGCGTGAAAATCCTGCGTACCATCTGCGAGCGGCTCGAAAGCGTGCTGGCGCCGCAAAAGGCCAAGAACAAGAAGGACTCAAAACAATGACGACCGAAGAACTCAGCCCCGCGCATTTCGTGACCCTGTTCCGGTCGGTGGCGCCCTACGTCAATCTGTTCCGCGGCAAGACGTTCGTCATCGCGTTCGGCGGCAAGGCGATTACCGGACCGTTTGCGCGCACGCTGGCCTATGACGTGAATCTGCTCGCCGCCCTCGGCGTGCGGCTGGTGCTGGTGCATGGCGCGCGGCCGCAGATCGAGGAAGAATTGCGCGAAAAAGGGCTCGAATCGATCATTCTCGACGGCTACCGCGTGACCGATGCGGCAACGCTCGATTGCGTGATCGATGCCGTCGGCAGCGTGTATCTCGAACTCGAAGCGCTGCTCTCGCAGGGCTTGCCCGATACGCCGATGGCCAACAGCACGATCCGCGTCGTCGCCGGCAACTTCATTACCGCCAGGCCGGTTGGCGTCCTCAACGGCGTCGACATGCAGTACGCCGGCCACGTGCGCAAGATCGACGTCGAGGGCGTCCGTGCCCAGTTGAGCATCGGCAACATCGTTCTCCTGTCGTGCATTGGCGTCAGCCCGACCGGCGAGATCTTCAATCTGGCGATGGAGGAGGTGGCCGAGGCGACGGCGACGACGATCAGTGCCGATAAATTGATCTTCCTCTCCGACAGCCAAGGGGTGACCGACAAGGAAGGTGGTCTGCTCGACGAACTGACGGCGGATTCCGCCGAGCGCCTGCTGGCGACGCAGGACTGGCTGTCGCCCGATCTGCGGCGCTACTTGCCGCGCGCCATCCGCGCCAGCCGCTCCGGCGTCGGCCGCGTGCACCTGATCGGCTACGATGAGGACGGCACGCTGCTGCGCGAACTATTTTCCCGCGATGGCGTCGGAACGATCATTACGCGCGAGTCGCTCGAAATCCTGCGCGATGCGCGGCCGGACGACATCGCCGGTCTGGTGGCGCTGATCGAGCCATTGGAGGAGGAGGGGACGCTGGTGCGTCGTTCGCGCGAACTGCTCGAACGCGAGATTTCGCACTTCTCGGTGGTCGAGCACGACGGCATGATCGTCGGTTGCGCGGCGCTCTATCCCTACGGCGAGGATCAGGCCGAGCTGGCTTGCTTGGCGGTGCATCCGCAGTTCCGGCGCTGGGGTTATGGCGAGCAATTGATGAAGCGCATCGAAACGCGGGCCAGGATGGCCGGGATCAAGCGCCTGTTCGTGCTGACGACGGTGACGTCGCACTGGTTCCGCGAACGCGGATTCGTCGAGCAGCCGCTGGAAGCGTTGCCGTCCGAGAAGCGGCTCGTCTATAACCTGCAGCGGCGCTCGAAGATTTTTACCAAGATGTTGTAATGATTGGTTTTTTCTGCCTGCCAAGGCGATACTTTTTTACGGAGTCAATTCAATGGCAAGAATGGTCAATTGCGTCAAACTAGGTCGCGAGGCAGAGGGCCTCGACTTTCCCCCTTACCCCGGTGAACTCGGCAAACGGATTTTCGAGAACGTGTCGAAGGAAGCGTGGCAGCAGTGGATTCGCCTGCAAACGATGATCATCAACGAGAACCGCCTCAACCTGGCCGACGCCGGCCATCGCAAGTACCTCGCCGAACAGGTCGAAAAACATTTCTTCGGCGATGGCGCCGATGAAGTGCAAGGCTACGTGCCGCCGCGCTTCTGAGGCAGGAAAAACTTTCACCACCAAGTCACCAAGATGCACCAAGGAAAACCTCCCGAATTTCTTGGTGTAACTTTGTGCCCTTGGTGACTTGGTGGTTCGCTTTTTGTGGTTCTTCAGCCAACCGGTTGGCCGATGAAGTGCTTTGAATAGCGGCCGGACAGGTGCGACATCGGCAGCAGGATCGGCAGGTCGGCGGTGTTGAAGTCGGGGTCCCAGGCCGGTTCGCCGCAGATGTAGGCGCCGGCGCGCAGGTAGCCCTTGATCAGCGGAGGCGTTTCGGCGTCGAGGTCGGAGCGTAGCGCACCCAGCGGCAGCGGACAGCGCGGGAAAACGCGGTATTCGATCGGACTCAGGTAATCCTGCAGGTTGTTGAACAGGCTGGCGGCGATGTGGCCGCCGTCGGCCATGCTGATGCTGGCGCAGCCGACGAGGTAGTCATAGCCGTGCTGTGTCATGAATTGCGCCAGCCCGGACCAGAGCAGCGCGATGGTGGCGCCGGTGCGGAAATCGGGATGCACGCACGAGCGGCCGATTTCAACCATGCGCGGGCGCAGGTGTTGCAGGCGGGTGAGATCGAATTCGCTTTCCGAGTAATAGCAGCCGATGGCCTTGGCGTTCTCCGGCGTCAGGATGCGGTAGGTGCCGACGACTTCGCCGGTGTCGTCGCAACGCACGACCAGGTGTTGGCAGAAGGGGTCGAAAATGTCGGCGTCGATGCCGGGCGTGCGCGTTGTCAGCCGTGCGCCCAGTTCGTCGGCAAAGACCTGATAACGGAGTTTTTGGGCGGCGCGGATTTCGTGCTCGTGGCTGGCGATGCCAACCGAGAGGGACGGGCGCGCGGCGCGCCGATGCTGCAAGGTGCCAGCGGTCTGCGGGGTGATCGTCTGCGTGGTCATCGTGTCCTCCTGACAAGTTTTTATGCAGGAGACGATACGCAGCGGGCATTACCGGGGTGTTGCGGCCGGATTACGTTTTTGTGTTGTCCGGCGTGGAAAAAATGAAAAAAGGATTCACCCGGAGGCGAATCCTTTTTTGAAGCGGCAGGGTCTGGCGGGCGTTCAGGCGTCCTGGCCGAGCTTGGCGAGAATTTCCTCGGTCGACTCGTGGCGGACGTTGATACCCTTGACCATGTAGATGACGTAGTCGGCGATGTTGCAGGCGTGGTCGCCGATGCGTTCGACGGCCTTGGCGATCGAAATGATGTCGAGCGAGCGCGAAATGGTGCGCGGGTCTTCCATCATGTAGGTGATCAGTTGCCGGTTCATCGCCTTGTATTCGGCATTGACCTGATCGTCGAGGCGCATCGCTTCGGCGGCCTGATTCACGTCGAGGCGGGCAAAACCGTCGAGTGCCAGACGCAGCATGGTCAGGGCTTTTTCGGCCATGCCGCGCAAATCGATCTGCGGAATGATCTTCGAGCCGTTTTCCTGGTGCAGGCCGATGGCGAGACGGGCAATCTTCTGCGCCTTGTCGCCGACGCGCTCGACGTCGGAAATCGTCTTCAGTACGGAAACGATCATGCGCAGGTCGATGGCGGTTGGCTGGCGCTTGGCGATGATCTGGTTGCACAGGGCGTCGATATCCACTTCGAGCTCGTTGATGCGCTGATCGTCGCGCACGACGGCCTCCAGTTCGGCGATGTTGCCGCTGTACATGGCGTCGATGGCTTTGCGCACCTGTTGTTCGGCCAGTCCGCCCATCTGCAGGACGCGCGTGCGCAGGCTTTCCAGTTCGATGTCGAAGTTCTTGGAAGTGTGGTCGGTGGTTCCGCTCATTCGTTTGGCTCCAGTCGGGCTATGCATGGGAGTTTTAATCCTCCGAGCTTAGGTGATGAATGTTGCAGGAATGTTTCAGTCGGCGGTAAACGTTTTGACGCCCGACTCCATGCCGAGCAGGCAGACATCGGCCGGACGGCGGGCGAACAGGCCGTTGGTGACGACGCCGACGATCTGGTTGATGCGGCTTTCGAGATCGACCGGATCGACGATCTGCAGACCCTTGACGTCGAGGATGACGTTGCCGTTGTCGGTGACAAAGCCTTCGCGCAGCACCGGCGTGCCGCCGAGTTTGGCCAGTTCGCGGGCAACGTAGGCCTGTGCCATCGGGATCACTTCGACCGGCAGCGGGAAGCGACCGAGCACGTCGACGAGCTTCGAGCCATCGGCGATGCAGACGAATTTCTGCGCGACGGCAGCGATGATTTTCTCGCGCGTCAGCGCACCTCCGCCGCCCTTGATCATGTGCATTTCGGCGGTGATTTCGTCGGCGCCGTCGATATACACCGGGATGTCGGAGACCTCGTTGAGGTCGAAGACCTTGATGCCGTGACCGAGCAGGCGGGTGCGCGTGTCCTCGGAACTGGCGACGGCGCCGGGGATGCGATCCTTGATCTCGGCCAGCGCGTCGATGAAGAGCCGCGCTGTCGAGCCGGTGCCGACGCCGACGATTTTTCCTTCGACGACGTAGTCGAGCGCGGCGCGCGCCACCAACTGCTTGAGTTCATCCTGGGTCATGGCTTGGGTTCCTGTTGTGCTGTTGCGGTTTGTGCAGTGTGTTCGGTCGCGCATTTTAACGAATTGGCCGGGTGAGGCGTTGTTTTCCTCGCTTCCCGAAACTGTCGTCAAATCGAAACCAGCGCGAAATCATCACGAAATCGGCGCGTAACAGTCGGCGGACAAGATGGGCGCCATGCCTACCGTACGTTCAATCTTTCTTTCCGATATCCACCTGGGTACGCGCGCCTGCCAGGCCGATCGCCTGCTTGAATTCCTGCGCTCCTACTCGGCGGATAACGTTTTCCTGATCGGCGACATCGTCGATTTCTGGGCGATGCGCCGCAACATCGTGTGGACGCCGGGCCAGAACACCGTCGTGCAGAAGATTCTCCGGCGGGCGCGGCGTGGCGAGCGCGTCGTGTTCATTCCGGGCAACCACGACGAAGCGCTGCGCGATTATCTCGGCATTACCTTCGGCGACATCGCCGTGATGGGCGAACACACGCACACGCTCGCCGACGGCCGCCGCTTCCTGCTCGTGCACGGCGACGAATTCGATCAGGTGACGCGCCACCACAAGTGGATCGCCCTGTTCGGTGACGTCATGTACGACGTGCTGGTGCGGCTCAATGCGCTGGTGTCCTTCGTCCGCCGCCGTCTCGGGATGCATTGCTACTGGTCGCTCGCCGGCTACGCCAAGCGTCGCGTCAAGAAGGCGCTGCAGTTCATTTTCGATTTCGAGAACACCGCCCTGCACGCGGCGCGTCAGCGCGGGCTGGACGGCATCATCTGCGGCCACATCCACAGCGCCGTCATCCGCGAGGCGGACGGCCTGGCCTACGTCAATTGCGGCGACTGGGTCGATAGCTGTACGGCGATCGTCGAACATTGGGATGGGACGCTCGAACTGATTACGTGGGGTGGGAATGCCGGGGATAGTGTGCCGGAAGAAATACCTGTGCCGGCGGTCGAGTTTCCGATCGCCACGAATGCGAAAGTTTCTCAAGAGGAGTTGGTTTGATGCGGGTTGCAATGGTTTCCGATGTTTACTTCCCACGGATCAATGGTGTGTCGACGGCCATCCGGACGTATCGCGAGTCGCTGCGTGCGCAGGGCGTCGAGGTCCGCCTGATTGCGCCGGATTACGGTACCGAGTGTCACGAGGATTGGATTGCCCGCGTGCCGGGGCGGCGCGTGCCGTTTGATCCGGAAGACAGGCTGGTTCGTTGGGGGGCGATGCATCGGGCGGTTGAAGAAGTGGTCAAATCCGGCTGCGATCTCATTCACGTGCAAACGCCGTTCGCCGCCCATTACGCCGGGACTGCTGCTGCCAAACGCTACGATGTGCCGGTGATCGCCACCTACCACACGCTGTTCGAAGAGTATCTGGCCCATTACGCGAAGTTTGTTCCGGCCTCATGGCTGCGCGGGTTGGCGCGCAATTTTTCCCGCCGCCAGTGTAATGAACTCGACGCGGTGATCGTTCCGTCGAAAGCGATCTGGGAACGGCTGGCCGAGTATTACGTGGCGACGCCGATGCACATTCTGCCGACCGGCGTTTCGATCGGCGAGGCGGCTCCGGATGCCCGCGCGTCGTTCCGCGCCCGTCACCACATCGCGCCTGAGCGGCCGGTGGCGCTTTACGTCGGGCGCGTGGCGCACGAGAAAAACATCGATTTCCTGCTCGACGTTGCCGACCTGATGCGCGAGTCGGTGCCGGAAATGCTGCTCGTCATCGCCGGCGAAGGACCGGCCTTGCCGCATCTGCAGCGCTCGGTCGTCGAGCGCGGGCTGCAGCAAAGCGTTTCCTTCATCGGCTATCTCGATCGCCAAACCGAACTGCCGGCGTGCTATGCGGCTGCCGATGCCTTCGTTTTCGCCTCGCGCACGGAGACGCAGGGGCTGGTGCTGCTCGAAGCGATGGCGTGCGGCCTGCCGGTCGTGGCGCTGGCCGAAATGGGGACGGCCGACATCCTCGGTGCGCAGCGCGGCGCGCTGGTGCCGGACGACAATCCTTACGCCTTCTCGCTGGCGCTCACCCGCCTCTTGCGCGATTCCGCGTTGCACCAGCGTCTCTCCAGCGAGGCCCGCGACTATGCGCGCGAGTGGTCGAGCGACGCGCTGGCCGCCCGCATGGCAGGCCTTTATCGCCAGATTCTTTCCGCCCATCTGGATCGGCGCGTGCGCGACTTCAAACTGTCGCCGTTGTAGGGGAAAGCCGGCTTGGTGGCCGGCTGTTCCGCTCCGTTAAATCCGTTCGTCGTTATACTTGCCGGCCTGTCGCGTCTGGCGAGGAGAAAAGTGTGTCCGAGGAAAGTCCCTTCAAAGGCAAGACCGGCTTGCGCCGGGTGTGGAATGCCTTCAATTACTCGCTGGCCGGTTTGCGCGCCGCCTTCACCTGCGAGGACGCGTTTCGCCAGGAAGTGTGGCTGGCGGTGATTCTGATTCCGGCGGCGTTCTGGCTGCCGGTCAGTTGGGGCGGACGGGCGCTGATGATCGCCAGCGTGTTGCTCGTGCTGATCGTCGAATTGCTCAATTCCGCCATCGAAGCGGCGGTCGATCGCGTCTCGCTCGACCGGCATCATCTGTCCAAGCGCGCCAAGGATATCGGTAGTGCTGCGGTGTTGATCGCGCTGGTCAATGTGGCCGCGGTGTGGGCCTGTGTGCTGCTTGAGGGAGTAAGGTAGCGCGCTCTTCAGTTTTCCGGCCGGGCCGGGCACGGGTTGCTGTGACAAATGCAGGTGCCGCCGTGCGGGGCGTGCTGCAGGTTGCGCAAGATGGCGCAGTCGGCCGTGCTTTGTTCGGCGCCACTGCAGGTATTGCGCAGCGCGTGCAGTTGTTCCTCCAGTCGGTGCAGCGTTTCGATCTGCTGGTGGATGCGGACGATGTGCTCGTCGATCAGGCGGTTGACGCGGTCGCAGCCTTGTTCCGGCGTTTGCTGGTACGCGCACAGCAAACGGATATCCGGCAGCCCCATGCCGAGCGAGCGGCAATGGCGGATGAAACTCAGGCGCCGCAAGTGCGCCTCGTCGTACGTCCGGTAGCCGTTCGGCTCGCGTGCCGGTCGGTCGAGCAACGCCTTGCGCTCGTAAAAGCGGATGGTTTCGATGTCGCATTCGGTGCGGCGGGCCAATTCGCCAATTCTCATGGTTGATTCCTGAACGGGATGTTTGTCGTCTATTGACTCTGTAGTGGCTACAGACTGTCTAATGATGGCATCGGTTCCGGAGGAAAGACCATGCGTGCGCACGATACGGATTCATCTAAAGATTCGCCTTCATCCTGCTGTTGTGGCAGCCGCTGTAGTTCGCAACCGTCGCCCCCCGGCGATTCCGCTGATGGTGGGCCGGATAAGTTGGATAAGCCGCTACCCGCCGACGCGCGGCGTTGGCGCTGCCGCATCGACAACATGGATTGCCCGACCGAAGAACGGCTGATTCGCGGGCGGCTGGCGTCGATGCCGGGAATCGTTCGTCTCGACTTCAATTTGCTTGACCGGGAACTGACGGTCTTGCACCGGCTTGACGAGGTGCAGCCGGTTGTCGACGCGCTGCTGTCGATCGGCATGGCACCGCGCGTGCTCGATGGTGTGTCGGCACCACCGCCCCTGCCAACGCTTGCCGGGCGGCAAAAGCTGTTGCTGGCTTTGAGCGGGGCGGCGGCTACGGCGGCCGAAGCGTGGGCGTGGGTCTTCGGCGAGGAAACGGCCTGGCCGGTGATCGCCCTGGCTGCCTTCTCGATTCTCTGCACCGGCCTGCCGACCGTTCGCAAAGGCTGGATCGCCCTGCGTCATTTCACGTTGAACATTTACTTCCTGATGACGCTGGCTGTGGCCGGGGCGCTGATTATTGGCCGCTGGCCGGAGGCGGCGATGGTCTTGTTCCTCTTCGCCGTGGCCGAAGCGATCGAAGGACTGGCGCTTGATCGCGCCCGGGCCGCGATCAAGTCGCTGACGGCGATGGCGCCGGAAACGGCGGAGGTGGTCGTCGATGGGAGGTGGCAGGTGCGTCCGATCTCCGATGTTGCGGTCGGCGCACGCATCCGTCTGCGCGCCGGCGCTCGCGTGCCGCTCGACGCTCGCGTCGACAGCGGCCATGTCGTGCTCGATCAGTCGCCGGTGACCGGCGAAAGCGTCCCGGTCGAGAAAATCGCCGGCGAAACGGTCTATGCCGGCTGTCTCATTGTCGATGGCAGCGGCGAGGCGACAGTTCTGGCCGACGTCGGGCACAGCACCCTGGCGCGCATTGCCGCCGCCATTCAGGAGGCGCAGGCGCAGCGGGCGCCGACCCAGCGCTTCGTCGACCGGTTCGCTCATTTCTATACGCCGGCCGTCGTGTTGCTGGCGATCGCGGTGGCCGTCCTCGGCCCCTGGGTGTCCGGGGGGAGTTGGCGGGAGTGGTTCTATCAGGCGCTCGTCATGCTGGTCATCGCTTGCCCCTGCGCGCTTGTCGTGTCCACGCCCGTGACGGTGGTGAGCGGACTGGCGGCGGCCGCACGGCGCGGCATTCTCATCAAGGGCGGCGTTTTCCTTGAAAGCGGGCGGCTGATGAAAGCGGTGGCGTTCGACAAGACCGGCACGCTGACGAAGGGGGCGCCGGTACTGGTCGATGTCGTGTTGTCGGGAAACGCCGTCGATTCATTGACCCGTCGTGATGCGCTACGTATCGCCGCGAGTCTGGCCGATCACAGCACGCATCCGGTGGCGCAGGCCATTCTGGCCGGATGGCGGCTTCAGGCGGGTGGGGATGAACTGCTTCCCGTCGAGCGCTTCGAAGTTGTGCCCGGGCGTGGCGTTGCGGGGTACATCGACGGCGTGCGTTGGCAGCTTGGCAATCAGGTGGCGGTGTTGTTGTCGGCAGTGGAATCGTTGCAAGCCAGCGGGAATACGGTGGCCGTTCTTGCTTCTGCTGTCGGGGATGAGGTTCTTTTCGCCGTCGCCGATACGGTACGGGCCGAAAGTGCCGAGGCCGTTGCCGCGCTCAAGGCGCAGGGGGTTCATCCGGTGGTATTGACCGGTGACAACGAGGTGGTCGGGAAGTCGATCGCCCGCCCGCTCGGGATCGACGACATCCGGGCCGGGCTATTGCCGGAAGATAAGCACGCTGCCGTGGCTGAGCTGCATGCCCGCTACGGTTTTGTCGGCATGGTCGGGGATGGCATCAACGACGCGCCGGCGCTGGCGCGGGCCGATATCGGGATTGCCATGGGCGCGGCCGGGACGGCGACCGCCTTGGAAACGGCGGATGTGGCGATCATGGACGATGACTTGCGCAAGGTGGCCGAGTTCATCGGTCTGAGTCAGCAGACGTGCCGTGTCCTCGCGCAGAACATCGTTCTGGCGCTCGGCATCAAGGCCGTCTTTCTGGCGCTTGCGGCGGGCGGCGTGGCGACCCTGTGGATGGCGGTCTTCGCCGACGTCGGGGCGAGTTTGCTGGTCGTCTTCAACGGACTGCGACTGGCGCGTTCTCAGGCCGGGCCTGAACGGACAAAACGCCTCAAATCTTCTGCAGCAAGGTGAAACAGTTGTCGTTCTTGACGGAACAATCGGCGGCCTCGACGCGGTTGCGGCCGCTCCGTTTGGCGTTCAGCAGCGCAAAGTCGGCCGCTTCGGTCAGTGCTTGCGCCGTGTCGAACATCGGGAAGGAGGCGATGCCGGCGCTGAATGTTGCGTTGAGCGCACCGCTTGCGTGGGCGTGCGGCAGCGAGGCGAAATCGGCGCGGATGCGGTCGATGACGTTCAGCGCCTGATCGGGGGAAATGTCCGGCAAGGCGAGGATGAATTCCTCACCGCCGTAACGACCGATCAGGTCGGTAGCCCGCAGTCGTCCCTTCAGCAACCAGGCCAGTCCGCGAATGACCTGATCGCCGACCGGGTGGCCGTAGGTGTCGTTGATCGACTTGAAGTGGTCGATGTCGATCATCGCAACCGTCAGCGAATGCGCCGGTGTCAGGGCGGCCAGCATCGTCTTGAGCCGGGATTTGGCCGCTGTGTGGTTGAGCAGGCCGGTCAGCCCGTCGAGGCGGGAGGAGCGTTGCGTTTCGCGGAAGCGCTCGATCTTGGTCTTGACGACGGCGGCCAGCAGCACCGGGTTGAAAGGCTTGCTCAGGAACTGGTCGCCGCCCAGACGCAGTGCTTCGACCTGTCGCCCAATGTCCGATTCGCCGGAGAGATAAACGATCGGTAGCGCTGTGTAGGCCGCCATCTGGCGCAGCACGCGAGTTGCCTCGACGCCGTTGAAACGCGGCATGTGCATGTCCATCAGGATCAGGTCGGGGCGATAGGATTGCAACTCTTCGAGCAGCGTGCCCGGATTGCGGATGGCATGGCTGTCGATGCCGTGTTCGGACAACGTGCGCTGGATCAGGGCGACGGCAACGCGGGAGTCCTCGACAAGAAGAACGCGGTATTTTTCCTGCTCATGGCTTTGCACGAGGTCGAGCACGCAGTTGAGCACGCGCGAACAACCGTCCTCCATCGGTACCGTCAGATCGATGCCGGAACGCATCAGGGTGACGATGGTTTCGATATCCTGTGGTGCGTCGAGGTAGATCAACTGGCTTGCCGGATGGTGCGACCGCATGGCGGCGATGCAGGCATGCTGCGTCTTCAGGTCCGGGGCGGTGGTGGACGGAATGAAGAGGACGGCCAAGGGATGCGTGTCGCCGGTCGGATTTTCATCCCAGGCGTGTTTTTGTGTCTGGAATCCGAAGAAATCAATTTGCCGGCAAAGCGCGCTGGCCATTTTCCCCTTTTCCGGGGTGACAACGATTTTGATGTGGCGTGGCCGGATCCAGTCGATCTCTCGCTTTTCTGTCGTTTGCTCTTCGGTACGGCGTTCGTGGGTCGTCAGCCGTGAGGTGGCGACAGCACCAAGCAGCGTGTCGACCTGACGTTGTAAAGCGACGATGTCCTGCGCGTCGATGGGATGGGTTTCCGCGCAGCCAAGATGGGTCAGCGCTGCGTTTTCCAATCCCTCGCAGAGGCGGACCAGTCCGGGGAGCCGCATGCGGCTGAAGTGCTCGGCCAGGCTATTGACGGCGACCGTGAATTCGATGAAATGCTCGAACGATCCGTGTGAAACGTAGTTGCCCCAGCGCGTTTGCAATACGTAAACGCGGTCGTTGATGACATTCGGAGGAAGCATCGCCATATCCCGGTCGTCGATGATAGCCAATTATTATGCTCAAACGTTTTGTCATGGACAATCATTTTTTTGATGACCTTTGGGAGTTGCTCGGGCATCCAAAGAACAGGCGGCGCATTCTTCTGCGGAAGAACGGGAGCTGATGCCGAATCTTCCGCCTGGACGATGCCGATCCAAACGTCGAATCCGGGGCTGAGTGGGGTGTGGCGAAACCGCGCAAACAAGGATGGCTGGCTGCTTTCTACCCGGCGGCAAAGCGTTGCCTTTCTTGCCTTGGTGTCGCGGTTAAAGTAGCATTGTCGGCTGGTGTCAAGGCGGTTTTTGCGCGCCTGCTCTGAAACTCCGAACGAAAACTGGTGCGTCAGTTGGTTCAGTCTGACGGTTTTCGATTGGGAAGCTCAAATAAAGTTCCGAACAAGTTCCATATTCCTGAAAGGTAATCGTCTATGTCCAACGAGAATAGCCCTGCGTTTCCTGATTCCTCCAATCTGGACGCCTGGAAAAAAGCCGCATCCAAATCCGCTCCTGGCGGTGACGTCGACGCCCTGAACTGGGTTACGTCGGAAGGTATCGTCGTCAAGCCCCTTTACACCAAGCAGGACGTCAAGGATCTGTCCAATATCGACACGCTTCCAGGCTTGCCGCCTTACATCCGCGGCCCGCAGGCGACCATGTACGCCGTGCGTCCATGGACGATTCGCCAGTACGCCGGTTTCTCCACCGCTGAAGAATCCAATGCCTTCTATCGCAAGGCGCTGGCTGCTGGCGGTCAGGGCGTTTCGGTGGCGTTTGACCTCGCAACGCACCGTGGCTATGACTCGGACAATCCTCGCGTCGTTGGCGACGTCGGCAAGGCCGGCGTGGCGATCGATTCCGTCGAAGACATGAAGATCCTGTTCGACGGCATCCCGCTCGACAAGATTTCCGTTTCGATGACCATGAACGGCGCCGTGTTGCCGGTTCTGGCCGGCTACATCGTTGCCGCCGAAGAACAGGGCGTGAAGCAGGACCAACTGTCCGGCACGATCCAGAACGACATCCTCAAGGAGTTCATGGTTCGTAACACGTACATCTACCCGCCGAAGCCGTCGATGAAGATCATCTCGGACATCTTCGGGTACACCGCGCAACACATGCCGAAGTTCAACTCGATCTCGATCTCTGGCTACCACATCTCCGAAGCGGGCGCGAACCAGGCCATCGAACTGGCCTTCACGCTGGCCGACGGTAAGGAATACGTCCGCACCGGTATCGAATCGGGCCTCGACGTTGACGCTTTTGCCGGTCGCCTGTCGTTCTTCTGGGCCGTCGGCATGAACTTCTATCTCGAAATCGCCAAGATGCGTGCCGGCCGTATGCTGTGGCATCGCATCATGAGCGAATTCGGCGCCAAGAGCCCGAAGTCGATGATGCTGCGCACGCACAGCCAGACCTCCGGCTGGTCGCTGACCGAGCAGGATCCGTACAACAACGTGATCCGTACCACGATCGAAGCCATGGCCGCTGTTTTCGGCGGCACCCAGTCGCTGCATACCAACGCGCTCGACGAAGCCATTGCGCTGCCGACCGAGTTCTCGGCACGTATCGCCCGTAACACGCAGATCATCATTCAGGAAGAAACCAAGATCTGTAACGTCGTCGATCCGTGGGCCGGTTCCTACATGATGGAAAAGCTGACCCAGGACATGGCCGACAAGGCATGGGCCATCATCCAGGAAATCGACAAGATGGGCGGCATGGTCAAGGCCGTCGAATCCGGCTGGGCCAAGATGGAAGTCGAGAAGTGCGCGGCCGAAACGCAAGCCCAGATCGACTCCGGCAAGAAGGTCATCGTTGGCGTCAACAAGTACAAGCTGGCCAAGGAAGCCGATCTCGATATTCTCGATATCGACAATGTGGCCGTGCGTGAATCGCAGGTCGCCCGCATCAAGCAGATCCGCGCCACTCGCGACAGCGCGGCTGTTCAGGCCGCTCTCGACGCGCTGACCAAGTGTGCCGAAACCGGCGAAGGCAACCTGCTCGACTTCACCGTCAAGGCCATGCGTCTGCGCGCTACCGTTGGTGAAGTTTCCGACGCGCTGGAAAAGGTCTTTGGCCGCTTCCGCGCCAACAACCAGACCATTTCCGGCGTTTATGGAGGCGTTGTGCAAGGAATCGAAACTTGGGAAAGCATCAAGGCTGACGTCGAGAAGTTCGCCGCCGAAAATGGCCGTCGTCCGCGCATCATGATCGCCAAGTTGGGTCAGGACGGTCACGATCGTGGCGCCAAGGTCGTGGCGACCGCCTACGCCGACCTCGGCTTCGACATCGACGTTGGCCCGCTCTTCCAGACGCCGGAAGAGGCTGCCCGTCAGGCGATCGAGAACGACGTGCACGCCATCGGCTGCTCGTCGCTCGCTGCCGGTCACAAGACGCTGGTGCCGCAACTGATCGAGTCGCTGAAGGCCCAGGGCGCGAACGATATCATCGTCTTCGCTGGCGGCGTCATCCCGGCGCAGGACTACGACGCGCTGTACGCGGCTGGTGCCAAGGCTGTTTTCGGTCCGGGTACCCGTATCGAAGATTCCGCTCGCAAAGTTCTGGAAGAAATCAACAAGGCCGTTAAAGCCTAATCCGGGCTGGCTGTTGTAGGTCTCAATTCGCCGCACCGTGCGCAAGCAGGTGCGGCGAATTTTCTTGGACGGCGACCTTTTGTTGCCTCTGTTGAACTTAAAGCTGTTTTCGCTGTTATTCACGTTCAGTCCGGATAACGGGCTGGTTAATTTTCCATTGTCTTTGTTAGAGAGATGTCTATGGATGCGAGCAATACGTCCGCAGATGCGCTCAGCCCTGCCGATCACGAACTGATCGATGGTGTCCTCGCCAAGCAGCGGCGTGCGCTCGCGAAGACGATCACGCTGATCGAATCAACCCGTGCGGATCACCAGCAACGGGCGCAAAAGGTATTGGCGGCGTTGCTGCCTCATACGGGGAACGCGATCCGCGTTGGTATATCCGGTGTGCCGGGGGCGGGCAAGTCGACCTTCATTGAAGCCCTTGGCAACTGGCTGATCGATCGCGGCCATAAATTGGCGGTGTTGGCCGTCGATCCTTCCTCCTCGGTGTCCGGAGGTTCAATTCTGGGCGATAAAACACGCATGGAGTCGTTGTGTCAGCGTGTGGAAGCGTTCATTCGTCCCAGTCCGTCAGCCGGTTCGCTTGGCGGCGTGGCCGAGAAAACGCGCGAAGCCATGCTCGCCTGCGAGGCGGCTGGTTACGATGTCATCATCGTAGAAACGGTGGGTGTCGGTCAGAGCGAAACGACCGTTGCCGGCATGGTCGATATTTTTACGCTGGTGCAGTTGCCGAATGCCGGCGATGACCTGCAGGCGATCAAGAAGGGTATCGTGGAGATTGCCGACCTCGTTGCGATCAACAAGGTTGATATCGATCCGCAGGCCGCCGCCGTTTCACGGGCGCAGTGGAAGCAGGCGCTGCACATGTTGCGCCCGACATCACCCAACTGGCGTCCTCCGGTTGTCGGTGTCAGTGCGTTGAAGCACGAAGGCATTGCCGATTTCTGGAAAGAGGTCGAGAGCTACCGTGAAGTCATGACGCGTACCGGCGAGCTTGAGAGCAAGCGCCGCAAACAATCGCTCGATTGGATGTGGAGCCTGATCGAGTCCGGTTTGCACTATTTCTTCAAAAGCCACCCGGATGTGCATGCCAACTTGCCAAAATTGTCGCGTCAGGTGGCGGAAGGGCAGACAACACCGGGGGCCGCTGCGCAGAAGTTGCTGGGATTCTTGAAAGCGTAGTTTTCTGGAAGGGCGCCCAAGGCGCCCTGTCCCTCTTTGTCAAAACCAATCTTGATGGTTGCCGGTTTGCTGTCCTGTCCAGCAAGCCAACGTTGCCTCATCCCCACGCCTCCCCGAGCGCTTCGGCCTGCTGCAGCACCACGTTCACCGCTTCTTCCTGCTGGTCCGGCGGGTACTTGTACTTACGCAGGATGCGCTTGACCATGAGGCGCAATTTGGCGCGCACGCTTTCGCGCTGTGACCAGTCGACGGAAAGGTTCTGGCGCAGGTTTTCGGTCAGTTCGTGGGCGATTTTGGCGAGTGTCGCGTCGCCAAGTTCCTTGACCGAGGCTTCGTTGGCCGCCAGCGCGTCGTAAAAGGCGAGTTCGTCGTCGTTGAGGCCGAGTTGTTCGCCGCGCTCGGCCGCTGCCTTGAACTTCTTCGCCATGTCGCACAGCTCTTCCATGACCTGCGCCGTTTCGATGCTGCGGTTCTGGTAGCGCTTCATCACGTTGGCGAGCAGTTCGCTGAATTTCTTCTCCTGCATGACGTTACTGGCAAAGCGCGTCTTGATCTCGCCTTCGAGCAGGCGTTCGAGCAGTTCGACGGCCAGATTGCGCTCCGGCAGGTGGCGGATTTCGGCGAGGAATTCTTCGTCGAGGATGCCGATGTTTGGCTTGTCGAGACCGACGGCGTCGAAGATGTCGACAACGTCTTCCGAAACCACGGCCGAGCCGATGATCTGGCGGATGGCAAGTTCACGTTCTTCGTCGGTACGTTTTTTCGCGGTCAGGTCGCGCTTGGTGAGCAGCACCTTGATCGCCTGGAAGAAAGCGACTTCCTCGCGCACGGCCTTGGCGTCGTCGAGCGTGCAGCACAGCGTGAACGCCTTGCTCATGGCCAGCGCCGTATCGGCGAAGCGTTTCTTGCCGTCCTTGAGGCCGAGCACATGGTTGGCGGCCTTGGCGAGGAGTTTGTGGCCGGCGCTCAGGTAATCGCCGTAATCGAAGCCGTGCAGCAGGCCGCGCAGGATGTCGAGTTTTTCTTCGAGGATGGCATAGGCTTCGCGAGCATCGACGGTCGGGCGGCCCCGCCCGTTGCTGGCGGTGTATTCCCTGAGCGCCTGTTTCAGGTCGTTGGCGATGCCGATATAGTCGACAACGAGGCCGCCTTCCTTGTCCTTGAAGACGCGATTGACGCGGGCGATGGCCTGCATCAGGTTGTGCCCCTTCATCGGCTTGTCGACGTACAGGGTGTGCACGCAAGGCGCGTCGAAGCCGGTGAGCCACATGTCGCGCACGATGACGATCCTGAGCGGGTCAGCCGGGTCTTTGAAGCGTTTTTCCAGCCGTTTTTTGATCGGCTTGCTGGTGATGTGCGGGCGCAGCAGCGCCTTGTCGCTGGCCGAGCCGGTCATCACGATCTTGATGGCGCCCTGTTCCGGATCGGCGTCGTGCCAGTCAGGGCGCAGTCTGACGATCTCGTTGTAGAGATGCACGCAAATCTCGCGGCTCATGGCGACGACCATCGCCTTACCGGGCATGGCGTCGCAGCGGGCCGCGTAGTGGGCGACGAGATCGGCGGCGACCTGCTGGATACGTGGTGCAGCGCCGACGATCTGTTCGAGCGCCGCCCAGCGGCTCTTGAGCCGCGATTGTTCATTCTCCTCTTCATCCTCGGCGAGTTCGTCGACTTCCGCGTCGACGTGCGGCAGTTCCTCTTCCTTCAGGCCAAGTTTGGCGAGACGCGACTCGTAGTAGATCGCCACCGTCGCGCCGTCTTCCCGCGCCTGCTGCATGTCGTAGACGTGGATGTAGTCGCCGAAGACGGCGCGGGTGTCGCGGTCGGCCGAGGAAACCGGCGTGCCGGTGAAGGCGACGAAGGTGGCATTCGGCAGCGCGTCGCGCAGGTGCTGGGCATAGCCGACCTGGTAGGTTGCGCTCGGCTCGGCGGCCATCAGGCTATGCGCGTCATTGGCACTCACCTTGGGCTTGAAGGTCTTGAGCTTCGCCTCGAAGCCGTATTGCGTGCGGTGCGCTTCGTCGGCAATGACCACGATGTTGTGCCGGTCGGACAGCACCGGGAAAGTGTCTTCATCCTCGCCCGGCATGAATTTCTGGATCGTGGCGAAGACGATGCCGCCCGAGGGACGGTTGGCGAGTTTCGCCCGTAAATCGCCGCGCGTTTCGGCTTGCACTGGCTGTTCGCGCAACAGGTCCTGCGAGAGCGAGAAGACGCCGAAAAGCTGCCCGTCGAGGTCGTTGCGGTCGGTGATGACGACGATGGTCGGGTTCTCCATCGCCGCTTCGCGCATGACGCGGGCGGCAAAGCAGGTCATCGTGATGCTTTTGCCGCTGCCCTGCGTGTGCCAGACGACGCCGCCCTTCTGCGAGCCGCCGGGGCGGGAGGCCTCGACCACCTGCTGGATCGCCGCCCGTACCGCGTGGAACTGGTGGTAGCCTGCGATCTTCTTGACGAGGCCGCCGTCGTCCTCGAACAGCACGAAGAAGCGCAGATAGTCGAGCAACATCGGCGGCGCAAGCACGCCGCGCACCATCGTTTCCAGTTCGTCGAACTTGCCAAGCGGATCGAGCGTCACGCCGTCGATGGTGCGCCACTGCATGAAGCGTTCGGAGTTGGCCGAGAGCGACCCCAGGCGCGCCTCGGTGCCATCGGAAACGACGAGGATCTCGTTGTACAGGAAAAGGTCGGGAATCTGCTCCTTGTACGTCTGGATCTGGTCATAGGCTTTCCAGATGTCGGCGTTTTCATCGGCGGGGTTTTTGAGTTCGAGCACGACGAGCGGCAGACCGTTCACGAACAGGACGATGTCCGGCCGGCGCGTATGCTTCGGCCCCTTGATCGAAAACTGGTTAACGGCCAGCCAGTCGTTGGCCGTCACGTCCGCCCAGTCGATCAAGCGCACGAAGTCACCCCGCGTTTCCCCCTCTTTCTGGTACTCGACCGGCACGCCGTTGACCAGCAAGCGGTGGAATTGCTGGTTGGCGGTCAGCAGCGCGGGTATGCCGAGGTCGGCGACCTGCTTTACCGCGTCCTCGCGGGCGGCGAGCGGAATCGACGGATTCAGCCGGGCGACCGCCTCGCGCAAGCGCGCCAGCAACAGCACCTGCTGGAAGTTCTCGCGCCACGGATCAGCCGAGTCGGGGGCGATGTCGTAGCCACTAACGTGCCGGTAGCCGGTTTCCACCAGCCAGCTCAAGGCGTCTTGTTCGAGTTGGTCTTCGGTCACTCTTTCACCTCCCAATACCCGCCCTTGTTGGGGCCGATGCGTTGCAGGTGCCCTTGTTCGCGCAGCTTCCGGACAGCGCGTTCGATCGCGCTTTCCGACTTGCCGAGCGCGGCGGCCAGTTCCGGCAGAGTGGCCTGTGGCGATGCACGCAATGCCGCCAAAATCCGTTCGGGCATTTTTAGCGTTTCTCCCGGCGTTTCTCCCGGCGTTTCTCCCGGCGTTTCTCCCGGCGTTTCTCCCGGCGCGCTGCCAGAAGTTGGCCCCCACAGCATTTCGAGTCGGGTCTGATCGAACGGCTCATAAGCATCCGAAAGCCGCAGCACATGCCCGGAGGCTTCCCATCCCGCGCGGATCTTCGGAACACCAGACCCCGCCCGCTCGCCCAGATTGATGAGCAGGAACATCTGGTGCAGCGTGCGGTTGCGACAGTCGCTGGCGCCACCGTGCAGCGCCGTCTGCGCGGGCACGCGCATCAGGCCGGGATTGCGGAACACGAAACCGGCAGGCTGCTTGACCACCAGCACCGACGCGCGATCCGAGTAATCGGCGTGAATCAGCGTGTTCACCAACGCCTCGCGTAGCGCCTGATGCAGGGGCGTATCGTCAATGCGCGTATCGCCCTTGAGCACAAAAGGCACCTTCAGATCGGCCGTCAGCTTGCGGATGACCCGCCGGTAAAAGTCATAGAGGTTGCCGGACCATGAGCCGTCCGGCACGACCCGATCGAGCCAGCGCGTTTGCGATGTATCCGCCGGCAACTCCTGATAATCGAGGAAGTACAGCGGTGCCGCCTCCGCGATGGACGGCCACTTGCCAAACATCAACAAGCCCGCCAGCGTCAGCCCCGCTTCGCTTTGTTCCCCCGCCTCACGCGATTGCCGCCAGCCGCCAATCAGGCGCAGAAATGCTTCATCGGATTCGGCCACCCAAGGATGATCGGGGCGCTGCACCGCAAAGGCCTGGCGATAGGCATGCAGGCTCTCCCTGTCCAGATCCGGCAAGCCGAAGCCCTTGAGAATGCGGGTATCGCGACTGTCTTCCACCTGCTCGGCGAGCAGGCGCTTGACCGTCTCCTCGTCGCAATGTCGGTCGCCTTCATGCAGCCGGCGGTAGGTGTTGCCGAACGGCTGACCGTTCAGGAATACGGGCCTTTGTTTGCGCGTTGCCGGCGGGATACGCACGACCAGAATGGATTTCCCGTCGAGACGGACTTCCTCGACATCGGCATCGCTCAATAGATTGGCGCTGACCTTGGCCTTGTTGTTGAGCGTGTTGAACAGGTCGCCGCGCACCTTGGTCGGGTTTTCCAGACCGGCGATGCTGAACCGACCGCTTTTCTCGCGCACGCCCAGCAGCACAACGCCGCCATGCGCGTTCGCCATCGCCGAATAAGTCGGCCAGAAATCCTTGGGCACCTCGCCCTTGCCATCCTGACCGTGCGCCAGCTTGCATTCGAGTTCGTCCGTTTCGGCGAGCTGGCCGATATCGTCGAGGGTACGCAGATCGAACATCAGAGCGCTCCCTCAATGGCCGCCTCGGTCTCCGGCAGGCGCAACTGGCCGGAGATCAGGCGGGGCAGCAGGGTGTCGCGGAGGGTGGTGAGTTGAGCGATTTGGGTTAGGTGCGAACGATCGATCATCAGCCTTACCGTTTCTGCGAACACCTTCAAAACATCGTCCGTAGGCACGGTCACCAGTTCCGTCCCCAGAAAATGCGTGGTCTGGAAATTGGCGATGCCCGTGCTTTGGTTCTGATACTGCCATGTCTTTCCATCCGCATAGATGTAAGTCATGTGCTGGGACAAAAGCACTCCCAGTTCTTGGCTGGCAGGCCGGAGCAGTCGGCAGAAGCTGGCTGGCTCTACCGGGCAATCGAACTGCCCCAGCAGGCCATCAGTCATATACAGCGATCTGCCGGTAGGTTGATCCTTGCTGCCCCCAGACACCTCCAGAACAAGATCACCATCCTGCAGCTTGCGAGATGCCAGCTTTTTCTGCGACGTGTAGCGAACTGGCACACGACCGGACATGCCGCTTTGCAGATCGGGCATGTCCGTGCCGCGAATGATCGCGACCTGCGTATTGTTCTTGTCGTTCGGCGTTTCATCGCCCCAATCTCCGCCGATTGTGTGGCTCAGCAACTCACCAAATGGCACCAACCTCCACCCCCTCGGCACCGCCCCCAATTCCGATTCCTCGAACCCGTCCGGAAACAGCGCGGCGGTGGCGTCGTCCATGCCTTCGGGCGTCTCGCCGCGCGCTTTGGCATGGACGGGGTCGAAATCGACGAACCACGACTTGAACAGCGCCTGCGCGATGGCTTCGAGCGTGGCGTTGGTTTCGCGCAGGAGAGCGATGCGGTCGTCGAGGGATTTCAAAATCTCAGAAATTCGTGTCTGAGTTTTCCGAGGAGGGAAAGATATTTCTAACCTTCCAATCATCTCGTTATTCAGGCTGGCTCTTGTCGACATCGTCGATAATGCCAACATGGCTTGCCTAAAATTTGGGCTGCGCAGGTAGTAACCCACGTACTCTGGGAGTAAATCACTGTCAGGCTTAGGTCTGAGTCGCTTACAAAAACCGTTAAACGTAGCGTCTTTGTAGTCGCGCAGCGCTACACAACTCATTCCAAGTTCATGCATCGTTTCGCTGGTCCGGGTTAGGAAGACATCCCCCCGCGAAATGGAGCAACCTTCCCTTTCTTTCTCTGTGGACTGAACAAAATCGCCTAATGAGTCAGGCGTGAAGTAGTTGTAAAAGACATCCTTGAATGTCAAAAACGGGTAGCCCGAACCAAAGTCCTTTGCTGGCTTAGATAGCCCAGACCGCACCTCATAATGGTCGAGCAAACTAGAGGTCACCCACTCAGAACTCATACCCCAGCCCCCCGAGCTTCTGCCGGATCAGCCTCGTAGGTCGGGTTAGCGGAGCGTAACCCGACATCTGCGCCCATAACCGGTATTTGTCGGGTTACGCCCTGCGGGCTAGCCCGACCTACAAAGGTGGGCGCGCGGTTATTCACGGTCGATTCCGGGGAAGTTCATGGCGTTTTGGCCCCAATCGGGCGGGTAGAGGCCCGCTTCGACAAAGCGGGAAAAGCTGGAGTACGGCCAGTCGATGGGCGAATTGGCGAGGCGGTGCTTGACCGGGTTGTAGTGAATGTAATCGACATGTCTTGTGTAGTCGTTTTCATCGCGTATCTGGTGCTCCCAATAGCGGTGTTGCCAAACGGCCTGCTGCTGCTTCGCGATGCGTGCGGCGTTGGGGGCAACGCGCAAGGCGGGGTCGCAGCGTTTGGTAAAGGAGGTTTTGACAAGACGCCAGCGGGTAGAAAAATCGGCATCGTCAGGCGGCAAGGTCCAGATGCAATGCAGATGGTCCGGCATGATCACGATGGCGTCAATCTGAAAAGGGCGCGATTGGCAAACAGCGCGAAAGGCGCTGCGCAAGAGGGCAACCGTTTCAGCGTTGGTGAAAACGGGACGCCGGGCTTCGGTCACCACGGTGAAGAAGAAGGTGCCGCCCGGGGTCATTGTGCGTCGGTAGCGCATGGGTTTTGTCGGGTTACGCTGCGCTAACCCGACCTACGGGATGAGCCGTTGGCGATATGGCGAGATTGCGGTGCTTCGTCTGAAGTCAGCCTGATGAAAACCACATACTCGCCTTGCGCGTCGATGGCCAGACACTTGCCTGCATGCAAGGCTTCGAGCTGCTCGGCGCTGATGGATACCACCTGATGGCCATAGCGGCGGCCAAAAGGCAGGTCGACGCTATCGACATCAACGACTTCATCCACAATCAGAACGTCTGTTTCCATCTCAGAACTCATACCCCAGCCCCCCCAGCTTCTGCCGGATCAACTGGTCGAGTTCGGCGCCCTTGGCCATCTGCTCGCCGAGTTTTTCGGTGAGCTTTTGCATCTTTTCGGCAAACGCTTCGTCGTCCTCTTCGACGGCCTCGGCGCCGACGTAGCGGCCGGGGGTGAGGACATGGCCGTGTTCGGCGATTTCTTCGAGCTTCACGCTCCGGCAGAAGCCGGGGATGTCGGCGTAGGCGGTCGCTGTTTCGCCGTCGCCCTTCCACGCATGGTAGGTGTCGGCGATGCGGGCGATGTTGTCGTCATTCAGTTCGCGCTGCACGCGACTGACCATCTGGCCGAGCTTGCGCGCGTCGATGAACAGCACTTCGCCCCGGCGGGTGGTCTTCTGCCTGGCGAGGAACCACAGGCAGGCCGGGATCTGGGTGTTGAAGAAGAGCTGACCGGGCAAGGCGACCATGCATTCGACGACGTCGGCCTCGACCATGGCGCGGCGGATGTCGCCTTCCGAGTTCTGGCTGGAACTCATCGAGCCGTTGGCGAGCACGATGCCGGCGCGGCCGGTGGGCTTGAGGTGGTAGAGCATGTGCTGCAGCCAGGCGTAGTTGGCGTTGCCGGCGGGCGGCGTGCCATAGGCCCAGCGCGGGTCGCCTTCGAGACTGCCGTGCCACCAGTCGCTGATGTTGAACGGCGGGTTGGCGAGGACGAAGTCGGCGCGCAGGTCGGGATGCTGGTTGCGCGTGAAGGTGTCGGCCGGTTCCTTGCCGAGGTTGAAATCGATGCCGCGCAGGGCGAGGTTCATCGCGGCGAGGCGCCACGTGGTCGGGTTGGATTCCTGACCGTAGATCGACACGTCGCCAATCTTGCCGCCGTGCGCTTCGATGAATTTTTCCGATTGGACGAACATGCCGCCGGAGCCGCAGCAGGGGTCGTAGACCTGACCGTGGTGCGGGGCGAGGACGGCGACCAGCGTTTGCACGATGGAGGCCGGCGTGTAGAACTGCCCGCCTTTCTTGCCTTCGGCGCTGGCGAACTGGCCAAGGAAGTATTCGTAGACCTGCCCGAGGATGTCGCGCGCGACGCTGACGTCGGCACCGAAGCCGACGGTGGAGATCAGGTCGACGAGTTCGCCGAGCTTGCCGTCGGGCAACTGCGCCCGCGCATAGCGTTTGTCGAGGATGCCTTTGAGCTTGGGGTTTTCGGCTTCGATCAGTGCCAGCGCGTCGTCGATGCGCTTGCCGATGTCCGGCTGCTTGGCGTGACTGCGCAAGGCTTCCCAGCGGGCGCCTTCCTGCACCCAGAAGACGTTTTCCGAGAGGTAGTAGTCGCGGTCGTCGAGTTCGCCAGCCAGAAGTTCGGCGTCGGGCAGGTAGAACTCGTCGTTTTCGTCGGCGAAGCGGCGCGTCAGTTCGTCGCGGCGCGCCTGAAAGGTGTCGGAGATGTACTTGAGGAAGATCAGGCCGAGGACGATGTGCTTGTATTCGGCAGCGTCCATGTTGGCGCGCAGCTTGTCGGCGGCAGCCCAGAGGGTCTTTTGCAAATCAAGATTCATTTTGCGGGGCAATGGTTGGCGTTTTTAACCGCGAAATTATGCACGCTTCGTAGGGCTTTGGTCGGATTTGCGGTGGGAGGCGGTTGGCTAGCGCAAAGACACGGCGCAAAAAAAAGCCAGAAAACCCGTTTGGTTGTCTGGCTTTTATCGAACTTCTTTGAATCTTTGGATGGTGCCCTGGGCGAGACTCGAACTCGCACGGCTTACGCCACTACCCCCTCAAGATAGCGTGTCTACCAATTTCACCACCAGGGCATCCTGGTGCGTTCTGACGGGATCGAACCGCCGACATCCAGCTTGTAAGGCTAGCGCTCTACCAACTGAGCTAAGAACGCGGGAAGCGCAAAATTTTACGCGAAATATGGCGGGTGTCAAGCCCTAAATCAATATTTCAACAAAAGAGACGTAACTGACCGTCGGGTAAACGGAAAAAGGCTCGCTTTTCAGGCAAGCCTTTTTTATCGCACAGGGGAGGGATTTACTTTTTCTTTTTGCCCTTGGTGGCTTCGGCAACGGTGGTCTTGAAGGTCGCGCCGGCCGAGAATTTCGGCACGGTGGTTGCCGGGATCTTGATCTTTTCACCGGTCTTCGGGTTCTTGCCTTCGCGGGCTGCGCGCGGGGCGGACTTGAAGGATCCGAAGCCCACGAGGCTGACAGTGTCACCAGCAGAGACTGCTTCAACGATGGCTTCGACAACGGCATCGAGAGCCTTTCCAGAAGCAGCCTTGGAAAGTTCGGTACGAGCAGCAATGGCGTCGATCAGTTCAGACTTGTTCATAGTTTCTCCTATGTTGTTTGTTGAGAGTCGTACTGGTACTCCGTCGCGATTCTTGCACTTCGCTGGGGCGGTGGGAAGGGGTTAGTACGGGGAATTTGTAAAGAATCAGGCAAATATGTTGTTTTTTTCCTTGGGCAATGCCGTTGTCGGCGATTAGCCCCGTTGCAACAACGGCTTAAGGAAATGCCCGGTATGACTTTCCGGATAGTCGGCGATTTGGCGAGGTGTGCCGGCAACGAGAATTTGTCCGCCGCCATTGCCGCCTTCGGGGCCAATATCGACGATCCAGTCGGCCGTTTTGATCACGTCGAGGTTGTGTTCGATGACGACAATGGTGTTGCCGTTGTCGGCGAGACGGTGCAGCACCTTGAGCAGCATTTCGATGTCCTGGAAGTGCAGGCCGGTGGTCGGTTCGTCAAGGATGTACAGAGTGCGGCCAGTGTCGCGTTTGGAGAGTTCGAGTGCCAGTTTGACGCGCTGGGCTTCGCCACCGGAGAGTGTGGTGGCAGCCTGCCCGAGCGTGATGTAGGAGAGGCCGACATCGACGAGCGTTTGCAGCTTGCGCGCAATGACCGGCACGGCGTCGAAGAATTCACGCGCCTGCTCGACGGTCATTTGCAGGATGTCGTGGATGTTCTTGCCCTTGTACTGGATTTCCAGTGTTTCGCGGTTGTAGCGCTTGCCGTGGCAGACATCGCAGGCGACGTAGATGTCGGGCAGGAAGTGCATCTCGACCTTGATGACGCCGTCGCCCTGGCAGGCTTCGCAACGGCCGCCCTTGACGTTGAACGAGAAGCGGCCGGGGCCGTAGCCGCGTTCGCGGGCGGCCGGGACGCCGGCGAACAGTTCGCGGATCGGCGTCAGTAGGCCCGTGTAGGTGGCCGGGTTGGAGCGCGGTGTGCGGCCGATCGGCGACTGGTCGACGTTGATGACCTTGTCGAAATGGTCGAGGCCGACGATCTCGTCGTGCTCGGCCGGTTCGGTTGTTGAACCGTAGAGGTACTTGGCCGCGGCAGCGTAGAGCGTGTCGTTGATCAGCGTCGATTTTCCCGAGCCGGAGACGCCGGTGATGCAGGTGAACAGGCCGACCGGCAGTTCGAGCGTAACGCTCTTGAGGTTGTTGCCACGCGCGCCGACGACTTTCAATACGCGCGTCGGATCGGGCTGGCGTGGCGTGCTCGGGGCGGCGATGCGGCGGCGGCCGGAGAGGTAGTCGCCGGTCATCGACGCCGGGTTGTCGGCGACCTGCTGTGGCGTGCCTTCGGCGACAATCGCGCCGCCGTGGATACCGGCGCCCGGGCCGATGTCGACGACGTAATCGGCGTTGCGGATGGCGTCTTCGTCGTGCTCGACGACGATCACCGTGTTGCCGATGTCGCGCAGGTGCTTGAGCGTTTCGAGCAGGCGGTCGTTGTCGCGTTGATGCAGGCCGATCGACGGTTCATCGAGCACGTACATGACGCCGGTCAGCCCCGAGCCGATTTGCGAGGCGAGGCGGATGCGCTGTGCTTCGCCGCCGGAAAGCGTTTCCGCCGAGCGGTCGAGCGAAAGGTAATCGAGGCCGACGTTGATCAGGAACTGCAGACGGATGGTGATCTCCTTCAGCACCTTTTCGGCGACCTGCGCCTTGTTGCCGGTGAGCGTGAGGTTGAGGAAGTAGTCGCGTGCCTCCCTCAATGGCAGACGGCTGATTTCGTGCAGGGTCAGCGAATCCGGGCCGCTGCCGATGTGCACGTGGCGCGCTTCCTCGCGCAGGCGGGCACCGTTGCAGGTCGGGCAGGTTTTGTTGCTGATCAGCTTGGCGAGGTCTTCGCGCACGGCCGTCGAATCGGTTTCCTTGTAGCGCCGCTCGAAGTTGCAGACGATGCCTTCGAACGTGTGTTCGCGCTGGCTGATTTTGCCGCGTTCGTTGGTGTAGTTGAAGGCGATGGTTTCGCGGCCGGAGCCGTAGAGCAGGATCTGCTGGATGTTTGCCGGCAGGTCCTGATAAGGCGTGTCGATGTCGAAGCCGTAATGCGTCGCCAGCGAGGTCAGCAACTGGTAGTAGAACTGATTCTTGCGATCCCAGCTGCGGATGGCGCCGGCGGCCAGCGACAGGTCGGGGCGGACGACGATGCGCTTCGGATCGAAGAACTGGATGACGCCAAGACCATCGCACTTCGGACAGGCGCCCATTGGATTGTTGAAAGAGAAAATGCGCGGTTCGAGTTCCTGCAACGAATACGAGCAGACCGGGCAGGCGAATTTGGCCGAGAACAGGTGCTCCTTCTCGGTGTCCATTTCGTAGGCGATGGCGCGGCCGTCGGCGTGGCGCAGCGCGGTTTCGAACGACTCGGCAAGGCGCTGGCGCATGTCGTCGCGCACTTTCAGACGGTCGACGACGACGTCGACGGTGTGTTTTTGCGTCTTGGCGAGCTTCGGCAATGCGTCGATTTCGTAAATCTTGCCGTCGATGCGCAGGCGCACGAAGCCTTGTGCGCGCAGCTCGGTGAACAGCTCGACCTGTTCCCCCTTGCGGTTGGCGACGACTGGCGCCAGGATCATCAGCTTGGTTTCGGCAGGCAGCGCCAGCACATGGTCGACCATCTGCGAGACGGTTTGCGAATCGAGCGGCTGCTGGTGTTCCGGGCAGAACGGCGTACCGGCTCGGGCGAACAGCAAACGCAGGTAGTCGTGGATTTCGGTGACCGTGCCGACCGTCGAACGCGGGTTGTGGCTGGTCGCCTTCTGCTCGATGGAGATGGCCGGGGAGAGGCCCTCGATCAGGTCGACGTCGGGCTTGTCCATCATCTGCAGGAACTGGCGGGCGTAGGCCGAGAGCGATTCGACGTAACGGCGCTGGCCTTCGGCGTAGAGGGTGTCGAACGCGAGCGAGGACTTGCCGGACCCGGACAGGCCGGTAATCACGATCATCCGGTTGCGCGGCAGGTCGAGGTTGATGTTCTTCAGGTTGTGCGTGCGCGCGCCGCGAATCCGGATTTCCTTGAATTCTTCCATGGGGGAGATTGGACGGTAGAGAAAAGCAAACTTGTTAATATACGCAACTCGCGTGCCGATTACGACCGTGCGAACGAAGCGCTTGTTCCGCGGTATTTTTGCTTCCCTTTAATCTCATCTTCCCGCCTCCAATGCTATCTCCGACCCAAGACGCTATGACCGTTGACGAGCGCTGCACAGCGCTGTTGCTTGCCTTTGTGTTTTCCCTTCGCATGCTGGGGATTTTTCTGATTTTGCCCGTTTTCTCGCTGTATGCCCGGGAATTGCCGTCCGGCAACAACATGGTTCTGGTGGGGTTGGCGCTTGGGGCTTACGGCCTTACGCAAATGCTGCTGCAAATTGTCTATGGCGTGGCGTCGGACCGCTTCGGGCGGAAGTTTGTCATTGTTTTCGGCTTGCTCCTTTTTGCGGCAGGAAGTTACGTGGCCGCTTTGTCTACCGATATCTATGGAATCATCATCGGTCGGGTGTTGCAAGGCGGGGGGGCTATTTCCGTGGCGGTGACGGCCTTGGCCGCTGACTTGGCGCGGCCGCAGCAGATGACCAAGACCATGGTCATCATCGGCTCGTCAATCGGTCTGATGTTCGCCTTGTCTATGGTCGGCGCCCCATTGCTTTATGCCAAGGTCGGCATGCCTGGGATTTTCTTCTTGATGGGTTCGCTGTCGCTCTTGGCCATCTTTGTCATCACCAAGATGATCGAGGATGTGCCGTCGACCTCGCGCCAGCCCGGCTGGCCGAGCTTTGTCGGAGTGGTGAAGCATCCGCAGCTGCTGCGTATCAATTTTGGGGTATTCATTCTCTACCTTGTCCAAACGGCGATGTGGGTGTGGCTTCCGTCTGCTCTGGTGGGCGAGGGGGGGCTGCCAGCGGATGAGCTCTGGAAAATCTACCTGCCGGCCGTGCTGGCGTCGTTCGTATTTCTGGCGCCTGCGATCGTTGCGGCCGAAAAGCGCGGCCGGATGAAGTTCGTATTCAATGCGGCGATCGTTCTCCTGCTGATTGTCCAGCTCGGGTTTGCATTTTTTGCTGATGGTCCTTTTTCACAATTTGTCTGGTTGCTGCTTTTCTTCATTGCTTTCAATATCCTGGAAGCCACCCAGCCGTCGCTGATTGCTCGGTTCTCGCCGGCTGATGCGAAAGGCGCCGCGCTTGGCGTTTACAACACAACCCAGTCGCTCGGATTGTTTCTCGGCGGTTTGCTCGGGGGCGTCCTGGTGCAGCGGGTGGGAACGGCCAGCGTCCTGTGGACCAGTGCGGTGCTGATCGTCGTTTGGCTGCTGGTCGGACTGACGATGGTCATGCCGGCAGTGCGCCGCAAGTAGTCGCCCAAACTTTCTATATAATCCCCGGCTTCGAACATCCAACAGGGAGGCAACATGGCTTCGGTCAACAAAGTAATTCTCGTCGGCAACCTGGGCGCCGACCCGGAAACCCGCTACATGCCGAACGGCGATGCAGTCGCCAACATCCGTCTGGCGACAACTGAGTCCTGGAAGGACAAGGTGACCGGTGAGAAGAAGGAACTCACCGAGTGGCATCGTGTTGTTTTCCGTAGCAAGCTTGCGGAAATTGCCGGCCAGTACCTGAAAAAGGGATCAGCAGTCTATATTGAAGGCCGCATCCGCACCCGCAAGTGGCAGGACAAGGACGGCCAGGAACGCTACACGACCGAAATCGATGCCAGAGAAATGCAGATGCTCGGCGGACGCCAGAGCGGTTCGGCCTATTCCGGCGGTGAAGCCGAGTTTGGTGGCAGCATGCCCTCGTCGGCACCGTCATCCGCAGCCAATTCTCGCCCGGCTCCGGCGAAAAAATCGCCTGATTTCAACGACATGGATGACGATATCCCGTTCTGATTCAAGGTTTGTGCGGGCACAACACGGCCTCCTGCGGGAGGCCGTGTTGTTTTTATACTCTCAAGAATGTTGTCCCTTGGCCGATAATTGGCGTGTTTGGTTTTGCGGGAAAAGATATAGGTGCTAGCCCGGATTTTCTATTTGACAGGGCTTGTTATTTTGCGTGGTCGGAAAATCCAATTCTTTTCTGCAAGGCCTCTGGGTTCTGGCGCCTGCCCTGAATTATTCCCCTTGAAACAAATGGAGAACAAATGAAACTCTCGACGCGTCTCGCCATCATCGTGATTTGCAGCGTCATCGGCTTGGTTGTCATGGCCGGCTTTTCGCTGAATTCGCTGCGGACAACCATGCTGGAGGACCGCCACAACGAAATACGCACCGTACTTACGCTCGCGGCAAATCAGGTGAATCACTTCAAACAGCTTGAGAAGGAAGGCAAGCTGACCCGTGACGAGGCGCAAGCGAAGGCTATCGAAGCCATGTCTACGTTGCGCGACGGGAAAACAGCGTATATCTGGATGCGTACCACCGGGGCAATGGCATTGGTTCTTCCTGACAACCAAAAGGAAGGCCTCGGGCAGGTCGACTGGGGAAAAACGCGCCCGGACGGTCGAAAGGACTTCCAGCTCTATCTGGACCTGCTCTCGACCAATCCCTACGGATTTGTCGAGCTGGCGGTGAAAAAACCTGGTAATGACCAGACTCTTCCCAAGATTCTCGGCGTGACAAAAATCGATGGCTGGGACTGGGTGATGGGCTACGGTGCCTGGGTGGATGACGTCGATGCTGCCTTCTGGAAACAGGCGATGAGCCTCATCGCGCTCGGCGTCGTCATGCTGGCGGTCGTTGTCGGGCTGGCCGTTACCATGGCGCGCAATATCTACAAGCGACTCGGCGGAGAACCCGACTACGCTGCGGAGGTCGCGCAGGCCATCGCGGCTGGGGATCTGAGCCGGCAACTTGACGGCCGTTTCAGCGGTGACAGCCTGTTGGCGTCGATTGCCAGGATGCAAGCCAGTCTGCGCCAGATGATCGAAAGCATCCAGTCAGGCTCCGCTCAGTTGGGGCGCGCGGCGAGCGAACTTTCGGGTCAGATGGAGCAAATTCACGAAGCCTCCAGCCATTCGGAGGAGGCCACGGCCTCCACGGCGGCGGCCGTTGAAGAGCTGGCGGTCAGTATTGACCATATTTCGAATAGTGCCCGCGAGACTGAGGTTAATTCGGATCGCTCGAGCAAACTCGCCGAGGACGGGGAAAAGATGGTCAATCGGGCGTCCGAAACCATCGCAGGAGTCTCGGCAATGGTGCAGGAGGCATCAGGGCAGATCGAGGGGCTGCTTGAGCGCTCGCGCGAGATCGACAGCATCGCCGCCGTCATCAAGGAAATTGCCGATCAGACCAACTTGCTGGCGCTCAATGCCGCGATCGAAGCGGCCCGGGCGGGCGAGCAGGGGCGCGGCTTTGCGGTTGTCGCAGATGAAGTCCGCAAGCTCGCCGAGCGTACGACTCAGGCCACCGATCAAATCACGCAGATGATTGGTGCTGTCCAATCTGACACCGGAGCGGTTGTCAAAAGCATGCAGTCCGTAACACCGCAGGTGGCGCTCGGCGTCGAAATGGCTACCTCGGCGGCGGCCGCCCTGCGGGAGATCAATGACGGTACGGCCACGACGCTCGGGAACGTGCGGGAAGTGGCGAATGCTACGGCCGAGCAGAGTCAGGCCAGCACCAGCGTTGCCCAGAACGTTGAACGGATTGCCGAAATGGTTGAGAAATCGGCCGCCTCGGTGCGGGCCGCTAACGAAAATGTGCAATCGCTCGAAAGTCTGGCCAACCAGTTGCGCGACTCGGTTTCCCGCTTCCGTCTCTGATTTTTGAAGCGCCATGCTGGATGCAAAAGAGCGCCGGAAAGCGCTCTTTTGCATTTTGTGGCCGGCAATTTCTGCACTTTAAAAAGTTGCCGTCGAACGGCGTTCCTCGCGGTTTGAAATGGCATAAATTGACGGTTTTTGACGTTACGCGATGTGCTTCCGAATTCCGTCCAAAATCCCCCTGTTTGACAAAACCCCAATTAATCAATAGGATTGCCGCTCTTTCGCGCCAGACGTTGGTACTTTGCAGCGTTCTTAAAAGTTCTCGTCTGGATTCTTCAACGCAGCCCTGATCACTTAAGGGCTTGTGTCCATGCATCACGGAGTGCCGTCGCCCGGCGCTACTCCTCGCCCAATCGGGCCTTGCACCCGCCTGTAACCGAACGCTTTCCGGCAACGACTGCCCCGGCATGTTTTTGTCGAAAGCGAATAGAGAAAAGGAGAGAGCATGTCTGCAACAATCTCTTTAAAACGCACCGTGGCTCGCAGTACTGACGCCGCGCTTTATCTTGTTCAACTCGGCTTGCTGGTTGCCGTCCTGATGTTCGCTTCAGGTATTTTTAATGTTTTTGCGAACAATGGCAGTAATTCTGCCGATACGTTTCCTGGGCTTCTGCCCGTGGAGCGCGCTAACCTGTTCCAATCGGAATCAGAAGCGAACAGCCGCATCGATGCGGCGGCCGGTGAATCGCCGTCGCTGAGCCCGCGCATGCTGGGGGCGCTGGATTACGTCAAACGCCGTTACCGCGTCTCGCCTGAGGCGATGATGCCGGTGTTCGAAGCTGTCCAGACGATCGGCAAGGAGCGCCAGATTGACCCGTTGCTCATCGTCGCCATCATCGCCATTGAATCGCGCTTCAACCCGTTCGCCGAAAGCTCGATGGGGGCGCGTGGTCTCATGCAGATCATTCCGCGTTTCCACCTCGATAAATTGCCAGAGGGCGAGAGCGAGCAGGGGTTGCTTGACCCCGTGCTCAACGTCAAGGTCGGTGTGCATATTCTGGAAGAGGCCATCCGTCGGCGCGGCGGACTGGTTCCGGGGCTGCAGTCCTATTCCGGATCGTCGGATGCCAGCGGAAGTTATGCGAGCAAAGTGCTGGCAGAAAAAGCACGCCTCGAGCAGGCAGCAAAACAGCGGTCAGCTGGCGCGTCGAGCAACGCTCGCTAGCTGAAAAACCAATGCCCCGGAGTTGGGGCATTGGGGGCATTGGCGATGGCCTGTTAGTTAGATCGGCTGAAGCTCAATCGAGCCGGGTTCGTTACTGCTCGTCATCAATTCCGACTGTTTTGTGCTGGGAAGCCAGCTGTTGCTGTGTCGTTGCCGGCACCGGCGCATAGTGTGAAAAGTCGATGCTGAACGATCCCTGTCCGCCGGTCAGCGATTTCAAGCGACCCTGATAGTCGTCGAGTTCAGCGAGCGGAACCTTGCCGCTGATCGAGAGCGTGCCGCCGCTCAGCGGTTGGGTGCCCGTCACCTGGCCGCGACGGCCGGAAAGGTCGCCCGACAGATCGCCGACCGCCGATTCTGGCGCCTGCACGACAATGTCGACGACGGGTTCCAGAATGATCGGTGTGGCTGCCCGAATTGCTTCGATCGTGGCTTTGCGTCCGGCGGTAAAGAAGGCAATGTCTTTGCTGTCGACCGAGTGCGATTTCCCGTCATGAACGGTGACGCGAATGTCGTGCACCGGGAACCCGCCGACCACGCCATCCTCCAGCGCTTGTCGCACGCCTTTCTCCACGGACGCCATGAAGACGCCGGGGATCGCTCCACCTTTGACGATATCGACGAATTCGAATCCGGCGCCACGTTCGAGCGGTTCGACGCGCAGCGCGACCTCGCCGAACTGTCCGGCGCCGCCGCTCTGCTTCTTGTGCCGGCAATGGCCTTCAGCCAACTTGGTGACGGTTTCGCGGTAGGCGATCTGCGGCGGCTTGGTGTTGAGTTCGATCTTGTATTGCTGGGCCATGCGCGCCAGTTTCGCACGCAGGTGCATCTCGCCGAGGCCGCGAATCACCGTTTCGTTCGTGGTTGGATGCCGCTCGACCTTGAAGCATGGGTCTTCAATCTCGAGTTTGTGCAGTACGTCGAACAGGCGTTGCTCATCGGCCTTGCGCTTGGTTTCGACGGCCAGCCCCTGCATCGGCAATGGGAATTCGAGCGGCTTCAGGTGGATGTGGTCCTCTTCGTGCGAATCGTGCAGAACGCAGTCGAATTCGATTTCGTCCACCTTGGCAATTGCGCCGATTTCGCCGGGGATCAACTCGTCGACCTCGATGTTTTCCTTGCCCTGCAGCCGGTAGAGGTGACCGACTTTGAACGGGCGCCGGGCATCACCAACGAAAAGCTGGGAGTCTTTGCGAATGGTTCCCTGATGGACGCGGAAAATTCCCAGTTTGCCGACAAACGGGTCGCTGACAATCTTGAAGACATGGGCCAGCACGTGTTTGTCGGGGTCAGGCTCGGCCTCGAACGGGACGCTTTCGGCGTCGTCGGGTTCGCCCCGATAGAAGGCGGGCGGGTTGCCCTCCAGCGGATTGGGCGCCAGCTTGGCCAGTACGTCGAGCAACTGCGGGATGCCGGCTCCGGTCTTCGCGGATACAAACAGAATCGGGATGAGGTGACCGGCCCGCAGCGCCTTTTCGAAGGGCGCGTGCAGTTCGTCCACGCCGGGGTCGCTGCCCTCGTCGAGGTAACGCGCCAGCAAATCTTCGTCTTCCTCGACGATCTGATCGATCAGGGCGCGATGGCTGGCGGTCACGGAGTCGAAGTCGCTGTCGCCGGCATCGTGTCCCAAGAGTTCGATGACACCCTCGCCGTGATGCGCCGGCAGGTCGAGCAACATGCACTCGCGCCCGAAACGCTCGCGTATTTCATTGACCAGCTTCGGCAGGTCGATATTGTCGGCGTCGATCTTGTTGATCACGATCATGCGGCACAGGTTGCGCACGGCCGCCTGTTTCATCATGCGTTCGGTGGAGAGTTCGATGCCGGTCTGGGCATTGATGACAATCAATGCTGTATCGACGGCGGCCAGGGCGCCAATGGCCTGGCCGGCAAAATCCGGGTATCCCGGCGTGTCGATCATGTGAATTCTGGCGCCCTGCCAGTCGAGGCTGGCCAATGCCGAATTGAGCGAGTGGCCGAGTTCTTTTTCTTGCGGATCGAAATCGAGAACGGTATTGCCTTTCTCGACTGTCCCCCGGTTGCTGATTGCGCCAGCGGCCGCCAGCAGTGTTTCGGCGAGCGTTGTTTTGCCGGCGGCACCGTGGCCGACGAGGGCGACGGTGCGCAGATTGACGGTGGTGTTCTGGCCCATGTTTTCTCCCATTTTGTAATGTGCTCTGACCGGGGCGAAAAGCAGCAATGCCCGTCCAAGAGCAACTGACTACTCAAAATCCAACCGCAACGATTGTCATTCTGTACCCATTGCCGGGGAATGGCAAAACACGCCGGGAGTGTTTTTCTAATGCTGTTTGGTTTTCGTTGTTTTCACAGGGTTTTTCTGCAATTTTCGATTTTCACTGGCGGCGGAGATGAGTAGAATACGCGCGCTTTCAACGTGGTGCTGAGCGCAGACCGCAACGGCCTGTCCCCGGGAGGTTTTGAACTCGGGATACCTGGAAGCACCCCCGCCGGGGCTTATCCCGAAAATCTGAATTTGCCATTCCCTCGGAGACATTCGCCATGTTGTTCTGGTTCGTCATCGTCTATTGGATCATCTCGGTCGGTATCGGCCTCTGGGCCGCGACGCGCGTTCATACGGCGAAGGACTTCGCGATTGCGGGGCGCCATCTGCCGTTCTACATGGTCACTGCTACCGTTTTCGCGACCTGGTTCGGTTCCGAAGCCGTCCTTGGCGTTCCCGCGACGTTCCTGAAGGAAGGTCTCAAAGGCGTTGTCGCCGATCCGTTCGGCGCCTCCATGTGTCTGATTCTGGTCGGTATTTTCTTTGCCGCGCCGCTCTACCGAATGAACCTGCTGACGATCGGCGACTTCTATCGCAAGCGTTACGGCCGGTCGGCGGAGACGCTGACGACGATCGCCATCATCATTTCCTACCTCGGCTGGGTGGGCGCGCAGATTACCGCCCTCGGTCTCGTTTTCAACGTCGTTTCCGGCGGTGAAATCAGCAAGGTCGCCGGCATGTGGATCGGCTCCAGCACCATTCTCATCTACACGCTGTTCGGCGGGATGTGGGCGATTGCGATCACCGATTTTCTGCAGATGATCGTCATTGTCGTCGGGATGGTCTGGATTGGAGCCGAGGTCAGTGATATGGCGGGGGGCGTCGGGGTCGTCGTCAGCCACGCGGCGGCGGCGGGCAAGTTTGAGTTCTGGCCAGCGCTGGATGCCAAGGAAATCATCGGCTTTGTCGCCGCCTGGATTACCTTGATGCTGGGGTCGATTCCGCAGCAGGACGTCTTTCAGCGCGTCCAGTCGTCCAAGACCGAGAAGATCGCCATCTGGGGATCCATCCTTGGCGGGAGTCTCTACCTGCTGTTTGCCTTCATTCCGATGTTCCTTGCTTATTCGGCCACCCTGATCGACCCGGAAATGGTGAGCAGCCTGATCGACAGCGACCACCAGATGATCCTGCCGCGTCTGATCATCGACAAGGCGCCGCTGGTTGCCCAGATTGTGTTCTTCGGCGCTTTGCTGTCCGCGATCAAGAGCTGCGCGTCGGCGACATTGCTTGCGCCATCCGTTACGTTTACCGAGAACATCCTGCGGCCGTTGGCGCCGCGCATGTCCGACCGGCAACTGCTGCTCTGGATGCGCGTCGTGACGCTGATCTTCACGATCTTGGTCACTGTGTATGCCATGCACTCCGATGCGACCATTTTCGAAATGGTTGAGAATGCCTACCAGATCACGCTCGTGATGGCGTTTGTGCCGCTTGTCGGTGGTGTCTATTGGCGTCGCTCGACCAACCAAGGGGCGCTCGCTTCGATTTTTCTCGGTGTCAGTACCTGGCTCGCCATCCTGATCGTCGGCCCGGCGGATCCGTTGATTCCGGCACATCTGGCCGGATTGCTCGCCAGCATATTCGGCATGGTTGCGGGCTCGTTGTTGCCGCAAACAATTCCACACTACCCGGGGCTTCACGATGCGCTGCGTGGCGGGCACCATGCGCAAGTCGCCGCGCAGACACATCATGTGAGCCAGCCGACTCATCGGCATTCCTCATAAGCGGGGGCGTGCAGTGTACGTTCCGGATTCAGCTACGGCTGATTCCAGCGTCACGCGCGGAACGCCAGCGGGCGGCGAAAGCAATGGCGTCGGGGAGAAAGGCGCGGAAATCGGCTTCGAAGCCGTGCTCGTTGGCGAGAAACTCTTCAATGCCGCCGCCTAACGGATTGGGGCGGCGCAGACGATAGTTCGCCATGCGGTCGATGGCGTGGCCGATCATGGCCGATTCCCGATAGCTGCCGAGCCAGTCGTTTGTCCGCATCTTGTCGGCCACTTCACGCGCTTTGGGCGAAAAATGGCCGACATGATTTTGAAGCGCGGCATAGAGCTGGCACGTGTATTCGTCAAGTGGGCCGCTGCCGTAGAGTGTCCAGTCACGGGCGAGCAGGTGGTCATAGAACATATCCACCAGCACTCCGCTGAGGCGGCGACGGAGGGGGCTGATTCTGGCGCGACTGGCGATAAACGCGTCGTGCTGTTCGGCAAAACTGTCGATGGCCCGGTGCAGGGCGACGCCCGAGGCAAGGGCGGGGGGCAGCCCGGCCGGCAACGGGCCTTTGACGAAGTCGCCCATGAGCCCGCCGATCTGGTCGGTGTCGGCATCCCCGGCGAGCAAGGCGTGGGCAAGAAAGTTCATAGTGTTGTCCGGCGTTGAAACTTGATATGGAATTTGTGCGGCTCGGCGTCTCCGGGTTCCCCGGTCAGGGCTTGGCTGGGGGCGTTTGGGCCGTCAGCGCGCACAATTTTCGCAGCCACTGATTTCCCGGGTCGAGGTGATAACGGGGGTGCCAGTATTGTTTCACCTTGTAGATGGGAAGGGGAACCGGGCAATTCACGACGCGCAATCCGGTCAATTCTGCCAAGTCTTCGCCGATCTGCCGGGGCAGCGTTGTGATCATGTCGGTGACCGCGACGACGCGTGATACGCCAAGAAAGCCCGGAAGGGACAGGAGAATCTTCCGTTCGATGTTGAGCCGCTTCATCTCGCCGCTGACGATGGCATTGCTTCCGCCGTAACTGACAGTGACGTGGGCTTCGCGCTGGTAGTCTTCCAGCGTCAAATGGTCGCCGATGCGGGGGTGGCGTGGGCTGACGAGGCAGATGTAATCCTGCTCGTACAAGGCCTGCTGGTAAAACTCGTCATTCATTTTGGGAACAAAGCCGCCGAACGCCAGATCGGCCTCCCCACTCCCCAATCGGGCGGCTGTTTCGTCATCGATTGGAAGTGCCTCGATCTGCACGTTGGGAGCGTGAACGCGCGTGTGTTGGAGAATCTTCGGCAGCAGCGTGATTTGTGCGGCATCGGGAACGCAAATCCTGAATATGCGTTGGGATGTCTGCGGGTCGAAGGTGGGCGTCTGATCACAGAGTTGGCGGACTGTTTCGATCACTTGGCGACCCTTGACGACCAATTCGTCGGCGCGGGGCGTCGGGCTCATGCCTTCGGATGTTTTGACAAACAGTGGGTCATTGACCCGCTCCCGGATGCGTTTCAGTCCGATACTGACGGCGGGTTGGGTTTGCCCAAGAATTTCTGCCGTCTGGGTAACGCTCCGGGTCGCGTAGAGGATGTCAATCAACTGCAGATCACGGATGTCAAGATAATGACTGGCGTTGAAGAGCTCTTTCATAGCCGTTGGTTCTCTCTGAAGACTTCCTGGCTGAAACAATATGGCTATAAGCGTATTTTATGCTGGGAATTAAGTATATTAATTTTACAAATTGATTGGGCGGGCTTAGATTGTTTCCCAACCGGGCGGAAAACCCGGCTTGAACTGGGCGGCCTCTGCAGGCTGATCTGTAGTCAATAAATTAGGGGAAAACTGTGGTCAAGATTGTCAAAGGTGTTTTTGCAGCGATGGCTGCATGCGGGTTGATGGTTTCGGCAGTTACGGCTAATGCCGCTGATATTAAAGAGCGGAATATGCGGATCGCGATTGCGAATAACCCCGGGCATCCGCAATTCGAAGGTGCACAAAAACTGGCAGAGGTGGTCGGCCAAAAAACAGGCGGGAAAATCAAGATCAAGGTTTTCGGCGGAGCGACCTTGGGTAAGGATACCCAGGTGACGTCGTCGATGCAGGGCGGCGTCATCGACATGGCGGTCATGAGTACCAACCTGCTGGTCGGCGTGGCCAAGGAAACCGGCTTGCTCGATCTGCCGTTTCTGTTCGAGAACGAGAAAGAGGCCTATACGGTTCTCGATGGCGCCGTTGGGAAGAAAATCCACGCCTCACTGGAGCCGAAAGGACTCGTCGGTCTGGGTTACTTTGAACTGGGCTATTACAACATCCACAACAACAAGCGCCCGATCACGAAGCTGGAGGACATGAAGGGCCTCAAGATGCGCGTGACGGAAACGCCGATCTCGATCGAGACGATGGCGGCCATGGGCGCCAACCCGGTGCCGATTCCTTACGCCGAGCTCTACACCGTGCTGGAACAGAAGATCGTCGATGGCGGTGGCCAACCCCCGATCAACATGGTTTATACCAAGTTCGGCGAGGTTTCGAAGTTCTACTCGATCAACCGCTATTCCTACACGCCACAGTCGTTGCTGATGAGCAAGAAGGTGTGGGACAGCCTGTCGGCGGATGAGAAGAAAATCTTCCAGGAAGCCGTCAAGGAAGCGGTCGATTTCCACCGTCAGCAGTCGCAGAAGAAGTCGGCCGAAAGCCTGGTTGAGCTGAAGAAGACGACGCAGGTTAACGAGGTTTCGTCCGCTGAAATCGCGCGCATGCGTGACGCCACCAAGCCGGTCATTGACAAATTCTCCAAGGAATATAACGAACCCTTGGCCAAGGAATTGTTTGCCGAGATCGCCAAGGTACGGGGCGCGAAGAAGTAAGACCAAGTATCTGTTTCTCCTTAGGAAGGTTTGGCGCCGCTCTTTCGAGCGGCGTTTTTTTTGCTCTGCCCTCAGCGCTGTGATCCTCCCTGATTTAAGGTTGTTTTCATCTCAAAAAAAGAATATTGATTATCCGAAACATGCGATTTACAGGATGTTTGTCCTGTCTCTATAGTTGCCTCACTTTCGCAGTCGGCGTTACGCCGGACGATTGATCCAAAACGCAAAGTTGCTGCTTGTGATGAATCGATTGGGGCGTGCTATCGAGGGGGCCAATGGGATGTTGGGGGACGGCTGCGAGAGGTTTTGGGGTGTACTTTCCATTACTCAGGAGAAGCAAATCGTGGTTAAAGCAATGAAAGGCGTTTTTGCGGCGATGGCCGCGTGTGGGTTGATGTTGTCGGCAGTCACGGCGAACGCCGCTGATATCAAGGATCGCACGCTGCGCATTGCCTGTGCAGCGACGCCGGGCAACCCCCAGTACGATGGAGCACAGAAGTTCTCCGAGCTGGTCGCGCAGAAGAGCGGCGGCAAGATCAAGGTCAAGGTCTTTGGCGGTGCGACGCTCGGCAAGGATCTGCAGGTTGTATCGGCGATGCAAGGCGGTATCGTCGATATGGGGGTCATGAACACCAATCTCCTGGTTGGCGTAACCAAGGAAGCCGGCTTGCTGGACCTGCCGTTCCTCTTCGATAGCGAGAAAGAAGCGTACGCCGTACTTGACAGCGCCGTCGGCAAGAAAATCCACGCGGCGCTGGAGCCGAAGGGTCTGATCGGGCTGGGCTATTTCGACATGGGCTACTACAACCTGCATAACAGCAAGCGTCCGATCACCAAGCTCGAAGACATGCAGGGCCTGAAGATGCGCGTCACCGAAACACCGATCTCGATCGAGACGATGGCCGCGCTCGGCGGCAACCCGGTGCCGATTCCCTACTCGGAGTTGTACACCGTGCTGGAGCAGAACGTTGTGGATGGTGGCGGCCAGCCCCCGCTCAACATGATCTTCGGCAAGATCGGCGAAGTGCAAAAGTTCTACTCGATCAACAAGTATTCCTTCACGCCGCAGTCGCTGCTCCTGAGCAAAAAAACGTGGGAAAAGCTTTCGGCTGACGAGAAGAATCTGATGCAGGAAGCGGCGAAAGAAGCGGCCGACGCCCAGCGCCAGATGTCGCTGAAGAAATCGGCGGAGAGCCTGGTCGAGTTGAAGCGGACGACCAAGATCAACGAAGTTTCGCCGGCTGAAATCGCCCGCATGAAGGAAAAGACGAAGCCGGTCGTTGAGAAGTTCGCCAAGGAATACAACGAGGCGCTGGCGAAGGAATTGTTCGCCGAAATCGCCAAGGTTCGTAAAGCCAAGAACTAATCGCCGGTTGAACACTGCCTGTGCAGTGTGATTAAAAAAGCGCCCCCTCCTGTTCAGGAGCGGGGCGCTTGTCGCATCAGGGTCGTTTTCTCTGTGGTCTGGTTGTCGGACAACGTTATCTGCAATTTCGCGCTGGGGGGGCTGGTCATGAAATTGAATCCAAAGAATCCATTGTTGAAGCTGTTTTCGAGTTTGCTACTGATGGCGGCGTTTGCCGTTCATGGTTTTGAAATCCCTGATCGGTATTTGCGTCTGGCTTACGCCAATAACATCAAGAACCCGCAGTTTCAGGGGGCGCAAAAACTGGCCGATCTGGTCGCGCAAAAAAGTAAGGGAAAACTCGGGATCAAGCTGTATCCGAACGCGGCCTTTGGCAGCGATCTGGAAACGATTTATTCGATGCAGGTCGGCGGCGTCGATATGGCGATCATGAACACCAATCTGCTGGTCGGACTTGCCAAGGAAGCGGGTCTGCTCGATCTGCCCTATCTTTTCGAGAATGAGCAGGAGGCCTTTAAAGTACTGGATGGGCCGGTGGGACGTAAGATCCATGCAGCGCTTGAGCCGGTGGGACTGCTTGGTTTGGCGTATTTCGATATGGGTTACTACCACCTGCACAACAATCAGCGCCCGATAAGCAAGTTCGAAGATTTACGCGGACTGAAAATCCGGGTGACCGAAACGCCGATCTCGATTGACTTCATCAAGGCGCTCGGCGGGGAACCGGTTCCGATGGCCTATCCCGAGCTCTATAACGCACTGCTCAAAAAGTCGGTCGATGGGGCTGGGCAGCCAATCAACAACATCGCCTCGGCGAAATTCTATGAGCATCAGAAATACCTGTCGCTGACGCGGCACACCTATACGCCGCAGTCGTTGTTAATGAGCAAGAAGGCGTGGGAAAAATTGACGCCAGAGGAACGCAAGGTGATTAGCGAAGCCGTCGTTGAGGCGACCGCCTTCCAGCGCGAGCTATCCTTGGAGAACACAGCGCGCCAGTTGGTTTTCCTGAAATCGAAGATGACGGTGAACGAACTGACAGCGGGTGAAGTCGTCCGAATGCGCGAGAAAGTAAAGCCGGTGACCGAAAAGTATGCGAAAGAGTATGGCGAAGGTCTGGCGCGGGAACTGTTCGCGGAAATTGCCAAAGTGCGGGGAAAGTAAGCTTTGATCTCGTAGCGTAGGTCAGCGGGGCCGGATAACCGGCCCCGCTACGGATCCGATTCAGCGAGCCCGGTGAGCCTCGCCTATTGCGGGCAGCGTTCCTTGAGCATCCCTTCCCGGTACGCGTTCAGCAGGGCGTGCAGTTCTTCGATTTGTTCCTTTATCTTGGCGCCCCGGTCGGTGTCGCCGACAAGCATCCGGTGCGGGTAGGTGTGGATGATCTCGGTCTCGCTGTCGATATCGTGTTCCTCGAAAATGGCTTTTTGCGTCGATTCGAACGGCTGGTGGGCGGCAAGCAGCAAACCGCGTGAGTTGGAAATCAGCGTGTAGCCGGCGATGCCGGTCTCTTTTTGGTAGGCGCGCGAGAATCCGCCGTCGATGACGATCAACTTGCCGTTGGCCTTGATCGGACTTTCTCCCTTGAACACCTTGACCGGGACGTGCCCATTGATGATGTGGCCGGTGTTCGGATTCAGGCCGAATTCGGCGAGGATCTTGCGGGCGCTGTCTTCCGAGTCGCGCAGGTTGTAGTAGGGGTTGCGCTTTTCGGCGTGCGTGGCTTTGTCGGCGATGAAATAACGTTCGAAAGTGGCCATCTTTTCCTTGCCGAACAGCGGCGACTGCGGGGCGCACCAGAGGAACCACATGGCGTCCATCCCGTACTGCTTCTGCTCCGGGTTGTCGGTGGCGAAATAGCCTTGCCGGGCCAAGCGATCCATCCGGTCGAGGAAGTGGCGGCCGGCAAAGCTTTGGCCATCGACATCGAAACCGCGGAATTGCCCGTCGTCGTCCATGGCGATGCAGCCGTGGAAGAGCAGGTTGCCGTCATGCACGAGATAGAGGCTCCCCTTCGAGAACAGGAAGCGGACGTGCTGTTGCAGCTTTTTGCTGTTGGTGAAGGACAGCATGAGCTTGTTCATGACCGTCTGCTCGCCTTCGGTCAGCGCGTCGGGCTGCGCCGGGTCGATCGTCGGGAAGTGCGTGTCGAGCAATGGGTGCTCGGTGCCATCGAGGGTAATGACGCCGCGGGCGAAGTCGATCTTGTCGAGCAACAGCCGGGCGTCCATGCGGTAATGCGGGCGGCGCTTGATGAGTTGGCTTTCCAGTTTGAACTGGATGATGGCCATGGCCTTGTGCATTTGTGCCATGAGCCGGACTTCCTGATCGGTGAAGTTGCCGTCTTTGGGCACCTTCGGCGTGAATAGCTCGCACGGATCGTCCTTGTACGTGTCGAGAACGAACGAGACGAGCGGGAGCAGGCTGATGCCGTAGCCGTTCTCCAGCGTTTCCATGTTGCCGTAGCGCAGACAGAAGCGGATGACGTTGGCGATACAGGCGTCGCTGCCTGCCGCGGCGCCCATCCACAGGATGTCGTGGTTGCCCCACTGGATGTCGACCTGATGGTAGTCCGTCAGCGTGTCGAGAATGAGGTGGGCGCCGGGGCCGCGGTCGTAAATGTCGCCGATGATGTGCAAGCGTTCGACGGCGAGCCGCTGGATCAGTTCGGCAAGCGCGGTGATGAGCATCTGGGCGCTGCCGGTCGATACGATCGTGTCGATCTGATTCTGGTAGTACGCTTCCTTGAATTCCACGCCTTGCTGGTCGTACAGCAATTCCTCGATGGTTTCCGCGAAATGCTGGGGGAGGAAGTTGCGCACCGTGCGCCGTCGATATTTTGCCGTCAGGAGACGGCAGAGCTGAACGAGGCGGACGAGCGTGATCCGGCTCCACTCGTCGGCGTCGGCAACGGTTTGCAGCATCAGGGGCGTTTTTTGCTCGGGGTAGTAAATGAGCGTTGCCAGATTGCGGCGCTCCGGCTTGGTCATCGAGTTTGAGAATGTCTCTTCGATCTTGCGCCAGATCGAACCGGCACCGTTGCGCAAAACGTGGGCGAAGGCTTCGTGCTCGCCGTGGATGTCGGAGAGGAAGTGTTCAGTGCCCTTGGGCAGCTTCAGTAGTGCCGAGAGGTTGATGATGGCGGTTGAGGCGGCCTGGATCGACGGATATCGCTCGGCGAGCAATTGCAGATATTTCAGGGAAATTTCCTGGGGGTGTTTTTTCATGATGAATCTTTCTTTTGCCACGCGGGTGGCGAGTGTTGCCGGATGTTCGGCCGCTCCAAATGCCTCGGTCTTTCCTGGATGGTCAAAAGAGGCGGCGGCGAGCCGAAATTGTTGCCGAAAATGACTCGTCATTTTCCCACGGAAGAAGAAAACGTGCCTTGAGGCGTTTCGCCATGTTGTTTTTTCGTGACTTCTCTTGTGCTGCAAAGAAGCTATAAACCTGTCCGGAATTGCGAAGCGATATCGGGAGCGTTATGCTCCCGTTCCCCTTTTGCCCTATTTCATTTTCTTGTTTTCAAAGGAAATGGCCATAAAAGTCCGGATGAAATTGTGGGGGCCGGCAAAAATGCCTTTAACAGAGAATAAGCCATGCAGGGATCCAATCTGAGTAAATCGCGCCAGGCGGCGTTGGCGCTGGCCGCGCTGGGGGTCGTTTATGGCGACATCGGCACGAGCCCGCTCTATACCATGAAGGAAGTCTTCGCCGGGATTCACCCGATTCCGCTGACGTCCGGCAATGTTCTGGGGATTCTCTCGTTGATCCTCTGGTCGTTGATCATCATCGTTTCGATCAAGTACGTCGTCTTCATCATGCGCGCAGATAACCGCGGCGAGGGCGGCATCATGGCGATGATCGCGCTGGCGCTGCACGGAGCACGCGGGAACAAGAAGCGGGAGCGGGCCATTTTGCTGGCTGGGTTGCTGGGCGCCGGAATGTTCTACGGTGACGGGATGGTGACGCCGGCGATTTCGGTGCTCTCGGCGCTGGAAGGGCTGGAGGTGGCAACGCCGATGCTTAAACCGTACGTCATCCCGGTGACGTTGCTCGTGCTCTTCGTTCTTTTTTTCTTCCAGCGGCACGGTACGGGGTCGGTCGGCGCGTTGTTCGGTCCCATCATGGTGGTGTGGTTTTCCACTCTGGGGACGCTCGGTATTCTGAATATAGCGCAGAACCCGGAGGTCTTTGTCGCGGTTAATCCTCTCTATGGGCTGCGTTTCCTGATCGAGAATCGCGCGCTGGCGATTGTCGCCATGGGCGCGGTTGTCCTGTCGGTAACCGGAGCGGAGGCGCTTTATGCCGACATGGGGCACTTCGGCAGCCGCCCGATCCGGCAAGCCTGGTTTGGCTTTGTGTTGCCGGCGCTCGTCCTGAACTATTTTGGTCAGGGCGCCCTGTTGTTGACCAACCCGTCGGCTGTCGCCAATCCGTTTTATCACCTGGCGCCGGAATGGATGCTGTACCCGCTCGTCGGCTTGTCAACCATGGCGACGGTTATCGCCTCGCAAGCGGTGATCTCCGGCGCCTTCTCGGTTTCACGCCAGGCGATGCAATTGGGTTTCGTGCCGCGCTTTGAGGTTCAATACACATCGGAAAAGGAACAGGGGCAGGTTTATTTGCCAGGCGTTAACTGGGGGCTGTTCTTGGCCGTGGTGGTGTTGGTCATCGGCTTCAAATCGACCAACAATCTGGCGGCAGCCTACGGTATCGCCGTGACGGGCGACATGGTGATTACTTCGGTTCTCGCTGTCTTTGTGGCGGCTAAAACGTGGGGTTGGAGCTGGGCTAAGGCGGTGGCGCTCTTTTCCGCCTTCCTGGTCGTCGAGGTGACCTTTCTGTCCGCCAATATTCTCAAGATTCCCGATGGTGGTTGGTTCCCGTTGGCCGCCGGGGCACTCGTTTTCCTGCTCATGAGCACGTGGAAGCGGGGCATGCAGCTGATGGGCGAGCGTACTGCGGGCGAATCGATCGAGCTCGACAGTTTCATCAATGCACTGCTTATTTCCGAGCCCGTCCGCGTTTCGGGTACGGCGGTTTTCATGTCTTCCGACAATATGCGTGTGCCGAATTCGATGTTGCACAATCTCATGCACAACAAGGTGTTGCATGAGCGCGTGCTGGTGACCTCGGTGCAGGTGTTCGACGTGCCGTATGTGCCCGAAATCGACCGGGTGGAGATCCGGGCGCTCAAGGGGGGGTTCTATCAGGTGACCGTGCAGTATGGCTTCAAGGACGAATTCGATATTCCTCAGGCGTTGTCGCAATGCGCCGAGCAGGGGTTGCCGATCGACATGATGGAAACATCCTTCTTCCTCGGTCGCGCGACGTTGATCCCGAAGATCGATTCGAAGATGGCGCTCTGGCGGGAAAAGCTCTACGTCTTCATGTACCGCAATGCAAGCAGCGCGACAAGTTTCTACAAGATTCCGAGCAATCGCGTCGTCGAACTCGGTACGCAGATCGTTCTGTAACACCGGGTGCCGGAAAAGAAACGGGACTGCCAAGCAGTCCCGTTTTTCATTGGTTTTCTGAATTTCAAGCGACCGTTTCAGCTTCCTCCTCAAACAGCAATTTGACCTTGCCGTTGTCGTCCAGATCGACGGTGACATGGCCGCCGTGCGCCAGTTTGCCGAACAACAGCTCGTCGGCCAGTGCCGAACGGATCGTGTCCTGGATCAGCCGCGCCATTGGCCGGGCGCCCATTAGCGGGTCAAAGCCTTCCTCGGCCAGATGCAGCCGGAGCGCATCGGTGAACACGGCTTCGACCTTCTTCTCGTGCAACTGCCCTTCGAGCTGCATCAGGAACTTGTCGACAACGCGCAAGATGACTTCGTGGTCGAGTGCCTTGAAGGAAATGGTCGCATCGAGCCGGTTGCGGAACTCGGGCGAGAACAGGCGCTTGATTTCGACCATCTCGTCGCCGACCTGGCGGGTTTCCGTGAAGCCCATGCTCGGCTTCTGGATGGCTTCCTGCCCCGCATTGGTGGTCATGATGACGATGACGTTGCGGAAGTCGGCCTTGCGGCCGTTGTTGTCGGTCAGCGTGCCATGATCCATCACCTGCAGCAGGATGCTGTAGATGTCGGGGTGCGCTTTTTCAATTTCGTCCATCAGCAACACGCAATAGGGCTTCTTGCTGATCGCTTCGGTCAGCTGCCCGCCTTGGTCGAATCCAACGTATCCGGGAGGCGCGCCGATGAGGCGGGATACAGCATGGCGCTCCATGTATTCGGACATGTCGAAGCGCAGCAGATCAATTCCCATGCAATAGGCCAGCTGTTTGGCAACCTCTGTTTTGCCGACGCCGGTCGGGCCGGAAAAGAGGAAGCAGCCAATCGGTTTGCCCGGTGTGCCCAAGCCGGATCGAGCCATCTTGATCGCTTTGGCGAGCGCGTCGATGGCCGGGTCCTGGCCAAAGACCACGGCTTTCAGGTCGCGGTCGAGATTCTTGAGCGCATTGCGGTCGTCCGCCGAGACCTGCGTCGAAGGAACGCGGGCGATCTTGGCAACGATTTCTTCGATGTCCTGTTTGCCGATGATCTTCTTTTGCCGCGACTTGGGCAGGATGCGCTGCGCGGCTCCGGCTTCGTCGATAACGTCGATCGCCTTGTCAGGGAGGTGCCGGTCGGTGATGAAGCGTACCGACAGATCGACCGCCGTCGTGATCGCCGCCGCGGAATACTTGATCCCATGGTATGACTCGAAGCGCGGCTTCAACCCCTTCAGAATTTCGATCGTGTCTTGAACGGAGGGTTCGGTGACATCAATCTTCTGAAAGCGCCGGGAGAGGGCGTGGTCTTTTTCAAAGATGCCCCGGTATTCGGTATAAGTCGTTGCACCGATGCATTTGAGCTGACCGTTCGAAAGGGCCGGTTTCAGCAGGTTTGAGGCGTCCATCGTGCCGCCGGAGGCCGAACCGGCCCCGATCAGCGTGTGGATCTCGTCGATGAACAAAATGGCGTGCGGGTCTTCGCTCAGTTGTTTTATCACGGCTTTCAGCCGCTGCTCGAAATCGCCCCGGTACTTTGTTCCGGCCAGAAGCGCGCCCATGTCGAGCGCGAACACGTTGGCCTTGTCGAGTACGTCCGGTACGTCGCCTTCGACGATTTTGCGGGCCAGTCCCTCCGCAATGGCTGTCTTGCCGACGCCCGCTTCACCGACAAGCAGCGGATTGTTCTTGCGGCGCCGGCAGAGCGTCTGAATGACGCGTTCAAGCTCCAGATCGCGGCCGATCAACGGGTCAATCTTGCCTTGCAGGGCGAGTGCGTTAAGGTTGATCGTGTAGCTTTCCAGCGGCCCCGCGTTGGCCGGATGCTCGGCCTCGCCCTCGGCTTCAGGCTCGCTGCGTGGCGCGGCCGATTGTTGTACCTTGCTGATGCCGTGCGAAATGAAGTTGACGACATCGAGTCGCGTAATGCCTTGTTTTTGCAGGTAATAGAGTGCGTGCGAATCTTTTTCGCCGTAAATGGCCACGAGCACGTTGGCTCCGTTGACTTCTTTTTTTCCGGAAGACTGAACGTGCAGGATGGCGCGCTGAATGACCCTCTGAAAGCCGAGAGTCGGTTGCGTGTCGATATCGCCTTCGCCCTCCACTTTGGGCGTGTGCTCGTCGATAAAACGGCTCAAATCCTTGCGTAACTGCTCGATGTTGCCGCCACAGGCGCGCAACGTGTCGGCGGCCGACGGGTTGTCGAGCAGGGCGAGCAGCAAATGCTCGACAGTAATGAACTCGTGGCGCTTTTGACGCGCCTCGACAAAAGCCATGTGCAAGCTGACTTCAAGTTCCTGAGCAATCATTTTAGTTTTCCTCCATTACGCACGCCAGCGGATGCTGGTTCTCCCGTGCGAAGGCCGTTACCTGATCGACCTTTGTGGCAGCGATGTCGCGTGGATAAACTCCGCACACGCCACGTCCTTCCACGTGAACTTTGAGCATGATTTGGGTCGCTTGTTCGCGATTTTTGGAAAAAAATTTTTCGAGCACTTGTATGACGAAATCCATCGGTGTGAAGTCGTCGTTCAATAGTACAACCGTATATAAAGGAGGCGGCGTCACTTTGGTGTGACTGGCCTCCAGAACCTGGTTTTCCTGATGTTTCGTCGTCATGGGTCTAGTCTGGTAAGTCTTGGCGCAAGGGCGTTCCCACAATTCTATACGATCGGCGTGAGTCTCTCGTTGCCAGTGAATTTGTGGCTTTTTTTACACACCAAAACACAGTCGCAGGCGGCTTCGTGAAAATGCTTGACGCATCCGCGGGAACTGGCGTAAAAAGTCGCCATGCCTCTTGTTCATGGTCAATCTTGGCTGGAGGCATGAAAGTCGGGCCCCGCCCGGATCTTGTCTATTTTAAGGATGTAGCAATATGGCAACAGGTACTGTTAAGTGGTTTAACGACGCCAAAGGTTTCGGTTTCATTACTCCGGACGATGGCAGTGAAGACCTCTTTGCGCATTTTTCGGCAATTACCATGAGCGGATTCAAGACCCTCAAAGAGGGCGAAAAAGTCTCGTTTGACGTGACTCAGGGACCGAAGGGTAAGCAAGCTTCGAATATCGCACGCGCCTAATAATAATTAGCGTGTAGGAAGAAACCCGCCTAAGGCGGGTTTTTTTTCGGCTGTTTTCTGCTCTGAATTGGAAACATCCCGATACAGAATTAAACGCCAAGAGCGTTACTATGTGGCGTTTCGCCATTAGGCTTATTCAGATAATCATGTGCACGAAATCGCCAGTTTCGCGTTTTTGTTCTCTGTTGACGGCGTCTTTTTTTCTGATCGGATCAAGCGCTTACGCGGACGACCTTCCCGATCTGGGTGAGTCGGCGCGGGCGGAGTTGTCGCCACAGATCGAACGCCGGATCGGCGAAAACATCATGAATGAGATTCGTCTGCGTGAGCCGTCTTATGTCGATGACCCGGAAATCAACGATTATCTGACCAGAATCGGGCGCCGTCTGGTCAGTGCCAGTGCGAATCCGACCGGGGATTTCCATTTTTTCGCGATTCGCGATAATACGATCAACGCGTTCGCCATGTTTGGCGGTTTTATTGGAATTAATACCGGTACTTTGCTGGCGGCGCAGACGGAATCGGAGTTGGCGGGCGTCATTGCACACGAAATTGCCCATGTGACGCAGAACCACTTGGCACGCCAGATCGCGAAGGAGAAGCAGAACACCATTCCGGCGCTGATTGCCATGGCGGCCGGGATTCTTGTGGCCCGCTCGAACTCATCGGCGGCCGCGGCGGCCGTTACATCGGCGCAGGCTGGGATGGTACAGGCGCAGCTTGCCTACACCCGCGATTTTGAGCGTGAGGCTGATCGCATGGGGTTTCAGACGCTTGAAAAGGCTGGTTTTGATGCGCGCAGCCTGGGCGATTTTTTCGAGCGTTTGCAAAAGAACACCCGTCTTTATGAGAACAATGCACCTGTTTATCTGCGCTCGCATCCACTCACGGTCGAACGCATTTCCGACATGCAGAATCGGGCGCAGGAGTCGCCTTACCGGCAGGTGGTGAGCAGCGACGATTTCCATCTCCTGCGGGTGAAGCTGCGGGTACAAGCGTTGACGCCAAAAGACGCTGTGTCGGAGTTTCAGAATCAGTTGCGGGAAAAAAAATACGGCTCCGTGGCCGCTGCTCATTATGGCCTCGCGCTGGCGTTATTGAGCGCGCGCGACGTGGCGGGCGCGCAACGTGCGTATGAGCAGTTGGAGACGCTAAAACTCTCGTCTCCCCTGGCGTATGGTCTTGGTGCTGCAATCAACACGGCATCCGGGGATCATGCCGGAGCGCAGCGCGTTTTCCGGGAAGCACTGCAGCGCTTTCCAGAGGCCAAGGCACTGGTCTATGGGTATGCCGAGTCATTGTATGCGGCGCGCTTGTTTGACCAGGCGTTGTCTTTCCTCGATGCACAAATCCGGGCGGATCGATCGGATTACAAACTTTTTGGCCTGCAAGCAAAAACGTATGCGGCGCTTGGCAAGCGTTTGCAGCAGCACAGCGCGCAGGCCGAGCATTATCTGTTGCAAGGCCAACTCGGCCAAGCCGTCGAGCAACTGCAATTTGCGCAGCAATCAGCCGATGGCAATTTTTACGAGCAATCGGCGGTCGACGCGCGCCTGCGTGAGCTGCGCAAGCTGCAGGCCGAAGAAGAGAAGATGAAGAGGAATGGCGGTTAAAATGCGCTTTTCCCATTTTGTCCAGCAGGTGTTGGCTCATGCAGTTTGATCGCGAACTCGACGTCAAGGGGCTTAATTGTCCGCTACCCATTTTGCGAACCAAGAAGGCTTTGTCGGAGATGACTTCCGGGCAAGTGTTGCGTGTTTTGGCGACTGATGCCAATTCGGCGAAGGATTTCCAGGCTTTTGCCAAGCAGACGGGTAACGAATTGCTGGTGACGGCTGAAATCGATCAGGTCTTTGAATTCTTTTTCAAGCGAAAGTAGGTTTGTCCAGCGAGCTCGCGATGGCGGCGGACGCAGGCCATTTTGTGGTGTTTGACGGTGACGATGGCGGTGCGGTGCTGCTGTCGGATTATCGTCGAACGTTGAGTTTTGGCGGCAGGCAGCCAAATTGCCATGATCTCGCAGAGGTGTTCGATGCCATTGAAGCGGTTTCGGCCAATGGCGAGTGGGTGGCGCTGGCGGCGAGTTATGAGTTGGGGGCGTTGTTTGAGCCAAAGGCCGCCCACGCGCCGCCCGGCCGTACTCACGATCCGTTGCTTCGCGCGTGGGTGTTCGGGCAGGCGCAATGTCTTGATGCCGGAGGCGTTGAGGCTTTGTTGGCGTCGCGTCTGGCCTGCATGTCTGAGGCGGAGCGTGTCGCGGGGGTCGCCGAGCTTCGTCCCTCGGCCGAGGTGCGAGCCTATGCGGAGAAGGTCGGGCAGATCCGGCGCTGGATAACCGAGGGCGATTGTTATCAGATCAATCTGACGTTCCCGGTCGCCTTTCGGCATTACGGTCACCCGCTGGCACTCTATGCGGCGCTGCGTAAATGTCAGCCGGTTCGCTATGGCGGGTTTGTTTCGACGCCGGAGGCAACGCTGATTTCCTTGTCGCCGGAACTTTTTTTCGAGCGTTGTGGCGCGCGCGTCGTTACCCGGCCGATGAAAGGCACGGCTCCACGAGGGGCTACGCCACAGGCGGACAGCGAACAACGGCAAACCCTCCTCGCTTCGGCCAAGGAGCGCGCCGAAAATGTCATGATCGTCGATTTGCTGCGCAACGATCTCGGGCGCCTCGCTGAGGCGGGAAAGGTCAGGGTTGAGGCGTTGTGTGAGGCAGAGGCCTATCCGACCTTGTGGCAAATGGTATCGACGATTGCCGCGGAGATTCACGATGTGGGCCTGTTCGATCTTTTCCGGGCGCTGTTTCCGTGCGGATCGATCACGGGGGCGCCAAAGATTCGCGCCATGCAGCGAATCGGCGAACTGGAGGATGCGCCGCGCGGTTTCTATACAGGTTCGCTCGGGTGGGTGGCTCCTGGAGGCGATTGCCGTTTCAATGTGGCGATCCGTACGCTGGATTTGGCGGCAGATGGAACCGGTACGCTGGGAGTCGGGAGCGGTATCGTCATCGACGCCGAGGCGGAGCGCGAATATGCCGAATGTCTGCTGAAAGCCCGTTTTCTAGCAGGTTTCGATCCCGGCTTCGAGCTGATCGAAACCCTGCGTTTGGAAGAGGGAGGGTATCCGTTGCTAGCGTTTCATCTCGACCGGTTGCGGGCGTCGTCGCAGGCGTTAGGCTTTGCGTGCGACATGGCGCACATTCGGGAGGCGCTGATTGAGCATGCGGTTGCGCATAGTGACGAAGTGTGCCGCGTCCGTTTGACGTTGGCTCATTCCGGTCGGTGGCAGATTACCTCCTCCGCCATGGTTGACGATTACGCGCCAAAGTATGCGGTATTGGCCGACGAAGCTTTAGGAAGCGACGAGTACCTGTTGCGCCACAAGACGACAGCACGGGGGCGATACGACCGGGTTCTGAAAAGGCTGGCGGCCCAACCCGATGTGTTCGACGCGATCTTCTTCAATACCCGTGGCGAAGTATGTGAAGGCGCGCGCAGCAATGTTTTTGTCGAGCGCGACGGGCGGTTGCTGACGCCGCCGCTCGCGTGCGGTTTGCTCCCCGGCGTATTGCGCCGGCAGTTGCTTGAATCCGGCCGTGCCGTCGAGCAGGTGTTGCGGCGCGAGGACTTGCTGGCGGCCTCCCTGCTGTATCTCGGAAACGCCTTGCGCGGTCTGATTCCGGTTGCCCTGCGGGTGTGATCCCGCTGGTCAGGACTTGCCAGTGCTGCCAAAACCACCGTCGCCGCGGGTGCTGGCATCGAATTCATCAACGATGTTGAAGGCGACCTGCAGCACTGGCACGACAACGAGCTGGGCGATCCGGTCGAGTGGGTTGATGGCGAAGCTCGCTTTGCCGCGGTTCCAGATCGAGACCATGATTTCACCTTGGTAGTCGGAGTCGATCAATCCGACGAGGTTGCCCAGAACGATACCGTGTTTGTGCCCAAGTCCCGATCTTGGCAGGATCATTGCCGCCAGACCGGGGTCGGCCAGGTGAATGGCCAGGCCCGTCGGGATCAGCAGGGTTTCGCCGGGGTGGATGGTTATCGGGCCTTCAAGACAGGCGCGCAAGTCGAGGCCGGCAGAGCCCGGGGTGGCGTAATGCGGCGGATTGTCTTTCAGGCGTGGGTCGATGATGCGGACGTCGATGCGGTGCATGGTTTGTGAGCTTTGGTTGGTTTTGCGGATCAGCGTTGGCCAAGCAACTGGGCGATGCGTTCGACGAGCAAACGAGCCAGGTCGATCTTGCGGCCGGGAGGCAACGGGGTTTCGCCATGGTCGTCGAAGAAAATCATGGTGTTGGTATCCCCGCCGAATCCGTCCTGAACCAGATTGCCGACGATGAGCGGGATTTTCTTGGCGAGACGCTTCTTTTGGGCGTGCTCGGCGAGTTTCTCGCTTTCTGCGGAAAAGCCAACACACAGAGGCGGCGTCGGCAGGGCGGCGACTTCAGCGAGGATGTCCGGGTTTTGCACGAGTTCGATTGGTAACGGCGCATTGCCGTCTTTCTTCACCTTGTTCTTGGCGACCGTTTTGGGGCGGTAATCGGCGACGGCAGCGACGCCGATGAATACGTCTTGCGACGGTGCGAGTCCGAGCGCGGTGGCGTGCATTTCAAGCGCGCTGGTGACGTCGATCCGCTTGACGCCGCGTGGCGTCAGTTGGCTTACAGGGCCACAAAGAAGAGTTACGCAGGCGCCGGCCTCGCGCGCCGCTTTGGCAATCGCGAATCCCATTTTCCCGGATGACAGGTTGGTGATGCCGCGTACCGGGTCGATGGCCTCGAAGGTGGGTCCGGCGGTGATCAGCACCTTCTTTCCCTTCAGGCGTTTGGGCTGGAAGAATGCGATCATGTCTTCAACGATTTCTCCCGGTTCAAGCATGCGGCCATAGCCATGGTCGCCACAGGCTTGCTCGCCGCGCGCTGGGCCAAGCAGGGTGATCCCGTCACCGCGCAGCGTCGCGACATTCCGTTGGGTCGCGGGGTTTTCCCACATTTGCATGTTCATGGCTGGTGCGACCAATAGCGGGCAGGTCCGGGCGAGCGTTAGCGTGCTCAGCAGGTCGTCAGCGATGCCATGGGCGACCTTGGCAATAAAGTTGGCGGAGGCAGGGGCGATGAGCAGGGCATCGGCTTCCCGCGAGAACTGGATATGCGCCATGTTATTGGAAATGCGCTGATCCCATTGGTCGACAAAAACGGAATTTCCGGAAAGTGCCTGGAAGGTGATCGGCGTGACAAAGCGAGTCGCGGATTCGGTCATTGCCACTTGCACACTGGCGCCTTGTTTGATCAATTGACGAACCAGGTCGGCGGCCTTGTAGGCGGCGATTCCGCCGGTTACGCCCAAGGCAATGCGTTTTCCTGATAATTCCATGTGAATTATTCCAAATGCTTGGTTAGAATGTGGTGCGAGCAAATTGGATTAATTCTAACCGAGAAAACGTATGGCTATTACAGACTGGCCGGTCGGGGAACGGCCGCGCGAGCGACTGTTGGCGCAAGGGGCGGCGACGCTTTCGGACGCGGAGTTGCTGGCAATTTTTCTGCGCGTTGGCATCAAGGGGAAGAGTGCGGTTGATTTGGCGCGCGACTTGTTGCGGCACTTCGGGGGATTGAATCGCCTGTTTGCGGCCGGTGAAGCCGAGTTTTCCGCGATTCCCGGGATGGGGCCGGCGAAATTCACCCAATTGCAAGCCGTTCTGGAAATGTCGCGGCGTGCGCTCGCCGAAACAATGAAAGGAGCGGATGCCTTCTCGTCGCCGACCGTTGTGCGCGACTATTTGCGGTTGCATCTCTCCGGGTTGTCGCATGAAGTGTTTTTTGCGCTCTGGGTGAATACGCAAAATCAGCTGATCGCTTCAGAGGAACTGTTTTGTGGCTCGTTGTCGCAAACGAGTGTCTACCCGCGCGAGGTCGTGAAAAAAGCATTGACGCATAATGCGGCGGCCGTTGTGTTTGCCCATAACCATCCATCCGGTGTATGCGAACCCTCCGCTGCTGACGAGGCGTTGACTCGCGAACTCAAGAAGGCGCTGGCGCTCGTCGATGTGCGGGTGCTTGATCATTTTATTGTGGCAGGGCAGCATACGCCCCTTTCTTTTGCTGAGCGTGGTTTGCTGTAGCAGAACGGATAATCCCATTTCTGAATCGCCCGTGACTTTGTTGGCGTAGCCTTGCCGTGCTACAGCACTTTCTGCGGCTCGTCTTCGCGCCACAAACAATTTGTAAACGGAATAAGTTCGCATGAGTGGGAAGTGATGAGAGCGGAATTGTGGCGGCAGTATCCAAAATCGCTTGAATTGTTTGCAGTGTTTGGGATAAAATCGCCGCCTTTCTCCCCCAAGATTGATTGGAGCAACGATCATGGCACGTGTCTGCCAAGTTACGGGCAAAGCCCCGATGGTCGGGAACAATGTTTCCCACGCCAACAACAAAACGAAGCGCCGCTTCCTCCCGAACCTGCAGTACCGCCGTTTCTGGGTTGAGAGCGAGAACCACTGGGTGCGCCTGCGCGTTTCCAATGCTGGTCTGCGTATTATCGACAAGAAGGGTATCGACGCTGTTCTCGCAGATTTGCGTGTGCGCGGCGAGATCTGATAAGGAATCCTAGTCATGCGTGAAAAGATCAAGCTGGAATCGACCGCCGGAACAGGGCACTTTTATACAACAACAAAAAACAAAAAAACGATGCCGGAAAAGATGGAAATCAAGAAATATGATCCGGTAGTACGTAAGCACGTGGCTTACAAGGAAACCAAGCTGAAGTAATCCTTGGTTTCGCAAAAAAAACCTCGCCGTTACGCGAGGTTTTTTTTTGCCCCCTTGTGTGGGCTGGGATTTAGATTGACGAAGTTGGTGTAAGCGATCTCTCATGGAAGGAGAACCGGCCGCGCCGGCGATCGGAAAAATAGTCGCGAAGACACAGCGAGACTGTCCTGAAGGCCAGGTCTTTCCAAGGAATCCCCTCTTCGGGGAAGAGAAGTGTTTCGAGGCTTTCCTCGCCGGCTCCGAAGTCCGGTGTTTTTAGCTGTCCACGGTAGAAAAGATGGACCTGGTTGATGTGCGGAACGTTGATTAACGAGAAAAGGTCGTCAATCTCAACAATCGCGCAAGCTTCCTCAAGTGTTTCGCGCAAGGCTGCTTCGGTTGTTGATTCGCCGTTTTCCATGAAGCCGGCTGGAAGCGTCCAGTATCCGTAGCGAGGTTCAATGGCTCGGCGGCAAAGCAGGATTTCGCCGTTCCATTCGGCAATGCAGCCGATGACCAGTTTCGGATTCATGTAGTGGATTTCGCCACAGCGCTGGCAAACATGACGCAAGTGATTGTCGCCGTCGGGGATGCGGAGTTCTACCTGGGCGCCGCATTTGGTGCAGTAGTTCATGGTGTAAGTGCGACTGTGCTGTTTGCGTGATTTTATACGATTGAAGTGTATTGGCGGCTCGGGAAGTTTGTCCTGCACACGAAGTGCAAGGGATTCATGTCGACGTTGTGCATACTACCTGTTTGAGTTTGCCGGCGCGTACCATCCCGTTACAATAGTCGCGTAATCTCGGCTGGATAAATGCGCCTCGTCCGGTGCGTCGTGGAGGAGTCTAATGTTTCTAATCATTGGCTATGTCATCGTGCTGGCCGCGTCGGTCGGAACCTATTCGGTGCACGGTAGCCTGGCTGCACTTTGGGTGCCGCTCGAGTACGTGGCTATCGTCGGGTTGACTGTCGGCGGGTTCATCGCCGGCAACGATATCAAGGTCATCAAAGCTACCGTTGGCGCCCTTCCCAGTATTTTCAAGGGGTCCAAGTACAACCGAGCGCTCTATGTTGATTTGCTTGCGATGCTCTTCGAAGTCCTCTCGAAAGTGCGCAAGGAAGGTTTGATGTCGATTGAGAACGACGTGGAAAATCCCCACGACAGTCCGATCTTCAGCAAGTACCCGTCAATTTCGCATGATCATCATGTGATGGAGTTCATTACCGATTATCTCCGCATGATGGTGGGGGGCAATCTCAATGCCTTGGAGATCGAAAATCTGATGGACATTGAGATCGAGACACATCATCACGAAGTGGAGGTCCCTGGGCATGTCATGGCTAAAACAGGGGACGCTACGCCGGCCTTCGGTATCGTAGTGGCTGTTATGGGGGTGGTTAACGTCATGGGGTCGGTGGGCGAGCCGCCGGCTGTTCTCGGGAAAATGATCGGCGGCGCGCTGGTCGGGACCTTTCTCGGTATTCTGATCTCCTATGGCTTTATTTCGCCGATTGCGTCGCTGCTGGAGCAGAAGGCCCATGAGGGCTCAAAGATTTACCAAGTGATCAAGGTTGTTTTGCTGGCGTCGATGTCGGGGTATGCGCCTCAGGTGGCGGTCGAGTTCGGGCGCAAGGTTCTCTTTTCCAACGACAGGCCGACATTTGCTGAGCTTGAGGAAGAGCTTAAGTCACGCAAGGGGAAATGACCGTTTGAGTCGCCAAGGAGAGTTTGAGTGAGCGAAGAAGTTCGCCCTATCGTCGTCAAGCGCATCAAGAAAGTCGCGGGCGGCCACCATGGTGGCGCCTGGAAGATCGCCTATGCCGATTTTGTAACGGCAATGATGGCGTTTTTTCTGCTGATGTGGTTGTTGGGTTCAACGGCGAACGGCGATCTGAAGGGTATTGCCGATTATTTTCAAAATCCGCTCAAGGTTGGCATGCAGGGCGGTTCCGGGGCTGGTGACGCAACGAGTGTCCTGAAAGGGGGGGGGAAGGACCTTACGAGCAGCGCTGGTCAGGTCAAGGATGGAGATGTCCCGTCAAAGAAAAAAAGCCCGCCCCTTCGAGAATCCAGTTCCGGAGAGGTGCGCAAGGAATTCGAACGGCGTGAGCGGGCGGCTCTTGGACTGCTTAAGCAGAATATCGAGAAGCTCATCGAGCTTAATCCAGCGCTCAAACAGTTCCGGAACCAGTTGCTGCTGGATGTGACCTCCGAAGGTTTGCGAATCCAGATTATTGATGAAAAGAACCGCCCGATGTTCGATACGAGCAGTGCGGAACTCAAGCCTTATTCAAGGCTGATTCTTCGTGAAATCGGAAAAGCGTTGAATGAGGTTCCGAACAAGGTGAGTTTTTCGGGGCACACCGACGCAGCCCAGTTTGCCGGGGGGGAGAAGGGTTTCTCCAACTGGGAGCTCTCTGCCAATCGGGCAAATACATCGCGCCGCGAGATGATTGCAGGGGGGATGGATGAAAACAAGGTGCTGCGTGTGGTTGGTCTGGCGTCAACCGTGCTTTTTGATCGAAACGATCCTCTGAGTCCGGCGAATCGCCGCATCAATATTGTTGTGCTGAACAAACGAACTGAAGAGGCGCTGCTGCAGGAGGATGGCAATGCCACGCTGGATGTCGGCGGCGACGTCGAGGCCGGGGATATGTTTTCGTCCGCGGTGCAAGGCAAACCGTAGCGGGCTGAAGAATTGGCAGTCTGTTTTCAAGCTGGTTGTTCCCCTGTGTATGCAGGATATGGAGGTGATGTGTGATCGAGCGTAAACCGCTTTCAACGCTGTCTGCCCTCTCGGACAAGGCTGCGGGGGGCCGGGAAGGTTCTGATCGGGAGTTCGTCTTTACGATGGCGGATTTCGAGCGCGTGCGTAAATTGATTTACGAGCATGCAGGAATCTCGCTCTCGGTTGCCAAGCAGGACATGGTGTATAGCCGTCTGGCTCGTCGGCTGCGCGAAACTGGCAAGCGTTCGTTTGGCGAATACCTCGCCTTGCTTGAGCGCGGAGATAAAAGTGAATGGGAAAAGTTCGTCAATTCGCTGACGACCAATCTAACGTCTTTTTTTCGTGAGCCTCATCATTTCCCGATTCTTGCGGACCACCTGAAGAAAATGCAGGGGCGACCATCGATCAAAATCTGGTGTTGTGCCTCGTCAACCGGCGAGGAGCCTTACAGTATCGCCATGACGGCCGTGGAGGCGTTTAACACCTTTACGCCGCCAGTGACCATTGTAGCCACCGACCTTGATACCAATGTCCTGGCAACCGCCGCGAAGGGTGTTTATTCGAAAGAGCGGATCGACAAATTGTCGCCTGAGCGATTGAGCCGTTTTTTTGTGCGGAGCGGTGCAGGGCCGGATGGAGTGTTTGCCGTTCGTCCGGAGTTACGTCGATTGGTGACCTTCCAGCGCCTCAATCTGCTGGAGGCGAGTTGGTTTGTGCGAGGGCCGATTGACGCTTTGTTTTGCCGGAACGTTATGATTTATTTCGATAAACCGACGCAGCACAAGATACTCAAGCGGTTTGCGCCGCTGATGAGTGAGGATGGGTTGCTTTTTGCCGGTCACTCGGAGAGCTTTCTGCATGCGGCGGATTTATTCCGTTCACTTGGGAAGACGGTGTATGCACCCGTGGCCCGGGGGCGCTGATATGGACAAGGCGTCTTTCATTCGTCCGGCGACGAATGGCGGCAAAATCATTTTTATTGGTGCGTCGACGGGGGGGACTGAGGCCGTCAAGACGTTCCTGTTGGGCGTTCCCGCCAACTATCCGCCCATACTCATCGTCCAGCATATGCCCGAAACATTCACGGGGTCGTTTGCCGCACGTCTCGATGGTCTTTGCCTGCCCCGTGTGATCGAAGCCCAAGGCGGCGAATCGGTGGAATCCGGCACGGTATACATTGCTCCGGGGCATTCGCACATGAAGATCAGGCGAAGCCCGGCGGGATATGCTATTGAATTGTGCAAGACGCCGCCGGTAAATCGGCACCGTCCGTCGGTTGACGTTCTGTTTGATTCAGCCGCCGATGTTGTCAGGCATAACGCCATCGGCGTGATCATGACCGGCATGGGTAAGGATGGGGCGCATGGTCTGTTGCGCATGCGTCAGTCTGGCGCAAGAACATTTGGTCAGGATGAAGCATCCTGTGTCGTTTACGGGATGCCCCGCGAGGCGGCGATGATCGGAGCGGTGGAGGATGTGGTGCCTCTAGGGGATCTTTCAAAACGGGTTGCGTCTGCTTTGGGGCGGTGTGCCTGACGAATTTTCCTCTTTCGCAAATTTGCGTGCGTTGGTCGAGCGTTCGGCTAATCGGGTCGGGAGCAAAAATGCGGATGTCGATGTGAGGGGTATCGGGTTCTGGTGAAATAGGGATTGTTCGATTAAGATGCCCTTCGCAGGATAATAAAGGGGTTTTCCAAGGGAGCAGGCATGTCAGAGTTGCTAAAAAGTATTGATGCGCGTACGAAACTCGCCGGAACCAACAAGTTAGAGATCTTGCTTTTTACTCTGGGTGTCAACTCGGCAACTGGACGGCGGGAGACTTTCGGCATCAATGTTTTCAAGGTTCGTGAAGTGATGCGAACTCCGCCAATTACGGCCGCGCCAGAAATGCCTCCGTCAGTAGAGGGGATGGTGAGTCTGCGTGGCGCTTTGGTTCCAGTGGTCGATCTGGCGCGATATGCTGGTGTAAATACCGAGACACCAAGATCGATCATGATCGTCACGGAGTATGCCGGGCATACGCAGGGTTTTCTGGTTGAGGGGGTCGATACCATTCTCCGGCTCGACTGGAGTCAAATGAGAGTTCCCCCGGAGATGCTGATGGCCGAAATGGGCGGGTTGGTCACTGCGGTGACGGAGCTGCAGGATGGCCGCCTCGTGATGATGATGGATGTCGAAAAGGTGTTGTCGGAAACGACAAGCTACGACGAAGAGATCGTTTATCGAAGTATCAAGCCTCTGAATAATCAGTCGTTAACGGTGTTCTTTGCGGATGATTCTGTTGTCGCACGTAAGCAAATACAGCGAACGCTTGAGGCGATGAGAGTGAAATACATCGAGGCGATCAATGGCCGCGATGCTTGGAAGGAATTGGAAAAAATTGCCGGTTATGCACAGGCCTCTGGGCAGCAGGTGACGGATTTTGTCAGCCTCGTGCTTACTGATATCGAAATGCCGGAGATGGATGGCTATATCCTGACCAAGAAGATCAAGTCAGATCCACGCTTTGCGGGGGTCCCTGTTATTATGCATTCGTCACTCTCTGGGATGTCCAATCAGCATTTGGGTAAGTCGGTTGGCGTGGATGAATATGTTCCAAAGTTCGAACCGCAAAAGCTATCGGAGGTGCTGACGCGTCTTTTGACGGGCGGTGAGCGCCTGTCGATTTCCGAGCAAAAACAATAGTCGGTGTGGAGCAAGACGATGGCAACGAATTTGGTGGAAAACAACAGTCTGCTCGATAGCGTTGATGCACGAACGCGTCTTGCCGGGTCCAATAAAATGGAGATACTCCTTTTTTCGCTGGGGACCCGAGAAACCTTCGGAATCAACGTGTTCAAAGTGCGTGAGGTTGGTAAGGCTCCGCACATCACCAAGACACCGAATATGCCCCATGGTGTTGAGGGACTGGTGTCGCTGCGCGGGAATGTCATTCCCGTTCTCTCCCTCGTCAGCTTTCTTGACTTACAGGATCCGCCCAAGGAGCCAGGCAAAACGATGATGGTGGCTGAGTACTCCAAACGCACGTTGGGGTTTCTTGTGCATGAGGTGGACCGCATTATCCGGGTTGATTGGGAAAAGGTCCGGGCGCCTGAGAGTGTGCTTTCCTCGAATCAAGGCCTGATTACGGCAATTACGGAGTTGGACAACGGCACGCTGGTTTCGCTGCTCGACGTCGAACAGATACTTGCCAATGCGTTTGGCGAGGCGATCATTGTCGATATTCCTCCGGCTCAGGTGGCAGAGGATACAGGCGTCTTTTTCGTCGATGATTCGGTTGTGGCTCGTCGGAAAATTGCCGAAGTCTTCGACAAACTCGGCGTCAAGCATAAACATGCGACGAACGGTGTCGAGGCTTTGGGCCGCCTTCAAGGGCTTGCAGCACATGCCAAGCAAACGAATTCCCCGCTGCGTAATGACATACGGCTCATTCTTGTGGATGCCGAAATGCCCGAAATGGATGGCTACGTGCTGACCAAGCACATCAAGTCCGACTCCCGTTTCGATGGAATTCCCGTCGTGATGCACTCGTCGCTATCATCCGAGGCCAACCGGGCGATGGGGCAGGCTGTGGGCGTGGACGCCTATGTTGCGAAATTTGATGCTGAAGGTCTGGCTGAGACACTCCGCCCGATGCTTGAGCGATAAGAAGAAATCAGGAGTGATTGAATGGCTGATCCGAAGTTGAGAATTCTGGTGGTTGACGATTTTTCGACGATGCGCCGCATCGTCCGGAATCTCCTCAAGGAACTTGGTTTCACGAATGTTGATGAGGCCGAGGACGGAGCGATTGCCTTGCAAAAGCTGCAGGCTGGCGGCTTCGAGTTTGTCGTAACGGACTGGAATATGCCGAATATGGACGGATTGCAGCTGTTGCAAACGATCCGTTCTACTCCTGCGCTTGCTCATCTGCCTGTGCTGATGATTACGGCAGAAGCCAAGAAGGAAAATATCATCGCCGCCGCGCAAGCTGGAGCAAGTGGCTATATCGTCAAGCCTTTTACTGCGGCGACGTTGTCCGAAAAGCTTCAGAAGATTTTCGACAAGATGGGTGGCTGAGATGAGTGACATTAATTCATCTGGTGACTCAAGCGAGCTCGAAGCGCTATTTGAAAGCATTGCGGCCGGTGCCGGGTTTCATCCTGTTCAGCCGGCGCCAGTAAAGTCGTCGCTCATGCAACAGGCGCGAGAGAGTGATGCCCTTGTTGAGGATTCGCAGGAGTTGCAGAGCCTGTTCGATTCCATCGTCGGTGAAATAGACAGCCGATCGACAGGGACGGGGGGGGACTCGTTTGGCAGCGGGGGCGGTGCGTCGGAGTTGGCCGAGGATTGGCCCGTCCAGGAAAAGGTCTTCCAGCAGGTTGGACAAATGGCGAGGCAGTTGCATGACACCCTCTCCGCACTGGGTTACGACAAGCTGATTGAGAAGACGGTCAGCGCTATCCCCGATGCCAGGGATCGGTTGGCGTATATCTCGAATCTCACCGAGCAGGCGGCGTGCAAGGTGTTGAATGCGACAGATGTTGCCAATCCCCTGCAGGATCAGATTGAGCAAGATGCAGCCCTGTTGGGTGGAAAGTGGGATGCCCTTTTCGCCAATCGTATGAGCGTCGATGAATTCAAGTTGCTGGCAGTCGAGACGCGTGAATTCCTCAAATATTCCGTGCCGCAGCGGACTACGGAAACCAAGACGCAACTGATGGAAATCATGATGGCGCAGGATTTTCAGGATTTGACAGGGCAGGTGATCAAGAAGGTAGTCTCGCTGGCGCATGATCTTGAGTCGCAACTCATGAATATCCTTATTCAAACGATGCCCGGTGAACGGCGCACAGAATCTGTCAATTCCCTGCTTAACGGACCTGTTATTAACGCCGATGGGCGTTCGGATGTCGTTGTAAGTCAGCAGCAGGTCGATGATTTGCTCGATAGTCTGGGATTCTAGGAGTTTCAACATGAGTGATTTTTCCGGAATGGAGGATCTCCTGCAGGATTTCCTGCAAGAGGCAAACGACCTTCTCTCAGATGTCGATAACAAGCTTGTTGACTTGGAAAAAGACCCTGGCGACCACCGTCTGCTCAATGATATTTTTCGGGGGTTTCACACCATCAAGGGGGGCGCGGGGTTCTTGAATGCGGCCGAGCTTGTCACGCTTTGCCATCTGACCGAGAACCTCTTCGACAGGTTGAGAAACAGCGAGATGTGCCTGACGCCCGAGTTGATGGATACGATCATGGCGGCGACGCAAGGAGTTCGCGTGATGTTCAGCGAACTTGGGCAGGCCGTGCAGCCCCGTCCGGCCCCTCATGAGGTCATTTCGGCGTTAAATGCGGCGCTCAACGGGGAAGGCGGTGCTGATGACTTGGACGTGGGGGCTGAATTCGTTCAGGCGCCTGTCGCCGGGGGGGGGGCGGAAGATTGCGCTTCCGGTCCTTCTTCGTCACCGACGGAATCGTCAGAGCCTGACTGGCGGGCTTTGCATGCCGCTGTGGCGGGCCTTGAGGCAGAACAGGTGGTTTCTCGCCCGAATGCCGTGGTGGAAAAAGACGAGGCGGGAGGTAAAGACATCGCTGTTCAGGCTCCCGTGGTGGTGGCTCCGCATTTCCCTCCCGAAGGGCGGCGGGCGAGTGACAAGCCCGGTGCGGTGGCAACAGGTGCCACTTCCGGGCGGCGGACGGAAGATAAAGCGGCGGCCGGTCGTGAATCGACGATTCGCGTTGATACGGCTCGTCTCGATCAGGTCCTGAATTTGTCAGGCGAGATTGGTCTGACCAAGAATCGCCTGACAAGCCTTCGCGCCGACATTTTGGCTGGGCGCAATGATGCGGACACGCTGCATGCCCTTGATCAGGCGGTAAGTCAGTTGGATCTTCTGGTTTCGGATCTGCAAAATTCGGTGATGAAGACCCGCATGCAGCCGATTGGACGGCTGTTCCAGAAATATCCTCGGATTGCGCGCGATTTGGCCCGGCAGTTGGGCAAGGATGTCGAGCTTGCCCTCGTCGGTGAAGAAACCGAAGTCGATAAGACGATGATCGAGGATCTCGCCGATCCTCTGGTGCACCTCATCCGGAATGCGGTTGATCATGGTGTCGAATCGCCGGAGGAGCGTATTGCCGCAGGTAAGCCGCCAAAGAGCATCGTTCGTCTTGAGGCTCGTCAGGAGGGGGATCACATCCTCCTGATCATTGCCGACGATGGGCGTGGCATGAGTCCGGAAAGAATTCGCGCCAAGGCCGTTGAGAAAGGGCTGATCAAGGAAGAAGAAGCCAATACGCTCGACGATCGTCAGAGTCTGAATCTGATTTTCCTGCCCGGTTTTTCGACGATGACGCAGGCGTCGCCGGTGTCCGGGCGCGGTGTCGGGATGGATGTCGTTAAAACGAACATCCAGAAACTCAGCGGGTCGGTGGATATTCGCTCCGAGCCGGGCAAAGGGTCCGTTTTCATTATTTCTCTGCCGCTGACTTTGGCGATTTTGCCCGTGCTGCTCGTGTTGCTCGGGGATCAGCCGTTTGCTCTTCCGCTCTCGATGGTGCGTGAAATTCTCCCGATCGAAAAAGGCAAGATGCAGGAGGTGGCAGGCAAGGAAACGCTCGTTGTGCGCGGCGAAGTCCTGCCGGTTGTCGCGCTATCGCGTTTGCTCGGCTGGCCGCAGTTGCAGACGCCGGAGTACGGCGTTTTGATGCAGACGGCCGAGCGCAGCTTCATTCTCTCTGTCGACAGCTTCGCCGGGCGCGATGATGCGGTGATTAAGTCGCTCGACGATTTCCGTCCGCGAGGAGTTGCCGGGGTGACGACACTGTCCAATGGGCAAATTGTCCTGATTCTGGATATGAAGGAGTTGCTGACGGATTTGAATGCCCATATCGATAAGGAGTTGGGGCTCCGCCACGCCAAGGCTTTCGAGTTGTCCGTCTGATCTGCTTTTTTCATTGTTACGTGTGCAGGGGGCTTTGGCCCCCTGTTTTTTTTGCACTTTCTTTGGGGGTACTAATGCGCTTCTAAGAGTTTGTGTAAATAAAACGCCATACTGCTTTCTTTTTTAAAGATATTTTATATAATTCGCCGAGATTAACCGGAAGCGGATATGGCTGAAGACAGCGATCTCGAAAAAACGGAACCTGCGTCATCGAGGCGCCTCCAGCAGGCGCGCGAAGAGGGGCAGGTGCCGAGGTCGCGCGAGATCGGCGCTTTCCTGATCTTGTTCGTCTCCGCAATGGCATTTTGGCTGATGGGGGCTTGGATGATCGAACGTGTGTCTGCCGTTCTCAGGCGTGGCCTGTCGTTCGAGGAGGCACAGCTTCGTGATCCTCACTTCATTCTGATTCGTCTTGCCGATATTTCGTTTGATACGTTGATTTCGTTTGCGCCGTTCCTGGCGGCGCTTGTGGTCGCCGCCCTGATATCCCCTTTTTTCCTGGGAAGCTGGAATTTCACATTGAAAGCGCTGACTCCGGATATCGCGCGCATGAACCCGATGAGTGGCCTGTCACGTATGGTTTCCTGGAGTGGCTTGGCGGAGCTCTTCAAGGCTGTGGCGAAGTCGTTGCTGGTCGGTGGTGTTGCCGTCTGGGTTCTGTGGAGCGAGCGGAACGATATCGTGGCTCTTTCCAGTCAGACCATTGATGCTGGCCTGTATTCGGCGGGACATTTGATCAACTTCAGTTTTCTAATGATTGTCCTCGCAATGCTGGTCATCGTGGCGACCGACGTGCCGTTCCAGCTATGGCAATTCCACAACAAGCTAAAAATGACCAAGGAAGAAGTCAGGCAGGAAAGCAAGGAAATGGAAGGGAATCCCGAAGTCAAAGGTCGTATCCGGAGGCTTCAGCGGGAGGCAGCGCGTCGTCGGATGATGGCCGCCGTGCCGACGGCGGACGTGATCGTGACCAACCCTACCCATTTTGCGGTTGCCTTGGCGTACAAGAGCGGAATGCCGGCGCCGAAGGTCCTGGCCAAAGGGATGGGAAATGTCGCCCTGAAAATCCGGGAGATTGGTGCCGCACATGGCGTCCCGATGCTCGAAGCGGCGCCATTGGCCCGGGCATTGCACCGTTATGTGGATATCGATCAGGAGATTCCGTCTTCGCTTTACGCGGCAGTGGCAGAAGTCCTTGCCTATGTCTATCAACTCGCGAATTGGCGCAAGGTAGGGGGGCAGTATCCGATACCCCCGCGGGAAATCAGCATTCCCGATGACATGAAGGTGGAGGTGGCGTATGGCTAGCGCGAGCATGCAGCTTAAGTCGTTGTTCGGCCGGATGGGGGGGCTGCAGCAGTTGGCAGGTCCGATCCTGATCCTGCTGATCCTCTCGATGATGGTGTTGCCACTTCCGCCGTTTCTGCTGGATCTCTTTTTTACGTTCAATATCGCAATCTCGATCATTGTCATGCTGGTCGCCATCAATGTGACGAAGCCGTTGGATTTTTCTGTTTTTCCGACTGTGCTGCTGGTGACGACATTGCTGCGTCTGTCGCTTAACGTTGCCTCGACCCGTGTTGTTTTGCTCGAAGGGCATACGGGTCCGGGGGCGGCAGGGCAGGTGATTGAGGCGTTTGGGCACTTTCTGGTTGGAGGCAATTACGCTGTCGGTATCGTTGTCTTCACTATTCTGGTGATCATCAATTTTGCGGTAGTCACCAAAGGCGCCGGCCGCGTGGCGGAAGTGGCGGCCCGTTTTACGCTGGATGCCATGCCCGGTAAGCAAATGGCTATCGACGCCGATCTGAATGCGGGGCTTATCGGGGAGGATGAGGCCCGGAAGAGACGGGGGATTATTGCCGAAGAGGCCGACTTTTTTGGCTCCATGGACGGTGCCTCGAAATTCGTGCGGGGCGATGCCGTCGCCGGCATTTTGATCATGTTCCTCAACGTGGTGGGCGGGCTATTTGTCGGCATGTTGCAGCATGGTCTGGATATCGGCACGGCGGCGAAAACATACACGCTGTTGACCATCGGCGACGGGTTGGTCGCGCAGATTCCTGCGCTGATCATTTCGATTGCGGCTGGCATGGTGGTGACGCGCGTCGGCGATAACCAGAATCTTTCGCAGCAGTTCATCGTGCAGATGTTCAACAATTCGCGCCTGCTTGGCTTGTCGGCTGCGATTGTGGGAATGCTCGGCCTGATTCCGGGAATGCCGAATTTTGTTTTTCTCGTGCTGGCGGGCGCGCTCGGTGCTCTGGCTTGGGAATTGGAGCGGCGGCAGAAGGTGGTCAAGCCCGTGCCGGTAACTGTTGCACCGGCTGCGGTGCAGGAAGCCGTGGAGGCAACGTGGGCCGATGTCGCGCCTGTCGATGTACTCGGGCTGGAAGTCGGTTATCGTTTGATTCCGCTTGTCGACAAGGCGCAGGACGGCGAATTGTTACGGCGAATTCGTGGTATCCGGAAGAAATTCGCGCAGGAGGTGGGGTTCCTCGTTTCGCCTGTACATATCCGGGACAACCTTGAGCTCAAACCGAATGCCTACAGGATTCTTCTGAAGGGCGTCGAAATCGGTCGCGGAGAAGCGTTTCCCGGCAACCTGCTTGCGATCAACCCCGGTCGCGTCGCTGGTCAGCTCCCTGGTACGGCGACGAAGGATCCCGCCTTCGGCTTGCCGGCCATCTGGATCGATTCCGGGTTGCGCGAGCAGGCGCAGGCGTTTGGCTACACCGTCGTTGATGCCAGTACGGTCACGGCAACGCACCTGAACCATTTGATATTGACGCATTCGGCCGAATTGCTGGGGCGTCAGGAAGCACAAGCGTTGCTCGATCATCTCGCCAAGGAGATGCCAAAGCTTGTCGAAGACCTGGTGCCGAAAGTCGTGCAACTCGGCGTGTTGCAGAAGATTCTCCAGAACTTGCTCGAAGAAGGCGTCCACATTCGCGATATGCGGACCATCATTGAAACCATTGCCGAGACGGCGCCCCGTTCGCAGGACGCCGAAGTGTTGACGTCGCAAGTGCGTATGGCGCTCGGCCGGTCGATTGTGCAGCAACTGTATCCGGCCGGAAATGAAATGCAGGTCATGTCGCTGGATCCGCAGCTCGAGCGCGTCCTTCTGCAGGCGATTGCCGGTGGTGGCGAAAACGCCAGCATCGAACCGGGGCTGGCCGATACATTGCTGCGCGAAACCGCTACTGCTGTTCAGCGCCAGGAAGAAATAGGGATGCCGCCAGTCTTGTTGGTGTCGGGAAATCTGCGCTCCCTGCTTTCCCGTTTCCTGCGGCGGGGAATCTCTCAACTAAAAGTGCTGGCCCATAGCGAAGTGCCAGAAAACAAAATAATTAAAGTCACCTCGATAATTGGGGGTAGAACATGAATGTCAGAAAATTCATAGCGGCCACGGCACGGGATGCCTTGCGCAAGGTTAAGGAACTTCTTGGCCCAGACGCCATCATCCTGTCCAACCGTGCCATCCCCGGCGGGGTTGAGATCATGGCGGTGGCCGCCAGTGATATGGAAATGATTGTGCCGACACGTCCGGAAAACAAGCGTACGAACGAGACGCGCGAGCCGGGCGATTACTCCGTTAGATTGTCTTCAGCCCCGGCGCCTGATGCGTCCCGTGCACCGCAGTTTGCGCCGCCACCGTTGAAGCCGGTGGCCTCTGCCGTGCCGCCGCTATCGCCGCGTCCTGCACCGCAAATTGAGCGTGTGACGACTCCACCGTCCCAGCAACGGCCGCCGGCGGAGGTCGTGTCGTCCGAGGTGATGGAGGAAATTCGCGCCTTGCGCAAAATGGTCGAACAGCATATTGCGGGAGCGACGTGGGGCGAGTCAGCCCGGATGGAGCCGGTCAAGACTGAAATACTCCGCCAGATGCTTGATGCCGGTTTTTCGCCAAGCCTGTCGAGAGAGCTGCTCGCGCAACTGCCGCGGGAACTCGACCGGGCGCGTGCCCTGGCATGGGTCAAGGCGCGTGCGGATCGCTCGTTGCAGACCCTTGGTTCGGAAGCCGACATTATCGATCGCGGCGGCATTTATGCGCTTGTCGGACCGACCGGGGTAGGCAAGACGACAACAACCGCAAAGCTGGCGGCTCGCTGCGTTTTGCGTCACGGCGCAGGAAAGGTCGCGCTGATTACAACAGACGGCTACCGGATCGGCGCCTTCGAACAGCTGCGCATTTATGGCCGGATTCTCGGCGTGTCGGTGCATCTTGCCAAGGATGCTCTGGAGCTAAAGCAGACCTTGCTTGATCTCCAGCACAAGCACATGGTGCTGATCGATACGATGGGAATGAGCCAGCGTGACCGTCAGGTCGAAGAGCAGGTGGCGATGTTCGATAGTAGCAATGCCAAGCGGGTCCTGCTTCTTTCCGCGACGGGGCGCGGCGATACGCTCGACGACGTGGTTCGTGCGTACGGCGGGCAGGATCTGGCGGGATGCATCCTGAGCAAGGTCGACGAGGCGGCAAGCCTGGCAACCGCGCTTGATGTCATCATTCGCAACAACCTGCGCTTGCACTATGTTTCGAATGGTCAGCGTGTTCCCGAGGATTTGCATCTGCCGAACCGTGCCTATCTCCTGCATCGCGCCTTCAAGGATGTGCCGGAAGCTTCGGCGCATCGTCTCGAAGGCACGGAGCCAGGCCTGATGATGGCAAGTGCCGGCGTCGGTGTGGCCGCCGCCGGGGGCTATCGTGGCTGAGTTTGAGCATCGCCGGGGAGATCAGGCGGCCGGGTTGCGCCGTCTTTTTTGCCGCGAACAGACAAGAGTCATAACCGTTGCTTCCGGGTGTGAGAAGTCTGGAAAGACCGTGTTTGTTGCGAACCTGGCGACGTTGTTGGCGCGACAGGGAAAACAAGTTCTGGTGCTGGATGAGAATACAAAGGGCAACGTTAGCGCCAGCTTTGGGGCTGTTGCCTGTTACGACTTGCTCGACGTCATTAATCGGGAGCGCTCCGTTTCGGACGTCTTGTTGAGCGTGGCGCCCGGCGTGCGTGTTTTGCCGGCCGCCCAAGCGGTACGGAAACTTGGCAAGTTTGGCTTCCGGCAACAGGAAGCGTTGCACGAATGCTTTCGGGGCATTGATCGTCCCGTCGATGTTATTCTGGTCGACGCCTCCGATGAGCACCCCCTTGGTTTTTCGCCGCTTGGGCTGGCGTCGCACGATACGATTGTCGTTGTTCCCGCGACGAGTGCCGCTATCACTGAATGCTATGCGTTGATCAAGAAGGTTGCTCTCGCGTATGCACACAAGCGCTTCCGGATTCTGGTGAATAAGGTTCGCACTCCCAGAGAGGCAAAGTCCATCTATGAGACGATCGCCCGTGTTGCACGTACGCGCGGTGTGGCGACGCTCGACTATGCCGGATTTATGCCGCAAGATCCACGTTTGGTGCAGGCCGCCAAGCTGTGTCAGCCGGTCAGCGCCCTTTTTCCGGAAAGTCCGTCGGCGAAGGCATTTCAGCAGATCGGCGCCGATCTGCTCGAGTGGCCGTGCCCGGAAAACAATTTGGGGGGGGTCGAGCAGTTCGTGCAGCAACTGTTACACTTGAGCCAACATATTGACCCTGTTGCTATTTACGCCTGACCTTTCCATTTGTCTATGTATAACGCTGCTGGTCAAATTAACAAAGATCAGCTGGTGCAGAGCTATGCTCCGCTTGTAAAGCGGGTCGCGTACCATCTGATGGCCCGATTGCCCGCCAGTGTTCAGGTTGAGGATTTGGTCCAGAACGGCATGATTGGCCTTCTGGACGCTATTGGCCGCTTTGAAGTTGGCATGGGGGCGCAGTTCGAGACCTATGCGGCGCAAAGGATACGTGGCGCCATGCTGGACGGCCTGAGGGAAAACGACTGGCTGCCCCGCAGTCTGCGGCGCGATTTCCGCCGGATCGAAGAGGCGATCGCACAGCTGGAGCAGTCTTATGGGCGGTCACCCAGCGAGAAAGAGCTGGCGGACGCGATGGGCATGTCGCTGGCCGATTACCAAAAAACCCTGCAGGAAGCGCGCGGGCACCAGTTGATTTCGTTTGAGGACCTTGTCGAGGAGGGGGATGACGACTATCTTGAACGGCATTTCGCCGATGAATCGAACGAGCCGTCAAAGCTCCTTGAGGATGACAATCTGCGCCGTTCATTGATTCAGGGGATCGAATCACTGCCCGAACGGGAGAAGCTGATGATGGCGCTCTACTACGAACAAGATCTGAATCTGCGGGAAATCGGCGAGGTGATGGGGGTGACGGAATCGCGGGTCTGCCAGTTGCATAGTCAGGCCGTCGCCAGGTTGCGTGCGAAAATCTTCGGCGGCGCATCGTCCGGAAAGAAGAGAGCGGCAAAGAATGGATAAGATCAGTGTGCTGGGGCTGCTCATCGGGGTTGTCGCCATTGTCGGCGGGCAGATGCTCGAGGGGGGACATGTTGCCTCGTTGGCACAGCCAACGGCGTTGCTGATCGTTTTTGGCGGCACAATGGGGGCCGTCATGTTGCAGAGTCCCTATGCCACCTTCGTCCGCGGGATAAAAATGGTCCGCTGGGTGTGGTTGCCACCGGCCGTCGATTACGTCCAGGTAATCAAGCAGATAACGGCCTGGAGCCAGGTTTCCCGGCGAGAAGGGTTGCTTTCGCTGGAGAATGCGATGAGTCAGTTGAAAGATGATTTTTCACGCAAGGGCCTGCAGTTGCTGGTCGATGGTGCGGAACCCGAAAGATTGCGCGAGGTGATGGAGGTCGCGATCGATACCTACGAGAAAGAATTGAAACTCTCGGCGCGCATATGGGAGGCGGCCGGCGGGTATTCGCCGACGATCGGTATTCTCGGCGCCGTGCTCGGCCTGATCCACGTGATGGAAAATTTATCCGATCCTTCGCGCCTGGGGGCGGGGATTGCCGTCGCTTTTGTGGCGACGATCTATGGCGTGGGATTGGCCAACCTCGTTTTTCTTCCCATGTCCAATAAACTCAAGGCGCACATCAACAGGCTGGTGGTTCAGCGCGAGATGATCGTCGATGGTCTGGTGGGGATTGCCAACGGGGATAATCCTCGAATCATTGAGAGCCGGCTAAAAGGCTATATTTTTTAAGCACATAAGTCTATGGCGCGCCGGAAGATTCACGACGATGAGCATGAAAATCACGAGCGTTGGCTCGTCTCGTATGCCGATTTCATCACCTTGCTCTTTGCGTTTTTTGTGGTGATGTACGCACTCTCAAGCGTTAATGAAGGGAAATATCGTGTGTTGAGCGACTCCCTGATGTCGGCGTTTAGGAGTACTCAAACCGGAAGTGCTGCGGTTGTTCCCCCTCTCGTGACAGTTCCCAACCAGCCGCTGCAAAAGCCGGGGGGTTCAGCCAAAAGCGAGGGGGCGGCAAAGCAGAAGCAGCGCGATACGATGCGCAACGTGGCGAAGGATATCCTGGCCGTGATGGCGCCGCTGATCGAACAGGGCAAGGTCAGGGTTCTGGAGACAAGTCGCGGCGTTACGATCGAAATCAACGACAGCATTCTGTTCGCCCCGGGGCAGGCTCAACTTCATCCGGCCGTGGTCAAGGCCATGCGGGCGGTAGCGGATGTGCTCGTTCCGACGGATTTCCCCATCACGATCGAAGGACACACCGACAATATCCCGATCAGTACGCCACAATTCCCGTCCAACTGGGAACTCTCCGCCGTACGCGCGACAACCGTTCTCCGCCTGTTTTCCGATGCCGGAGTGGATCAAACGCGACTGACAGCGATTGGTTATGCAGATACTCGGCCAGTGGAGCCAAATTTCCTTGCGGATGGGCGGGCAAGGAACCGGCGCGTTTCGATTCTGATTGATTCCGCCTCGCCTGAAAAAGGGCAGGACGTCGGAGTCGACGGGCGAAAATAGCCTCCCGGGCCGGAGTAAGCGTTGTTATACGGAGTCGTTGATGCGCCGGCTGCCGCCAGTAGTGGACTGGCCGTCGGGGCCATAAAGGTCGAGCGCGTCTTCTCTGCGTAGCAGGACGCCCAGCGCCTTGTTTGTGTATTGCAGGCGCATCTGAATGAGCTCGCCGTTCAGGCGGTTCAAGTCTCGGGCTTTGGCAACGGCTTCCAGGATTTCTGACCAGATGGCGGCGACGGCGGTTTCGCCCGGATGGGTGGCGCACCAGCTATCGATGCCGGGACGATCGATCCCCAATCCGCACGCTACGAGGTGTTGGTTTCGCCGGCTGGTCAGCGCATTGATGCCTTCGATCAATACGTCCTTTTTTTCTGCCAGGCCGGGCAGGGAGTTCGTGTCCCCTGTGCTCAGTGCTTGCTGCTCACGACGGAGCAGGTCGGAGAACTGGCGAACGGCCTCAAGCTCGGCGGAAAGCGCCTGCTGTAGCGTGTCGGCCATGGAATTGTTGCCTGTTTTACGTGCTTCAATTGGCATTGCGGCTTGGGGCGATGGTCATCAGGCTTTGCGCTGAGAATCCACCAGTTCCTTGGCGTCAGCGATCAGGCGGTCAGCGATCGCGCCCGCGTTGATGCTGAAGCGGCCCTCGGTGATGGCGGCTTTGATTTCAGAGACGCGGGCCGCGTCGAAAGCCGGCTCGTCATCTGTTGCGCGGAGCTGCGTGGACAGGCTGCTCAACTGAACTTCATCGCTGGCGGACGGCGATGCTTTTGTGGCGGCCTGATTTCGCGTCTCTTTGACAAGAGTCGTCCCGCTTGTCTTGGCCAAATTGTCGATTTTCATGGCAGAGCCTCGAATGAAATTTTCTTGTTCGTTATATCGGCTTGTTTGCCAGTAACTTTAGCATTTTCCGCAGGTTCGATCGCGGCAAAAGAAATCAGTAAGAAACTTCGACGGTGCCGCCGTCACGCGCAATGCCGCTCAGCACTTGGCCGGATGGCGTCCTTACCTGAACGACCTGTCCGTCGCTCGCGTTGTTCAGCGCTTTGCCTTCGCTGCTGACGCTGAATCCGTCGCCCTTGAAAATGGTCCGAACGGTCTGTCCCTGCTGCACAGCGGGTGGAGAAATCAACTGATCGCTGCGAATGGGTTGGCCTGCCGCAAAGCCCAGCCGGACGGTTTTGCCAATCGCCTGGGTTTGGTCGGTCAGAAGGGTGGCGGGCAGCGTCGTTAGATCGCCGTTGCGCAGGGTGAGATCACCGGCGCCGATGACTTGGCCCGAAGCCATCGGGCGCGAGGAGGCGAGATAGTTGCCGGTGACGGAAACGTGCACCTGAACGTAAATGGTCCAGTTGGAAGGACCGAGGCAGCGTACGCCGACCGTCGACTTGCCCCACAGCCTGCTATTGCCCGGCAGGAAGGGCTCGAATGCGTGGCATGGACCAAGATTTGTACGCGCGTCGAGCGGCGTGACCTTGTAATTGACTTTGCCCGGCAAACCGCGGGTTTGCGCCTCCAGAAAGTGATCGAGAGCGCTGTGGAGCGAACTTGCCGTGTCTTGCGCGGGGGCAGCGGCAGGCAGCAGCAAGAAGAGCCAGAAAAAACTGATGAACCTCTGGCGGAGCCAACTGGGAAGAAGCGGGTGCATGGCCATATTGTGCCCGATCATCAGGCGGTCGCGAAACTCTTCATGCGGTCGCGCGCCTGTTGCCGGTGGTTTGCCGGTAAGCGGCCGGTATTTTCCTCCGTTGTTTACGTGCTCGGCAATAATTGCCGGCGATAGGCCTGTGGCAGTTGTTTGTTCTTCGGGCAGAAGGCCTCTCTGTGCATGGCATGGGATTTGCACACTGCCCATCAAAGCAAGACATTCAGGGAAAAATCATGACCAGTAAACTCGACAATGCCTTTTCATTTCAGCAGCAGGCGCTGGCCCTGCGTGCTTACCGGCAGCAAGTGCTGGCCGGAAATATCGCTAATGCCGATACGCCGAATTACAAGGCCCGCGATTTCGATTTTTCTTCCGCTTTGCAGTCGGCCGTCGCTGGTCGTGGAGACGGGGCTCTTTCCATGGCAAGGACTTCTTCCGGGCATATAGCGGGCGGCGGCAGTGGTGCGGCTGCCAGTTTGATGTACCGCGTACCGGTACAGGGCAGTGTTGATGGCAATACGGTCGAGATGGATGTGGAGCGAGCCGAGTTTGCCGAGAATGCCCTGCAGTATCAGGCCGGGCTGACGTTCATTTCCGGCCGTATCAAGACCATGCGGGCGGCCATTCAAGGGCAATAATCATGAGCGTCTTTAATGTTTTCAACATTTCGAGTAGTGCGCTGACCGCGCAGTCGATGCGGCTCAATGCGGTGGCCAGCAATCTCGCCAATGCCGACAGTATCGCCGGGCCGGATGGAAAGCCTTATCGGGCAAAGCAGGTTGTTTTCGAGGCGGTGGCGCTCGACGGCCAGGCGGCACAGGGAGTGCGCGTCAAGCAGGTCGTCGAGGATGCCAGCCCCGGGCGAATGGTTTACGACCCGCGTAACCCCGCCGCCAACGAAAACGGCTATGTGACGATGCCGAACGTCAGCCCGGTCGACGAAATGGTCAACATGATTTCGGCGTCGCGTTCCTATCAGACAAACGCCGAAGTGATGAATACCGCCAAGCAACTGTTGCTCAAGACTTTGACGCTTGGGCAGTGATAACCGGACATTAAGGAGGCAGGCATGAGCAGCGTGACGACAAACAACACCACGAGCAGTCTATTTTCCACGATCAATGCGAACAATGCGGGCGGATCGACGTCCTCGTCGAGCACGTCGGAGATCGACGATACCCAGAACCGCTTCCTGACGCTGCTCGTAACGCAGCTTCAGAATCAGGATCCGCTCAATCCGCTGGAAAATACCGAACTGACGAGCCAGCTCGCGCAGATGAGCACGGTGCAGGGAATCGAAGAACTCAACACGACGCTCTCGTCGCTCGTCGATAGCATGGCCGAGACTCAATCGATGCAGGCCGCCGCGCTGATCGGCAATTCCGTCCTCGTTTCCGGCAATAACCTCACGCTCTCGGACGGCGCGGCCTACGGCGGATTGACGCTTGCAAGCGCGGCCGACCAGGTGACGGTTGATATCCTCAATTCGAGCGGAAGCGTTATTCAGACGCAAACGCTCGGCGCGAATGACGCGGGAACCGTCCTTTTCTCATGGGACGGATCGACGAGTTCCGGTTCGACCGCAAGCGATGGTGCCTACACGTTCAAGGTTACGGCGACCAAGAACGGCGCTTCGGTCACCTCTGAGGCAATGCAGATTGGCACGGTTTCTGCTCTTGTTCGTTCATCAAGCGGCGGTTTCCAACTGGATCTTGGCTCGCTCGGAACGTACGCGTTCGATGACGTGCAGCAGGTCTTCTAGTCTTCCAGGTCAAGGGGTAGAAAATGGCATTTCAACAAGGTTTGAGCGGTCTTAACGCCTCCTCCAAGGCACTCGACGTGGTCGGCAACAACGTCGCCAACAGCAGCACCGTCGGCTTCAAGTCGTCGTCGGCGCACTTTGCGGACGTTTATGCCGCGTCGCTCGGCGGTGGCGGTGCCTCGCAGGTCGGTATCGGTACCGCGCTTTCTTCCGTCTTCCAGCAATTCACCCAAGGCAACATCACGACGACCAACAACACGCTCGACGTTGCGATCAACGGCAGCGGTTACTACGTCGTCAGCCGCGACGGCACCGACGCTTATACCCGCAATGGCCAGTTCCACCTCGACAACGAGGGTTACATTGTCAACGACCAGGACTACAAGCTGCTTGGCTACCTGCCCAACGCCTCGGGAGTCATCGATTCGTCGGGCGAGCGCCCAGAGGAAATCCAGATCTCGACGGCCAACATCGAGCCGCAGGCAACCTGGGCGGGGGATGTCAGTGATCCGAAGATGGTGCTGAACCTCGATTCGAGCGAGGACGCGATCGACTCCGCTACCTACCCGACCGTCGATACGACGAATCCGCTGTCCTACAACTATTCGACGTCGATGACGGTGTACGACTCGAAGGGCAACGACCACAAGATGACGCTTTACTTCGTCAAGTCGGACTCGGCAACGTCGGATTCGGAAGAATGGAGTGTCAGTGCGTCTCTCGATGGTTCTGATGCCGTAGAGCTTGAAGGGACAGGGTCGCCGCTCTCGTTTGATTCGAACGGGGCTCTTCCGACCACTCCTGCGGGTGTCAACGTATTGACGGTGCCTGCTGCGACAGCAACCCTATGGGAAGATTCGCTTTCGGGGGCCACGCTCGGTGATGGCACCAGTACCACTTTTTCCATCGACTTCTCCGGAACGACCAACTTCAACGGCGACAGCACGGTCAATTCGATGACGCAGGGCGGATTTGCGACCGGGACGCTGACGGGGACCAGCATCAGCTCGGACGGCACAGTCCTTGGCAACTACAGCAACGGCCAGTCGAAGGCGCTCGCGCAGGTCTCGCTCGCAACATTCGCCAACTCGAACGGCCTGAGCAACATGGGTAACAACCTCTGGCAGGCGACCTCGACCTCGGGCGAGGCGAAGTACGGCGTTCCCGGCGAAGGAGTACGCGGGATGCTCCAGTCGGCCGCGGTTGAGGAGTCGAACGTCGATCTGACCGCCGAACTGGTCAACATGATCACGCTGCAGCGCAACTATCAGGCGAGCGCGCAGACGATCAAGACGCAGGACCAGATCATGCAGACGCTGGTCAATCTGCGCTGATTTTCCTGAAGCTTAAGAACAAAACAAAAAAAGGTTAGGGAACATGGACCGTTTGATCTACACCGCGATGACCGGCGCCAAGCACGCCTTCCTGCAACAATCGGGCGTGGCGAACAATCTGGCCAACGCGTCGACGATCGGCTTTCGCGCCATGGAACACAAGTTCCGTTCTGTGCCCGTGGAGGGCACGGGAGAGGCGACACGCGCCTTCGTCGTCGATGCCTCGGTTGCCGATACGTTCGACCAGGGGCCGATGATGGCGACCGGGCGGCCGCTCGATGTGGCGGTGCGGGGCGCGGGCTGGATCGCGGTCGAAGGGGCTAACGGGCAGGAGGCTTACACCCGTGCCGGCAATCTCCAGATCAACGCCAACGGCCAGCTGCAGACGGCGAGCGGTCTCAATGTGCTCAGCGATGGCGGTCCGATCGCCATCCCGCCCGACAACAGCATCACGATTGCGCCCGACGGGACGATCTCCGTCGTGCCGCTGTTCGGTACGCCAAACAACACGAACGAAGTTGGTCGCATCAAGCTCGTCAATCCGCCGGAAAACGAGTTGGTTCGCGGCGATGACGGCCTTTTTCGCACGACCAACGGACAGCCAGCCGAAGCTGATGCCGACGTGCGGCTGGCCCCCGAGACGCTGGAGGGCAGCAACGTCAATCCGGTGGATTCGATGGTCAGCCTGATCAGCATCGCCCGGCAGTTCGAAATGCACATGAAGATGCTGCAAACGGCGGATACCAACGCCGCCAAGGCCAGCCAGATTCTCTCGATGAATTGATGACAGGAAATAAGAAACCATGATCCGTTCCCTGTGGATTGCCCGCACCGGCCTGGATGCCCAGCAAACAAGCCTGGACGTCATCGCCAACAATCTGGCCAACGTCAGCACCAACGGTTTCAAGCGGGCCCGTCCGGTCTTCGAAGACCTGCTCTATCAAACGCTGCGCCAACCGGGCGCGCAGTCGTCGCAGTCGACGCAGATTCCGAGCGGCTTGCAGTTGGGTACCGGCGTGCGCCCGGTGTCGACGGCCCGCATTCATACGCAGGGCGCGTTGCAGCAGACCGGCAATGATCTCGATGTGGCGGTTGATGGTGCCGGCTTCTTCCAGGTGCTGTTGCCGGACGGCACGACCGCCTATACGCGTGACGGTTCGTTCCAGCGCGACAATCAGGGTCAGCTGGTGACTTCGAGCGGTTATCCGGTGCAGCCGAATATCACGATTCCGGCCGATGCGCTGACCGTTACGATTTCCAATGACGGTGTCGTCAGTATTACCCAGTCGGGAACGACGGCGACGACGCAGATCGGCAACCTGCAGCTGGCGACGTTTATCAACGTAGGCGGTTTGCAGAGCGTCGGTGAGAACCTCTTTCTGGAAACCGCGTCGAGCGGCACGCCGACCCCCAGCGATCCCGGCAGCAACGGCGCCGGCCAGCTTTATCAGCGTTATGTCGAGACGTCCAACGTCAATGTGGCCGAAGAACTGGTCAGCATGATCCAGACGCAACGCGCTTACGAGCTCAACTCGAAGGTGGTGTCGACGTCCGACTCGATGCTGGCGGCCCTTACCCAGATGTAAGGAGGGCGGATGAACACGTCTTTGCCCAAACTGCTTCTCGTTACATCGCTCGTGGCGGTGACCGCCTGCAATACCGTGCCGGCGACGAATGTGCATCAGCCGATGACGGTTCGTCCGTCCGCACGCGGCGAAGGCGTCGTTGCGAATGGCAGCATTTACCAGCCGGGCGTGTCGCGCACCCTGTTCGAGGATCGGCGCGCGCGCTATGTCGGCGATACGATGACGATCCTGATCAGCGAGAGAACGTCGGCGTCGACCGAGTCGGATACCAACGTCAGCCGCTCGTCCAGCATTAGCGCTTCCGTGCCGACGATCAGCGGCTTGCCTGGCAAGTCTTTGCAAGGGCTAGCGTTGTCCGGTCAAAGCTCGAATTCGTTGGCTGGGGGTGGCGATTCGGCGGCCAACAACGTGTTCACCGGCAACATTACCGTGACCGTGATCGAAGTGCTGCCGAACGGCAACCTTTTGGTTTCGGGGGAAAAGCAGGTCTCGGTCGGGCATGGCACCGAATACATCCGCCTGTCGGGCGTCGTCGATCCCTACTTCATCAGCACGGCGAACACGATCAGTTCGGCTAACGTGGCGGATGCACGCATCGAATACAAGGCGAGCGGCGCCATCAGCGAGGCGCAGGCGATGGCATGGCTGTCGCGCTTCTTCATGTCCATCTTGCCGTTCTAAGCGTTTGCGCCGAGGAGTCGTCATGAACAATCTTTCCGGCAAATTTTTACGCTGTCTGGCAATAATTGCCTGCGGCGCGTTGCCGCTCTTCAGCGGCCACGCATCGGCCGAGCGGATCAAGGAACTCGCCAGAGTGCAGGGGGTTCGCAACAACCAGTTGGTCGGCTATGGCCTCGTGGTGGGCCTTGATGGAACCGGCGACCAGACGACGCAGACGCCGTTTACGACGCAAAGCATCATCAACATGTTGGCGCAGCTCGGTACGACGTTGCCGACGACGCAAACGTTGCAACTGAAGAATGTGGCGGCCGTCATGGTGACTGCCACGTTGCCGCCTTTTGCCCGCGTCGGCCAGCAGATCGATGTGACCGTGTCGTCGATGGGCAACGCCAAGAGTTTGCGGGGTGGAACACTCGTTTTGACGCCGCTCAAAGGTGCGGACGGGCAGATTTACGGCCAGGCGCAAGGCAACCTGCTGGTCGGCGGGGCCGGGGCATCGGCCGGCGGCAGCAAGGCGGTGGTCAATCACCTGTTGGCCGGTCGGATCGCTGGCGGGGCGACAGTTGAGCGCGAAGTGCCGACGATGCTCGGGCAGGGGCCGTTCGTACATTATGAAATGGGGGCGACGGACTTCAGCACGACCCAGAGAGCGGTCGAAGCGATCAATCGGGAGATGGGGGCCGGGACGGCGCAGGCGATTGACGGTCGTGTGATCCGTGTGGCCGCGCCGGAGGAGGCGAATGCGCGGGTTGCCTTCATGGGGCGGATCGAAAATGTCGAAGTGCGGACGATGAAAGCACCGGCCAAGGTGATCGTCAATCCGCGTACCGGGTCGGTGGTGATGAACCAGACGGTAACGCTCGAACCCTGCGCGGTGGCGCATGGCAACTTGTCGATCGTGGTCAATACCGAGAATCAGGTCAGTCAGCCGAACCCGCTTTCCGGCGGCCAGACGGTGGTCACCAGGCAGTCGGACATCGAGATCAAACAGGGCGGCGGCGCCTTGATGCAGGTCAAGGCCGGGGCCAACCTGTCGGAGGTAGTCAAAGCCATCAACGCCCTCGGTGCCAACCCGCAGGATCTGCTTTCCATCTTGCAGGCGATGAAAGCGGCGGGTGCCCTGCGCGCCGAGCTGGAAGTGATCTGACGATCGGTCTGAGCGGCTCGACTTGCGGTTGATCTTGCGCCGCTTCCGGAAGCGACGGTTTTCGGGCCCGGAATTTGCTGTGTTCCGGGTATGAAAGCCGATGACCTCAACGCCAACCGTTTCGTTCTCGATCTCAAGAACAGCGCGGACCTGCGCCTGAAAATGAAACAGGATCCGCAGGCCGGTCTCAAGCAGGCCGCGCAGCAGTTCGAGGGCATGCTGCTACAGATGATGCTGAAGAGCATGCGCGAGGCGACCTCGCAAGACGGGCTGCTGAACAGCGAGCAGACGCGGTTCTTTACCGGCATCCTCGACCAGCAACTGGCACAAAATCTGGCCGCCAAGGGAAGTCTCGGCTTCGCCAAACAGATCGAGCAGCAGCTCGGGCGGACGCTGGCCGCCGGTCAGGCCACTACGGCGTCGCTCGATTCGGCACACCAGGCCTTGCTGGAGTCGCAGGCGGCAAGTTCTGCCGCTTTGCCGGCCACAACGTCGGTTGCCGGTGGCGCGGCGCGGATTCGCAGCCGGGGTGAGGGAAGTCAGGTGCCGGTCACCGAGAGTGCAAGCGGTGTTGTCGGTGCGAATGCAAGCGGCCGCGATTTCGTCAATCGTGTCTGGCCGCACGCTGTTTCTGCGGCCAATTCGCTGGGCGTGCCGCCGCATTTTCTGGTAGCGCATTCGGCGCTGGAAAGTGGTTGGGGCAGGAGTGAAATCAAGGCGACCGACGGCTCTTCCACCTACAACATTTTCGGCATCAAGGCCGGGCGAAGCTGGCAGGGGGCGACAGTCGAGGTGCCGACGACCGAGTACGTGAATGGCGTGGCGCAGACCGTCCGCGAGAAGTTCCGGGCGTACGCCTCGTACGGCGAAGCCTTTCAGGATTATGCGGCGCTGCTCAAGAACAATCCGCGCTTTGCCGGCGTTCTTGGCCAGCAGGAAGGAACCGGCTTTGCGCGCTCGCTGCAGCAGTCCGGTTATGCCACCGACCCGCAGTACGCCGACAAACTGGGCCGGATCATCAATGGCAATACGTTGCGGCAGGCTCTTGTCGGGTAATTCGGTTGCTTAATAATTCGGCAAAAATGCCGTAAAGGCAGCAAGAGGAGAGATTTCGATGGGATCAGGGATTTACAGCATTGGCGTTTCGGGGCTCCAGGGCGCGCAACTCGGATTGGCGACGACTTCGCACAACATCGCCAATGCCAATACCGACGGATACAGCCGCCAGCGCATCCTTCAGGCGTCGAACATTGGCGTGGCAACCGGGGCGGGGTATGTCGGGCAGGGCATGCATGTGACGACCATCGAGCGCGTGTATAGCAGCCACATGACTGCTCAGATCAACAGCGCGCAGGCGAAGGTAAGCTCGCTGGAGGCCTATTCGACGGAACTGACCTATCTGAACAACGTCCTTTCCGACACCGACGCGGGGCTTGCCCCGGCGATCAACACCTTTTTCGAAGGGATCAACCAGGTCAGTTCCGATCCGTCGTCGCTGACGACGCGGCAGACGCTCGTTTCGTCCGCGCAGGCGATGACCTCGCGCTTCCAGAGTCTTAACACGCTGGTCGAAGATCAGTACAAAAGCATCAACTCGCAGATTCAGGGCTATGTCACCTCGGTCAACTCGTACTCCGAGCAGATCGCGACCCTCAACAAGCAGATCATCGTCGCCGAATCGGCCAACAGCCAGCCGCCGAACGACCTCTACGACCAGCGTGACCAACTGGTCAACGAACTCAACGAACTCGTCGGCGCCAAGGTCGTCACGAACACCGACGGTTCGTACAACGTCTATTTCGGCAACGGCCAGCCGCTCGTCACCGGGACGCAGGTAACGCGGCTCACGACGATGAACTCGTCGCAAGACCCCACGCGCGTCGTGGTCGGCATCGAAACGGGCAGCAACGATATCGAACTGCCCGAGTCGGTGATCACCGGCGGCAGCCTTTCCGGCGTCCTGGAATACCGCTCCGAAGTGCTCGACGACGTCTCGAACCGTCTCGGCCAGCTTGCCGTCTCGATGGCGCTCACGTTCAACGCCCAGCATGACCTTGGCCAGGATCTGCTTGGCAATGCCGGCAGCGACGTTGCCGACTTCTTCACGATCGGCGAGGCGACGGCCTTTTCGAGCGATCCCACCGCTCCTGATCTTGATATCCAGTACCAGGTCGAGCAGGCGGAAGACGGTACGTTCTATACCAACCTGACCGCCAGCGATTACCGGCTCCAGTACGATGGAACGGAATTTTCCCTGACGCGTCTTTCCGACAACACGCAGTGGAGCGGTGCGGATCTCACGGCGCTCAATACGGCTTTGGAGAATGATCCGCAGGGGTTCACGATTTCCACGACGGGAACGATTGCGGCCGGAACCAGCTACCTGATTCAGCCGACGCGCGGCGCGGCTTCGGACATTGGGGTCAATGCAACGATCGTTGCCGATGTTCGCCAAATCGCCGCCGCCGCGCCGATCCGCACCTCGGCGACCTCGACCAACACCGGCAACGCGACGATTTCGGCCGGAAGCGTTTCTCCCGGCTACATTGCGAAGGTCGAACTGACCTACGACTCTGCCGGTACTAGCCTTTCGGGCTTCCCGGCCTTCCCGGTCGAGGTGACGACGGGGGGGGTAACGACCCAGTACGCCGGGCCGGACGTTCCTTATGTCGACGGAGCGACGTATGCCACGGGCGGTATTTCGTTCGTGGTCAGTGGCGGCGCTTCGCCGGCCGATGGAACGACCTTCGAGATCGAAGATTCTCCGGTGACGGTGGCCTACGACTCCGCCAGCAAGAGCCTTTCGGGGTTCGACAGCTTCCCGGTGACGGTGACGGTCGATGGTGTGAAAACGGACTACGATTCCACAGACACGATTCCCTACACGAGCGGCGCAACCTACACGTCGGGCGGCGTTTCCTTCACGCTCAGCGGAGCGCCCGCCGACGGCGACAGCTTCGTTATCGAGCCCAACACGGGCGGCGTTTCCGACAACCGGAACATCTTGCTGCTCGGTGGGATGCAGACCGGCAAGACGATGTCGGGCAACTCGGCGAGCTATTCGACGGTCTATTCGCAGCTTGTCAGCAACGCTGGCAACAAGGGCGGCGAGGTCGAGACGATCCTCGACGCGCAGACGACGTTGCTGACCGAGGCGCAGGATACGCGCGATTCGCTCTCGGCCGTCAATCTCGACGAGGAGGCGGCGAACCTGCTCAAGTACCAGCAGGCGTACCAGGCCTCCGCCAAGATGCTGCAGATCGCGTCCGAGATGTTCGACGCCGTCCTCAATATCCGCTGAAGGAGAGTTACATGCGTATCAGCACGAGTCAGATTTACGGCGCCGGGGCGCGCAGCATCATGGACGGGCAGAGCAGCCTGTACCGGACGCAGAACCAGCTGTCGTCCGGCAAGCAGTTCCTGTCGGCGCAGGACGATCCGGTCGCCGCTGCGCAGGTGATGCTCGACACGCAGGCGCTCGCGGTCAATTCGCAGTTCGCCGACAACCAGGGGAACGCGCTCTCGCAGCTTGCTTTCGAAGAGGACCGCTTGCAGGCCGTCGTTGATGCGCTTCAGGACGCGCGGACGAACGTGATTGCCGGGGGCAATGCGAGCTACACGGACGCCGAACGCGGCTACATCGCCGACGAACTCGAAAGCCAGCTCGAACTCCTGTACGGCCTCGCCAACAGCACCGATTCGAACGGTTATTACCTGTTCTCGGGCTATCAGGGCAACACGCAGCCATTCGCAAAACAGACCGACGGGACGATCGCCTACCAGGGCGACAACGGCAAGCGCCTGCTCCAGGTCGATTCGGAACGCCAGATCGCGGTCAGCGATTCGGGCCACGACGTTTTCGTCGGCATCAGCTCCGGGAACGGCACGTACACGGTGTCGAACGGCACGATGACCACCGCGGCTGCTTCGGCCAATACCGGGACCGGTGCCGTCGATTCGGCGTCGACGAAGGTGACGAATCTCTCCGACTGGTCCGGCGCGAACGGGCCGTATCAGGTTACATTCGCCGGCGGTGGCACAACCTATGACATTACCGACGCCGATGGAAACAGTGTCGTTGCCGCCGCTACCTACACGGCTGGTGATCCGATCACGACGATCCCCGGCGTCTCGTTCTCGATCAGCGGGGTGCCGGCCGATGGCGATACGTTCACGATCGAATATTCCGACAATGCCGGGACCGGGGTCATCGATTCGGGGTCGGTGACGAATCTGAAGAGTTGGTCGGCCGCGAATCCTCCCTACCAGATCGCCTTCACGAGCGATTCTTCGGTTACGCCTTATGCCGCCACCTATACCATCACGGATGCCGATGGTGCTGCAGTCGTCAGTGATGTCGAGTACGAGGAGGGCGTTTCGATCGCCGCGGTTCCCGGCGTCTCCTTCTCGATCAGCGGCGAGCCGGCGAACGGCGATACGTTCGCGATCGAGCCGAGCACCGAGCAGAGCGTTTTCACGACGCTGCAGAACCTGATTACCGCCTTCCGCACGGGTGTTTCGGGCGACGATGCGGCGAAAACGAAGCTCCAGAACACGATCAACGCCGAATTGCAGAACCTGGACAAGGCGCTTACGAACATCTCGGGCGTCCAGTCGACGGTCGGCTCCCGGATGAACGAGGTCGAATCGCTCCAGAGTGTTTCGTCGGCACTTGATATCCATTATCAGGAAAGAATATCGAACCTCAGTGATCTGGACTATGCCGAAGCGATTGCCCGGTTCGCGAAGCAGCAATTGCAGCTTGAGGCGGCACAGAGCTCCTTCTCCAAAATTTCCGGTCTGAGCCTCTTCAACTACCTGTGATATTCACCATGCGTTCATTTTTTGCGCGGCTTCCTTTGGCGGCTGTCATTGGGCTGCTTACGTTCGGGAGTGCTGTGGTGGCCGCGGATATGCAGCAGAAAGAGTCTCGGAGAGAAACCTACTCCGTTTCCGAACCGAGCATACCGAACTGGTCGCTTGAGGAAACACCGCTTGGCAATGACGTCTATTTCCTCTCGATGCGTGCCCGGGTTTTCCGCAGTGGCGGTGACGGCGAGAGCCTCATGTTGCTGAAGCGGCGTGCTGCAGCGCTTCAGCGCGAGAAGGGGTTCAGCGGATACCAGGTCGTCGATTACGCGGAGCGTGTCGAATCTGGATGGTTCTTCTCACAGAAGGTGGCCGAGGGAACCATCCAGTTGGTCGGAAAACCGAATCCATTTTCCCAGTTCGGGATGTGACTGCTCTGGCAACGAGCCACTCTTATTTGAGAACAAAATTGCCCAGCATGGCTTGCAACCCCGTTTCGAAAAGGCGCATGAGCGGAACGTTAAGGTACGGCAGGGTAACGTAGAGTGTCGTGAAGCCGAGGGTGATCGTGATTGGAAAACCGATGACGATCAGGTTGAGCTGGGGAGCAACCCGTCCGAGTACGCCGAGTGCCGTATTCGTGATCAGCAGCGCGACGATGATTGGCAAGGTCAGCAGCAGGCCGGACGAAAATATGATTCCGCCGGCTTGCGCGATGTTCATCCAGGAATCACGGCCAGGCAGCGTGCCGACGGGCAAGGCCCTAAAGCTCTGGACGAGGGTCGATATAACCATGAGGTGGCCATCGATTGCCAGAAACAGCAAGAGTCCAAGAACGGCGATCAGCTCTGAAATGACTGGCGTTTGCGACGCGTTCGATGGGTCGTAACTTGTGGCAAAGCCCAGTCCCATCTGAAAGCTGATGATATTCCCGGCAAGGTCAATGGCGCTAAAAGCGAGTCGCATCGAGAACCCCATCGCAAAACCGATCAGCAATTGCTCCGCGAGAATGAGAAGGCCCTGGCCGGACGAAGGCGGTGCGGGGAAGGGCGTTCCAAGCGCCGGGACGATGGCGATGGTGATCGCCAGCCCGAGCATCAGCCGGACGCGCCGCGGCAGGGCCGTGTAGTAAAAGGGCGGCGCGGCCGCGAGTAGAGCCAGTATTCTGGCGAGCGGAAAAAAATAGGCGGCCAGCCATGCATTCAGTTCGGTCGAGCTGAGGCTGATCATGGGCGCGTCAGCCGATGAACTGCGGGATGCTTTCGAAAAGCTGGCGCATGAACTCCACCATCACCTGCAGCATCCACGGGCCGGCCAGGACAAGCACGAGGAACGTGCCGATGAGTTTCGGGATGAACGACAGCGTCGCTTCGTTGATCTGCGTGGCCGCCTGAAAAATGCTGATGATGAGACCGATGACCAGCGCCGAAAGCAACAGCGGCCCGGAAAGCATCAGCGTGACTTCGATGGCCTGACGGCCGATGTTCATGACGGATTCAGGGCTCATGGCGAGAAACTCATGACCAGCGAACCCATGATCAGGTGCCAGCCATCGACAAGGACGAAAAGCATCAGTTTGAACGGAAGCGAAACCATCATCGGCGACATCATCATCATGCCCATCGACATCAGGACGCTGGCGACGACCATGTCGATGATCAGGAAGGGAATGAAGATGATGAAGCCGATCTGGAAAGCCGTTTTCAGCTCGCTGGTGACAAAGGCCGGAATCAGCACGCGCATCGGCACGTCGTCCGGCGATTCGAGCTTCGGCGTGTTGGCCAGGCGGGCGAAGAGCCCGATATCGGATTCGCGCGTCTGCTTGAGCATGAAGGCTTTCAGCGGCACGCTACCGCGGTCGAGCGCCTGGGAAAAGGTGATCCGGTCCTCGGAGAGCGGCTGGTAGGCATCGACGTAGATCTTCTCCAGCACCGGCGACATGACAAAGAACGTCAGAAACAGCGACAGGCCGACGAGTATCTGATTGGGCGGCGAGGATTGCGTGCCGATCGCCTGACGCAGCAACGAAAGAACGATGATGATGCGGGTGAAACTGGTCATCATCAGGATCGCGGCGGGGATGAACGTCAGCGCCGTCATGGTGAGCAGCGTCTGGATCGACAGCGTGTAATTCTGGCTTCCGCCCGGTCCCGGCGTGCTGGTGAAGGCGGGGAGGCCGCCCGATTGGGCCCAGACCGACAACGGCAGGAGAAGAAGCAATCCCAGTGAGATGGCGGCGGGTCGCCACGAGGCAGAACGTGCAACCTGTTTAGCGTGGCTCATGCTTGCGCTCACTCATCTGTTTCAGCCACTTGCCGAACGGCATCTCGCCCTTTTCGCCGGGAGGGAGTTCGCCCTTGGGCAAGGTGTGCAGCGTCTTGATTTGCCCGGGAACAATGCCGACCACGATCCAGGTGTTTTCGACTTCCAGCAATACGATCCGCTCGCGTGTGCCGATCATCAGGCCTCCCACGATCTTCAGCGGTCCGGTGTGCCCGAACGCGCGACCACCGTTGAGCTGTCGCATGAAGTAGGCGCCGACAAAGAGCACGGCGACGATCAGTCCGAGTCCGAGCAGCATCTGGGCGATGGCCGAAGCCGAGACGCCCGGTGTCTCGACTACGTTGGTCTGCGCGAGCGCCGGTGCATAGTTCGAGAAAAGCAGCACAAGCAGCGCCAAGGCGGGTGACGGGCGAATGGAGCGGGATGGGAACATCAAAGCGGGGGCCGAGGTAATTGGGTGGCCGCTATCTTAAAGCAACCCGGCGCGCGGCGGAACTTTCATCCCGCCGTCGGGGGCGGCAACGCAGGACTACGCGGGAATTTACGTAAGTCAGGGCGCGGCCGATGGCCGCAACAGCAACTTTCCTAGCGGCCGATTTTCCGCATGCGTTCGGCTGGGGTGATGATGTCCGTCAAGCGGATGCCGAACTTGTCATTCACAACGACGACTTCGCCCTGCGCGATCAGCGTGCCGTTGACGTAGACGCTCATCGGCTCGCCGGCCATGGCGTCGAGCTCGACAACCGAGCCGTGGGCAAGCTGGAGCAGGTTCTTGATCGAGATCTTCGTGCGCCCAAGCTCGACCGAAATCTGGACCGGAATGTCCAGAATCATGTCGAGCTCGTTCATCATCGACGCTTTGCCCCCGCCTTGGTCGAACGACGGAAAGATATTGGCGGCCTGGGTGGTGGCATGTGGCACAGTTTCCGCCTCGGCCAACGCCTGCTCGGCCATTGCCGCCGCCCAATCGTCCTCCATGGCGCTTTCCATTCCTTCGAGGCTTTCGTTGTTTTCCGTTTCTTCAGTCATTTTTTTCTCCTGACGTGCTTTCTTCGCTGCCGAGCGTGATGAAGCGACCGACTTTCAGCGCGTATTGCCCGCCTTGTTGCCCGTAGCTACATTCCATCAGCGGCACATCGTCGACGCGCGCGATGATTTTTTCGGGAATGTTGATCGGAATGATGTCGTCGGCTTTCATCTTCAGAATCTGGCCGAGGGTGACCGTCGCGGTAGCCAGCTCGGCGGTGAGTTCGACCTCCGCATCCTTGAGCTGTTTGCGCAGCATGAGAATCCAGCGGTGGTCGGTCGACAGCTGGTCGCTCTGCATGGCGCTGTAGAGCAGATCGCGAATCGGTTCGACCATCGAGTAGGGGAAGCAGACGTGCATGTCGGCCGCCGTGCCGCCAAATTCGATGGAAAAGGTCGTCGAGACGACGATTTCGGAGGGGGTCGCGATGTTGGCGAATTGCGAATTCATTTCCGAACGGATGTATTCGAAGGTGATCTCGAAGACGGGTTTCCAGGCGCGCGAATATTCGGTGAATACAACGCTGAGCAGGCCCTGGATGATGCGCTGTTCGGTGGCGGTGAAGTCGCGGCCTTCGACACGGGTGTGGAACCGGCCGTCGCCGCCGAACATGTTGTCGACGACCAGAAAGACCAGGTTGGGGTCGAAGACGAAGAGCGAGGTACCGCGCAGCGGCTTGGCGGCGACCAGGTTCAGGTTGGTCGGCACGACCAGGTTGCGGATGAATTCGCTGTATTTCTGCACGCGGATCGGACCGACCGAAATTTCGGTCGTGCGGTGCATGTAGTTGAACAGGCCGATGCGCAAATAACGCGCAAAACGCTCGTTGATGAGTTCGAGCGTCGGCATCCGGCCGCGGACAATTCTCTCCTGCGTCCCGAGGTTGTAGGCGCGGACTCCACCAGAGCCATCGTCGGCGGTTTCCGGTTCGTCAACTTCGCCGGTGACGCCCTTGAGCAGGGCATCCACCTCGTCCTGGGAGAGAAAGTCGCTGGCCATCGCCGTTGCGCGTCGTTATTGGATGATGAAGGACGTGAACAAGACTTCCTTGATCGGCCCTTCGCCCTTCTTCTGTTTGGGGGCCAGGATCTCGTTCATCAGGTCGCGCAGTTCCTCCGCCAGCGCCGCCTTGCCTTCCGTCGTCAGCAGTTCGGAGGCCCGTTTCGAAGAGAGCAACATCATCACGTTATTGCGCAGTTTCGGGGTGTAAACCTTGAGTTTGTCGCCGGTCGGAATGTCTTCCACCTCGGCCGAAATGACGAGTTGCAGGAATTGTTCGCCATTCTCTGGCACGAGATTGACGGTGAAGGTGTCGAGCGCAACATAGATCGGAGGCGTTTCCTTCTCGTCCTTTTTCTTTTTCGAACTGGCCTTCTGGGTGACGACTTCCTCTTCGTCTCCCTCCTCCTCGTCATGTCCCGTGAGCATGAACATGGCGGCCGCGGCACCAATCGCCAGAACCAGGACAAGGGCCGAGGCGACAATGATCAGCATCTTCTTGCTTTTCGGTGCTGGCGCGGCCTCATCAGTTCCTGCTTTGGCATCCTTGGCCATAAATGATCCCTTCCCTAATCGATCGTTTCAGATTGCTTGAAGCGTTTAAACAACAGCGCCGTCAGGCGTGTCGCGCAGGCCTGAATCAGGCGAAAAGATCAACCAGTCCGTTGCCAAGCTGCATGCGTTTGGCCGGGCTGGTTTCTCCCTCATGTGCGGCGGCAAGTATAGCGTTATCGTCGCGCCACGTGGATGGCGCGGCGGCTCCGTTGCTGTTGTTCTGTTGTTGCCTGAACGACTCGGCGCTGACGTTCGCTTGCCCGAGTTCGATGCCCGCGCCGGCCAGCATTTCGCGCAGTCGGGGCAGCGCGTTCTCGATGGCTTCGCGGACGTCGGCGCTGGCTGAAACAAACGAGGCCGTCGCGTTGTTGTTATCCACGCTCAACGATATTTCTATCGGCCCCATCTGCGGCGGGTTGAGGGTCATCTGGGCGGTCTGCTGATCATTTTTGGTCATCCAGACGATTTTCTGGCCGAAATCTCCGCTCCATTCCTCAGCGTACACCGGGGTGCTGACGGTGAGTGGCGTGGGTTCCTGATGTTGCGGCTGTGGCGCATGAACAGTGTGTCCGGCAATCGCGTGGGTGGGCGATGCCATGCCGGTGTCCGTTTCGGTGGTGGTGACGACGTTCTCGGTCACGGCAAATTTTGCCGATTCCGGCAGCGTGACGGCCGATGTTTCGGGGCGGAGCTGCGGTTGCGGGGTGGTGTCCGGCGTTTCGAGCGTTTGGCTTGCCTCGAGCGTCTGGCTCGTCTCGGGCAGAGCCTTGAGTGTCGAGCCGGCCAATGGGGCTAATGAAGCGGCGCTGTCCTCGCCGTTAGCCGCTGGCGCTTCCGCATTGACCGGTGCTGTTGCGGGCGGGCGTTGTGTCAGCAGGCCGAGCGTGGCCAACAATTCAGCAGCGATGCCGGCATTGTCACTGGTGTCAACGTCGTCGCCGGATGGGTCGGATGAGGCGGATGCGCCGTCCAGTTCGACGATTTGCTCCGCGAGACCGGTGCCCGACGTCGGGGCAAATTGCCCGAGGAGTAGGGCGGCGAAATCCAGGCCGGCGATGGCTTCGCCTGTGCCACTGGGGCTCGCAGTGGGAGCGGACGGGAGGGTTGAAACGGCGGAAATGGACGGCATGGCTGTTCCTTGTCGGCAAGTTGTGTCAAGAACAGCAATCTTTGTGCCACCACCGCGATGGCGGGTTATTGATCTTCTTTGCCCGGCCCGGAGTTGCGCGCCGCGAATTCGTCCAGCATCTTCTGTTCGCGCTTGAGTTCCGCGGCGTTTTCTTTGGTGAGGTGACGGTTGGCGAGCGTGTCGAACGCTTTCAGTTTGCGCCGCTGCTGTTGCCAGTGTTCTTTGCCGGCCGCCGTATTCCGTTCCTGCACGGCAACGGCCTGGCGTTGTGCATTGATCGCGTCGTCGAGGCGGTTGAGGAATTCCAGGTAGTTTTGCCATTCACGCTGGGTGATGCCGTTCTGCGTCGCCTGCCGGAAACGATCGACATATTCGTCGCGGAACTGCGTCAGCATATCGAGCTTGTTCCGGGCATCGCGCTCGGACGCGATGAGGCGTGCCAGATGCTGCGTTGCCTCGTCGGTACGCGTTTGCATCAGCTCGTGGATGGGCTGCAGGGCGAAAGGTTTTGCCATGATGTGTCAGTTTTTGAGCGGCGATTCTACCGCGCCCGGGGCCTGGCGGACATCAAAACAGGGCACCGAGCCGGCCGAGACTGTTGTCGAAGTCGGAGCACTCGCTGATCGACTGCTGCAGGAATTTCTCAAAGCTCGGGAAGAGCTTGATCGCCTGATCGAGCATCGGGTCGGAGCCGGCTGCGTAGGCGCCAACGCTGATCAGGTCGCGGGAGCGCTGGTAGCGCGAATACATCTGCTTGAAGTGGCGGATCTTGTCCAGATGTTCCGGCGTCACTAGGCTGACCATGGCGCGCGAGATCGACTGCTCGATGTCGATGGCCGGGTAATGGCCGGCATCGGCCAGAGAGCGCGACAGAACGATGTGCCCGTCGAGAATGGCGCGGGCGGAGTCGGCGATCGGGTCCTGCTGGTCGTCGCCTTCGGCAAGCACCGTATAGAAGGCCGTGATCGATCCGCCGTCATCAGCGCCATTGCCGGCGCGCTCGACAAGTTGCGGCAGACGAGCGAACACCGAAGGCGGATAGCCGCGCGTGACGGGCGGTTCGCCGATGGCCAGGGCGATTTCGCGCTGCGCCATCGCGTAGCGGGTCAGCGAGTCCATGATCAGGAGGACATGGTGTCCCTGATCGCGGAAATACTCGGCAATGGCCGTCGCGTAGGCAGTGCCCTGCAGGCGCATGAGCGGGCTGACGTCGGCCGGGGCGGCGACGACGACCGAGCGGCGTAAGCCTTCTTCGCCGAGAATCTGTTCGATGAATTCCTTGACCTCGCGTCCCCGCTCGCCGATCAGGCCGACCACGATGATTTCCGCTTCGGTATAGCGCGCCATCATGCCGAGCAGCACGCTCTTGCCGACGCCGGAGCCGGCGAACAGGCCCATGCGCTGGCCGCGCCCGACGGTCAGCAACGAATTGATGCAGCGGACGCCGACGTCGAGGGTATGGTCGATCGGTGCGCGCGACATCGGGTTGACCGGCCGCCCCTGGATCGGCCGCAATTCCTCGGCGACGATCGGGCCGTGGCGGTCGAGTGGTCGTCCGGCGGCATCGATCACCCGGCCGAGCAGCGCGTGGCCGACCGGCAGCACCTTGGCGCGATCGACGGCGCGTCGCTTCGGAGTGAGCGTTCGCCCCAGGCGCGGCGGCGGCGCGGGCGTTTCGAGGGCCATGACCTTGGCGCCGGGCGAGAGGCCGTAAACATCCTCGATCGGCATCAGGAACAGGCGCTCGCCGTTGAAGCCGACGACCTCGGCTTCAACCGGGGTGCCGCCGGCCGGCAAAATGCGGCAGGAACTGCCGAGCGGCAACTTGAGTCCGGCCGCTTCCATGACCAGGCCGTTGATGCGCGTCAGGTGGCCGCTCGGCAGCAACGGCGCCGCCTGGCTCGCGGCATCGCTGCAGGTGTTGAGAAATTTGCACCAGGTTTCGGCGTGAGGATTCGGCGTCGTGCTGTCCATGGTGCGTTACGAGGCGATTGGGGAAATCAAGGCTGATTATCCAGCCAGTCCTGATTGATCCCGATGGATTCGATGATGCGCCGCCAGCGCGTCTCAAAGGTGGCGTCGATCTCGCTGGCGCCGAGTTCGACACGGCAACCGCCGGGCGTCAGCGTGTCGTCTTCGATGATGCGCCAGTTGTGGTGCGCCAGTTGTTCGCCGAGATGGGTACGGATCAGTGCCGCGTCGCCGGGGTGGGCGAAGAGCGCCGGATGGCCGCTCGACGGATGCAGGGTATTGACTGCTTCCCTGACCACTGGCAACAAGACTTCGGGCTTGATGCGCAGGCTTTGCCGCACCATCTGGTTGGCAATCTCGACGGCGGTGGCGAGCAGTTGGTCGGCCACCTGCTGGTCAAGGGCGACGAGCGCCTGATCGAGGTTGCTCAGTATGGCGTTGATGCGCTTGAGTTTTTCCTTGCCGTCGGCCAGCCCCTCCGCGAGTCCGGCAGAGTAGCCTTGCTCATGCGCCTCGTTGTGGATGCGTTCGATGTCGGCGGCGGTCGGCAGGACGACCGCGGGTTCTTCCGGTATGTCGATCTCGCCTTCAAAGACCTCGACGGCCTCCGGGATCGGGGGGGCTGTCAAAGATTCGGCGTTGGCGGCCGCTGCTTCAGCCTGGGCGGCGGCTTCGGCCTCGCGCGCCGCGCGTTGTTCTTCTTCGTCGAAGGCCGCGACTTCCCAGCGCTGATAGGCGGTGAGTTGCCCCTTGGGGATGATGGCAGTCATAGGCTAACGGTGCTCAGACCATTTCTTCGCCGCCCGCGCCGCCGAGCACGATCTGGCCCTCGTCGGCCAGACGGCGGACGATCTTGAGGATTTCCTTCTGTTCGGCCTCGACTTCGGAGAGGCGGACCGGACCGCGCGATTCGAGATCCTCGCGCAACATTTCCGCGGCGCGCTGCGACATGTTCTTGAAGATTTTTTCGCGCAGCGTTTCGGAGGCGCCTTTCATTGCCAGGATCAGCGAATCGGACTGGATTTCGCGCAGGAGCAGCTGGATCGAGCGGTCGTCGATGTCGAGCAGGTTCTCGAAGACGAACATTTCGTCGAGCACCTTCTGGGCGAGTTCCGGGTCGTATTCGCGGATCGAATCGATGACCGTGGTTTCGTTGGCCGTGCCCATGAAGTTGAGAATTTCGGCCACGGTGCGCACGCCGCCCATCGCCGACTTCTTGATGTTGGCCGAGCCGGAAAGCAGGCGCAGCATGACGTCGTTCAGCTCCTTCAGCGCTTCGGGCTGGATGCCTTCGAGCGTAGCGATCCGCAGCACCACGTCGTTGCGCAGCCGCTCGGTGAAGTGGTTGAGGATGTCGCTGGCGTGATCCTTCTCCAGATGGACGAGGATGGTGGCGATGATCTGCGGGTGCTCGTTGCGGATGAGATCGGCGACGGTCGGCGCGTCCATCCACTTGAGTCCCTCGATGCCGTTCGTGTCGCCGCCCTGCAGGATGCGCGAGATCAGGTTCGCCGCCTTATCGTCGCCCAGCGCCTTGGTCAGCACGGAGCGCACGTAAGCGTCCGTATCGACCAGCACGGCAGCCGAATCGCGCGCCGTTGTGTCGAAATCGTCGATCACTTCCTCGACGCGTTTGCGCGGCACCGACTTGAGCGCCGCCATGGCGTGGCCGAGCTTCTGGACTTCCTTCGGGCCGAGGTGCTTGAGTACCTCGGCGGCATATTCTTCACCCATCGCGATAAGCAGGATCGCGCTTTTCTCGATTCCGTCATCCGCCATTGGCGCCCGTCCAGTTCTTGATTATGTTGGCGACGACCTTCGGGTCCTGTTGCGCCAGTTCGCGCAGCTTGCCAAGTTTCTGTGCAAAAAGCTCTTCCGGCGTCAGGGGCCGTTCTTCTTCCTCGCCAGCGACGATATCGATGTTGCCGCCCAGACCACCGGCCGCTTCCGTAGCGGGTTCAGGCTCGGGCGGAGGCGGCATCATCGTCCTGATCAGTGGCATCACGATCTTCAGCATCAGGAAGGCAATGATCGCGGCAATCGCACCGTAGCGGAAAACTTCCTTGAGCAGGGCGAGGATCTCCGGATCTTTCCAGAGCGGAATTTCGGTGGCGCTCTTGTCGACCGTCGAGAACGGCGCATTGGCGACCGAAACCGTATCGCCGCGCTCGCGGCTGTAGCCCATCGCCTCCTTGACGAGGTCGTTGATCTGCTTGAGCTCGGTATCGCCGAGCGGCTTGACCAGCCCCTTGGCGTCCTTGCGGTGATTGACGACCACCGCCGCCGACAGCCGCTTGACGGCGCCGAGCGCCTGCTTGGTGTGGCGGATCGTTTTGTCGAGCTCGTAATTGATCGTCGAGTCTTTGCGCGAGCTGATCGGCTGGCCGACGTTGGAAATCGGCGCCTGTACGCCGGCGGCGTTGAGCTGTCCCGGGATGGGTTGCCCGGCGGCCGTTGGTGCGCCGGCACCGGGAACGGCCGGTTGCGTGAGCGGCGCGGTCGCCGGAGCAGGCGGCTGATTGCTGATCGCGCCGGGGACGCCCTGGGCAGTCGCGGCCGCGTTGACCGATTCGCTCGTCTGCTGGCTGCGGATGCTGATTTCGGGCGGTGTCGCGTTTGGCCGGTGGGTTTCCGCCGTCTGTTCCGTTTGCGAGAAATCGATGTCGGCGGCGACCTGCACATGGACGTTGTCGCGCCCGACGATCGGCGACAGGATCTCTTCGATCCGCTTGACGGTGATCGCTTCGACCTCCTGCACATACTTGAGCTGGGTCGGGTCGAGGCCGAGTTCCATCAGTTTGCTCTTCAGTTGCGAGAGCATCGCGCCTGACTGGTCGATGATCGTGACGTTGGCTGTCGTCAGGCTGGGGACGCTCGCCGCGACCAGATTCTGGATACCGGCGATCTGCGACGGGTCGAGCGCACGGCCCGGATAAAGATTGAGCAGGACGGAGGCTGACGGCTTCAATTCCTCGCGGACGAAAACGGTCGGCTTCGGAATCGCCAGATGTACGCGCGCCGCCTGGATGGCGCTGACCGACTGGATGGTCCGGGCGAGCTCGCCTTCGAGTCCGCGTTGGTAGTTGACCTGTTCGGCAAACTGGCTGATGCCGAACTTCTGGTTTTCCATCAGCTCGAAGCCGACGCCGCCCGCCTTGGGCAATCCTTGCGTGGCCAGGCGCAGGCGCACTTCGTGCACCTTGGGGCTGGGAACGAGGATGGCGTTGCCGCTCTCGCTGAAGCGGTAGGGAACGTTCAGCTGTTCCAGCGCAGTGATGATGGCGCCGCCGTCGCGTTCCGAAATGTTGGAAAAGAGGATGCGGTAATCGGCCTGCTTGATCCACGTGCTGCCGGCAACGATGAGGGCGATGATGGCGGCAATCGCCACCATCAGGAGGATTTTCTGCTGGCTGGTCAATCGGCCCAGCATGGCGCGCAAGCGCTCGGGCAGGGTGCCGGGGCTTGTTGCGGGGTTTGCTGCGGGGTTTGCTGCACCCGCTGCCGTATTAGTCTCGGTTCCTATTGCCGCCATGCTTGCGATGTTCGATGCGTGATCCGTGGTAAGTCAGCTAAAAGGCGATAATAGCTAAGAATTTATCTTACTATTGTATCTGTTAACTGGACGGGATTCTTTATCGCATGAGCGAAGCGGTTCAACCATCGGTTCCCGATGCGGCGCCAGAAATAAAGGCGCAGGAGCTCCAGCGCGCCTTCGATGTTTTCAACCAGGTTTCGCTTGAGTTGACGCAGGCTTATACGGCCCTGCAAGGGCGGGTCGAGTCGCTGACCGCCGAACTGGCCGTGGCGAATGGCGAACTGCTCCGCCAGTACCAGGAAAAGGAGGCGCTTTCCGAGCGTCTGTCGCTGCTGCTTAACGCGCTGCCGGCTGGCGTCGTGGTGCTCGACAGCGATGCCGTCGTCAGCGAGGCCAACCCGGCGGCGCGGACGATGTTCGGCGAAACGCTGGTCGGTAGCGCGTGGCCGCTTGTCGTTCGGGAGCGCTTGTCCGCCACCGATGCGCCCGACGAATGGCAGCTGGAAAACCACCGTGTCTCGATGGCCGAGAGTCCGCTTGATTCGGCCGGCGGGCGCATCCTGTTGATCCACGACATCACGGCGGCGCACGAGCTCAAGGCCAACGCCGAGCGCAACCAGCGGCTGGCGGCCATGGGGGAAATGGCCGCTTCTTTGGCGCACCAGTTGCGCACGCCGCTGGCGACCGCCCTGCTGTACAGCGCCAATCTTTCCCAACCCGAGCTGCCCGATGCGGCGCGCCAGCGCTTCGCCGGCAAGGCGACGGCGCAGTTGCAGCGCCTCGAACGGTTGATTCAGGACGTGCTGCTCTTCGCGCGCGGCGAGAGTATCGGGCGCGATGTCATTCCGGTCGCGACGTTGATTGCCGAGGCCGCGCAAACGATGGAGCCGCTGTGTGCCGAAAAGGGCGTGGCTTTTTGCGTCGAGGCGGAAACGGGCGACTCTATAATCACGGGCAGCCGCAAGGCACTGGGCGGCGCGCTGCTCAACCTGCTGGAAAACGCGTTGCAGGCGTGTGAGAACTCGCGGTCGGTCCGGCGAGTCCAGCTTCGGGTTGTGCATGATGGGGCGCGCGTTCGCGTCAGCGTGAGCGATACCGGCGGGGGGATTTCACCGGACGTGCAGGCGCGGATTTTCGAGCCTTTTTTCACAACGCGCGGCCAGGGAACTGGCCTGGGACTGGCCATCGCGTTGGGTGTGGCGCGCGCGCATGGCGGAACGATCGACGTCAGCTCACGGCCGGGCGAAGGATCGGAGTTCGTCCTGTGGCTGCCGGCCGGCGCGGCAAATAAAACTAACGAACAGGGTTTTTGAATGGCGCAGGGATTGCCGATATTGGTCGTCGAGGACGATCCGAATTTACGGGAGGCGGTATGCGATACGCTCGAACTGGCCGGGCAGGCGGTGGTTTCCGCCGATGGCGGCGAGGCGGCGTTGCGGCTGCTCGAAAGACAGGCCGTGGCGATCGTGGTGAGCGACGTGCGCATGATGCCGATGGACGGTATCACGCTGCTCAAGGAAATCCGGGCGCGTTTCCCGCACTTGCCCGTCGTGCTGATGACAGCCTACGCCGACGTCGATCGGGCGGTCGAGGCGATGCGTTCCGGGGCGTGCGATTTTTTGCTCAAGCCGTTCGAGCCGAAGGCGCTGTTGGAACACGTGGCGCGTTACCGTTTGCCCGAAGCGATGGACGACGACCGCGTCGTTGCCAACGATCCGGCCAGCCGCAATCTTTTCGCGCTGGCGGCGCGCGTCGCGCAGACCGATACGACGGTCCTGCTGACCGGCGAGAGCGGCGTCGGCAAGGAGGTCGTCGCCCGCTACATCCATACCCACTCGGCGCGGCGCGACGGGCCTTTCGTTGCCATCAACTGCGCGGCGATTCCCGACAGTCTTCTCGAAGCGACGCTGTTCGGCTACGAAAAAGGCGCCTTTACCGGCGCGCAACAGGCGCAGGCCGGCAAGTTCGAACAGGCGCAGAACGGCACGCTGCTGCTCGACGAAGTGACCGAAATGCCGCTGGGTCTGCAGGCCAAACTGTTGCGCGTGCTGCAGGAGCGCGAGGTCGAACGGGTGGGCGGCAAGAAGCCGGTGCCGCTCGACATCCGGCTGATTGCCACCTCCAACCGGGATATGGCGGAAGCCGTGGCCAAGGGCGTCTTGCGCGAGGATGTCTATTACCGGCTCAACGTTTTCCCGTTGCTGATTCCGTCGCTGCGGCAGCGGCGCGAGGACATCGTGCCGCTCGCCCGGCATTTTCTCGCCGAGCACGGCGGCCGCGCCGGACGTCCCGGTTTGCGCCTGTCGCCTCCGGCCGAGCAGGCGTTGCGCGACTACGGCTGGCCAGGGAACGTGCGGGAGCTGGAAAACGTCATCCAGCGGGCGGTCATTCTGGCTGCCGGCGATGTCGTCGAGGTGGACGCCCTGCATCTTTCCGCCTTGCCCCGGTCGGCATCGGCACCCATACTGGAATCGTGCGCTCCGATCGTTTCCCGCGTGCCAAGCGGCGAGTCGGCTGCCGCGCCCGTGCTGGCAGAGGGAAAGACGAACAACATGCGTGACCTCGAACGCGAACATATCCTCGATGTTTTGTCCTCGGTGGGCGGTTCGCGCAAGCTGGCGGGCGAAAAACTCGGCATGTCGGAACGAACGTTGCGCCACAAGCTCAAACAATACCGGGATGCGGGATTGTTCAACGGCTGACGGCCGGCTATGTATTTCTGGCGCAGAAATTGCGTGTAGTTGGTCGAAGATTGTTTGGAGAAGTAGATGGACACCAAAGGCATTGACCAGATGTTAAGCATGATGCGGGCGACGGCGGCGCAAGCCAGCGGGCGCGCGCAGGCGCCGGCGTCATCGAGCGCGTCGAGCGGCAGCGTGGATTTCGCGCAGGTTCTGCAGAATTCGATTCAGCAGGTCAATCAGACCCAGCAAGAAGCGGAGTCGCTGTCGGCAAATTTTGCCGCCGGCGATACGAAGGCAGATCTGCACGAAGTGATGCTGTCGCTGCAAAAGGCCGACCTGTCGTTCCAGGAAATGGTGCAGGTGCGCAACAAGCTCGTTTCGGCCTACAACGACGTGATGAACATGCAGGTCTAAACAATTCAAAACTACGAGGCGAAAAAAGCAGCGGCAGGGAGCAGCAAGCGGGTAGGGGACCCAGGTAAGTGCTGAAAGCCAAAGTGTTGGTAAAAACTTGCGGTCGAATCGTCTTTCGCTTCGACAACGATTCCGGCCATTGCCAGAACCGCGCTTGCGTTGGCAACTTTCTGGCACGCATCCACCAGCAAGATTGATCCAAGACCTTTTCCCTGAAAGCCGACATCTACGGCAAGGCGACCGATTAGGGCGACGGGCACAGGGTAACGCGGCAGTTTTTTTGCCAGTGCTTCGGGTAGTTCGGTGCAGGCGATGCTGCCGGCGCTCAACGTAAAGAAGCCGGCGAGATGGCTATCATCGCTCGCCGGCGTTGCCACAAAGACGCGTGCTACATTTCGTCGAGCGTCTTGTGACGCGTAGCGACGGATGTATTCGTCGAGTGACGGTTGCCCACACTGAAAAGCTGTTGTATCGACAGCCTTGTCGAGAGGACGAATGCGGTAGGCGTTCACACAACGACCTGCTCGGCATGCCGCCTCATCGCTTTCTCCAAGGCTGCGTTTGGTTTTGTGGGTGCGTCAAGGGCAGCCAGGAAAGCATGAAAATCCTCTGGCTTCAGCGTGATTTGTTCATTGGCCTGCACGACCTGTGCTGCTGACGCTAGCGCATGCGACAAGACAAATTCTGAAACGCTCACATGGGTGTAGGTTGCCGCTTTGTCGAGCAATTCACGCGCGTGAACATCGCAACGGATATTGAGGCGGCTTTCCTTGAGGTGCGTGTTTTCCATGTGAGACTCCTTGAAACCAGAGGTTTTATTGTGCGCCGTTTGTGAGTACGTTTCAAGTGGTGGGGTAGGCTGGCCGCTTCAGCCAAGGCCACTCAGCCGCGCCTTGCGCTCGCGTTCGATGCGGGTAATGTAGTGCTGGACGAGGGTCAGTTTTTGCGGCGTGAAATCGGCAAATTCACAGCCGCCGCGGACGAAGCGCGAACCGCTGCGTGTCGCCACTTCGAACAGGTTGCGTACGTATAGCGTGCAGGCCAGCAATCCTTCGCCGGCTAACTGAATCCGGCAATTCTCCAGCGTGTCGCCGCGCCGGATATGCGGCAGCAGTTCATGGGCGAACATCAGGCCCACGCCGCCGCCGCTGATGTCGAGCAGCGGAATTTCGACTGGGTGCCGGCGCTGGTCGCCGAGCGTCAGGGTGGTCGTCAGTTTGACCGGGTTGGCCACCGGTGTCGCCAAGCGGAAGAATTCACGTCGTTGCAAGCGGAGCAGCTTTTCCGGTACCGCCGCGACAAACGCCGGCCGGCCCTGATATTGCGTTGCCGACAACTGTTCGAGGCTGAACTGAACCTTGACTTTGTCGACGAGCGTCGTGAGGACCGGCTTGACGGCCGCAAGCGCCTTCCGGTTCATCGTCTCGTCGCCGCCAACGTCGAGAATCAGGTGCCGGTTGTCGTCGGAGAGAGCGACCAACGCGCTGAGCAGGAACGAGCGGCCGGCGTCGAGGTGGATCGTGATCAGGGCGTTTTTCTGGATCAGCGAGCGCAGGACGGACAGAATCTCCGGTTGCGAATGCAGCAGGTATTGCCGGTAGTCGTCGTCCGGCAAAGGTTCGAAGCGCGGTGCGGTATCGCCAGCGGGGTTGGCCATTGGTTGATTTTCAGCCTCAATCATTTTTCGAGTCCTGCCGCCGATTCGGGGGGCGGCACGAACGCGGGCGGTGCGCCGGCGTTCTGGCCGCTTTCGAGCCGGTACAGCCAAGCGAGCAGCTCGGCAACGGCGACGTACAGCTGCGGCGGGATGCGTTGATCGAGGTCGATCTGCATGAGCAGGGAGACGAGCTCGGGCGATTGATGCACATACACGCCATGTTCGCGGGCGCGCGAGATGATCTGTTCGGCAATCACGCCGCGCCCCTTGGCGACGACGCGCGGAGCCGCGTCGGTCTGCGCGTAGGTGAGCGCGACGGCGCTCTTCAAATCCCTATTCTTCGGCATTTTCTTGCGCCGTCGGTTCGGCTTCTTCGCTGATGCCGATGGAGGTCAGCGCCAGTCCCGCGGCTTGCAGTTGCTGGCGCAGGGTTTCGCTCTCCGTCTGCATCAGCGTGCGCGCCGATGTGCTATCGGCCGTAATCGCGAGAACCAGCTCGTTGCCGTGCAGCTGCAAGCGGGTGTTGACTCCCCCGAGATTGGGCAGCGACAGTTGCAGGCGGGTGTTCCAGTTGTCGGCGCTTTCTCCGCCGTCGCTCTGGCGGTGACTGGCATCCTCTTCGATTTCCCAGCGCATGTCCTGACCGGGCCAGACTTGCCCCTGCCAGACGAAATTCTGCGAGGCGAGCGCGACCAGTTGCTGTTGCACCACCGGCTGCGTTTGCGGCGCGATCAGCTGACCGGCCGGAACGGCCGAATCGGTCGGCGCACGCGTTGCCGTGGGGGTGAGTGTTTGGGGAGGTGTTTCAACGGCGTCGGGCGTTGTCGAGGCGGGTGAAGCGACATTGGGCGATGCGACATTGGGCGGGAGTGCGGCCTCTTCGGCTGCGGCGGCAAAAGCAGCGGGGGACGACAATTTGCCCTGCGGCTCCTGAAGCAAAACGTTTTTCGCGACGCGACCTTCCACCCAGCTTGCCTGGTGCGACTCGTAAAACATGCCGCTTTGCGTAAGCGCCTGCTTGAGTTGCGGCAGGATGTCCTGCGCCGTTGTCGGTGGCGCGTCGGCGATCGGGCGGTTGCCGTTGAGGATCAGGCCCGGCGCGTCGTCCTTGGCCTGCCGCGTATTACCCAACAACTGGCCGATGAACTGGCCGGTGCGGCTCAGCGTCGTGGCGACGGCGCCGTCTTTGGCTGCGGAGGCGTTTTCCCCCTGCTTATGCGAGACAACGGCCAGCGCCACCTGACCATCGGACTCGGTGACCAGCAATTCGAGGCTGTCACCGGTCTGCGCCGAGAAGGGCAGGGCGAGTGTGATGCTGCGCTGGTTGATCAGCGCGCGGTAAGTACCATTCGGCAGCACCGCCTGAATTTCCGCCATCACCCGTTGCCCGGCGACGAGGTCGGAAAGCTTGTCGGTAAGCGCCTGCGCCGGCGCGGCCGGCTGCAACGTCGCATCGGCCGTGGTTTGAGTCTGCAGGCGGCTGACGACGTCGGCGGGGATCATGAGGTGGTTAGCGAGTTACTTGGAGGCGGCAACCTTAGCCCAAACGGCCACCCAGATAGGCATTGTTCAGCTTGGCCGAATTGCGAAGTCCGGCCAATTCGCCGGAGAGAAAATGCCTTTGCGTCTGGGCCAGCGGCAGGATCGTATTCAACCCGGCGTGAATGTCTTGCAGCAAAGCGATGAATTGCGAGCGCTGATTGGTCGGGACTCTAACCCGATTGAGCGGCGGCAGCGGCGGGGCGACGGACTGGTATTCCTCCTGCAACCGCAGGAATCGGTCCCAATCCTCCTCATTGGCCGCGGCCTGCATTGCCGCCAACGTCTGACGCAGGCAGAGAAAAGGTACCAGTTCAGTCATTACACTTGCCCGTAGGTCAATGGTGTCGAGCGGTCCGGCTGTGGTGCCGATTGCGAGGTTGCCGCGCGGGCCGGGTCGATTTGTGCCCATGCCTCCTTCAGTCCTGTCAGCAGGCCAAGTACTTCATCAATCAATGCCGGATCATTTTTAACGTTTGCTTGAAGAAGGCGCTGCCCCATGTACGCATAAAGCGCATCGAGGTTGTTGACCAGTTCTCCCCCGACTTCCTTGTCGAGAGAGAGGCGCAACCCCTCTTCGATAATCGCGATAGCCTTGGAAATGGCCATTCCTTTTTCGGCGACGGAGCCATTTTGCATGTGCAGCTTGCCCATATGGCAGGCCGTCACTGCACCCTCAAAAAGCATCAGAATGAGACGGTGGGGGCTGGCCGCTTCGACCTCGATGGCCAGGCTCTGCTTGCCGTAGGCGTTCATTGCGGTATTGCGCATCGCGTAGTTCATTGATTAGCCTCAGGACGAAGATGAAGTCATTTCCAGGAGTTGTTCGACATAGGTGCTAAGACTCTGCAAGCTGGCGACAGCCGTATCCATCGCAGTGAATTTTGCCCGGTAACGCGCTTCGATGTCTTCGAGTCGTTGCTTGATCCGCTCGCGCTGGGTGTCGATGTCGTCGATGCTGTTGTTGAGACTGTCGAGTTTTCCGTCGATCAGGCCGCCGTCTGCCAGCAGGTTCTTTGAGAATTGTTCAAGTTTGTAGGCGAAGCCATCCTGGCTAGCCGTCGGTGCGGAGGTTGATACGGACTGATCGAACGCGCCGATGAACTCGATGACGCCATCCAGGTTGTTGTTGACCGCATTTTTCAACTTGGACGAGTCGAGTTTCAGCGTACCGTCGTCCTGGAAAGAAATACCGAGGTCGGTCAACGTCCGGATACTGCCGCTCCCGTCGCCGAAAGCTTGGCCGAGCAGCGAGCGGAACTGGCTTTGCAGGGAACGGATGGAACCTTCGCCCTGGAGCTTTCCTGCCGTTCCCGTCGTAGCGTTGTAGGCCGTGTCGGTCTTGATCTGGGATGAGAGCGCGTTATAGGCGTCCACGAATTTCTGCAACTGCGTGGAAATGTTGCTCGAATCGCGGGCGATCTTGACGGTCATCGCCGACGTCGTGACTTCCTTGAGGTCGAACGCCATCCCCTCGACCGCATCGTCGATCGTATTGCTGTCGCGAGTGATCTCGACGCCGTTGAGCTTCATGATCGAGTTCTGCGCCGTGCCGTTTTCCGAAAGGGAGAAGGCCGTGTTTGTCGTTTGCGACGGATCGAATTCGAGATCGGAAAGCGCCGGCGTCGTTGCCGGGGTGACGCTCTCGCCGGCCGAATCCAGATACGCGACATCGATCGAGAACGCATTCTCTGCGCCGGTTTTGCTTCCCGAAATCGCGAGGCGAACGCTGCCTTCCGCGTCGCTGATGAGGCTGGCTGTCACGCCGTAGTCGCCGTCGTTGATCGCATCGGCGACGTCTTGCAGCGTGATTTCGCCGTCCGATCCCGCCGAAATGGTGATTTCCTGCAGGCGGGTCGAATCGGCGCTAAAGCTTTTTACGCCCTCGGTTTCGATGACCGAGCCGAAATTGACGGAGATTACCGCTTTGGCCACGCCCGAATCGCTCTCGACAAGCGCGTCCGAGGCCGACGTATAGGTTCCGGCGTCGCTCACGATCTGCTGGTTTTGCGCGAGTTGCTTGACCTCGACCGAATATCTGCCGACTGCCGCGTCGTTCTCCGTCACCACCGCCAGCGCGTCGGTGTTCCCGACCGTCGCGGTGATGCCGTTGAGGTTTTCGATGTCCTGGAGGGCCGTTCCGGCGGCCTTCAAATCATAGACGAGGCTCTTGTACTGACCGACAGCGCTGATCTTGCTCTCAATCGTCGCTTCTTTGGTGTCGAGCTTGGTGAGCGGTGTGCTCTCCGCGTCCATGAGCTTGGTGATCAAGCTCTCGATATCGATTCCGGAGCCTGTTCCGGTTGCGGTGATGCCTGCCATCTCAAACCTCCTGCCGCTTTGGGTTTCCTTTCGCCGCTCAGGCCTGATCCTTGATCAGAAGGCCTTGCAGCGAGTCGAGCGCCTTCGCAATGTTCAACAACTCTTCGGAAGGAATCTGGCGGATCACTTCCTTCGTTTCCTTATCGACGACCTTGACGACGAACGCCTCGGTCTCATCGTCGACCGAGAACTCAAGTTTCTGGCTGAATGCCTGAACCGTTTCTTCGATCTTTTGTCTCGCCTTGTTGACGTCTTCACGCGACGCTTGGGGCTGTTTTTCCGTCTGGCCGGTGGCCGAGACGGCGTTGCTCTGGATCGTTCCCGTGTTGATCGCCGAATACCCCGACCCGACGGTCGACGTGGTCGCCGCGTTCTGCTGCGCCGAGACATTAGTCGGTTGGGTCTGTGGTGGTCCGCCGGCGAGAATCGATTGGATCTGCATCATACACTCCTTATGTGGCAATGCCCCGACCGCCAAGCGGCCGGGGCAATTGACTGAGCGTTACCGCTACCCGGCCTGCTTACTGCAGCAGGCTCAGAACCTGTTGCGGCAGCGACTTGGCCTGAGCCAGCATCGCGGTGCCGGCCTGTTGCAGGATCTGGGCGCGGGTCAGGTTCGACGTTTCCGCGGCGAAGTCGGCGTCCTGAATCCGGCTGCGCGAGGACGACAGGTTTTCCACCGACGATTCGAGGTTGGAGATCGTCGTCGAGAAGCGGTTCTGCACGGCACCCATCGTCGAACGCTGCTCCGAGACCATCTGGATCGCGTCGTCAATGCGCTCGATCGCGGCGTTGGCGTTCGCAACAGTGGTCACCGAGAGCTTGCCGCCGATGGCTTCGGAGTTGCCGCCTTGTGCGACGAGGCCGAGCTTGGCAACGCTGGCGGCAGTACCTTCGAGGCGAACCGATGCGCCGTCGTTGCCTTCAAGCGTCAGCGAGCCGCGCACGACAGCGAACTCGGTGTCGGCAATTGCTGTCGCGCCTGTTCCTGCTGCGTTGTCGGATACGCTGATACCGCCGCCGGTAACTTCCAAGCTGATGTCGGAGCCAGCGCTCGTCAGCACCAGACGACCGGTGGTGGCGTCGGTCGAGGCGGTGACGCCCGCGCCTGTCGCGTTGATCGCCGTCACCAGGTTGTCGACGTCATCGGTCGTGGCGATGGCGATGGAGGCTCCATTGACCGACAGCGCGGTGGCCGTGCTGAAATCAACGTCCAAGTAGGCCTTGGTTTCGGCCGACGCGGTGACGCCGGTCTGCGAGGAAACGGCATTGATCGCGGCCGCCTTGTCCGAAGCGCTGGCCCCCGCCGTGCCGATCTTGACGCCGTTGATCGAAATGATGTCGGACGAATCAATCGCTCCCAGTCCTGCGGTGTCGAGGTCAGCCATGGCTGTGGCGAGGTCGGCGCTGGACGCGGAGATCGTCTCCGCGCTGGAAATGCTCGAATTGCCGGTGCTGAGGTTGAAGCCGAACTTGTTCAGCGCGGATGCGGCGGTGCCGTCGGCGGTGGTCAGCTCGATCGCCTCGCCCGTGCCGCTCGTCAGACTCAGGTAACCCTGGCTTGCCTCAGCCGTCAGTCCGGATCCGCCGACGGTGCCGCCGACGGTGATTGTCGCGCCCGTCTCGTTGCTCAGAACCAGTTGCCCGTCGGAGCCGACCGAGGCCGTGATGCCGCCCACCTGCTTGTTGATGTTATCGACGAGCTCATCCATGTTGGCCGATGCATCGATGGTCACTGCCGAACCTGCCGTTCCGTCAGCAGCATCTACCGTGATTGTCAGCGTCCCGTCCGTCTTGCCGGTCGCGCCGGCGGCGCCTTCGACGAGGTTGTAGGCGGTTGCCGTGACGCCGGTGGTTCCGGCGACGGCATTGATCGCGTCCTTGAACTCCTCGATCGAATTGTCTGCGCCAGCGCCGGCGAAATCGACTGCGGTGCCGTTGATGATCAGATCGCCATCAGTCGCAGCGCCTGCCGTGATGCGGCCGGAATTGAGGTCACCGGTGGCGACGTTGGAATTCAGCCGGAGCGACTGGGTCGACAGCTCGGTCATGTTGACCGAGATCGTCTGGTTGGCGTTGGCACCGACCTGGAAGGTGCGCGTTCCGCCAGTGCCGTCGAGCAGCTTGACGCCGTTGAATTCGGTCGAGGACGAAATCCGGTCGATTTCGGAGGTCAGCTGATCCATTTCGTTCTGGATCGCGGCACGGTCTTCGGCGCTGTTTGTGTCGTTGGCGGCTTGCACGGCCAGTTCGCGCATCCGGAGCAGTGTGTCACCAATTGTTGACATCGCGCCTTCGGCGGTTTGCGTCATCGAGATGCCGTCGTTCGCGTTGCGCGCGGCTTGTTCCATGCCGCCGATTTGGGCGGACATCCGGGTGGCGATCGAAAGGCCGGCGGCGTCGTCCTTGGCGCTGTTGATTCGCAGGCCCGAGGACAGGCGCGTCAGCGCGGTGTTCAGCGCGCTCTGCGACTTGTTCAGGTTGCGTTGCGCATTGAGCGAGGCCATGTTGGTATTGATGACTTGTGCCATTTTTATCTCCGTGTCTTGATTGACGTTGGGTTGCCGTTTTACTTGCCACCAAGGCGTTCTGCCGGCCCATCCTGTGCTGCGTTTTGCTTCTTACACTTTTTTTTACGGCGGGCCGGCGAGAAACTTTAGGGATTTATTTCTGCTTGCCGCGTAGGTGTTCTTACGGCGGGGCGGCGGAGAACTTTAGGGAGGCGCTGGGCAAAACGGGATTTGTCATTCCGGCGAATGCCGGAATCGAGAAAAATCAAGGGACTGGGCACCGGCTTTCGCCGGTGTGACGAGTCAATCGGAGCGGTGTGGTGAATCAATCGGTGTTTTTTAGCCGCAGACGACGCGGTTTTTGCCGGTTTTTTTGGCGGAGTACATCGCTTCGTCCGCCCGCTTGGTGACGCTGGCGAATGAGTCGTCGGGGCCGAATTCCGTCAGGCCGGCGCTGAAGGTGATGAGCAATTTCTCGTTGTTGTTGAGGAAGTAGCGCTTGGTGAGTTCGCGTTGCAGGCGGACGAGGGCGGTGTTGGCGTTTTCGAGCGGGGTGTCGGGGAGCAGGATGACGAATTCTTCGCCGCCGAAGCGGGCGACGGTGTCTTGCGGGCGCAGGGTGTCGCGGATGACGGTGACGAGGTGGATGAGGGCGGCATCGCCGGCATCGTGGCCGAGGGTGTCGTTGAGTTTCTTGAAGTTGTCGATGTCGAGCAGGGCGACGCAGAGCGGCGATTGGCGGCGGTTTGCGCGTGCGGATTCGCTTTCGAAGATTTCTTCGAGTCCGCGCCGGTTGAGGGCGCCGGTGAGCTGATCGTGGCGGACGAGCAGGCTGGCTTTGTCGAGTTCGGCCTGCAGTTCGTTGACGCGTTGCTCGGCTTCCTGCACGCGCTGTTGTGCGGCGCGCAGGTCGTCGCGCGAGCGCTGGGCGTTGAGCTGGATGGCGCGGGTGGCGTTCATCACGTCGGCGAGCACGTCTTCGAGCTGGGTGATGTTGTCGGCGTGACTGATTTTGGCGACGCAGGTTTCGATCTTGTCGTGGAAGTCGGAGGTGCTGTCGGCGAAGTCGGCGAGGTGGTCGACGAAGCCGGCGAGCATCTGCTTGAGGGCTTCCTTGGCTTCCATCAGCCCCTGCTTGAGCTGGCTTTGCTTGAAGATGACTTCCTTGAGGTGCTGTTCGGCGTCGTTGAGGGTGCGCGGGTTGAGCGGTTTGGCGATGATGTCGCGCACGATGTCGACCTGGCCGGTCAGCCAGCGGTCGTCGACGACGAGTTCGCTGATGTTGTCGACCATGAGTTGCAGCAGCTTGAGCAGGCCACCCTTGAGCTCGGCGTTGTCTTCGGCGACGAATTCGAGGCGGAAGGCGAGGCGTTTGATGTTGGCAAGGAGGTCTTGCACGGCCTTGACGGTGGTGGCGCCGCGGGCGGCGGCGGCCAGATTTTTGGCTTGCGCGGCGAGTTCCGGCGCGTCGGCAAGCTGGACGGCGACGACGGCTTCCAGCGTGTAGGCGAAGAGGTCGCGCAGTTCGGGCAGGACTTCGCTGGCGCGGCTGAAGGGGGAGGGCGAGGCGGAGCTGGTCGGCGTGGTCGGTGCGGTCTGTTCGGCGGGAGAGTCTGCCGTCTCGATGGTGTCGTCGGCGATTTCGTTCTTCGACCAGCCGCGCACGAGGTTTTGCAGGCGGTTGAACAGCAGCTCGGTGTTCTTGGTGCTCGTGCCGAGGACGCGGTCGAGCGATTCGCGCTTGCGTGCGGGGGTGAGGCCGCTTTGCTTGACTTCCCACTGCCGGATGATGTCGGCGATCAGTTCGCCCCAGGCGAGGTCGGTTTCGGCGGAGTGTTCCTTGATGAAGTCGGTGAGCGTTGTCCGGAGTTCGTCCCAGTTTTCGCTCTTGATGGCTTGCTCGATCTGGCGGGCGAGCCGTTGTTGCGAGGGCGTTTCCCGCGGCAGCAGCTGGAGCAGCGCCTTGAGGTCGCGCTCGGGGAAGCCGGCGGCTTCGTTGTTCGCCAATCCGGCGATTTCGTTGTAAATGGCCCGGTAGTTTTCCGGCGAAGGCGGCATGCGCCGCGTCAGCAATTGTTTGAGCGTTTCGCGGGCGATTTCGGATGGATTGGTGGGCGTGCTCATGGTGTCTGCAGATGGGTCGCGGTGAACAGGCGTAGTTTATGTGCAAAACTCTATTTACTGCGTGCGGCCTTCATCAGCTTTCGTTATAATGCGCGCCTCACAGCCCTTTGCCCCCGTAGCATGAAGGTCGTGCAGTTGATTTGTAATCATCAGGTAGCGGTTCGATTCCGTTCGGGGGCACCAAAGAAATCAAACAGTTAGGCCATTCTTCGGAGTGGCCTTTTTGTTTTTTTGCGCTCCGTTTAGCCAATTTGGCGCTTTTGTCCTGGAGCCAATGTCGAAGGGGGCGAGGCGCGGATCGGCTGATCCGGGCTAAACTCGCCGGAATCGGTTACGACTTCTGAGGATTGCAACCATGGCTCTGAACGTTGAACACCTGTTGCGGACTGCCGCTACGCTCGAACAAGCTCTGTTGGCGCTGAACAAGACACCGCATGAGGAGGTCTTGTTCGATCTTTATCGCAATGCCGCGATCAAGAGCTTTGAACTTTCGCTCGAAACTGCCGGCAAGCTCTTGCGCAAGGCGCTCAAAGCTTATGGGGGCGCGCCGCGTAGCGTCGATGCGCTGGTTTTCAACGACGTGCTGCGCCATGCCGGCAAACATGGCATTTTTGACGAGGCGGCGGTTACACGCTGGCTGGCCTACCGAGCCAACCGCAACAACACTGCGCACGACTACGGTGAAAGTTTTGCCAACGAAACGCTCATCCTTCTGCCTGACTATCTTGAGGACGTGCGGACGCTTGCCGTCAAGTTGCAAGAGGTATTCGATGCCGCGGCTTGAGCTTGCACGGCTGCATCTTGCGTCACACCACCTTGCCACGTTGCAGAACCTGCTTGCGCGCCATGTGCCGGCTGCCGACGTCTGGGCTTACGGCAGTCGCGTTACCGGTGGCGCACACGAAGGCAGCGACCTCGACCTCGTGCTGCGTGATCCGCATGACCTGTCGAAAGAGACAGAAGGTTGGATCGAACTCAAGGAGGCCTTGCAGGACAGTGCCTTGCCGATGCTGGTGGAAATCCACCTCTGGCCGCACCTGCCCGCCAGTTTTCATGCCGAAATCGAGCGGGCGTATGTGGTCGTGCAGGCGGGGGGAAGGTGATTTAAGGGTTGCGGAGGGGATGGGGGCAAATGGCAGAGCGGTCGTAGCGAACGCGCTGTAATCCTGAGGGGGGGGCACGGATCGAATAAAAATCTACTTTCATTGCGTGATCATGTATTAAAGTGTTCTTGAATATCCGTTCACCCAATAAAAGAAAGCTTTCAAACGATGCGTAGCACCGGAACCTACGTTACTTCGACGACCTTGGGCGAGTCTGTCCGGGCCTTTGTGCCGAATGCCTTGCTGCCATCGGCGCCGGCGCTTTCGCCGGAATCATTTGTCGTGCCGAATCGAGAGGCCGAACTGGCGCTGGCGCGTCTCGCGGGCGTTTCCGGATTGGTGCCGTCCGTCGACTGGCTGCTTTATGGCGCGGTTCGCAAGGAGGCGCTGCTGACCTCGCAAATCGAGGGCACGCAGGCTTCGCTCGCTGACCTGTTCGATGAAGAAGCGGGTTTTGCGGTCAGCAACAGCGATGATGTCGAGGAAGTGACCAACTACCTGCGCGCTTTCCGTTTCGTGCAGGGCAGCTTGCGCGATCCGGCCGGTCTGCCCGTCAGTGTGCGCCTTTTGTGCGAGGCGCATCGTCTGCTGCTCGACGGCGTGCGTGGTCACAACAAGCAGCCGGGTGAATTGCGTCGCTCGCAGAACTGGATCGGCGGGACGCGGCCGGGTAATGCGGCTTTCGTGCCGCCACCGCCCGAGCGGGTGCCAGAGTTGCTTTCCGATCTGGAGCGCTTTATTCATGCCCAGCCAGAGGGTGGATTGCCACCGCTGGTACGCATCGCGCTGGTACATGCGCAGTTCGAAACCATCCATCCCTTTCTTGACGGGAACGGACGTATCGGGCGCCTGTTGATCGCGGCGCTGATGGAGCATTGGGCGCTGCTGAATGAACCGCTGCTGTATTTGAGCGGCTACCTGAAACAGCATCAGGCCGAGTATTACCGTCGTCTTTCGGCGATCCGCACGGATGGTGACTGGGAAGGCTGGATCGCCTTCTTCCTGGAAGGCGTGGCCGTGGCGGCCACCGAGGCGGAACGTGGCATTGTGGCGATTGCCAGTCTGGTGGCGGCAGACCGCCGCCGCCTGCTGGCCGAGCCGAAAGCGACGCCAGCGAGCTATCGCCTGTTCGAGATGTTGCCGATGATGCCGCGCTTTTCCATCGAGCGCGTGCGCCAGAGCCTTAACACCACTTTCCCGACGGCGACTGCTGCGGTGAAGGTGCTGGAGGAGCTTGGTATCGTGACTGAGCTGACCGGGCAAAAGAAAAACCGGAGCTACAGTTACCAAACGTATATCGATCTGCTGACACGCTGATGCTTTTGTAGATCGCCGCGTCAGCGATTCAAGTCTCCTCGCCCGGCGTTCGCGGCGTGCAGGTCTTCGAGCGATGCAGGATGCGGGTGACGCCGTTCCAGGCGACATGGTTCGTTTCCGCCCATTCCCTGGCCTGTTGTGGCGATGAAAACAGGCCGATCAGGTCGTCCTCAGTGACCAGTGCATAAACATAGTTGTCGGATTCGTCGCTCATGGCTATTTCCCTTTCGGTGAGTAGAACTTCCTTTCAGCATAGTGTTTTTCCTTGAGCCTGATGCGAGGAAGTTGTAGGGTGGTTACCGGCGCATGACCGAACAATCGGTCGCCACTCTTCCATGAAGAAAACCAACAGGAGGTTCTTATGAAAGTCGGATCGTTAAGCATTTTGTCGCTCACGATGGCTGTCGCATTGTTGGCTCCGGGAGTATCGAATAGCGCGGAAGACATCCAGGCGCGGACGATCAAGTTCGGCCACCTCAACAACACCGATCACCCGATCAGCGCGGCCGTGAAGAAATTTGGCGAACTCGTCGCGGCAAAGAGCGGCGGCAAGATGCAGGTCAGGGAGTTCCCCTCCAATCAGCTTGGCACCGAGCAGCAGCAAACGGCGGCGCTGCAGGGCGGCGTGCAGGAAATGCAGTCGCCGGCCACGACCTCGCTCGTCGGGCTGGTCAAGGACTACGGCGTGATCGACTTCCCCTTCTCGGTCAGCAACTATTCGCAAGCGTTCTCGCTGGTCGATGGGCCGCTCGGTTCGGCGCTGCTTGAGAAGTTGCCGGAAAAGGGGCTGGTCGGTCTCGGCTACTGGGATCTTGGCTTCCGCAACGTCACCAACAGCAAGCGACCCGTGGCGCGGCTGGAGGACTGGCAGGGCTTGAAGCTGCGCGTGATTCCGAACCCGGTTTATCTGGAGACCTTCGGTGTGCTCAAGGCCAATCCGGTGCCGATGAGCTTCAGCGAACTTTATACGGCGCTCGAAACGAAAACCGTCGATGGGCAGGAAAATCCGTTCGCCGTGATCCGTTCCAACAAGTTCTACGAAGTACAGAAGTACCTGAGTGCCACCAACCATGTCTACTCGGCCAACGTCATCCTGGTCAGCAAGAAATTCTGGGACAAGCTTTCGACGACCGAGCAGAAAATCCTGAAAGAGGCGTTTGTCGAAGCGCGTGACTATCAGCGCAAGATCAGCGTCGAGGCCGCGCATAAAGCGGTCGACGAGCTGAAAGCCGGCGGCATGCAGTACAACGACCTCTCTCCGGCCGAGCAGGAACGGATGCGGCAGGCGGTCAAGCCGACGATCGAGAAATTCCTCGCCAGCTATGATCCGGCCATCCAGAAACTGTTTGCCTCGGAAACGGCGCGGGTGCAGTCGATCAAGTGATTCTCTGACTTTTGCCGTTCCCCAAGGGCCTGCTCATTCGGCAGGCCCGTTTTTTTTCTAGGCCCGTTCGATTGCTCGCCTGAACCAATATTCGGGGGATTGATCGAATATCAATTGCTCACGCTTTTCGAAAGGCAACCATGACCGACCGTTATTGCGTTTTTGGCAACCCCATCGGCCACAGCAAGTCCCCAGTGATTCATGCGGCCTTTGCTCGGCAGACCGGCGAGGATATTAGCTACGCCGCCACCTTGGCGCCGCTTGAGGGGTTCCGCGAGAGCGTCATGGAATTCGTCGCGGCGGGTGGTCGCGGCGCCAATGTCACCCTGCCGTTCAAGGAAGAGGCCTACCGGCTTGTCGATGAAGTAAGCGCGCGGGCGGCGCTGGCCGGGGCGGTCAATACCCTGATCGTGACCCGGAACGGCATCCGGGGCGACAACACAGACGGTGTCGGCATCATGCGCGACATCACGGAAAATCTCGGCTGTCCGGTGTCCGGCCGGCGCGTCCTGCTGCTCGGGGCGGGTGGTGCCGCGCGCGGTGTCATCGGTCCGTTGTTGGATGCCGAGCCGCAGGTGCTGGCTGTCGCCACGCGCACCAAGGAGAAGGCCGTGTCGCTGGGCCGCTCGTTCGGCGCGCTGGGCCCGATTCTCGGGGCGTCGTATCCGGAGCTGGCCGGCGAATCGTTCGACATCGTCATCAACGCGACTTCGGCCAGCATTGATGGCGAACTGCCGCCGCTGCCCGATGGCATCTACCGACCGGGCAGTCTCGCCTACGAATTGATGTACGGCCACCTCGATACGCCGTTTCTCGACCATGCCCGTCAGCACGGCGCTGAGTTCGCTGTCGACGGCTGGGGCATGCTCGTCGAGCAGGCCGCCGAGTCGTTTTTCCTGTGGCGGGGTGTGCGGCCGGATTGCAGTGATCTGCTCGAGAAGGTGGGTGATGGAGCCGTTTGCTCCATCACCGCCTGAAGTGCGCGGCCCGCGGCTTACCGCGTGTCGTTCGGTGTCCGCCAATAAACGCGGGTGCGCTTGCCGGTGATCGGCGGGCGTACTTGCTGGCCGGAGAGCGGAGAACTGGCCTGACTGCCGCTGCCATCACGCTGGACTGCCCCGATGACGACAACTTGTGTTTGGCCGCTGATGGATACCCGGCCGACGACCGGCGATGGCGGAAGTCCGCCGCCGACGAAGATGGACGAACGGCTGCCGCCGCAAATGCCTGATGAGCCAATCGCTCCCGAGCCGTTGATCAGGTTGACCCAGTAACCCCGCGCTTCACCGAGCACGTTGGTGCACGCGTTGGCGCTGACGACCGGGCGATTGGTGCTGAAGGTGACCATGCCGCCGATGATCAGCGCCGAGGTTACCGTCTGTTCGCCGACTCCATAGGCGTTGAGGTCCATGTACCAACCGTATTTCGTTCCGCCCGGCAAAACGCCCGCTGCGTCGCAGGAGGTCGTGGTGGTGTAGTTGAGCATGTTGCTGCCGTCGAGGTCGGTGGCAACATCGGTGGCGGTCGGCGTCGTACGGGTGGGATCGTCGAGATAAACGTAGAAGCGGTTCGTCACCGGCGAGGTGTAGGGGTAGCTGGCGGCGAGCGGATGCTCGCGGTCGCCGGAACCGATCGCCAGATAGACCTTGTTCTTGTAAGCGAGCGCCGCCGGCGCGAACAGGAACTTGCGCGAACTGCTGGTCGTGTAGGCAACCTTGGTGATCGTCCAGTTGGCCGGCTCTTGGGCAACGAAGTTGCCGCCGGCGTCGGCGAAGTCGATCCGGTAGATGTTGCCGCCGGTATCGGCCGCGTAGGCGGCATCGACGGCGCCGTCCTGGTTGATGTCGACCAGCGTGATGTCGGAGGCGACGCTTCTTTCTGTCGAGAAGGATTTGACCAGGTCGCCGTTGTCGCCATTCAGCACGTAGATTTGCGCACCTTTCGGATTCGAGCAGGAAGAGGTGGCGCTATCGGTATCCTCGCAGGTGTCGTAGCCGCCGCCAACGATGACGGCGGGCGTCGTGGTCGAGTAGCCGTTGAGGGTGGCGACGTTCGGCGTAGACCAGGTCTGGCCGATTCCCGAGAAACCGGTCGAACACCCGGTGTCGTTGCCGAGGTTCGGGCAACCGACTTTCCACTTCAGGACGGGGCTGGCCGGGGTGGTGACGTTAAACGCGTAGAGCATTCGCCCGCCGCGGCGCATGGCGGGGTAGATCCAGACTTTGGTGTTGTCGGCGTTTTGATACAGCCCGGTCGAGCCGTCGAAGAAGAACTGCTTCGGTGTCGTGCCGGCCAGCGCCGTGCCGGAGGGCGGCGTCGGCGACGGCGTCTGGATCAAGGGTGTGTTGTCGAGCAGGCGCTGCAAACCGGCGTAGCTTTCCGGTGCGACGAAGGACCATTTCTCTTGCCCGGACGAGGCTTCGACGGCGCGGTAGACGCCATCGTTGGCGCCGTAGAACACATACACGCCGGTCGTGCCGCCGAAATCGACGGGAAGCGGCCGGGAATGCACGACGTCGCCGTGGATGGTCGGCCGTGCGCTCGTCGAGGCAGTACCGGCGATCTCGCCAGTCACATCCTGGCCGAGGATGAAATTGACGATATTGGCGTTGATCGCCGAGTTGGCCGACAGCGCGCTGGCGTTGGTCGCGTTCCATTCGACGAGACTGCCGCCGGCTTCGGTCTTCACGGTGCGGGAGGTCTGCTCGCGCAGCATCTGCGCAACGCCGCCCTTTTCCACCGTCGGGCCGTCCGGCGAGTCGGAGTAGATGCCGGTCGTGCCGCACAGGCCGCGTGCGAAGTTGGTGTCGTCGCCGGCCGTCTGCCAGATCAGCCCGGGGGACGAGGCTTCGGTAATGAAAATGCGGCTCTGCTGGTTGGTGGTGTCGTACCAATAGCTGCCGGAATCGTGGGTCCACCAGCTGACGGCACAAGGTGTGATGAAGCCGGTGGCGGTGCTGACGGCTTGCGTGCCATTGGCGTCCGCCAAATCGGTATAGCCGTTGAACACCGACAGCTGGTAGCGCTTCAGGTTGCCGAACCAGCGCGGATGTGCCGTCGGGTCAGGGCGGAACATGCCGATGTACACCTGGTTGGCGTTCTGCGACCGGTTGGTGGCGGAAATCGGTAGCGAGGCCGAGGCGAAGGTCGAGTTGACGGCCTGGATTTCGGCGAAGATCGATTGCAGCGCCGTGATGATGGCCGCTTCGTTGTTGGCCGAAAAATACTTGCCGCCGCCGTGCCGGGCCATGCTGGCCATCAGGCCGCTGTGACTGGTGTTGGGCTGGGCGTTGTAAACGTCGATCGTGTAGGTGTTGATCTTCTGGTAGTTGCTGGTTTGGCCGGCGGGAATCGGCACGCCGGTCTGGTGCATGAGGCGCGCCCATTCGTCGGCATTGAGCGGCTTGCTGTCGGTGCCGAAGGTGCCGGTCGGTGTCGTCGTTATCTTTGTGTAGCTGCCCTGTACCTGATACTTCGCTTCACCGGTCGGGCAGCCTTCCGACGCGCTGTCGGTGGTGCTGTAGGAGCACGACTCATAGATTGAGGTTGAGCACTTGGCGGCGTCGGCATCGGTTAGCTTGGTGTTTTTGCTCGGCGCGTTCTTGAAGCAGGTCGACGAATAGCCCAGATTGTCGGTAATGGTCTGGGTCGTTTCCGTATAAAGCGGCAGCTTCAATTGCGGTGTTGCGCCCACGCCGGTCGGCTGGGCGGCCGCTGCCAGGGCGTTCAGCGCCGCCGTGTTGGCGGCATCGTCGGCGGCCGGGCCGCTGGCATTCGGGTTACCGATGAAGATGATGTAGCTGTTGGCGCAATTCGTGCCGTCTGAGAGAGGTGACTTGAACTGGGTGTAATTGGTCAGGTAACCGTTGGAATCGGCATGTCCGGTCGCCTGGACGTCGGCGCTGAGGGCAAAGGGCGACGCGCCCGCGAAGTAGTTGTAGGCGTCGTACATCAGGTTGCCGTACGCCATGTTCGAATTCTGCTTTTCCGTCGTGCCGTTGATGTCGTTGTAGATGGTCGTCAGCTCGGCCGAAAAACTTGCCTTGTTAGCGGTCGCTGTGCTCCCTTGGGCCTCCCCCATCGCACTGACGGCAAAGCGGACATAACCGCCGTTGTCGTTGGCATTGCCTTTGGCCGGGAGTTCGAGCAGGCCGATGTTGATGCTGCCGGGCAGGCTCTGGATCACCGTCTTGATGGCGTTGACCTCGGATTGGCCCTGCTGGACGCCGCCCGGCCAATGTTGGTTCTGGCGCGACCAGTTGGAGGTGTTGTCGAGCACGATCAGAACGTTGGGTGCTGCGCCCGGGCTGTTCTGCGCCGTGAAGATGTCGGTATCCATGGCGCGCGCCGGTGCGATGGTCCACGGCACAACGGGCAGACTGAGCGAAAGAACCAGGCTGCGTGCCAGTAGTTTGGCGAGGGATTTTTGCTTCTTCGTCGAGCTCATGGTGTTCTCCTACTTCTGGCAGCACATGTGGCGAGGTGGCAATGCTTAGGGGCAGTTGGTCGCCATGTCGGTCGCGGCAATGCGAACCGCGACGCCTTGAGCGACATTGACGGTTGCTCCGGTGGCGGTGTCGACCGCTTCGGCATTGACTTCCCAGGTCGAATTGGCGCACAGCGAATTCCCCGACGGCGACGCGCCGGAAACGCCGAACGTCTGCTGTGTTTCGGCGGAGCAGGCCAGATCGTCGAGGTTCGTGAAATCCAGCTGACTGGCCGGAATCGGGGCGGCCAGAACACAGCCGGGTTGCGGCGTCAGCGTTACCCTGAAATCGCTCTTGCCGTCGCCGTTGCTATCGACACAATGCGTGTTCGAACTGCCGTCGCTACAGTTGCTGCTGGCGATGGAAGCGGCCGGATTCTGGGTAAAGTTGCTCGAGTTGACGACGGTTTCGATGGCCTGCTGGGCGGCATCCAGCCCTTCGTTGCGGTGCTGGGCGTTGGCGACGATGATCGTCTGATTGGCGCCGAGGCGGAAGGCGAGTACCGCCATCACGGTGAGCAGCACCAGCATGATCAGTCCCATGACGAGGACGAAACCGCCTTGCCGCGAATGGCCGCTGATGCACTGGAGTCGCTTGTTCATTCGAGCCTCCCAGCCACGTTGTTTAGTCGCACCAGCGTTGTGTAGGCATGGCGCTTGTAGGCGTCGTTATACGGGCCGAAGTCGTTGCCGGCTCCCAGGGTGTAGGTCCGGCTGTCGACGAAACCGGCGCTCGGCCGCGTATTGCGCGCCAGCAGATGAATCTTCACCGCCGTGACCTGCCGCCATGCCGCGGTGTCGGCCGGACTGGCGGTATAGCTTTCGGGCGTCCCATCGCCGTTGGTGTCCACGCCATAGTCAAACTGGATCTGCTCGATGCCTTCGACGAGCGGGGTGAGCGAAAAGCTGCCGGCGCCGAGTTCGGCCATCTTGAGCGTCGGTATGCCGTCCCCGGACTGGTTGTTGTTGCTGATGAAATAGATTCGCGTGTAGTAGGCGCGCAACGCGGCGGCCGTCAGGCAATCTTTCCGTGCCAGAAAGGCGGGCGGATTGGCGGAGCCGGTCACGGCCGGATTGGTGGTCGTGAACTGGCTTGCCGTCGTGCCGATCAGGAACTGGCTGGTCGCCGGCAGCACATTGAGCTGGTTGTTGCACAGCGTTGTCTGGAAATAAGTGTTGCGCGTCGTATCGACAGCGCCGCATCCGGCCGCTCCGGCGACGCAGGTGCTGGTGCGGCGGATAACGAGCACGTCGGTGTTCGAGCGCCGGTCGGCAAGCAGGGCGGTGAGGGCAGACGGCATGGACGCGCCGTTGTTGTATCCCTGGACGGGCAAGACAATCGCTTCGGCTAGTTCGTTGACATCGGTTTGCGACGGATCGGGCAGATCGCTCGGCGTCGCCACATTGGCGGGGCTGAATTCGCCGTAGTATCCGGCCAGCCGCAGGTCATCGAGCAGCAACTGTGTCGCGTAACGGCCGTTCTCGATCTGCTGGCTGGTCTTTTCGATCTCCTGCCGGGCCCGGCTGTTGTTGAGGAAGATCAGCCCCAGCGATCCCGTGATGATCAGGCCGAGCGTCATGCCCACCATCAGTTCGATAAGGGTCGTCCCGCTTTGTCGCGGCGTGCTTGATGGCCGTTCCGGAGAGTTTGGGAGAAGAGGGTGGGCGTTCATGGCAATACTCAACTGTCCAGATCGGCGATCGTGACGAAGCCGGCGATGACGCGCCGGAAGCCGTCGGCGCCGTATTCCCCCTGGCCGCAGGTCAGGCTCGGGGCACTCAATTTCGTCATTCCCTGCCAGGCGACGGAGACACGAAAGACGGGCGGATTGGAGCCGGCGATCTGTTCGATGCAACCGCGTGCACCGGCCATCGCGCCGAGAAGGTTGCTCGATTGTTTTTCCGCCGCGCCCTTCAACCCACGGCTCCATTCGCACTGGTCAAGGGCCACGCCGGTCAAGTCGGCGCACGAGTCGGGTTGCTCGTCGTCCATGCCAAGCGGTGCGTCGGTGACGAAATCAGCTGCGTTGGTACGGTTGGCGGAAAGGCGGTTGACCATGTCCTCGACCAGCAGAAGGGCCTGGACGCGTTGATAGGATTCGGTTTCCGAGGTCTGGATTTTGGTCTGCAGGCCGGCCAGCCCAAGCAGGCCGAAGGCCAGAATCACGATGGTGATCAGCACCTCGAGCATGAGGAAGCCGGATTGACGATGTTTTTTGCTGCAGGCAATGGGCAATGGCTTCATGTTGCCACCTCAACAGCCGGAAGAAGTTACGGAAGGGACGCCGCTCAGGCTGATGCCAAGGCAGCGGATAGACGAAGTGCTGGCCGAGAAAACCTTGAATGTCGCGGCATTGCCGCTGACACGGCCGGCGCCCTGAAACACCACTTCGTCCGGGCCACCGCTGATGCTGGCCCCGCTAATCGGGTCGTAGGTCGAGAGGATGGTTCCGTCCGCCGCTGTCACATTCCATCCGCTGTCCCAGTCCCCATCAGTGATCGGGGACAACGTGACGTTGGCATTGCGCTTCAGCGCCTCGGAGCGGGTCAGCAGGAGGGCGGACTGGAGCGTGGACGCCGCCGACTTGATCCGTTCGCTGGCAATCAACTGCTGGAAGGAGGGCACGCCGATGGCCAAGATGATTGCCGCAATGGCAATCACGACCATCATCTCGACCAGCGTCACTCCGGCGACTCGACGCGGCGTTATGGTCATGGCGTCACCACTTGCCGGAAGGCGTCTTGGCGCCGGTGTTGTCGATGGAGAGGTTTCCATCGGCGAGTTGGGTGCCGATGGCGGTGGCCGTTACGCTGAATGACGGCGGTGTCGCTCCCGTTACGATCGCGATCGTGTAGTACGGTGTGATGCTGCTCGGTGCCGCTGCGTTGAGCGTGGCTACATCGCCGGCGTAGCTGCGGTTGTCCGTAAAGTATTGTTGCTGCCGTTGCGCCACGTCCATCAGGTAGGCCTGCGCATCGGCCCGATGGCCCCGGCGCACGTATTCCTGATAGCTCGGATAGGCGATTGAGGCCAGTATGCCGACAATGGCGACCACGATCATCAACTCGATCAAGGTGAAGCCGCGGCACAAATCCTTCAACGTGTTGCAGCGCATGATTCCTCCTGTCTGTTCTGGCCGCTTTGCCGCTTCCGCCCTGAACGGAGCCGGCGTCCGGATTCATGTGTGTAAAGATGTGTTAAGTGCGCTGGCTATATTACTTTGGTTCTATTACGTTTGTAATGGCTCTGGGAGCAAGGCGCCAATTCCGTTGCGACGAACGGTGTCCTTTTTCTGACGAGCGGCAGTTACAGGGGTGGGATTCTCTGAAATACGTGTTTGCACGTAATCCCACGGCGCCAGGCGATGTCTGATATCACTCCCCGCCGGCCGTGCCATCGGGCCACCATTGCCAGCCGGTTCGGTAGTAAACTGCGCCATCGCCACCGCACAAGGTCAGACTCGTCTGGCCTTTGTTGTTTCTGGAATAACCGATTCAAACGCCGATGACCTACACCGCCGAATCCATTTCCGTATTGAAAGGGCTGGAGCCCGTTCGCCACCGTCCCGGCATGTATACGCGCACGGACCATCCGCTGCACATCATCCAGGAAGCCATCGACAACGCGGCCGACGAGGCGCTCGGCGGTTATTGCAAGCGCATTGCCGTGACGCTGCATTCCGACGGCTCGGTGACCGTGCAGGACGACGGGCGCGGCATTCCGGTGGAAATCCACCCGGTCGAAGGCGTGCCGACGGTCGAAGTCGTGTTCACGCAACTGCACGCCGGCGGCAAGTTCAACAAGGGCGACGGCACCTCGGCCTACCGTTTTTCCGGCGGCCTGCACGGCGTGGGCGTCTCGGTGACCAACGCGCTGTCGACGCGGCTGGAAGTCGAAGTCGTGCGCGACGGCGGGCGTCATCGCCTTACCTTTTCCGGCGGCAGCGTAATAGAACCGCTGCAACGCGTCGGCGATACGGCCAAGCGCGCCAGCGGTACGCGCCTGCGCATCTGGCCGGACGCGCAATTTTTCGACTCGCCGAACATCCCGCTCGGCGAACTCGAACGCCTGCTGCGCAGCAAGGCCGTGTTGCTGCCCGGCCTGGAAATTTCGCTCGCCATCGAGGGGGGCGAGACGAAAACGTGGCGTTTCGAAAATGGCATGCAGCAATACCTCGCCGAGCAGGTTGACGGCGAGTTGGCGAGCCCGATCTTCACCGCCGAGAAATACGCGGCCGCCGGCGACGAAAATTTCCCGGCTGGCGCCGGCGCCGCTTGGGCGATTTGCTGGAGCGCCGAAGGCAACCTCGCGCGCGAGTCCTACGTCAACCTGATCCCGACGCCGGCCGGCGGTACGCACGAAACCGGCCTGCGCCAGGCCGCCTTCGATGCCATCAAGAGCTTCGCCGAGCATCACGCACTGCTGCCCAAGGGCATCAAGCTGGCGGCCGACGATGTTTTCTCGCGTGCCAGTTACGTGCTCGCCGCGCGCGTGCTCGATCCCTCGTTTCAGGGGCAGACCAAGGAGCGGCTGAATTCGCGCGATGCGGTGGCACTCGTCGCCCGCATGGTGCGCGACCCGCTCGAACTGTGGCTCAACGAACATCCCGACGACGCGAAGAAAATCACCGAACTGGCGATCAAGGCGGCGCAGGCCCGCTCGCGTGCCGGCCAGAAAGTCGAGAAAAAGAAGCAGTCGGGCGTCGCCATCCTGCCCGGCAAACTTTCCGACTGCCAGAGCGAGGACCTGAACCGCAACGAAATCTTCCTCGTCGAAGGCGATTCGGCGGGCGGCTCAGCCAAATCCGGCCGCGATAAAGAAGTGCAGGCGATCCTGCCATTGCGTGGCAAGGTGCTCAATACGTGGGAAGTCGACCCGGGCAGCCTGTTCGCCAACCGCGAAATTCACGACATTGCTGTCGCGCTCGGCATCGACCCGCATCTGCCCGAAGCGTCCGATGCCGTGCTCGACAACCTGCGCTACGGCAAGGTCGTGATCATGACCGACGCCGACGTCGACGGTAGCCACATCCGGGTTTTGTTGTGCACGCTGTTCTATCGCCACTTCCCGAAGCTGATCGAACATGGACACTTGTATTTCGCCCAGCCGCCGCTCTACCGCCTCGACGTGCCGGCGCAGGGCAAAAAGCGCCCGCCGCGCAAGCTCTATGCGCTCGACGGCGACGAGCGCGATTCGCTGCTCGACCGGTTGCAGATGGAAGGCGTTAAGCCGGAGGCGGTGGCGATTTCCCGCTTCAAGGGCTTGGGCGAAATGAATCCCGAACAACTCTGGGAAACCACCATGTCGCCCGATACCCGCCGCCTGATGCGCGTGCGCTTGCCGCAGGAAACGGAAGCGAAGCCGGTGATGAACATGCTGATGGCCAAGAACGAATCCGCCGGACGGCGCGCCTGGATGGAAGCGAACGGCGCGCTGGTTGGGGCGGAACTGTAGAAACGACTCCGCCCGGAAAGCGGGCAGTTTGTCAGTCAGCGCGCAGAGCTAGCAGAGTCAGCGAAAGCGCCAGCGGAAGAAAACGATCGCATCATCGGCGGCCGGGGCGATCGCCAGCGTCACCAGCACGAGCGCGAGCGGCACGGTCGACACATAGCCGAGGCGGTTGAAGCCCAGCGCGCCGGCCACACCGCCGACGAAGAAGCACGCCAGCAACAGGCCCAGCACCCGTAACCGGTCCCGGTTCGCCACGACTCTCCGGTCTTCGTCGAACGGCGAGCAATTCCAATAGACGAGCTTGCCGAGCTCGATCCCGATGTCGGTCACGATTCCCGTGATATGGGTCGTCCGGATCACCCCATGCGAAAGCTTGGAGATGAGCGCATTCTGCAGCCCCATGATGAAGCTCAGCAGCATGACCGTGAGCGACACGAACAGCCCGTCGATTTCCGACAGCCGTGGCCCCAGCAAACCGAAACACAGCAACAGGCTGGCTTCCAGCAGGAGGGGGAGTGCGTACGTGCTGTGCATCGTGCGCCGCTTGGTGTAATTCACCATGAACGCCGTGCACATGGCCCCGAGCAGGAAGGAGAGCAGGGCGCCCAGCCCTGTCAGCACGAGGTCATACGCCCCGAGCGCCAGGTTGTCGGCCATCGCCGACACGATGCCGGTCATGTGCGAGGTGTACTGCTTGACGGCCAGGAAGCCGCCGGCGTTGATGGCGCCCGCCACAAGGGTTAGCAGGAAGCCGAGGTGCCGGTTGATGTCGGGATTGCGTTTTCTTCCGACAAGCTTCCGGGAGTAATTGATTGGCATGACTGGCACGGCTCCGGCAGTCAGGGGCGGGCGCAGCCCTTATTGCCGCCGGCGGGGGAACCGTTCTCTGCCATTTTCTGGCGCTTCCCCGACCGACAAATGCGTCCGTGTCCTGAGAAATATGAAAAAGGAAAGCCGGGCATTTTAGGAGTCTGACTGGCCCCGTGTTTGTAACGGGGTGTAACACGGACCTATCTGACAGTGGGTGTCCTCAATCAGCTTTGTTGCTTTCCGACAGCGTGCGTGCATCGTCGATTGCCGCCCGTTCCCGCTCGATTTCCCGGCGCAATTCTTCCTCGCTCGGCAGAACGAGGCGGTACTTGCTGGCAAAGAGCTGTTCGCTTTCGTGCAGCACGGAATAGCGCACCACCGACTGATCCTTGCCGCCGCACAAAAGAATGCCCACGGTCGGATTGTCGCCCTCGTTGCGGCGCAGGTCGTCGTACATGCGCACGTACATATCCATCTGGCCGATGTCCTGATGCGTGAGTTGGCCAATCTTCAAGTCGATGAGCACGAAGCATTTCAACAGATAGTTGTAGAAGACCAGATCGACGTAGAAATCCTGCGTCTCGGTACTGATGCGCTGTTGCCGCGCGACAAAGGCGAAGCCCTTGCCGAGTTCCAGCAGGAAATGTTGCAGCTTGTCCATCAACGCCTGTTCGAGGTTCGATTCGAGCAAACGGCCGGTGTCCGGCAGGCCAAGGAACTCCAGCATCACGGGGTCGCGCACGAACTCGCGCGGTGTCACGGGCAAGGCGGCGAGATTCTGCATCGCCTCGGCCGCCACACTCTCGCGGTCGGAACTTGCCAGAAAGCGCTCGTAATAAAGCGTGCCGATCTGCCGCTCCAGCGCGCGCGTGCTCCAGTTCTGCCCGGCCGCCTCGTCCATGTACCACGCCCGCGCACGGGAATCCTCGACCCGCAACAACAGCCGGTAATGCGTCCAGCTCAATTCGTGACGCAGCGCGTCACAATTCGGAAACGCCTGAAAAAACAGCCGCATGTAGCGCAAATTGGACGCATCGAACCCCTTGCCGAATTCCCGCGTCAGCGCCTCGGCCAGTTGCGGCAATAGCCGCTTGCCATACGCTGCGCGCGCCTCGCCGCCCTGCTCGAATTCGACAATATGCCGGCCGATCTGCCAGCAGGTTTGCACCTGCACCACATCCACGGCCCGCAGCGCCCGCTGCCGGCCTTGCTGGATCAGCTCGCGCAGGGCGGACAGCAAGGTGTGGGTAAGGGAAGAATCAACCGGGGTAGTCATCTCGTGTCTCCGGTTAGTCAGCGCTTTTCCGCCAGAATCCCGGCGCAATAGAGCATCCGCGTCACGTAGCAAATCTCCTCCGGTGGAGGCGGCACGGACTCGCCCGCCTCGTTAACGCTGTGCGTATCCCATGCCGGCACCCAATCGAGATGGAAGATATGGCGCTTCTCCATCCCGGCCACGTCGTCAGAGTTGTACGCCCCGCCGATTGCGCGCCCGAGCGGCGACGAGTTGCGCAACAGGATGAACGAATCGACCTTGAACTTCCGGCCATGCCGCGCCGTCAGGCGGTTCGCGAGATCGACAAGATCGCCGTTCGTTGCCAGATCCACCTTGGCGTTGAAGGCATTGAGCGAATTCCAGTCGTGGATTCCCGACTGCCCTTTCGGATCGACCAGCAGGATATGCGTGCATTTTTTGCCCACGGCCCAGAGCACGAAATCCGGGAAATAGGCGCGGGTTTCCGTATCGAGATACACCCCCACCGAGCGCAGGCTTTCGACGTTGCGCATCAGGTAAAAATCGAAGCCCTTCAGCCGCGCCTGATTGAATGGCGTTTCAAAAAATGCGTGCAAGTCCTCGACAAACTTCCGCTCGCCGGGGTTGAGCGCATCGGGGCTGATTGCCATCGACTTGAACTTGAGCTTTGCCACTGCCTTGTCCGCCGCATCCTTGAGCAAGGGCGCGTAGATATGCCGCGACTCGTTGAGTTCCAAGCGCAGTTGCTCCGGAAACTCGGGCGACGGGTACGCGTGCTCGAATTGCGCTTTCTGCGCCTCCTTCTCGAACTCGATCCGCACATCGTAGTGATCGATGAAATCGCCCGATTGTCCGGCTTCCGACTGCCGCAACGGCTCGTCGAAACGGTAGCGACGCTTGTTGATGTCGTAGATCAACTTGTGATGCAGTTGCGCCACGGCATCGGATACGGTCTGCCACAGCAATTCCTCGCGATGCGCGAAACCCACCTCGCCCCATTCCCGGTGATAGGCCACTCCATCGACGCAATCGAGCAAATCGCCCGGTGCCAGCAGACGCCGTCCGCCAGACACTTCCCGCAACAACTGCATGGCCCGCCCGCGCACCAGCGTTTCCATCCGCCGCTGCAAATCCGATCCCGCCGCAAACGCCGATTCCTCGCCCTTCCACAAATTCCGCAGGTTCTGCGCCAGATTGTGTGACTCCGCCAAGGCATCGGGCAGGTAATCAAGCTGGATCACGCAGCGCGAAAGCTCGCCTGACGTTTCCTCCGCCCCGTCGAAATACGACCACCGCCACTTGTTGTTCGCCTGCAAAACCGCCTGCAAACGCGGTTCCGTGTCCTCACGCCCAACCTTGAAGACCGGCAGCTTTTCCGCATACGCCGCGAACGACTCCCGCGTCCGCCCGAGCTTGAGCGTTTGTGCCTCGACCGGCACGCGCCGCTCGACCACGAACGACGGCAACTCCCGATCCAGCGCCTTGAGGAAGGTTTCCAGATACGTCGCCTTCAGGCTGAAGATATTCAGCGTCTCCAGCCGCCGCAGCCGGTCATCCGCGGAATCGCTGTCGGCCAGCGCCGTGTAATCACCCACATGGTCGATGAACTTGCGCTTGCCGTCCGACTTCAACCCCTTCAGGCGCACGCCGCGCCCGAAAATCTGGATGATCTTGTTGCCCTTGCTGCTCCCGAGATTGACGAGACCGATGACCGACACGCGGAAGCAGTTCCACCCCTCGGCGAACTTGCGGCTGCCCACCAGCACGTTGATCGGCGAAGCCGGCAAGTCGATGTCGCTGAACTGGAAACGCTTTTCCACGATGGGCGCCTTGGCGAGCCGCACCAGCGGCTGCCCGGCGGCATCCTTCAACTCCGGATGCCCGTCCGAATCGTTGAAAAACTTGTCGCCGTTGCCGACGTTAACGATGCCCCAATACCCGCCGTCGCCCCACGACAGGAAAATCTCGTCCGCCACCGATGCGCAGCGCGTCAGCGTCAGCACGCCCTCGACCTGGCCGTTGAACACTGGCGCCAGCCGCGCCCGCTCGGCGGGCGGCAGCTTGGCGAGAAAGGCCAGCAGCTTGCGGATGTCGGAAACCTCATCGTCGCCGCCCTTGCCTTCCTTCTTCTTGTCCTCAACCGTGTTGCCCATGAAGGCGATCAGCGGCTTGTCGGCAAAGGCCGACGTAAAGCCCAAACTCCCGTCCTCGCGCAAACGCAGCTCGTCGAAGACGGTCAGCTTGTCGGCCAGCGCCTCGAAGGCCGCCTGAAAGTTCTCCCATGCCTCCTCGCCGACGGCGATGGCATCCGCGCCCTTGCGATGGATGCTGTAATCCTTGCCGTAGCCGTCCTTGTAGAAGCGGTAATAGTTGTAGTCATAGACGATCTGCCCGCCGTATTCCTCGACGTGCTTCTCACTGATGCCGTGGTAGGTCGCCGAATACTCGAACAGAAACGCGTTGGGGAAATCGGCCAGCGCATGGCGCAACTGCTTGAACGCCCCGGCGTCCTTGCCGCCGCCCGCGAGGCCGATATGCCCCTCGTCCACCAGCACCAGCCGGAACACCCGGCTCGACGGCGGCAGTTTGAAATAGCCCGGCTCCTGATTGAGCAAGCTCCCGGTCGACTCCACCGTCAGGCGGATGCGGTTGGCGCATTGCCGGTTGAGCGCATTGACCAGCGGCAACAACTCGCGCCGGTGCTGCTCGATCAGATTCACGCCCGGCGTCGTCACGATGATCTGCAACTCGTCGAACGCCTGCATGCCACCGATGTGGTCGAGGTATTGCAGGATGTTGAGATGCATCAGCAGCGTCTTGCCGCTGCCCGTCGCCATCCAGTAGGCCAGCAGGTTGCCCGGCGCCTCGGCGTTGCCGTCGCGCCGCTCGCGCAGCGCTGCCTCGGTGAAGTAAAGCGCCAGAATCTGGTAATAGCGCAACTGCACCGGCCGACTCACCAACGCGTTATAACGCGCCAGCCAGCCCTGAATCGCGTCGCGCCCCCATTTCGCCACGCCGGACTCCGCTTCCGGTGCATAGCCCTCGACGGCCTTTTGATACGCCGGATCGTGTCGCTCGCTCGCGGCGGCCAAGCCCTTCAGCAGCCCCGTCTTCAGCCGGTGGTAAAGCCTCAGTTCCATGCCGCGCCCCGGTCGAAATCCACCGCCGAAATCAGCGTGCACGGCAATTTCACTTTCCGCAGATCGGCCCAGTGATTGACCTCCAGCCGTTGCACGCGCGATGAACCGTCTTCATTCACATAGCGCGCCGCAATCGCATTGAGCGCCGCGCTGTCGTCCTCCGGCTCGTTGATGTCACGCAACAGCACGAGGCAGCCGCACTCCGTTTCCAGCGCCGCATAGCGCCGCCCGGCCTCGACGAACACGCGCCGCGAACGTACCCAGTAGCCTTGCAGCAAGGCCCAGGTTTCCAGCAGATCGACCATGCAAGTCTCGCCGCGCTGCCCGACGCGCTGGGTGTTGGCGAAGGGGCGCGTCAGATCGAGCGACTGGCGTACCCGGTTTTCTTCCGGGCGGAACAGGTAGCGCACCGGCACGCCCTCGGGGAGTTGCTTGTCATCCCACGCCGTTTCGAGGTTGGCGATGGTGTCTTCGTATTGCTCGAAGCGTTGCACCTTGACGATGCCCTGCAAATCACCGATTGCGTCAGGCTGGCCATCCTTCCATTTCGCAGCGTGCATCACCTTGGAGACTCTGGGCTTGAGAATGGAATCGAAATAGCTGCCCATTTCGGTCAATACGAATCGCCGCTTTTTTCCGTCTTTTCTGTTCAATGCCAGGACAGCCTGTGCCGTTGTTCCAGACCCGGCGAAGAAATCCATCAAGACGTCGCCTTCGTCTACCGCAAACGGAAAAATCGACTCCAGCAATGCAGATGCCTTCGGATTCTTGAACCGCTGTTCGCCGGGGAACATGGCGCGAAGATCAGCGCCTTTTCCTCGTCGCTCACGAACAGGCTGGTGTCGATCACCAGCGTGGGCTTGGCTTTGAGGTCGTCGACGCTCGTGACCGTCTGCTTGAACTCGCGCTGGAAATAGTCGATCAGGCGCGGGTTTTGCAGCAGGCGCGGCCAGTAGGCTTCGGGAATCTTGCCCACGGAGATGAGCCAGTGGGTGTCGATGACCTTTTTCTTGAGCGTAAACAGGTTGCGCTGAAAGGTTTCGGTGGCGTCGAGAAATTCGATGATGCGCGTCGCCACGCCGTTGAAGGCGCGGGCGATGACGCGGGTGGCGGCGTCGCCGCGCAGGTCGAGCAGCGAATCGAGGTCGCTGAAAATGACGTTCTTGATGAAGCGGTCCTTCTCGCGGCCAAGGAAGGCGCGCAAGTCCTTGTGGATGAAGTAGTCGGCGTCCTGCCCGACGTAGAAGAGGTTGAGTTTCTTGTCGGTCGCGAACACGGCGGCGGCGAGCGGATCGCCCTTCAGCGCCTCGATTCGCGCTTCGGCGTTGCGCCCGAGCGCCTTGAAAGCGTCGTGCTTGGCGATGGTTTCAAAGTAGTTGTCTTCACTCAGGCGCAGCTGGTTGATGCCCTTGACCTGCCCGCCTTCGGCCTTGGCGTAGTCCTTGCCGAGTTCCTTGAAGATCGCGCCGCCGTCCTTGTCCAGCAGGTAGGGGGAAACGTCTTGTTGCGGGGCAAGGAGGGCAAAGAGCGCGGGGTAGATTTCGCTTTTCGGCGTGCCTTCGCGGGCGAGCTGGAAGTTAACGATAACGAGGCATTCGCCGTTCGCTCCCTTATCTTCCTCGATACCGGCCAAGCGGTAGTGCTTGATGTCGCTTTCCTTGTTGTTGTTCTGCGCGGCGGTCTCATTGTCGCCACCCGCCTGCAGGCGGAAGACGACGTCACGGCCGAGGATGCTCGCCCGCACTTCGGGAAAGCTGTTGGCCGTCTTGATGTAGTAGCAGTCCTTGTGCTTCCAGTGAAACAGGGTGCTGGAATTGGGCGAAGGGTGTGTCAAGGGTGCTCATCGGTGTTCTCTGTGTTTTTGTTAGCGGTGGGCGGCTTCAGATGCCGAGCAAGGCGGCGATTTTGGCCCGCGCCTCGGCGAGTTCGCCGGCGGTCGCCAGCCCTTTGTGTGTGGCCTGCCGCGCACGCCAGTCGAGACTCTTGACCTGATCGGCCAGAGCCACGCTATCAGGCTTGCCTGAAAGCGTGACTTCGAACGGGTACCCCTTGATGCGCGTTGTCAGCGGGCAGCACAGCATGAGACCCGTCTTGTTGTTGTAGGCGGCGGGACTGAGCACCAGTGCGGGCCGGTGCCCCGCCTGTTCGTGCCCGGCCTGCGGGTTGAATTGCAGCCAGACGATGTCGCCGGCTTCGGGAACGTAGCCGGTCGCCATCAAAACACCTCTTTGCCGACGGCTTCGCCGAAGTCGGCTTCACCGTGCAGGTTGTCCGGGGTGACGCCTTCCAGCAGATTGGCAAGGTCGTAGGCCTTGGGCCGCACCGGGTCGATCACGATCCGCCCGTTTTCCTCACGCACATCGACGGGGTCGTCCACGTTCAGGTGCGCGGCTTCCATGATGGCTGCGGGAATGCGCACGGAGGCGCTGTTTCCCCATTTCTTGACCAAGACTTGCATGGCACGTCTCCTTGAGAATCTTCAAAGCGGGGACTTTAGCAGCGCAATTTGAACGTTGCAACATTGTTGATACCTTCGCGATGGAGAACACCTGACGTTGTGAGGACAACGGCAGGGGAAACGGTAGTAGACTTCGCCCTCTCGCTCAGGCCGGTTCCCTCCGGCCTTTGCCGTTCTGGACGATTCCCTATGCACGACACCCAAACGCCCGACCTGTTCGCCGACCTTCCTGTGGCCGCGCCTCCCGCGCCACCCGTGCCGCCCGCCTCTGATGCCGTTGCGGACGAAGACGGCGACAGCATCCTGCTGCATGAAACCGCCGCGCGCGACTACCTCGAATACGCCGTCGCCGTGGTCAAGGGCCGCGCGCTGCCGGACGTGAAGGACGGGCAGAAGCCGGTGCAGCGGCGCGTGCTGTTCGCCATGCACGAACTCGGCCTCGCCGCCGGCGCCAAGCCGGTGAAATCGGCGCGCGTCGTCGGCGACGTGATCGGTAAGTACCACCCGCACGGCGATTCGTCGGCCTACGACGCGATGGTGCGCGTCGCGCAGCCGTTCTCGCTGCGCTACCCGCTCGTCGACGGCCAGGGCAACTTCGGCTCGCGCGACGGCGACAATGCGGCGGCGATGCGCTACACCGAAGCGCGCCTGACGCCGATCGCCGAACTGTTGCTCGGCGAACTCGACGAAGGCACGGTCGATTTTCAGCCGAACTACGACGGCTCGTTCGACGAACCGGCCTTCCTGCCGGCCCGCCTGCCTTTCTCGCTGTTGAACGGCGCTTCCGGAATCGCTGTCGGCATGGCCACCGAAATGCCGCCGCACAACCTGCAGGAGGTCGCCAACGCGGCGATCTGCCTGATCGAGAATCCGCAGGCCGGCCTCGCCGACCTGATGCAACACATTCCCGGCCCGGATTACCCCGGCGGCGGGCAGATCATTTCCAGCGAATCCGAGATCGCCGCCGCTTATGCCAGCGGTCGCGGCAGCCTGCGCGTGCGCGCCCGCTACGACTTTGAGGAAATGGCGCGCGGCGCCTGGCAGCTCGTCATCAAGGAACTGCCGCCCGGCGTCTCGACTGCCAAGGTGCTGTCCGAAATCGGCGCGCTGATGAACCCGCAGCCCAAACCAGGCAAGAAAACAATCGAACAGTCGGCGGCGCAGTTGAAGGCGCTGTTCGCCGCGCACCTCGAACGCGCGCGCGACGAGTCGGGCAAGGACGACGACGTGCGGCTCGTCTTCGAGCCGGTCAGTTCGCGCCTCGACCGCGACGAGTTTGTCGCCCTGCTGCTGGCGCATACCAGCCTCGAAACGACCGCGCCGATCAACCTCGTCGCGGTCGGCATCGACGGCCGTCCGTGCCAGAAAACGCTGGCCGACCTGATTGGCGAGTGGTGCCAGTTCCGCCTGACCACCGTGCGCCGGCGCAGCGAATTCCGCCTCGGCAAGGCCAACGACCGCATCCACATCCTCGAAGGCCGGCACATCGTCTTCCTCAACATCGACGAAGTGATCCACCTCATCCGCGAGTCGGACGAGCCGAAACCCGCGCTGATGGCGCGTTTCAACCTCTCGGAGCGGCAGGCCGACGACATCCTCGAAATCCGCCTGCGCCAGCTGGCCCGCCTCGAAGGCATCAAGATCGAGCAGGAACTGGAAAAGCTGCGCGCCGAGAAGGAAGCGCTGGAAAAGCTGCTCGGCAGCGACACACTGATGCGCCGCTTGGTCATCAAGGAAATCAAGGCCGATGCCGCCAAACACGGCGACGCGCGGCGCACCGTCATCCAGCCGGCCACGATGGCGTCGCGCTCGGAAGTGGCGGCGGTGGCCGACGAGCCGGTGACGCTGATTGTCTCGGCCAAGGGCTGGGCGCGCGTGCGCCAGGGCCACAATCTCGACCTCTCCGGCGTTGCCTACAAGGACGGCGACGGCCCCGGTTCGACGCATGAATGCCGTTCGGTCGATTCGCTGGTCATCCTGTCGAACGAAGGTCGTGCTTTCACCGTGCCGGTCGCCGCGCTGCCCGACGGGCGCGGCATGGGCGCGCCGCTCGCCTCGTTCGTGGAAATGGGCAGCAGCAAGATTGCGCACGTGCTTACCGGCAAGCCGGAGGACGAATTGCTCGTCGCCAAAACATCCGGTTACGGCTTCATCTGCACCTACGGCGACCTGCTCTCGCGGCAGAAGGCGGGCAAGGCATTTTTGACGGTGGAGGACGGCACGTCCATCCTGCCGCCGGCTCGTGTGGCCGGCGCGGATCATCTCGCGGCGCTTTCCGACGACGGTCGCTTGCTCGTCTTCCCGCTCGACCAGATGAAGCGCCTCTCCGGCGGCAAGGGCGTGCAGATCATCGGCCTCAAGGACAAAGAAACGTTGAAAGCTGCGATTGCGGTGAAAGGCCCGGTGGTCAACATCAAGGGCGTTTTCCGCAACAAGCCCAAGGCGCTGCTCTCGGACGAGAAGCACCTCGGCCAGCGCGCGCGGCGCGGCGCGGCGGTGGGGCTGGTGAATAATCCGGTGATCTCGCTGGTCGCTGGGGCGGCGGAGGCAGCGGTGTCATAGGAGGTGGCGCTGTTCACCGCGGTAGCCCATCGGGGTGGGGCGCGATGATGACGAGGCGAAATGGCGGTGCAAAAAACCGGATTCGGCACGCCGATGCTTTAAAATGGCGCCCCTTCCGAAAGAACTCGTCAGGAAAGCTGAAAGTGACACCCAATCGTTACCACCCCGCGCTCCGTGTGCTCCACTGGATGATCGCCGTTCTGATCGTTGCAGCGCTCATCCTCGGTACCTTTGTGATGGCGAAAACGCCGAACATTGATCCGTCCAAGAAATTCATGCTCGTCAAGCACATGCTGACTGGCTTCGCTATCCTCGGGCTTACGTTGGCCCGGATTTTTGTCCGGCCGAAGACGCGCCGGCCGCCGCCCGTGTATTCCGGGATCGAGATGGCCGACTGGATCGTTCCGTTCGTTCATCGCATCTTCGATGTCCTGGTTCTCGGGATGATCGCCAGTGGCGTCGCTATTGCGATTCACGTCGATCTGCTCGGGATTTTGTGGCGTGGCGAAGCGCTCCCCGAGGGGTTTGCCGGGGTGACCGCGCATACGATCCACGTTTATGTTGCACGCGCGCTTGGCGGCTTCCTCGCGCTCCATGTCTGCGGGGCCTTCTACCATCAGTTTGTGCTCCGCGACCGGCTGCTTTCGCGGATGTCGCCGATGGTCTGGAAGAATCAAAACGGCTAACGGCTTGAAGAAGATAACAGCATGAATCTCATCATCCAGAGCGGCGCCATGCCGACGTTTCTTCTTGATCGGGTGGTGGCGGCGACCGGCGCCAGCCGCGTCGAGCCGCGACCGCCACAGGTGGTTTGTTTGCACGAGGCCGAGCGTACCGCCGAGTTCGACGCGCTGATTCCGCTGATCGAGGCGGAAAAGCTCGACTGGGCCTTCGTCGAAGCCGGGCGGAAACTGTCGGACTTGGGTTTGATCTGTTTCGACATGGATTCGACGCTGATCACGATCGAGTGCATCGACGAACTGGCCGATTTCGCCGGTAAGAAGGCGGAAGTTTCGGCGGTGACCGAAGCCGCGATGCGTGGCGAAATGGACTATCGCGAAAGCCTGCGCCGCCGGCTGGCGCTGATGGCCGGGCTGGATGCGCGGGTGCTCGCCCGTGTGTATGGCGAGCGTCTGCTGCTCTCGCCGGGGGCGCGCGAACTCCTGGCCGCGGCGCAGGAGGCTGGCTTGCGGACGGCGATTCTCTCCGGTGGCTTCACGTATTTCACCGAGCGCTTGCGCATCGAGTTGGGTTTTGACTTCGCCACCTCGAACGAGCTGGAAATTTCCGGCGGCAAGCTGACTGGGCGGGTCGTCGGCGACATCGTCGACGCGTCGGCCAAGGCGCATCATCTGGCGCGGCTGACCGACGAGCTGGGGTTGCACAAGGAGCAGGTCATCGCCATCGGCGACGGCGCCAACGACCTGATGATGATGGCGCAAGCCGGCCTATCGGTGGCCTACCGCGCCAAGCCGGCGACGCGCGCCAAGGCGGATGTGGCGATCAATTTCGGCGGACTGGATGCGGTGCTGAATCTGTTTGCTTGAGTGCGTGGGCGCTTGATGGGCGATGGCATCTTTTCTGACGGCCTTCACATAGAATTACAGCATTGAACGTCGGGAGCGAGACCTTGGACAAACAATGGTCGCTGGAGTCGGTTGGCACGGATGGCGCACGCGTGGAGCTGGTGATCCCGGGGCTTCCGTGCAGCATCGGCCGTGGCAAGGAGAACGATCTGGTGGTCGCGAATCCGGGCTTGAGTCGGGTTCATGCGGTGCTGACGCGGGATATCACCGGCCAGCTCCGCCTAGTCGATGAAAACAGCACGAACGGCACCTTCGTCAATCGGCAGCGGATCGACGGCTACTGTCTGCTCAAAGAGAACGACATCATCCACTTCGCCAGCGCCGAATTCAGGTTGCGTTGTCGTTGGGCCGAGCAATCGAGCGTGCTGGCATTCGACGAGATGGGCACGATGGTGCTGTCGCCGGACATGGTCTTGCCGCAACATTTCCTGCCCAATGAAGCCGAGTTCGACGAGCTGATCATGGGCCGTGGCCTGTCCGGCGCGGCGCAGCCGATCGTCGATGCGCAAACGCGGCGGGTCGTCGCCTATGAACTGCTCGGCCGCGCCAATCATCCGCAGCTGCCCAAATCGCCGATCGAGCTGTTCGGCATGGCGCGGGCGATGGATCGCGAAGTCGAATTGAGCCTGGCTTTCCGCGAGTTTGGTATCAGTGAGTTTGCGCCGCGTCTCGCCGGGCATACGCTGTTCCTCAACGCGCACCCGAAAGAGACCTTCAGCGAGGTGTTTTTCGCCAATCTCGAGCGCATCCGCCGGGCGTCGCCGCGACTGGGCATCGTGGTCGAAATCCACGAATCGGCGGTCACCGACGTCGCGCAACTGCATACGCTGGCCCACCGTCTTGAAGCGCTGGACATCCGCTTCGCCTATGACGATTTTGGCGCCGGGCAGGCGCGGCTGCTCGAACTGGCCGATGTTCCCGCCCACTTCGTGAAGTTCGACATGTCGCTCATCCGCGGCCTGCACAAAGCCAGCCCGCGCAAGCAGAAGGTCGTTCGTGATCTGGTGCAGATGGTCCTGGCGACGGGGTCGGTGCCGCTGGCCGAGGGCGTGGAAGACGAGGACGAGGCGCGCGCCTGCGTTGACATGGGCTTCCAGCTGATTCAGGGCTATCTGACCGGCAAACCGGTTTCCGCCGCTTCGCTCTGAGCGGCGTTGTTCGCCTTATCGTTCATTCTGCGGTGCCATTTCCCGCCGTCTGTCCACGGCGGCTTTCACGGCCCACCATAGCCGCACGCCGAGCAGGCCGGCGACTAACATCGCGTAAAGGGCGACAGTGCCGAAGTCGTTCTTGCCGGCCTTGTGCCACCAATAATGCAGGATCGCAGCGACGGCGATGAGGTAGAGAAGCCGGTGCAGGCTCACCCAGTAATGGCCGAGGCGGCGCATCATGCCCGGCGTCGAGGTGGCGGCGAGCGGGATGAGCAGGACGAAGGCGGTGAAGCCGGCGGCGATGAAGGGGCGTCGGAGCACGTCCTGCCACATGGCGGCAAAATCAAGGTTGTGGTCGAGCCAGAACCAGATGGCGAAATGCAGCACGGCGTAAAAGAAGCTGTAGAGGCCGAGCATGCGCCGGAACCTCATCCACCGCGACCAGCCGGTCAGGCGTTTGGCCGGAGTCATCGACAGCGTCAGGCAGAGGAAGACGAGTGCCCACGTGCCGGTCGAATGCGTGACGAACTCGACCGGATTGGCACCGAGCCCGTCGCTCATGCCGAGCCAGACGAGGCGCAGCAGTGGCAGCAGGCTGGCGAGAAAGACGCCGAGGCGGAGAAGGTTGAAGGGTGTCATCGCTGGTTTGCGGCCCATCTTCACGGACGCACCGAGTAGTCAGACAACGAAAAAAGCGAACCACCAAGGCACCAAGCACACCAAGAGAGCACCAAGTTAACCCCCTGTTTTCTTGGTGAATATTTGTGTTCTTGGTGTCTTGGTGGTGAGGCATTTATTCATGCTCTTTAACATGACCAGGCTCCTAGAAAAACTTCCGCAGGTCCATGCCGGCGTAGAGCGGGGCGACCTGCTCGGCGTAGCCGTTGAACGGCAGCGTCTTGCGCCGCGGCGGGAAGAGCGCATTGCCGCCATCGCCGATCCGGCGCTCGGTCGCCTGGCTCCAGCGCGGATGATCGACGGCGGGATTGACGTTCGAATAGAAGCCGTATTCGTCCGGCGCCGCGCGGTGCCAGCTCGTTTCCGGCTCGCGTTCCGTGAAGCGGATGCGCACGATCGATTTGGCGCTCTTGAAGCCGTATTTCCACGGCACGACGATGCGCAGCGGGGCGCCGTTCTGTTTGGGCAGCACCTCGCCGTAGAGGCCGAAGGTCAACAGGGTCAGCGGGTGCATGGCTTCGTCGAGGCGCAGCCCCTCGACGTACGGCCAGTCGAGCACCTTCACCGAGAGGCCGGGCATCTGCTTCGGGTCGGCGAGGGTGGTGAATTCCACATATTTGGCGTTGCCGGTCGGTTCGGCGCGGCGGATGAGCTCGGCGAGCGGTACGCCGATCCACGGGATCACCATCGACCAGCCCTCGACGCAGCGCAGGCGGTAGATGCGCTCTTCGAGCGGCGCGAGCTTGAGCAGTTCGTCGACGTCGTACACCTTCGGCCTTTTGACCAGTCCGTCGACGCTGACCGTCCACGGCCGGGTGAGCAGCGTGTGGGCGTTGCGGGCCGGGTCGGTCTTGCCGGTGCCGAATTCGTAGAAGTTGTTGTAGCCCGTGACGTCCTTGTATGACGTGAGCTTGTCGGGCAGCACGAATTGCAGGTTGGGGCGGCTGGCGAGTTTGCCTCCTGCCGCGGTTTGCGCGAACGCCTGCCGCGCAAACCACGGCGCCAGCGCGGCGCCAAAGACGCCGGCGGCGGCCGCGCGGATGATTGTCCGGCGTTGTTCGAAAACGGCGCGCGGGGTAATTTCGCTGGCCGGAATCGCCGGCCCCAGTTCGTCACGTTGCCGGTTCATTGTTCGCCTCCGTCCGTGATCACACGCTATTTAGGCCGGCGCAACAGGCCATTGGTTCCGGGCGCATTGCGCCGAATCGGCGGCGGTAATACGCTTGCCGGCACTGCTGTCAACTTTTCAGGAACAAGGATTCCGTCATGATCGCCAAAACCGCTTTCGCCGCACTTCCCATTTTTCTCGCCGTGCTGGCCGTTCCCGCGCAGGCGGAAACAGTGGGCTGTGTGACGACCGCCTGGAAACTGCTCGGCGCCAACCATAAAGTCTGCGTCGAGTCGTTACACGACCCCAAAATTCCCGGCGTGACCTGCCACGTCAGCCAAGCGAGAACGGGCGGCATCAGCGGTTCGCTCGGACTGGCGCAGGACCCGTCGCAATTCTCGCTGGCTTGCCGCCAGACCGGGCCGATCACCTTGCCGGACAAACTGCCGAAAGAGGCGACCATCTTCACCGAGGACACCTCGGTGCTGTTCAAGGAGACGCGCGTCATCCGCATGTGGGACGCAGCGAACCGGACGCTCGTCTATCTGGCGATCAGCCGCAAGCTGATCGAGGGCGCCCCGGCCAACAGCATTTCGACCGTGCCGGTCATGCCGTGGGGCGGGCGTTAGCCGGCCTTTTCCGCTTATCGCCGGCAACGAGAGATGTATGCCGCCCGATTTTTCTTGAGAAGCTGATTTGAGCGCCTAGAATTAGGTGCGGCGCCGGCTTATGACATGTCATAGGTTGGCGAGAAAATTCTTGCAGCCGTTCAGACGATCAGCCGATAGCGGGCAAGGCTTACAGGGGGATGCATGAAACTCAAATATGCGCTGGCGACCGGATTTGGCGTGACTTTGGCCAGCGTGCTCGGTGTCGTGGTTCTGGCCTTCCTGCTTCTCTCCCAACTGATCGTGCGCTGGAGCGAAATATCGACGGTGGTCGCGCAGCGCAACGAGGTGATGATGCGCAGCTCGCAGCATCTCGGCTACGCGACGCTGCAATACCACCGGCTGGTGCGCAACGAGGCGTTCGATGGCGACCGTTTTGCTGTCGAGATGCAGATGGTCGGCGACCTGCTCGACGCCTACACCGGCACCGGGCCGCTGAGCGACGAAGAACGGCGCTTGCTGGCGACGACCCGCGATTATGCGGAGCTTTACCAGCGGGATTTCCGGCGGATCGCCGAGTTGCGCGAGTCGCGGCAGGAAAGGGCGGCGCTCGATCTGGCCTTGCACAGCGAAAACGAGCGCCGGCTGGAGCAGACGATCCGCAAGCTGGTCGATCTGAACAGCCTGCGCACCAAGCAGGATACTGGCGAGATCGGTCGCCAGTACGACCTGAGTCAGCTTGGCCTGCTCGTGGCGGCCGTGGTGTGCGGCCTGTGCGTGATCGTCGTCGGGGTGCTGACGATTCGTGCCGTCCTGCGCCGCGATGCCGAACGTAACGAGGCGATCGAGTCGCTGCGCCTCGAAATCGACGAACGGCTCAAGGTCGAGGCCGAGTTGGAGCAGTATCGTGATCGCCTCGAATTGCTGGTCGAGGCGCGTACCAACGAGCTGCAGGAAGCGCGGGCGGTGGCTGATGCGGCCAATCATGCGAAGTCGGACTTTCTGGCCAACATGAGCCACGAAATCCGCACGCCGATGAACGCGATCATCGGCATGACCCAGCTGGCGCTCGATACCGACCTCAACGAGCGGCAGCGCGACTATCTCGACAAGGTGCTGGTGTCGTCGCGCGCTCTGCTCGGCATCCTCAACGACATTCTTGATTACTCGAAGATCGAAGCCGGGCGGATCGAGCTGGAGGCGACCGAGTTCTCGCCGGAAGAGATACTGCGCACGACCGGCGACCTCTTTTCGGTGCGGGCCGAAGAGAAGGGGCTGGAGCTGTTCATCGACATGGCGCGCGATGTTCCGGAGCGGTTGGTTGGCGATCCGTTGCGGCTGGGGCAGGTTATCAACAATCTGGTCGGCAACGCCGTCAAGTTCACTCAACAAGGCGAAGTGGTGGTGCGTGTCGAGGTGGCGGAAAGAGAGGCCAACGGGGTGGCGGCAAGCGTCGTCCTGCGCGTCTCGGTCCGCGACACCGGCATCGGGATTGCGACCGAACAGGCTGACCGCTTGTTCGAGCCTTTCGTGCAAGGCGATGCCAGCGTGACGCGGCGGTTTGGCGGTACCGGCCTTGGGCTGGCGATCAGCAAGCGTTTGGTCGAATTGCTGGGCGGCTCGATTTCGCTAAACAGCGAGCCGGGACGCGGCAGCAGCTTCTCCTTCACGGCGTGTTTCGGCGTGCCGCTGGTCAGCGCCGCCCGGACGCCGGAGCCGCGGCCGACGCTGCACGATCTGCACGCCATGCGTTCGCTGGTGGTTGATGATCAGGAAACATCGCTGACGATCATGCGCCATCTTCTCGAGAGCTGGCATTTCAGCGTGGAAACGGCGCAGAGCGGCGAGGAGGGCGTGCGTCTCTTTCAGGAATCGGTCAGTCGCGGCGAGCCGTTCGATCTGCTGATCATCGACTGGAAAATGCCGGGCATGAACGGGCTGGAAACGACGCGCGCGATTTTCAGCGAGGCGGCCGACCTGCGGGGAACCCGGCCGCCCGTCGTCGTCATGGTGACGGCCTACGGGCGCGAGGAATTGCTGGAGGCGGCGCGCGGCACCAGTCTGGATGCCGTGCTGACCAAGCCGGTTACCCAGTCCGGGCTGTTCGATACGCTGCTCCGCCTGCAGCAGCACGGGCCGTTCCAGCCTGAGCAGACGGCCGACGTGTTCGGCGCGACGCTCAATACGCTGGGCAATATTCACGGTGCGCGCATCCTGCTCGTCGAGGACAACGAACTCAATCAGCAGGTGGCCTACGAATTCCTGACCAAGGGCGGACTGGTGGTCACCGTTGCCAACAACGGGCTGGAGGCGCTCGACCTCGTCCAGAAAGACAATTACGACCTCGTGTTCATGGATCTGCACATGCCGGTGATGGACGGCTTCGAGGCGACCCGCCTCATCCGGGCACTGCCCGACGGCAAGGAGCTGCCGATCATCGCCATGACCGCGGCGGCGATGCCACAGGACCGCGAGGCGAGCGCCGCCGCCGGCATGAATGCGCATCTCGCCAAGCCGATCGATCCGAAGGAGCTGACCGACCTCCTCGTGCATTGGATCAAGCCGCGCTCGCGGCTGATGGGCGCTTCGGCGGAAGGCGTCGGCCAGCCGGTGGCGCCGGCGCATGGGGCGGGTACCGCAAGCACCGCAGCGAATGCGCGTGACCGGCAGATCGCGATGCTCGAACGGATTCTGCCCGGCGTCTCGGTCAAGGCCAGCCTGGCGCGGATGGGCGGTGACGTCGGCCTGTACCGGCACCTCCTGCAAGCCTTCTACAAGCGTCGGCGCGATGGTGCCGGCAGGTTGCGCGAGCTGCTGGCAACCGGCGAGCGCGAGCCGCTGTATCTGGAGGCGCACAACCTGAAAGGCGAGGCCGGCAATCTCGGCTTCGATTCCGTGCGTCTCGCCGCCGATCTTCTGGCCCAGCACCTCAAGGCGGGCCAGGCCGACCACGTCAGCGAGCTGACCGAGGCACTCATCGGCGAGTACGAGAAAATGCTGCTCACGCTGCGAAGTCTCGAGCAGGATTTGCCGGTGGCCGGTGTCGCCAACGGTTCGTCATTGGCGCGTGCGGGCGACAGAGACAAGGAAGAGCCCGTGGTCGTCGCTGAACCTGGCCGTCCCGTTCCGGTCGAAGAACTGATGCCGTGTCTGGAGCGCCTCGATGCGCTGTTGCAGGCGCGTGACTTCGGTGCGCGGCAGTTGGCGCAAGCGCTGGACGGAGAACTCGCCGGCACGGCGTTGGCCGTCGAATGGGAGAAGGTCTCGCAGGACGTGCTGCAGTTGCGTTATGAACCAGCCTTGGCGGGGCTTGCGGCATTGAGGGCCGCGTTAGGGTAAAAAGAGTGGGGGCGGTTTGGCGGGCTCCCGGCGTGTGAGAAAAGGCGTGCACCGAAGGTGGTAACGAGAATGAACAAAGATGACCGCCCGCGTGTCCTGATCGTCGACGATTCGCTGAACAACGTCGAACTGCTCGGCAATATTCTCAGCGCCGACTACGTCGTCAGCTTCGCGTCGAACGGTTCGGAGGGGCTGGACCTCGCCATGCGTCTGCCGACCGATCTGGTGCTGCTCGATATCGTCATGCCCGGTATCGATGGCTTCGAGGTTTGCCGTCGCCTCAAGGCCAACCCGGCGACGCGCGGCATTCCGGTGATTTTCCTGACCAGCCTCGATAGCGCCGTCGACGAGGAACACGGGCTGTCGCTTGGGGCCGAGGATTTCATCCATAAACCGGTGTCGCCTCCGGTGGTGCTGGCGCGCGTGCGTACCCACCTGTCGCTGGCCAAGGCCTCGCGCGAGCTGAAGCGTCACAACGAGCGGCTCGAGCAGATGGTCGCCGAGCGCACGCGCGAGATTCTGCGCCGCGACGAGCAACTGATTGCCGCGCAGACGGCGACCATCACCGCCTTCTGCGCGCTGGCCGAGGCGCGCGACAACGAGACCGGCAACCACATCCGCCGCACGCAGCACTACGTGCGCGTACTGGCCGAGGAGTTGCGCTCGCATTCGCGTTTTCGGCCTTACCTGAACGACGAGGTCATCCAGCTGCTCTTCAAATCGGCGCCGCTGCACGATGTCGGCAAGGTGGCGATTCCCGACGCCATCCTGCTCAAGCCGGGGCGTCTTACGGCCGAGGAGCGGAAGGTCATGGAACATCATTGCGTGGCCGGGCGCGATGCCATCGCCGCTGCCGCGCATCAGCTCGACGAGGGCGACAGCGCCTTCCTTTTTCATGCCGCCGAGATCGCCTACAACCACCACGAGCGCTGGGACGGCAAGGGCTACCCGCGCGGCCTGGCCGGGGACGCGATCCCGGTCAGCGCCCGGCTGATGGCCGTGGCCGACGTCTACGATGCGCTGATTTCGCGCCGCATCTACAAGGAGGCGTGTTCGCACGAGGCGTCGATGCGGATGATGCTTGCCGAGCGCGGTACGCACTTCGATCCCGACGTGATCGACGCGATGCTGGCGATCAGCGAGGCGATGGATGCCATCGCGCGGCATTATCAGGATACGTCGCCCGGGCCGGCGATGCTCGCACGTGAAATGGAGCGGGCGGTGCTGATGGAGGGAGGGGGAAGAACGTGATTCGGGGAATCGGGTGTATTGGTGGACGTACCGCTCGCTGCGGGCTGCTGGCGCTGGCCATGTTGGCGGGCGCGGAGGCGGTAGCGCAGAGCGTGTATGTGACGCCGGGTGAGAGCGGTCCGGTCTTTTCCGACAAGCCGGGGGATGGCGCCAAGGAGGTTCCGCTCAAGCCGCTCAGCGTTGTGCCCGCCGTGAAGGCGCCCGCTTCTGGCCGCAGCACACAAAACGGAAGCGGGGGGGCTGATTCCGCGCCGACCGTTTCGTCAGGCGGCGGCCCGGCGGCGCAGTCCGGGTCGCGGGACGACGTTGCGGCCGAATCCTATCGCCGTTTTGCCATCGTCTTTCCCGAACAGAACGGAAGCGTCGTCGCCAATACGGCCGTCTTCGAGGTGCGCGTGGCTGTCGATCCGGCGCTGCAAGTCGACGAGGGGCATGCCTTTGTCGTTCGCGTGAATGGGCGTTGGGTGGAGCAGCGCTTCACCGCCACCGAATTCATGATTCCGCCGGAATTCTGGGGCGACGTGCTGCCGCCGCCCAATCAGCGGATGACGCTCGCGGCAAGCATCATTGACGCGGAAGGCCGGGTGCTCATGGACGCCGCTCCGGTGAACTTCTATCTGCGCCATGCCCGGCTGTGGCGTCCGCGCCCGATACCACCGATCGTCGTGCCGCCGCCATCGACGCCGCCGCGCCGGGGGATGGCGGCTCCGTCGAAGTGAGGAGCAGAGTCGGTCAGGCGAAGCCGGGCAAACGCGCCGAGAGCATCGGCGCCGGTGTCGGTTCGAGGCGGCCCTGAAACAGCGCTTCGATCACTGGTGGCTCCTGCCAGCGCTCGTTCATGAAGGTCAGACCGGCTTCCTCGACCAGCGTCCCCTGCCAGTAATGCTGCGAAACCTCGTCGAGGGCGCTCAGGCTCAGGCTGTGCGGCAGACGCAGATAATCGAGCCAGCTCGCGTCGTGGAACGACACGGTGTAAGCGCCCTGGCTGTGCAGTTTGACGAGGTTTTTCTCCGCGACCCGACCCGGATGCTTGCGCTGGAACGTTTCGGCATCGACGCGCGTGGCGAACAGCAGCAGCGCATGCAAGCGGCTCGGAAAATCGCCGAACAGGCGTTGCCGGTAATACTCCAGATGGTATTCGGCAAAGTAGTTCTGCACGGTGCTGAACTGATCTTCGGGCAAGGCGGTGCCGAACGGGTTGCCGGTCAGGATGTCCCAGCCGGGCAGTGCGGCGTCGGGCGCGAGCCAGGCGTAGAGTTCAAGCGGGGCGGAGTCCTTGATCAGATGATCCATGGGGTTCAGGTCAGCGACCGGATGGCGTGCAGCAGTTCCATCACCAGCCGAACCGCGCCGGCGGCGAGCAGCGCGCTGACCAGCGAAACCAGCACCGAAAAGCCCGCCTCCTTGCGTCCGAGCGTCTTCACCATGACGGCAAACGTCGACAGGCAGGGCACGTAGAAGGTGAGGAAAATCAGGAAGGTGAAAATCTGTGTGTCGGAGAGTAGCGGCGCGATTTCGAGCGAATCGAGCGCCTGATAAATCATCAGCAACGACAGTTCCTTGCGCAGCACGCCGAACAGGATGGGCACGCCGAGGACGACCGGCAAGCCGAGCCACCAGGAGGTGATCGGCGTCAGCAGCATGTTGATGAAAGCGTCGGCGCCGAAGTGGCTGAGCAGCGCGAGCACGATGCTGCCGATGACGAGCAGTGGCGTGACGATGGTGACGATGTCGCTCGTGCGTTCCCAGGTCTTGCGCCAGACGCGGTTCCATTTCGGCAACGCGTAGGGCGGGATGCTCTGTACGAGACCCGGCGCGCTGTCGGCGTAGCGGCGGGCGAGGAGCTTGCCGAGCACGGCGATGGCGGTCAGCGTCAGCGCGAAGATGGCGAACACGCCGAGGCCGCCGAGATACTTGCCGCCGATGGCGAGAATGATGGCCGAACGCGCCGAGCACGGGACGAAGGTAATCAGGATGGCGGCGATCGTGCGCTCGCGCCGCGAGCCGGTCATGGCGGCGGCCGAAATCGCTGGCACGTTGCAGCCGAGCCCGATCAGGAACGGCACGGCAACGCCGCCGTGCAGCCCGAGGTAGTGAAAGCCGCGGTCGACGACGAAAGCGACACGGTGCATGACACCGGACTCTTCGAGCACCACGAGCAGCAGCACGAGCGGCAGCATGTACGGAATGACGATGCCGACGAGGCCGGTCAGCCCTTCCGCCACGGCGCGGCCGACGACTTCGAGCGTCGACGCCGGCTGCCATTCCTGAATGTGCGCCATCAAACGGGCCGAGGTGAGGCCGTCGAGAAAGGCGCTCATCTCGAACACCATGAAGAGAACGAGCGCGAATACGAGCAGCGTTCCGACCAGGCCCCAGCGCGGATGCAGAAAGATCCCGTCAAGCCAGTGCCGCCAGCCAGTCTTTGGCCCGATGCCGTGCGGCCGGGTGACGGCCTCGTGCAGCAGCGCGGCGCGGTGATGGCGGTCGGCGTGCAGTTCCTCCTCCAGCAGGCGCGGCAACGTCTTTTCAGCGGTGGCGCGCGCTGCGGCGATCTCGGACAGGAGTTCGGGAAAGCGCGTGCCGACGATGTCCAGAAAATAATCGTCATTCACCGCCAGTTGCTGCACGAGCAGTGTGCGCGGCACGCCGAAGCCGGCTTCGATCTCAGGGCGGGCAGCGATGGCGCGGAGCGCGTGCAGGCTCTCGTCGATGTGGCGGGCGGGCGGCTGCGGCAACGGGCAAGCATCGGCGCGGACGGCATCGGTCACCGCTTCGAAAAGGGCCGACAGCCCCTTGCCCATGTGCGCGATGGTCGGAACGACGCGCACGCCGAGCCGTTCTTCAAGGACCGGCACATTGATGAACAGCCCCTTGCGGCGTGCCTCGTCGATGCGGTTGAGCGCGATGACGAGCGGGCGACCGAGCAGGCTCAGTTCGAGGGTCAATTCCAGATCCTGCTCCAGCGTCGTCGCGTCGACGACCTGCACCAGCACATCCGGCGCCGCAAATTCCGGTCCGGCCTCGGTTCCCTCCGGCGGCAGGGCGAAGGGCCAGTCGCTGCCCCACAGGATGTACATCAGCAGCGCCCGGTCATGCGCGCTCAGGTGGTGCAGCGAATCCATCGCCGGCAGGTCGACGAGCGTGATCTGGTCGAGGCCGACATTGACCACGCATTCCAGATAACCTTCCCCCTCGCCGGCGAAGCCGGCCAGCCGTTCCTGGTGCACCGCCGGACTGGCGGCACTCGTGAAAATGGTCGTCTTGCCGACGCCGTAGCGACCAACGAGCGCCACCCGCGGACGCCGGCTGCCGCGCAGCAGCGGGCCGCGCAAGGGGATGGTTGTAACGGCGGTCGCGGTCGGTTTTCCGGCAAAGATCATTGGGCTACCTGATAGTTCTTGTGATGGGAGAGGCGCCGTCGCCGGGCAGGGCGCGGCGGCGTGCCGTCACGGTGATAAACTCCGGCTTCCCCGATCAGGGGAAATTTACCATCAAATGCGAATCAACCGCACGCATCAGCGTCGCGAATCAAACGGAAAGCCCGCCTCTTGCCAGCCTCCGATCGTTCTACAACTTCCTTTTGCTGCCGTCCATTGATCCGGGCGCTGTTCGTGTCGCTGCTGCTGCACGCGGTGCTGTTGCTGGGCGTTGGCGTGACGATCCTGCTTCCGATCCAGTTCGAAGCGCCAGCGGCGATCAGCGTCAGGATGGGGGCGGCCGGCGTTACCGGACGTGGAGCGCCTGCGGCGGGCCGGGGTGCGCCGCCAGAGACCGCTTCGCGGACGCCAGCGCCAGCGCCTAGCCGATCTCGGGTCAGCGAGAAAAAACCGGTGCTGACGACGAAGCCGCCGGAAAGCGCAGCGCGTGTCGCGACGGAAAGTGTGGAACCGGTCACGCGTCCTGTCAGCCTGGGGGCGGCGGAGGAGGCGGTCGGGGAAAAATCGGCGAACGTGCCGGTGCATGAAGCTGGCAAGGTCAGTGGCGCAAATGCCCGAAATCCGGCCGGCGAGAGCCATGGCGTCGCGGCCGGCGGAAACGCAGGAAAGGAGGCGGACGGAGGAAGTCCGGCAGCAGGCGCGGCCAGCGACGGCGTGCGCGCCGACGACGTGCGTCACTACAAGATCGCGCTGGCCACAGCGGCGCGGCGCTTCAAGCGCTACCCGCCGTTGGCGCGCGAACGCGGTTGGGAGGGTACGGCCCAGGTGGGGCTGGATATCCGCGCCAACGCGTCGCCCGAAGCCGTGTTGCTGCAGTCGAGCGGCCATGCGCTGCTCGATGAGCAGGCGGTGAACATGCTGACGCAGGCCGCCCGCGCCATTCCCCTGCCGCCGAGACTCAGGGCGCGCAATTTCCGCATTGAGTTGCCGGTCAGGTTCAGTCTGGACGAGTCATTCTGAATCTTTCACCACAGAGACACAGAGTTTGCGCGGAGAGAAGCGGGAGAAGCGAAGCAAAATAGATCGTTTTTCTCTGCGTAATCTTTGTGCCTCGGTGTCTCTGTGGTGGATTTTGTTTTCATGCGATTGCCCTGAGCGGTCAATTTGTCTGGCAAGTGGGATGTTTAGAAAAGCGAAGGCTGCGCGGCGGCGTCTGGCTGTGCCGCAGGGATTGGCATGGCCTGGGCATCGAGCCAGCGCATGATGGCGGCCACGACGTGCGCTTGCTCTTCGGGCGTTAGCGCATGGCCGGCGGGTATATCGTGCCATTTCGCCAGGCAGCCCCGGCAGCACGTCGCCGTGGCATGTTGGGCGATGAACACTGGGTGCCCGCGGAATGGTGTTTGCCGGCCGTCATTTTTTGGCTCCGCCGGCGCGAGTCGTTGCGCGACAAAAGCCCGTGCATGTTCCATGACCATTTCGCGTTCCTTGGCGATGAAATAGGCGCGTTCCTTCCGCTTCAGCGAGAAGCTTTGGCGGAAGCGGGATTGGGGCAGCGCGGCGAACAGCTCGTCAAGGTCGCGCATATCAATCAACGAATGCGAATACTCAGTCGAGTACGTGCGAGACCAGCCCGTCGGCGAGCTTCGGTTCGAACCACGTCGATTTCGGGGGCATGACTTCGCCGGCGTCGGCGACCGACATCAATTCGGAAAGCTGCGTCGGGTGCATGGCGAAGGCGACGGCCATTTCACCACTGTTGACGCGGCGTTCGAGTTCGCCCAGGCCGCGAATGCCGCCGACGAAATCGATACGCGTGTCGCGCCGCAGGTCGGCGATGCCGAGGATCGGGCCGAGGATTTGTTCGGAAAGCATCGACACGTCGAGACGGCGCACCGGGTCGGCGACCGGCACGAGTTCCGGCCTGACGGCGAGGTGGTACCAGCGGCCGGCGAGGTACATGCCGCAGACGCCGGTCCGCTCCGGATGCACGGGCCTGTCCGCTGGCGTGACCGTGTAGCGTTCGGCGACGGCCTTCAGGAAGGCGTCGGGCGACAATCCGTTGAGATCGCGCACGACGCGGTTGTAGTCGAGAATGCGCATCTGGCGGGCCGGGAAGATGACCGACAGAAAGTATTCGGCAGAATCGGGCGCTCCCTTGCCACGGCGTGCGGCGGCGACGCGCGAGGCGGCGGCCGAGCGGTGATGGCCGTCGGCGATGTAGAGGTTGGGCATGGCGTCGATGACGGCGCTGATACGAACGATGGCCGTCTCGTCGTCGATCAGCCAGACGGTATGGCGGATGCCGTCCTCGGCGGTGATATCGGCAATCGGCGTGCCGGTCGTGGCAGCGGCGACGAGCCGTTCGGCCTCATCCGAATCCGGGTGGGCGAGCAGTACCGGGCCGGTCTGGGCGTTCAAGGCCTCGATCTGGCGCACGCGGTCGTCTTCCTTGTCCGGGCGGGTGAATTCGTGCTTGCGGATGCGGTTGCTGTCGTAGTCGGCGACCGAGGCGGCGGCGATCAGTCCGGTCTGCGTATGTTCGCCCATGATGAGGCGGTAGGCGTAGTAGCAGGGCTTGGCGTCGCGGAAGAGGATGCCGGCGTCGATCAGCTTCTTCAGGTTCTCGGCCGACTTGGCATAGACCGCCGGCGCGTAGTGGTCGACATCCGGTGGCAGGTCGATCTCGGCCTTGGAAATGTGCAGGAACGAATACGGCTTGCCAGCGGCACGCTCGCGCGCTTCCTCGCTGGAGAGCACGTCATAGGGCGGTGCGGCGACGGCGGTGGCGTATTCGCTGCGCGGACGCAGACCGGTGAAGGGGCGGATCAGCGGGCGGGGCGAGGTCATCTTGGCTCTCCTTGAAAGGTCCGGGGAAAATTAAAAGCGAAACGCCAAGAAAAAGCGAACCACCAAGACGCCAAGATCACCAAGAGGCACCAAGAAAAACCTCTCGAATTTCTTGGTGTTACTTTGTGCCCTTGGAGTCTTGGTGGTTTGCATTTTCGATTTTCAAATCACTGCAGCTTCTTGATGAGTTCCTTGACGGCCGCGACGCGCTCGGCGAGCGTCGGGCAGCTACGCGCGAGCGACAGCTTGTCCTGTCCGGCCAGCTTGTAGTTCCGGTTTTTCTGGATCAGTTCGATGATGCGGATCGGCTCGACCGGCGGGTTCGGTTCGAACTGCACGGTGACGCCGGCGCCGGTGGCGTCGAGCTTGATGATGCCGAGCGGCTTGCACAGCAGGCGCAGGCGGTGGCTTTCGAGCAACGAAACGGCTTGTGGCGGCAGTTCGCCGAAACGGTCGATGAGTTCCTCCTGCATGTCGCTTACCTCGTCGAGTGAGTTGCAGTTGGCGAGGCGCTTGTAGATCGTCAGGCGTTCATGCACATCCGGCGCGTAGTCGTCGGGCAGCAGCGCCGGCGTGTGCAGGTTGATTTCGGTGGTGACGGCGAGTGGCTGCAGCAGATCGGGCTCCTTGCCCTGCCGGAGCTGGCTGACGGCGCGGTTGAGCATCTCGGTGAACAGGTTGAAACCGATTTCCTGCATCGCACCGGACTGGTTCTCGCCGAGTACTTCGCCGGCGCCGCGGATTTCCAGATCGTGCATGGCGAGATAGAAACCGGCGCCGAGCTCGTCCATCATTTGGATCGCTTCCAGCCGCTGCTTGGCCTGCTTGGTCAATCCGGTGGTGCCGTCTGCGTCGCCATGCGTCAGCAGGTAGGCGTAGGCCTGGTGGTGCGAGCGCCCGACGCGGCCGCGCAACTGGTGCAGCTGCGCCAAACCGAACTTGTCGGCGCGGTTGATGACGATGGTGTTGGCGTGCGGGTTGTCGATGCCGGTCTCGATGATCGTCGTGCACAAGAGAAGGTTGGCGCGTTGCTGCGTGAAGTCGCGCATCACGCGCTCCAGTTCGCGCTCGTTCATCTGGCCGTGGCCGACGACGATGCGCGCTTCGGGCAGCAGCTTGGTGAGCTTCTCGCGCATGTTCTCGATCGTGTCGACCTCGTTGTGCAGGAAGTACACCTGGCCGCCGCGCTTGAATTCGCGCAGCAGCGCTTCGCGGATGATGCCGTCAGAGAAGCGCGAAACGAAGGTTTTGATGGCCAGCCGCTTCTGCGGCGCGGTGGCGATCACCGAAAAATCGCGCAGCCCTTCGAGCGACATGCCCAAGGTGCGCGGGATCGGCGTCGCGGTCAGCGTCAGCACATCGACCTCGGCGCGCAGCGACTTCAGCGCTTCCTTCTGGCGCACGCCGAAACGGTGTTCCTCGTCGATGATGACGAGGCCGAGGCGGGTGAAGGTGACGTCCTTCTGCAACAGCTTGTGCGTGCCGATGACGATGTCGACCTTGCCTTCGGCCAGATCCTTCAAGGCTTGCGTCGTTTCCTTGGCGGTCTTGAAGCGCGACAGTTCGACGACTTTCACCGGCCAGTCGGCGAAGCGGTCGCTGAAGGTCTGGAAGTGCTGTTCGCAGAGCAGGGTGGTCGGGCACAGCACGGCGACCTGCTTGCCGCCGGCGACGGCGCAGAAGGCGGCGCGCAGCGCGACTTCGGTCTTGCCGAAGCCGACGTCGCCGCAGACGAGGCGGTCCATCGGCTTGCCCGACTTCATGTCGTTGATGACGGCTTCGATGGCGGCCGCCTGATCGACGGTTTCCTCGAAGCCGAAGCCGTCGGCGAAGGCTTCGTAGTCGTGCGTGGTGAATTCGAAGGCGTGACCTTGTCGTGCGGCCCGCTGGGCGTAGAGCGCCAGCAGTTCGGCGGCCGTGTCGCGTGCCTGCAGGGCGGCCTTGCGCTTGGACTTTTCCCATTGCTGCGAGCCGAGCGAATGCAGCGGCGCGGCGTCCGGGTCGGCGCCCGAGTAGCGCGAGATGACGTGCAGTTGCGACACCGGCACGTAGAGCTTGGCGTCGCCGGCGTAATGCAACTCCAGAAACTCCATGTCGCCTTCGCCAAGGTCCATGTGGATCAGCCCCTGATAGCGGGCGATGCCGTGCTGCTCGTGCACGACCGGATCGCCGACTTTCAGTTCAGTCAGGTCGCGCAGCCAGTTGTCGAGCGAGGCTTTTTTCTGCGCCGCGTGGCGTGTGCGGCGGGTCGGGCTGCCGGCGTAAAGCTCCGTTTCGGTGATGAAGGCGAGCTGGTCGAACACGAAACCTTCGTGCAGCGGCGCGACGCCGAGCGACAGCTTGGCCTCGCCGGCGAGGAAGCCGGACAGATCGGCGCTGGCTTCCGGCCGGAGGCCGTATTCGGCGAACAGTTCGGCCAGCGTTTCGCGCCGGCCGGCCGATTCGGCGAGGAGCAGGATGCGCCCGGCGGGGTGGCTGAGATGCGTGTCGACGAACGACTTCAGCTTGGCGAGCGGATCGTCGGCACGGCGGTCGACAGCCACCGGCGGCACGGCGGCGGTCGGGCCGTCGCTGCCCTTGGCGAGCACCAGCCGCGTGTAGGGCTTGGCGGCGGTGAAGAAGGCTTCCTCGTTGAGGAACAGGTCGGACGGTGGCAACAGCGGCCGGCTTTTCTCGCCGGAAAGCATGTCGAAGCGCGATTGCGCGTCGCGCCAGAAATCGCGCAAGGCTTCCGGAACACCGCCGTGCAGGCAGAGCGTGGCGTCCTGCGGCAGGTAGTCGAACAGCGTCGCCGTTTCGTCGAAGAAGAGCGGCAGCCAGTATTCGATGCCGGCCGACGGGATGCCGCTCGAAATGTCCTTGTAGATGCCCGACTTGGCCGGGTCGCCCTCGAACGTTTCGCGGAAACGCTGGCGGAAACGGGCGCGGCCCTTGTCGTCGAGCGGGAATTCGCGCGCTGGCAAGAGGCGGATTTCCGGCACCGGGTAGAGGGTGCGCTGCGTGTCGACGTCGAAGGTCTTGATGCTTTCGATTTCGTCGTCGAAGAGGTCGAGGCGGAAAGGCAGCGCCGAGCCCATCGGGAACAGGTCGACGAGGCCGCCGCGAATCGAGTACTCGCCGGGCGAGACGACGTTGGAGACGTTGGTGTAGCCGGCCAGCGTCAGTTGGGCGCGGAAAGCGTCGGCGTCGAGTGTCTCGCCCTTCTGCAGGAAGAAGGTGTAGGCCGCGAGGTAGGCCGGCGGGGCGAAGCGGTAGGCCGCCGTCGACGCCGGCACGAGCAGCACGTCGCACTCGCCGCGCGTGACGCTGTAGAGCGTCGCAAGGCGTTCCGAAACGAGGTCGTGGTGCGGCGAAAAGCTGTCGTAGGGCAGCGTTTCCCAGTCGGGCAGCAGGCGCACTTTGAGGCCGGGCGCGAACCACGGGATTTCGTCGAGCAGGCGCTGCGCATCGCCGGCGCTGGCGGTGAGGACGGCCAGCATGCCCTTGCGCTCGTGTGCCAGTTGCGCCAGCACGAGGGCGTCGGATGACCCGGCGACCGGCGGCAACTGGACGCGTTCGCCGCTTTTTCGGGCGGGCAAGGGGAAATGTGGAAGGGAAATGTCGGCGGTGGGCTGGGCGGTTGGAGTCACGGTCGGGAGGCTTGGCGGTCAAAGATTAAAACCGCATTCAACGCAGAGTTCCTCTGCATCGAATGCGGTTAAAACAAGGTTTCCGGGATTATAGTCCTCGCATCCGTCGCAGGGCTTGTCGCCCGGCCACCAGTCAGGATGGCGCCGTGCTTTTTTCCTCGTCCCGGGCAAACAGCGGGAAGAACAGCCGGTCTTCGTGCAGCATGTGCTTGGCGACTACCGTATTGACGAGGAATTCGATCAGTTCGCCGATGGGGACGTGCGCCTGTTCGTAGCGGCGGCGCAGGGCGATCGCCTCCTTGACGAGCTTCTGGTGCTCGCGCACGTGGTGTTCCAGCCCGTCGTAATGCGCGTCGCGCAGGATTTCCTCTTCGTCGGCGAAGTGCTTGATGACGTGCCCGAGCAGCGCGTCGAAGGCGTGGTCGAACGCCTCGGGGTGTTCGGCGCGGGTCAGCGTGGCGTCGAGCAGGGCATTCGACAGCCGGAACAGTTCACGGTGTTGCTGGTCGATCAGCAACTGGCCGCAGTTGAAGCCGTGTTTCCAGCGCAGATGGATGATGTGGTGCCGGTCGTCGCCGAACGCCCCGCTGTCGAGCGTTTCGTTTTCCGCGGCCAGCGGCGCTGGCGAGTACAGGACGACGCGGTTGCGTCCCGCTTTCTTGGCGCGGTACATCGCTTCGTCGGCCTGGCGGAGCAGATCCTGCTCGTTGTCGCTGTGATCCGGGTAAAGCGCGACGCCGATGCTCGATGAGATTTGCAGGGTAGTTCCCTCCGCGGTGATGAAGGGAAGTTGCAACTCGCCGCAGATTTTTTCGGCGACCTGCAACGCGTGACCGATCTCGTGCACATCGGGCAGCAGGGCCACGAATTCGTCGCCGCCGATGCGGGCGCACGTGTCCGACTGGCGCAGACTGCCATGCAGGCGTTCGGCGACGGATTTGAGCAGCCAGTCGCCGGTATCGTGTCCGAACTGGTCGTTGATCGGCTTGAACTGGTCGAGGTCGATGAACAGCAAGGCCACCCGGTAATGGTCGCGCTTGGCGCGGGCGATCTGTTGCGGAATGCGGTCGAGCAGCAGGCGGCGGTTGGGCAGGCGGGTCAGCGGGTCATAGAACGCCAGTTGGCGAATGGCTTCCTCGGCGCGTTTGCGCTGCGTGATGTTGCGCGTGACGCCGATGACGTAGGCGGGCTTGCCGGTGGCGTCGGCATGCAGCGTGCTCACAACTTCGGTGTGGATGATGTGGCCGTCCTTGTGCGGCTGGTCGATTTCGGTGACGACCAGTGTGTTGCCGCGGTCGCCGGCGTTCCAGCGGGCGATGGTGTCCGCCAGGGCGGCCATGGCGCGCTCGGCTGATTCGGGCGTCACGGCGGCCGACATCGGTTCGGCCATGACTTCCTCCGCGGTGTAGCCGCGCAGTTCAAAGACGGTCGGGCTGACGTAAGTGAAGCGTCCGCTCGCGATGTCGAGAATCCAGATGACGTCGCCGGTGTTTTCGGCGAGGAAGCGGAACTTGCTTTCGCTTTCGCGGAGGGCGGCCATTGCTTCTTCGCGGGCCGTCATTTCGCGCTTCAAGCGGCGGTTGAGACGCACCATGGACATGGCGATGAGAAGCGCCAGCGCGCTGACCGCCGCCGCGATGCCCAGCCCGATCAGCCAGCGGCGGCGCTCCCCGTTCATTTCCTCTTTCGCGTTGTCGATATAGAGGAACCCCTCGAGCGAGAAATCCTTCGCGAGCAGGCCGAGTTCGGCGTAGGTTTTGATGATCTGCCGCCAGCGGTCCGTGTGCATGTAGCCCATCGGAATCAGGTCATGGCTGATCAGCGGACGCATGCGTCCGGCTTCGAACAGCAGGAATTCCCGGCTGTGCGGCGAGTGGTATTTTTCCCGGATGAGGCTGGCGATCTCCTCCGGATGTTCCAGCGCGTATTCCCAGCCTTTCAGACTCGCTTCGCGGAACGCTTTGACCCGCGCCGGGTTCTTGCGGATTTCCGTTTCCGAGGTGAACAGGTTGTCGCCGTAAAAGTCGATGCCGGCCGAGCGCGGCGAGAGGGCGATATAGGGCGTGTAACTCTTGTCGAGATAAAACGGTTCGGTCGTGCTGTAGCCGCTCATCGCATCGACGCGGCCGAGAATGAGGTCGTCGGGCGAGAAGGAGTGCGTGTCCCAGCGGATGGTGTCGACGGACACATTCTCCCGGCGCAGGTAGGCGAGCAGTTCTTCGGAATGCGGCTCAAGCATCACCCGCTTGCCCTTGAGGTCGTGCACCGAACTGATGCCCGAGTAGACGTGCGCGTACAGCATCAGCGGCGAGTGCTGGAAAATGACGGCCAGCGCGACAACGGGCTTGCCCAGGTGGCGATCGAGCAGTAGCGAACTGTTGCCGACACCATGGTTGGCGCGGCCGCTCAATACCTCATCGACGACATTCGTTGTCGGCGTACCCTCAACGAGGCGAACGTCCAGCCCGGCCTCGCGGTAGAACCCCTTCTCCTGCGCGGCGTAGTAGCCCGCGAACTGGAACTGGTGTTGCCATTTCAGTTGCAACGTGACCGGCGTGAGATGGTCGGCCAGGGCTGATGACGGGCCGAAGGCGGCCATGATGGCCAGAAATGCCAACTGGGCCATTGCGGAGACCAAATGACGGAAGCGGGAGCGCGAGGCATTGTCAGAAAGCATAAAAACCGGTTTCCGCAGCGGGCAGGTGGGCGTGACGTGGCGATTATCCTCCAGGCCATGTTTTTTCGTCAGTCCGAATGCGTTTTTGCCAGCGGAAGCGGTCCCTCAGCCCGAAGCTGGCATAGCTGAGGATGGTCGTGCCCACCAGACCACCGCCCCAGATGAGCCCGATGAGCAGCCAGTCGACCGGGCCACCGGCATCCGTAAAGCCGGAAACGGTGACATAAGCCATCAGCCACAGCGCGCCGAATCCGCCGGCAACGCCGATCAATTCGCAGCGAACGAGCCGTCGGCTCGACAGGCCTTTTTCCCGGAAGATGACCCAGGCGAAGGTGCCGAGGCCGAAAGCGGTCAGAAGAATCAGCGACCAGAACAGCCACGGGCCCATCATTTCAACGAGGACAGCGTAAAAAACCATTGGGTCGAGTGCTTTCATGGCTGCTCTCCTCAAGCCTTGCCGCGCAGCATGGCGATGTAGGTTGGTTTCAGGGCGATGGTTTTCATGACCCAGGTGATCCACAACTCTTCGAGTGGGGCGATGACGCCAGGGAACGACGGCACCAGATTGTCCTTATAATCGAATTCGACGAGCATGGCGCGGCCGAGGCGGGTGATCAGCGGGCAGGATGTGTAGCCGGTGTAGATCAATTCCGGCGTCGTGCCGGCGATTGTGGCGACGAGGTGGTCGACAGCGACCGGCACCTGCCATTTCACGCTGGCGGCTGTTTTTCCCTTGGGGACGCCAGCCACATCGCCGACGCCGAAGACGTTGGCGAAGCGTTTGTGTCGCAGGGTGCCTTTGTCGACTTCCATCCAGCCGTCGGCGGCGAATGGCCCGTCCCGCCAGGCGAGCGGGCTTTTGCGCACGACGTCCGGGGCGCGCATCGGCGGGATGACGTTGATGAAGTCGTAGCCGATTTCCGCGTTGCCCGTCGGTGTGGCGAAGGTGGCGCGGCGTCTGGCGGGGTCGATTGCGGTCAGCACATGCTCGTGGCGAATGTCGACGCCCCGGTCTTCATAAAGCATGCGGACTTTTTCGGAGACGATGGGTATGCTGAACAGCGTCTTGTTGTGGGCGGCGTAGATGATTTCCGCCTTGCCGCGATTGCCGCGCCGGCGCAGGTGATCGTCGGTGATGAACGTGTGTTTGATCGGCGCTCCGGCGCATTTCATTTCGGTCTTGGGGCGGCCGAAGAGGCCGACGCCACCCTTGTCGGCAAAGTCGGAAATGGCTTTCCAGGTCGCGTAGGCGGCGTCCGGTCCGGCATAGACACAGCCCAGACCGTTCTTGCCGATCAGGGCCGGGTCCATGCCGGTAATTCCCGCGAAGTCGAGCTTGAGTCCGGTGGCGACGATCAGGAAGTCGTAGCGAACGATCTGTCCCTTATCCGTGACGACCCGGTTGCCGGCCGGATCGAATTCGACGATCGATTCGGGAATCCACTTGACGCCGGGGGGAATGTAATCGGCCGTCGCGGAGACGGTATAGCCCGGCGGTTTGAGTCCGGCGGCCACGAGTGTGAATCCGGGCTGGTAATAGTGTTCCTTGCGGGCATCGCAGAGGACGATTTCGGCTCCGTCGAGTCGTTTTGCCAGTTGCGCTGCCGCAGCCAGTCCAGCGGCGCCGGCCCCGGCAATAACGATGCGGGCCTTCGTCTTTGTCGGTTCGCTCGCCTCGCTTTGCTGCGCGTGCATGCAGAGCGCTGTTCCCGCCAGCAGCGGGAACAGCTTCAGAAAGTCCCGACGTGAGCAGTCCTTGCAACTATTGGATTGGAGGTTCTTCTCCTTGCTGGATTCCTTTCGTTCGCTGAACGTCATGGCATTCTCCCTGCCCAAGATTGTTTTTGAAGTGAGTCCTGAACCACGATGACGCCTCTTGCGCGCAGGCCGCAAAACCGCGCGAAATGGCGTAGTCGAAGCCTATTTCGGGGATGGTGCGGATTTCCTTGCGGCCGTGGATTTCGCGCAAGGCGCGGCGGTTGCTGGTGATGTGTTGCGCGTCGCTTTCTTCGTGCAGCAGGAGCAGTGGCGATTCGAGCGAGCGCAGATAGAGCACGCCGGCCAGGTCGATCAGTCCGCCGCGGCAGACGATGGCTGCAATGTCGTGGTCGCGCAGGGCGGCGACCCGGATGACGACCGGCGTGGTCGAATTGGCGGCAAACAGGCCGACCGGTTGCAGTTCCATTCCACCGAGCAGCATCTGGTGCTTGAGCAGACCAAGAAAGTCGAGCAGGCGGCGGGCGAGCAGTGGCACGTTGTTGTGGATGTCGGGGAAATGTTCTTCCTGACGGGCGAGCAGGTCGAGGTTGAGCGTCGACAGCCCGGCGTGCCGCAAAACGCTTGCCAGGATCTTCTCGCGCCGGTCGAGCGAAAGCCCCGCGTGGGCGAGAACGACAATCCCCGGCGCCTGCGGCAGCAGCGCCAATTCCCCGTGCAGCAGGCCGTGTTCGGAGGGAACCGATACCGGGCTGCCGGCGCTGTCGGTGGTGAAATCGAACATTTTCCTAGCGGCGCGCCAGCCAGACTGGAATGCGCCGGGAGCCGAACGGCTTGCCGAACTTGCCGAAGCGCCCGGCAATCGGCGTCTGGCAGTGCGGGCAGCGGCCGTCTTCGGGCAGGTCGTAGCGCCGGATTACGTACCAGTCGCGCACGATCAGCGCGGCGCCGCAGGTCGGGCAAAACGTGGTGTCGCCTTCGGTGTCGTGCACGTTGCCGGTGTAAACGTAGTGCAGCCCGGCGTCCATGGCGATGTTGCGCGCGAGGGTCAGCGTCGACGGCGGTGTTGGCGGCAGCTCGTCCATTTTCCAGTCCGGATGGAACGCGGAAAAATGCAGCGGCACGTCCGGCCCCAATTCGTGCGCCACCCAGTCGGACAGCGCCTTGATTTCGGCAGCCGAGTCGTTCTGGCCGGGAATCAACAGGGTGGTGATTTCCAGCCAGCAGTCGGTTTCGTGGTGGATGTAGGTGAGCGTGTCGAGCACCGGTTGCAGGTGTCCGCCGCACAGCTTGACGTAAAACTCGTCGGTGAAGCCCTTGAGATCGACGTTGGCGGCATCCATGACGGCGAAGAATTCCTTGGCCGGTTCGGCGTGAATGTAGCCGGCGGTGACGGCAACCGTGTTGATGTTGCGCAGGTGGCAGGCTTCGGCCGTGTCGATGGCGTACTCGGCGAAGATCACCGGGTCGTTGTAGGTGAATGCCACGGATTGCGCACCATACGCGACGGCCGCTTCGGCGATGCCTTCCGGGGTCGCGGCGTCCATCAACCGGTCCATGTCCTTCGATTTGGAGATGTCCCAGTTCTGGCAGAACTTGCAGGCCAGATTGCAGCCGGCCGTGCCGAACGAGAGGACCGACGAACCCGGGTAAAAATGATTCAGCGGCTTTTTCTCGATCGGGTCGATGCAGAAGCCCGACGAGCGGCCGTAGGTGGTCAGCACCATTTGTCCGCCGATATTTTGCCGGACGAAACAGGCGCCACGTTGCCCCTCGTGCAGCTTGCAGTCACGTGGGCAGAGATCGCACTGGATGCGGACGGGCTTGCCTTCCTCGATGGGCAGAGGATGCCACCAGCGCCCGGGGTGCGCTGATTCGGGCGTTTTCATTTCTCTTTCCATTTCTGCACGCCGTAGCGGGCAAGGGTGATGCGGTTGTCCCAGAAATCAGGCGGTAATCCGGCCTTACGCTTTAGATAGGCCATGAATTGACACGGTTCCGGTAACGTCTCCCAGACTTGCGGCAGAAAAGTGGCGCGGCGACGCCCAAGGCAGAGAATCAGGCCGTCGACGCCCGGGCACAACTGGGCGAGGGCTTCCGTTTCGTCGGCAAATTGCAGCGTCTGGGGAGTTTCGAGCAGTGAGACTTCAACCCGCGTCTGGGGAAGTTCGTCCTGGCGCAGCGGCTCGAAGCGCGGGTCCTGAAAAGCCGCCGCATACGCATTTTCGGCGACGTCGGTCGCCAGCGGCCGGTGCGCTTCAAGGCTGCCGATGCAGCCGCGCAACTCGCCGTTTTCCATCAGCGTCACGAAGGTTGCGCCCGGCTGCGACAGATCGGGATGCGGCGTCACTGTCTGGCATTTCATGCCGAACGCTTTTTCGATGGCGTTGCGGGCGATGGTGAGCAAGGCATGTCCAAGCGGGTCAATGGGCATGTTGGTTGCCTCCATGCGCGGGTTCGACAAAGGCAAAAGCTCCGTAGCCGACGACGCGCGATTTGTCTCCCGAGGTGTCGCCGGAGTTGCGCAGGTCGAGCTGGACAGCACGCAGACCGTGTTGGCGGGCGGCCAGCAGAAGCCCGTTGACCGGGGTCGCTCCGCACGCCTGGTAGTGGTTGATCGTCGGGCAGAAGTTGAGGATACGCTGCGCCGTCTGGGTGTCGATCTGGCGTGCATCCTCGTACGAGAGATAGTGCGAGAGATCGGAACTGACGACGATCAGTGTTTCGTCGCCGCCCCAGAGTCGTTCGATGACTTCGTTGACTTCGAACGGCGAGGCTTGGCCCACGGCGAGCGGTACGAGCGAAAAATCGTCGAGCACCGACTGCAGGAAGGGCAGCTGAACCTCCAGCGAATGTTCCAGCGCGTGTGCCTCGTCGCTCAGCACGACTTGCGGCAGGTCAGAGATCGCCTTGATGCCGGCCTTGTCGATGCGGACGGTTCCGAGGGGGGTCGAGAAGGCGTCGTACGATGGCACCGCCAGACCATCGACGGCGACCCGGTGCGTGGGGCCGAGCAGGATGACGCGCCGCACAACGTCGCGCACGCCTTCCAGAGTGGCGTAAACGCTGGCCGCGATCGGTCCCGAATAAACATAGCCGGCATGCGGGGCAATGATGGCTTTCGGGCGGAGCCGCGATTTCGCAGCCTTTTGCCCGGATTCCGCAAACAGTTGGGTGATTTCACCACTCAGAAAGCCACTTGCGTCGGGATAGAACAGCCCTGCCACGGCGGCAGGTCGAATATGCATGGCCATAACGTGGTCCCTCCTCGGCTCAATATATGAAACGGGGGAGGGCAAAACAAGGCACATCGCTTGTTGCATCCTCGTGGTTCCGCCGACGGGTAATCGCAGGTAAATATTTTTCTACAAACGGTTACGAAAAAACTGAACGTATGTAACAGTTTGCATGCATCCCACGCCATAAAATTTCTGCCTTGATGTCCCGTGCCGATGATGGCCGGGCGTGGTTTCCATCAGAATTGTTGGTTGTTCTTTGGGATTATTGGAAGGCGCAAATAATGTACTCAGTTGTAAGCCGATGGACCGGAGAAGTCTTGGCGAAAAATCTGACCTTGGATGCCGTTGATTCCTGGATGGACAGGCATAGAGCAAGATATGGCGTTTTTCGCACCGTCGGGATGACGGTGTTCGTTGTCGATGCAAAGTAGGTGAGCCGGTGAGTAGTGGGCGGCGCGACAAATCCCCTTGTTGCCGCTCATTGATTTGGCGCATTTGCAGCGCAGTCGCCTTGTTTCTTCCGCCAGACGGCCTTATGAGTGCCTGCAAATATGAACTTGTTTAAGTTGGTCGAGGCGGTCGGTGTCTTCGCCTTCGCACTTTCCGGCCTTATCGAGGCGCGACGGCGCGACATGGATCTGGTCGGTTTGTTTGTCGTCGCCTTGGTGGCCGCTTTTGGCGGCGGAACGCTGCGCGACCTGCTGCTCGATCGAACGCCGCTCTTCTGGATCGAGCACGATATCTACGCCATTGCGATCCTGGGATTGGCGACGTTTTTTGCGCTTGTCCCTGCCACGGGACGGTTTCCACAGAGCTTTCTGCTCATTGCCGACGCGCTCGGGCTTGGCTTGTTCAGCATTGCCGGCGCAGGCTATGCGCTGGAGGCCGGCACCTCGACATTCATCGCCGCGTTGATGGGAACCATCACGGGCACGTTTGGCGGCGTCATCCGCGACGTGCTATGCAACGAGCTGCCGTCCCTGTTTCAGCAAACGCCCCTCTATGCGACCTGCGCCTTTGTCGGCTGCTATTTCTATTTCTGGCTCTCTCATTTGCCGCTGCCCGGCGATGCCGCCGCGTGGATCACGATTGCCGGCATTACCGCGCTCCGTCTGGCGTCCGTGCGCTGGAACTGGGTTCTACCTGTTTCCCGGCATTGATTGAAACGCCAATGGGGGGCTGTCGCCCGCCCGTTCAGCCGTTTGTGAGTCTTTCCCCAGTCCCCTTGGGCAAGGCTGTTAGCAACGCGTGGATAACTCGCGTAGCTCATTGTCGCGAAAAGGTTTTTTTGTGGTGCCTGAAAAATGGGCAGCGTTGTTGTGTGGCTTCTGCCGGACCGCCGAGGATTTGTACTTGTACAGGGTGGCGTGGAGGCAAGCGATGGGCTGCGTCGAAAGCCTGCCCAAATTAGCGGGGCTGGATTGGGTTGTACCGGGCTTAGCCTTTTCAGAATGACGGGCTGCTTGATGGATGACGCGTCAAAAACAAAAAAGCCCTTGATAAACAAGGGCTTTTTTGTTGTTTTGGCGGAGACGGAGGGATTCGAACCCTCGATACACGTTTTAGCGCGTATGCTCCCTTAGCAGGGGAGTGCCTTCGACCTCTCGGCCACGTCTCCGGAAGGGCGCGATAATAGCCTTTCTTTTTTGTCCGGTCAAATAAAAACGTCAGTTGGCTTTCTCAAGGCCGAAGGCTTTGTGCAGGACACGAACGGCCAGTTCAAGATACTTTTCCTCAAGGACAACGGAAATCTTGATTTCGGACGTGGAAATCATCTGAAGATTGATACCTTCCGCGCCGAGTGCGCTGAACATTTTGCTGGCAACGCCTGGGTGGGAGCGCATGCCAACGCCAACGGCGGAAACCTTGCAAATCTTGCTGTCACCGGTGACGCCTCGTGCTCCCAGCTTGGAGGTTGTTTCTTTCAGGATGGCTTCAGCTTTGCCGTATTCCCCGCGATTGACGGTGAAGGAGAAGTCCGTGGTTCCGTCATGGCCGATGTTTTGGATGATCATGTCGACGTCGATATTGGCGTCGGCGATCGGGCCGAGAATCTGGTAAGCGATGCCGGGGCGGTCGGGGACGCCGAGCACGGTAAGCTTGGCTTCGTCACGATTGAAGGCGATGCCGGAGATGATCGGTTGTTCCATTTGCTTGTCTTCCTCAACGGTTATCAGTGTGCCTTCGCCTTCATCCTGGAAGCTGGAGAGCACACGCAGTTTGACTTTGTATTTGCCGGCGAACTCGACGGAGCGGATTTGCAGGACCTTTGAGCCAAGGCTGGCCATCTCGAGCATTTCTTCAAAGGTAATTTTGTCGAGCTTGCGTGCGTCCGGTTCAACCCGGGGATCCGTTGTGTAAACACCGTCTACATCGGTGTAAATCTGGCACTCGTCGGCCTTGAGCGCGGCGGCCAAGGCTACGGCTGAAGTGTCGGAGCCGCCGCGGCCAAGTGTGGTGATGTTTCCCCACTCGTCGGCTCCTTGAAAACCGGCGACGACGACAACGTTGCCGTCGGCGAGATCGTCACGAATTCGCTTGTCGTCAATTTGAAGGATGCGTGCTTTGGTGAAGGTGCTATCTGTCAAAACCTTGACTTGAGGGCCGGTATAACTTTTCGCCTTTAGCCCTTCTTCCTGTAAGGCCAGGGCGAGGAGCCCGATAGTGACTTGTTCGCCGGTCGATGCAATGACGTCAAGTTCGCGAGGCGCGGGGGAGGGCGAAATTTCCTTGGCCAGGGCGATCAGGCGGTTTGTCTCGCCGGACATGGCGGAGGGTACGACGATGATGTCATGGCCTTGTGCTTTCCACCGGGCAACCCTTTTGGCGACGTTCTTGATACGTTCTGTCGTTGCGACCGACGTCCCGCCGAATTTTTGAACTATCAGAGCCATTCAAAATCCAAGTGTTGATTACGAAGGAGCCAGATTTTACAGCATGGGCTTGAAACGTAAAGGTCTTTCAGGGATTCGAAGAGCACGGTGAAGTAGTCATTCAGTCTTATTAAATGCCACTTGCAATTGCTCGTATGATTATTCTATACTTCTTCTGCTATAACGAAAGTTATATATAGAAAGTCGTGGAGACCGGGGTTCATCAGGTGTTTCTGCGAACGAATCTGGGGCGAAATTGTTGCATTAAAGCAAGCCGTCGACGGCGAAACTCCTTGAAAGGACTGACATGAACACCACTACCAAAACTGCAGAGAAGATCGAACCGCGCGAGATTCGGCGCAAACTTGGTTTGAATCAACAACAATTCTGGTCGAAGATCGGCGTGACCCAAAGTGGCGGATCGCGTTATGAAAGCGGGCGAAATATGCCACGTCCCGTTCGCGAGTTGCTTCGTCTTGTCCATGTCGAACAAGTTGATATTCAGAAGATCAAGCGTGATGACGTGGATGTCGTCGAGTATCTGAAGAGCCAGGATCCTGAGCTTTTCAAGAGCTTGAAGAAGAGTGCGAAGGCTTGGCGGAAGACGGTTTAAGCGGCGTAAGTCGTCGCTGAGTTTTTATGTTGGGAATGTGGCTTAGAGACTGACGGTTGTTTTGATGCCCAACTGATTGATCTGTCGTGCCAAACATTCGAGGCTATCCGCAGGCAATGCGGATAGCCTTTCTTTTTGTGGTTGCATAGAGGGGCGGGCGAGTCCGTAGAGGTGGACGCCTTGAATCTTTCCCGCGAAGGTGGAGAGCAGGTCAAGGTAAGCCGCAATTTCGTGTTCGTTCGGCGCGTTGCCGTCAATGGCAAACAAACAGGTTTGTATCCACGTCGGCGCCAACGCACAGCACTGTTCGAGCGATTTCTTTGTTTTTTCGACCGAGACGCGAATTCCATTAACGGTTTCGATCCCGGCCGGTGTGGCGCGGTCCAGTTTGAACCACACTTCTCCTCCCATGGCGCCGATTCTCGAAATGCCGGCTTGCACTGCGGGGCGGTGAACGAGGCTGCCGTTGGTAATCAGGCGGATTGGCAGTTGTTTCTGTAGTCCGAATTCATGGATGACCCTTTCAACGCGTTCGACCGCTTCGGGGAATTCGCATGCGCTCGTAGGTTCGCCGTTGCCTGAAAAGGCAATGTCAACAAGTCGCCGGTATTCCGGAGGGGTGTTGATGGACAGGTAGTCGCCGTTGATGACTTGGCTGACGAACTGTCTGAGTTCGTTCTCCAGAAGGTCGAGATCGACCGGGGGAGGGCCACCACGGGTGAGATTGGGGACTTGGCAGTAGATGCACGCCCAGTTGCAGGCGTTATTGACGTTCAGGTTGATGCCGATCGACAATCCACCGGCGCGTCGAGAAACGACCGGGTAAATGTATTTGAGTCCTGCGCTGTCGCGGCTATGGTTTTGGGTATTCAGCATGATCGACGTTCGGAGGTGGCGGTGCTGTGTGCAAAAAAAGGCGGCCGATGGGAATGATATAATCCAGCGCTGCCTTTCTTCTGGATTTTTTTCACATGTTCGTCACTCGCCGCCTTGAATTCGATGCGGGTCATCGCATCCCCGACCATCTGAGTCAGTGCCGGCATTTGCATGGACATCGCTATGCGATCGAAATCACCCTTCAAGGAAATATCATCGCTGTGCCCGGCGATCCGGCGAATGGCATGGTAATGGACTTCTCCGAGATCAAGTCGCTGGCACAGCGGCATCTTGTTGATCTCTGGGATCATTCTTTCCTGGTGTATGAGGGGGATACGCCGGTTGTCGAGTTTTTGCGCTCGATGCCGGGCCACAAGACGGTTGTCCTCGACTGTATTCCCACGGCTGAGAATCTGGCCGAAAAGGCATTCGCGATCCTCGACGAGGTCTACCACGATTCCTACGGCAATTACTTGCGTCTGGAGCGGGTGCGTCTGTTCGAGACGCCTAATTGCTGGGTGGATGCGGTCCGCAAATAGGTTCGCTCTCTTCCGGCTGGATGCGTATCGCTGGCCTTCTCTGGTTTCAGCAATCTTTCTCGGTACCCAGCCTGTTGGCCCAGGCGAGGGCTTGGGCGAGACTGGTTTCAAGTTGTTCGACGCTGATCCCCGGCAGGCGCTTGAGCGCTGTACCGACCTCCGTCGGATCAGTTGCTTCCGTGGCTTCGGCGATGCAGAGCAACAGACCATGCTGCCCGGCCCGGTTTTCAAGGGCCATCCGGACGCGTTGTGCGACGGGGAGTTGGGCAAGAATATCCGGCATTGGCAAGCACAGAAGTGTCGGCATCAGCGACATGATGCCAACCATGAATGCCTGGTCGGCAAACTCGCGGTTACGCGGCGCGATCCGCTCAGCGAGCAGTTCCATCAGACGGCCGCGTGTGGCGGCGAGCTGGATCAATGGGGTGATGCTCTGTGTTTTGTCTTTCGGGTCGGTGAAGATCAGCAATTGCAGCCAGCGCTGCAGCTGACGGCGACCGAGGATGGTGATGGCGTGGCGCAACGAGGTGATGTGAGTCTGTAATCCGCTGCTGACCGAGTTCGTCAGGCGCAACATGTTGACGGTAAGGCCGGGTTCCAGCTTGAAGGCGTTTTCGATCTCGCTGGTATCGGCGTCTTCCATGACGAGCGCGAGGATCCGGAGCAGGGTTTGCTGCGAAGGCGTTAGTTTCTTGCCAACGATGACTTTAGGTTTGGCAAAGAAGTAGCCCTGAAAGAGGTCGAATCCGAGCTCCTGGCAGAGTGCAAACTGTTCGGCTGTTTCGACTTTTTCTGCCAGCAATTTTTTGCCGAATTTCTTGAGATGGCCAACGAGTTCGCGCAGGCGTGGTTCATCTTGCTCCAGAAGGTCGATTTTGATGATGTCGGCGATCTCAAGGAGCGGCCGATATCGTTCCTCAAAATTGACCACGTCGTCGATCGCCAGCGAAAACCCTTTCTCGCGCAGTTGCCGGCAGCGTTCGATGCATGCCTCACCCGGATCGACGCTTTCAAGAATTTCGAGGACAACGAGTTGTGGCGGCAGGGCTTCGATCAGGTCGCTGAACAAGAGTTCGGTGTCGACATTGATGAAGCCGCGATAGGGGCCCAGTACGTCCTGTGTGGATAGCTCGCTGAAAGCGTTCGCGATGACTGTTGCGGTTGCCTGGGTCGCGTCCATGACGTCGGCCCGATTGCCGGTGACGATCATGCCGTCGCGAAAAAGCAATTCGTAGGCAAGCAGCTGTTGTTCTCGTCCGAGAATCGGTTGGCGGCCAAGGAATACGTGCGAACTTTGTGGGTCTGGCATTTTTTATCGGTGTGGTAACGAGTGGCGAACAAGCAAAACGTCATGAGACTTCCCGGGCCAGATTGTTGGCCCAGGCGAGCAGCAGTGCTGCCCCGGATTCTAGTGCAGTGTATGGCGACTGCTGCTGTGCGGCTCGAATGCGGCGGTGTCGTCCCCAAGGGCGTCTGCCGCCGCCGAGGTGTGGCGGGAGAGAAGTCGCCAGCCGTTTGCGCCGCGAATGAAAACGTTGGTAGACAGCATCGGGCCGTGCTGGCTCGGGTCGTCGCCGAGGCATAATGTCTCGACGATGCTGTGCACGGCGATCAACACGCTTTCCCAGCGTACCTGGTGCGTGACGCGGACATTGAAAGACGGATTGGTGGCGAAGATGTTTTGCCAGCTTTCGCGGATGGCTGTTGCGCCGCTTAGGCGCTGACCGGTCGGATGAATGCAGACGATTTCCTCATCGTCCGCCCAGACGCTCATCAGCGTATCCAGATCGGATCGTCCAATCGCTTCATAAAATGCTTCTTCAGCGTCTTCGGCGGTGGCGAAAACGAAGGTCATGGCGTGATTTCCTTCAAACAGGCCTCAAGTACGCGTTGTGGTTCCAGCTTGTTCAGGCAGTTGAGGTGCCCAAGCGGGCATTCGCGTTTAAAGCACGGACTGCATTTGAGTTGGAGACTCAGAATCGTCGCTTGATCCGAGAGCGGCGGCGTGAATCCTGGAGACGATGAGCCGTAGAGGGCGACGAGGGGCCGGTCGAGGCTGGCCGTTACGTGCATCAGGCCGGAATCGTTGCAGACGACGAGCGTGGCAACGGCGATCAGGTCAATCGCCTGCGAGAGTGATGTTTCACCGCAAAAATTACGCAACGCACCCGGTTGGGAGCGAGCGAGCCGGATGATCTCATCGCCAACCGCCTTGTCTTTCCCCGAACCAAGCAACCAGATGATGTAACCGCGTTGTACAAGTTCATCGGCCAGTGACGCGAAATGGCGCGCTGGCCAGCGTTTGGCCGGACCGTATTCGGCACCCGGGCAGAATACGGCCACCTTGGTCGGACGCTCCGTGCCTACCGCAGCAAGAGTTTCTGCCTGCTGTTCAGGTGTTGAGACGAGGCGTGGCTGCTCGACCGGGCGCTGCAATGGAGTGCCCGGTGCCTGTGCCAGTTGGGCGAAGCGCTCGACCATTTGCGGTAATGCCGCCTTGTCGAGTGAGTGGCGGCTGTTGATCAGTCCGTAGCGCGACTCGCCGGTAAAGCCAATGCGTTCGGGGATACCGGCGAGAAACGGAATCAGCGCCGATTTGAGCGAATTGGGCAGAACGTAGGCGCGCTCGTATTTGTTTTGCGCCAGTTGCCGCGCCAAGCGGTAACGCGCGCGGAGCGAAAGTTCGCCGTGTGCGAAAGGATTGTCGACGATTTCGCTGACTTCCGGCATGCGCCTCAAAACGGGCGCAACCCAAGGCGGTGCCAGGACATCGAGTTGCGAGTCGGGGATGTTCTTGTGCAAGCGCATGAAAAGCGGCTGCGCCATTATCGTGTCGCCAATCCAGGAGGGGGCGACGACGAGTGTACGATGCTTGAAGTGGGCGGAGGGCGGGATAGAAGCGGTCGCGTTTTTTTCGGGGGCTTTGCTCCTCACGTCGTTTCTCCGCGTTTGTCTGTCGTGATGGCTTTAATGCCCTTTCGGGGCCTCGCCCTTGAGAACGTAATGGGTGTTGCAATACGGACACACGGCTTCGCCGGTGTGAATTACATCGAGGAATACGCGCGGGTGCATGTTCCAGACCGGTGTGTTCGGCATGGGGCAGTGCAGCGGCAGGTCCTGGGCGGTGATTTCAACGGTCAGCTTGTCGGCCATGATGGGTATCCTGTAAGCGTCGTGATGGTTGAGTGGGGACGCGGTGGCATCGCGCTGATTCGGCCAGCGGACGGCGTTTCCAGCAAAAAAACGAGCCAAATTCTAGCCGATTTCGTCTGCCGGATGGCGGTAAAATATCCGTTTTTATCCGAGTACAAGGCGTATTACATGGTCTGGATGCCTCATGTCACCGTTGCGGCCGTCATTGAGCGGGATGGGAAATTCCTGCTCGTCGAAGAGCAAACCGAGGAGGGCGTCCGTTTCAACCAGCCGGCCGGCCATCTGGAGTGCTTTGAAGCGCTAACCGAGGCCAGCGTGCGCGAAGCGCTGGAAGAAACCGGCTATCACTTCGTTCCGCAGTATCTCGTCGGTGTGTACAACTGGCGCCATGAACGGAAGGACATCACCTATCTGCGTTTTGCGTTCGGTGGCGACATTTCCGGCCACGACATCGATCGTCCGCTTGACGATGGGATTATCGCGGCGCGCTGGCTGACCCTGGATGAAATACGCGCCAATCAGGCGCAGCACCGGAGTCCTTTGATTCTGCGCTGTATCGAGGATTGGCTGGACGGAAAGCGCTACCCGCTGGAACTGATCACCCATTACGAATGAGCGGTCTGAGAGCGCTGCTGCTTTGCGTCGCGATGTTGTTGCCCGCGCTGGCCTCGGGCGTCGAGCACGTCAAGGTTTGCTACAACTATGGCTGCCTTGCGGAAGCGGAAGTTGTCTTCAACGAGCGCCAGTTGGAAGAAATTCGGCAGATGCTCGTCACTGCGCCGGATGCCTTGCATGAGCGGGCGATGCTTGGGATGTCCATCGGTTATCTGCTTGGATGGGCCGGCCAGCAGTCGCCCATTTCTGCCGACAAGGGCGGCAATCTTGCCGATGACGGTGTTTATGGCCGGATGGACTGCATCGATCATTCGACAACCACGACGCGTCTGTTGCGCCTTCTGGAAGGCCGCGGCTGGTTGAAGTTCCATCGTGTGCTGGAACCGGCCTTGCGAACGCGGCTCTTGTTTTTTCAGCATTTTTCCGCCCGGATCGAGGAAATGACAGTGCCAGGTGAAAACGCTGACTCCGCTCAAAGGTTTGCGGTTGATTCATGGTTTTTTGATAACGGCCGTCCGGCCGTGGTAATGCCGCTCACGGAGTGGTTTGCAGGAGAAAGTCCGAATGTCGACGAATGAGAATAAAGGTAAGACGGTGGTCGTCGGTTTGTCCGGCGGCGTTGATTCGTCCGTTGCTGCGCTGCTGTTGAAGCAGCAGGGCTGGAACGTGGTCGGCCTGTTCATGAAAAATTGGGAAGACGACGATACCGAGGAATATTGTTCCTCACGGCAGGATCTGATCGACGTGATGAGCGTTGCCGACAAGATCGGTATCGACGTCGAGGTGGTGAATTTCGCCAAAGAATACAAGGAACGTGTTTTTGCCGAGTTCCTCAAGGAATACCAAGCCGGCCGCACGCCGAATCCGGACGTGCTGTGCAATTCGGAAATCAAATTCCGTGCTTTTCTGGATCACGCGCTGAAGCTTGGGGCCGAGCGGATTGCGACCGGCCATTATGCCGGCGTGCGCGAGTTCGACGGCAAGTTCCAGTTGCTCAAGGCGGAAGACGGCACCAAGGACCAGAGCTATTTCCTGCACCGCTTGAACCAGCAACAGCTCTCAAAAGCGTTGTTCCCGCTGGCCGATCTCTATAAGCGCGATGTGCGCAAAATGGCCGAGGAAGCCGGATTGCACGTAGCGCTCAAAAAAGACTCGACCGGCATCTGTTTCATCGGCGAGCGGCCGTTCAAGGACTTCCTGATGCGCTATGTGCCGCCGAAGAAAGGCGAAATCCGCTGCCTGGACGACGACCGCGTGCTCGGTGAGCACGATGGGTTGACTTACCACACGATCGGTCAGCGCAAGGGGCTGCAGATCGGCGGCGTGAAAGGCGGCAAGGGAAGCGCTTCCGGGGATCATGACGCGTGGTTTGTGGCGCGCAAGGATATGGCGCGCAATGTGTTGTATGTGGTGCAGGGGCATGACCATCCGGCGCTGTTGTCCGATGAGCTCAGGGCTGATCAACTCTCATGGGTGTCCGGTGCTGCGCCGCATACGCATTGGGTCTACTGCGCCAAGACCCGTTACCGGCAAGCAGACGCGCCTTGCGAGATCGAGCACGTTGACGAAAAGGGTTGCCAGATCCGCTTTGCCGAGTCGCAATGGGCGGTGACGCCCGGGCAGTCGGTCGTTATTTACGAAAGCCGCGTCTGTCTTGGGGGTGGCATCATCGTTTGACGGCCTGATTTGGAGGCAAAAAAAGCACGGCGTTTCGCTCCGTGCTTTTTTTGTTTTTCCCCGTTGTTCTGGGGCCGGAAATTAGCCTTGCGGGATTGTTTCCACAAACGCCGCGCGCTGCATGATCTTGTCGTAGAAGCGGGAGAGATTGGGGTGTTTGACGTTCCAGTCGATTTCCGGGGAGCGGAAAGCCAGATAACCGAGCGCACATCCGGAGGCGATGTCGGCCAGGGTGAAATGCGTGCCCATGCACCAGGCGTTTTCGCCCAGTTCGTCCGACATGTAGTCGAGTCCGCGGATGATCTTGCTTTCTTGCCGGACGATCCAGTCGGCGCTTTGCTGTTCCGCGGGGCGCTTCCTTTCGAGGAAGATGTTGCCTGCGGCCTCGCACACGCCATCGGCCAAGGCTTCCCAGCGCTTGACCTCGGTGCGTTCCCGGTTGGTGGCAGGCATCAATTTGTTGTTTGGCGCAACGTTGTCGAGATATTCGCAGATAACGCGCGAGTCAAAGAGGGCGGTGTCGTCGTCGAGGAGCAGAACCGGCACTTTGCCCAGCGGGTTGAAATCGGGAACCTGCGTGTCCCCTGACCACGGGGAGTCGAGTCCGAATTCGTATTCGATTTTCTTTTCAGACAAAACCACGCGTACCTTGCGGACGAATGGGCTGGTAAGCGATCCGATGAGCTTCATTGGCTTCCTGGCGGTCAGTGATTCCAAACCGGGCGAATTATAGCACTGCCGCAACAGCCGCCTTGTCCGTGACTTCGTACAGTACGTGGTTTCATTTGCTGGTGCATTTGCTCGGCGGTTAGAATGCCGGACTCTTTCAATCGTTCGGAAAGACTTACAAGGGTCATTTTCATGTCGCATTCAACACTTACAGCCCTTTCGCCCCTGGATGGCCGTTACGCCGCCAAAGTCGATGCGTTGCGTTCCCAGTTTTCGGAGTTCGGCCTGATTCGTCGTCGTCTTCAGGTCGAGATCGAATGGCTTAAGGCGCTGGCCGCTGAACCGCATTTTGCCGAGATTCCGGCATTTTCTCCGGCAACTGTGGCGGAACTGGATCAACTGGTTGCCAGCTTCGGCCCGGAACAGGCGGCCGAGGTCAAGGAAATCGAGGCGGTTACCAACCATGACGTCAAGGCGCTTGAGTACTGGATCAAGAAGAAACTGGCGAATAACCCTGAGGTTATGCGCGTTTCGGAATTCATCCATTTCGCCTGCACGTCGGAAGATATCAACAACCTGTCGCATGCCTTGATGCTCAAAACCGCCCGGGACGAGGCGATGTTGCCTGTGCTCGCTCGCGTCAGCGGCCGGCTTCGCGAACTTGCGCATGCGCTAGCTGATGTGCCGATGATGTCGCGTACGCACGGCCAGCCGGCGACGCCGACGACGATTGGCAAGGAATTGGCCAACGTCGTCGCACGTATCGAGCGTGCCGTCTCGCGTATTTCTGCCGTCAGCCTCTTGGGCAAGATCAATGGCGCGGTCGGCAATTACAACGCCCATCTTGCTGCCTATCCGGGGTTCGATTGGGAGTCGTTCGCCAAGCGCTTTGTCGAATCACTCGGTCTTGAATTCAATCCCTACACGATTCAGATCGAGCCGCACGATTCGATGGCCGAACTGTTCGATGCGTTTGCCCGCCTCAACACCATCCTGATCGATTTCGATCGTGATGTGTGGGCGTATATTTCGCTCGGCTTCTTCAAGCAGAAGCTCAAGGCCGGCGAGATTGGCTCTTCGACGATGCCGCACAAGGTCAATCCGATCGATTTCGAAAATTCGGAAGGCAACCTCGGCCTGGCGAATGCGGTGCTCAAGCACCTCTCGGAGAAGTTGCCGATTTCCCGCTGGCAGCGTGACCTGACCGACTCGACAGTGCTGCGCAATATGGGCGTGGCGTTCGGTTATGCGCTGCTTGCTTACGATTCGCTCTTGCGCGGATTGAACAAGCTCGAAATCAATGCCGAATGTCTGCATGCCGATCTTGATGCTAATTGGGAGCTTCTGGCCGAGCCGATTCAGACCGTGATGCGCCGCTATGGCATTGCCAATCCCTATGAAAAGCTGAAAGAACTGACCCGTGGCAATCGTGTTTCCCGCGACGGAATGCAGGCTTTCGTGCAAACCCTGGAGATTCCCGCCGAGGCCAAAGCGGAACTGCTCAAGCTGACGCCGTGGGATTACACCGGCAAGGCGGCCGAGTTGGCGCGCCGGATCTGATCAAAATCTGACTGCGGGTCGCGGGTCTTTGGAAATTCGCGACGACGACGCTGGATCGTGTCCGGTATCTGGACGATCCAGCGTTTGTTATTGGTAACACGCGTGCTATTTCGGAGGATTGTTCCATGACGCGATTTGTCGATAACTTGAAGAAAATGCCGGGTATCTCGCATCTGGCTGCCATCAATCTGCTCGATACCGAAGGTAACGTGGTGGCGACGATTGAGAACAAGGCGGGTAGCCAAGGTTCATTGGCCGTATTCAATCATCTTGCGCAAACGTATGGCGCGATTACGCCGGATGCGGCAAGGAAAGGTTTGGAGCTTTATGCCGAGCATACCGAAGATGCCCGCGCCAATCCGGGCAAGCATCCGAATATTGATCGCCTGTTCAAGTTGGTCGAAGAAAACAGGACCTTGCGCATCAAGCACGTCTTTGCCGTCTGATCGGCGTTAAGGCCGGCGTTAAGCCGTTTGTCGACGCAAAAACGGCATGGGACCGAAAGGTGGCCATGCCGTTTTTTGTAGTTGCCGGTTTATCAGCGTTTAGACAACCGCACCTTCTTCGTTGGCGCCTTCAATCTGTTTCTTCGGCTTGACGAAGTGCTCACGCGAGACACCAAGCCACATCACCAGCGGGCTGGCCACCAGGACCGACGAGTAGATGCCGAAGCAAATGCCGATGGTCAGAGCGAGCGAGAAATAATGCAAGGTTTCGCCGCCGAAGATCAGCATCGACAACACCATCAGTTGCGTGCTGCCGTGGGTGATGATGGTGCGGGAAATGGTGGTGGTGATGGCGTGGTCGAGCACTTGCGGGGTGGTCAGGCCGCGGACTTTCTTGAATGTCTCGCGGACGCGGTCGAAGACGACCACCGATTCGTTGACTGAATAGCCGAGCACGGCCAGTACGGCGGCCAGCACCGAGAGCGAGAATTCCCACTGGAAGAAGGCGAAGAATCCCAGAATGATGATGACGTCGTGCAGGTTGGCAATGATGGCTGAAACCGAGAAGCGCCACTCGAAACGCATGGCAAGATACAGCACGATACCAAGGATGACGAGCAGCAGGGCAAGCGAACCGTTTTCGGCGAGTTCCTTGCCGACCTGCGGGCCGACGAATTCGACGCGGCGTAACGTGGCACCTGGTGCTTCTGCATTCAGCACCTCCATGACGGATTCACCGATCTTGGCCGAGCTCTGTTCTTCCTTGAGCGGTAACCGGATCATCACGTCCTGGCTGGAGCCGAAGTTCTGCACGGCGATGTCCGTATAGCCGGCTTTGCCCAAGCCTTCCCGGATTTTCCCGAGGTCAGCCGCTTGCGTGTAGGCGACCTCGATCAGGGTGCCGCCGGTAAACTCGACCGAGAGATGCAAGCCGCGGCTGAAAAGGAAGAAAACCGCCAACAGGAAGGTAATCAACGAGATGACGTTGAATACCAGCGCATGGCGCATGAAGGGGATGTCTTTCTTGATGCGGAAAAATTCCATGGTGCTCTTCCTTATTTCGAGGCAACGGTACTGTTGCCCGGCTTCCAGATCTGACCGATCGATAGCGACTGAATCTTGCGGCCTCCGTAGACCAGATTAACCAGTGCGCGGGACACGACAACGGCCGAGAAGAACGATGTCAGGATGCCAAGGCAATGCACGACGGCAAATCCGCGTACCGGGCCGGAGCCAAAGATCAGCAACGCAACGCCTGCGATCAGTGTCGTGATGTTCGAGTCGAGAATCGTGTCAAAGGCGTGCTCGTAACCGCCGCGAATGGCGGCCTGTGGCGACGCGCCGTTACGCAGTTCCTCCCGGATGCGCTCGTTGATCAGCACGTTGGAGTCGATCGCCATGCCGAGCGTCAGCGCGATAGCCGCAATCCCCGGCAACGTCAGCGTGGCCTGCAGCAAGGAGAGCAGGGCAACGAGGAAGAGGAGGTTGGAGGCCAGCGCCGTTACCGAGATGAGACCGAACAGCATGTAGTAGGCGATCATGAACACGGAGATGGCGGCAAAGCCCCACATCGTCGAGTGGAAGCCTTTCGTGATGTTGTCGGCGCCGAGGCTCGGTCCGATCGTCCGCTCTTCGATGATTTCCATCGGCGCTGCCAGCGAGCCGGCGCGCAACAGCAGGGCGGTGTCGTTGGCTTCCACGGTGTTCATAGAGCCTGAGATCTGGACGCGGCCGCCACCGATTTCAGTGCGGATGACGGGGGCTGTGACCACTTCGCCCTTGCCTTTTTCAATGAGCAGAATGGCCATGCGCTTGCCGACGTTGTCACGCGTCAGTTCCTTGAAAATGCGCGAGCCAGTCGAGTCGAGTGACAGGTGGACAGCGGGTTCGTGCGTTTGGCTATCGAAGCCGGGTTGCGCGTCGGTCAACCGGTCGCCGGTCAGCAGAACCTGCTTCTTGACGAGAAGCGGGCGCCCTCCGCGTTCGACGTAAAGTTCCGTGCCAAACGGCACTTGGCCCGCCATTGCGGCTTCCAGTGCTCCTGCCGTGTCGTCGACCATGCGGATTTCAAGGGTGGCGGTACGGCCGAGAATGTCTTTCGCCTTGGCGGTGTCCTGCACCCCCGGCAGTTGCACGACGATGCGGTCGGCGCCCTGTTGGGCAATGACCGGTTCGGCAACGCCAAGTTCGTTGATCCGGTTATGCAGGGTGCCCATGTTCTGCTTGATGGCAAATTCCTGGATCTTTTTGACTGCCGTCGGCTTGAGTGTGGCGACCAGCTTGAGGTCGCTGCCTTCGCCTTGCTCGATCAGCGTCAGGTCTGGCTGGTTGTCCTGCAACGCATTGCGTGCTTTGGTCCGTGTTTCTTCGTCGCGGAAACGGATGGAAATGCGTTCGCCTTCACGGTTGATGCCGCCGTGTCGAACGTTCTTGTCGCGGAACAGGCTGCGCAGATCAGCAGCAGTCGAATCGAGGCGCTTGGTCAGCGCGCCTTTCATGTCCACCTCGAGCAGGAAGTGGACGCCGCCGCGCAGGTCGAGACCAAGATACATCGGCAGGGCGCCCATGCTGGTGAGCCATTGTGGCGAGCTGGAAAGCAGGTTGAGCGCAACGACGTATTGAGGATCGCTGGCGTCAGGGTTGAATTGCTTTTCGAGCAGGTCCTTCACCTTGAGTTGGGTGTCGGTATCCTTAAGGCGGACTTTTACGCCATTCGTGTCAAGGAAGATGCCGTTGCTTTCGATGTTGGCCGTTTTGAGCGTGTTCTCGACGCGCTCCAAGGTCTTGGTATCTGTTTTGAGCGTGGCTTTTGCGCTTGAAACCTGGACGGCGGGCGATTCACCAAAGAAATTTGGCAACGTATACAGCAAGCCGACCAGCAGCGAGAAAGCGACGATGACGTATTTCCAGAGCGGGTAGCGGTTCATGAAGGTCGCGAGAGGTGATTAAGAAATTCGAAGTCGGCAACAATGGGCGCCGGCATGGGGCGGGGGCGGGCCGGTTTGCCGGCGATTGCCCCGCGCTGGGTGTTTGTTACAGGCTCTTGAGCGTTCCCTTGGGGAGAACGAGGCCGATCGCACCCTTCTGGATCTGAACTTCGACGTTCTGGGCGATCTCGATCGTCACATATTCCTCACCGACCTTGGCGACACGGCCAGCCAGGCCGCCTTGCGTGACTACTTCATCGCCTTTGGTGATTGCGTCGATCATCGCCTTGTGCTCTTTGGCTTTCTTTTGCTGCGGCCGGATCATGATGAAATACAACACGATGAACATCAGAATGATCGGCAGGAACTGCATGACGCTGTCCGTCGGGCTGGCTGCGGCGGCTGCGGTTTGGGCAAAGGCATTGCTGATCAGCACGTTTGTCTCCTTGGGGGATTGAATAGTTATAAAAACAGCGAAAAAAGAGCGGGCTATTGTATCACCGCAGTTTTGGCCCCGCCGTTTCCTGGCGTCGGGCATGGAAGTCGGCTACTAGTTCCGGCAGCTTGCCTGCGCCAATGGCAGCGCGCAGTTCGCGCATCAGCGTCTGGTAGTAGTGCAGGTTGTGGATGGTGTTCAGTTGTGCCCCAAGGATTTCGCCGACACGGAACAAATGGTGCAGGTAGGCGCGGGTGAAGTTGCGGCAGGTATAGCAGTCGCACGATTCGTCGAGTGGACGCAGGTCGTTCTTGTATTGCGTGTTCTTGATGCGGATGTCGCCGTAACGGGTAAAGAGGTGGCCGTTGCGTGCGTTGCGGGTAGGCATGACGCAATCGAACATGTCGATGCCGGCCTGCACGGCGGCAACGAGGTCTTCCGGCGTGCCGACTCCCATCAGATAGCGCGGCTTGTGCGTAGGCAGACGCGGTGCCGTGTGGGCAAGAATGCGCGCCATATCTTCCTTGGGTTCGCCGACCGACAGGCCGCCGATGGCCATGCCGTCGAAACCGATGTCATTGAGGCCGGCCAGCGATTCGTCGCGTAGCTCTTCGTACATGCCGCCTTGCACGATACCGAACAGGGCATTGGCGTTGCCGAGCTTGTCGTGCTCGTCGCGCGAGCGCTTCGCCCAGCGCAAGGAAAGCCGCATTGACTTTGCAGCCTCGTCGACGCTCGCCGGGTACGGCGTGCATTCGTCGAAGATCATCACGATGTCCGAATTCAGCGTGTGCTGGATGCGCATCGACTCTTCGGGTGTCAGGAACAATTTGTCGCCGTTGATCGGCGAGGAAAATTTGACGCCTTCCTCGGTGATCTTGCGCAGCGCGCCGAGCGAGAAGACCTGAAAGCCGCCCGAATCGGTCAGGATCGGCTTGTCCCAGCCCATGAATCGGTGCAGTCCGCCATGCGCGGCGATGACTTCCAGCCCGGGGCGGAGCCAGAGGTGAAACGTGTTGCCGAGACAGATTTGTGCGCCGATTTCATTGAGGTCGCGCGGCGTCATTGCCTTGACCGTGCCGTAGGTGCCGACCGGCATGAATACGGGCGTTTCGACAACGCCATGGGCGAGGGTTAGACGGCCGCGGCGTGCACTGCCGTCGGTTGTGAGAAGTTCAAACTGCATTGGAGGTTCTTTCTGTGTTCTTTTCGAGCAGCATGGCGTCGCCGTAGCTGAAAAAACGATAGCGCTGTTCGACGGCATGACGATAGGCGGCGCGTATGGTATCGCATCCGGCAAAGGCAGAGACGAGCATTAGCAACGTCGACTTCGGTAAGTGGAAGTTGGTGATCAGCCGGTCGACAACCCGGAATTCGTAACCGGGGGTAATGAAAATGTCGGTCTCGGCGGGACCGGCGCGCAGTTCTCCGCTTTGGGCCGCTGCCTCAAGCGCGCGCAGACTGGTCGTGCCGACGGCGATCACGCGGCCGCCGCGGTCCCGCGTTTGTTGGATGGCTTCGAGGGTCGCCGCCGGGATGTCGAAGCGTTCGGAATGCATGCGGTGCTCGGCGAGGTTATGCACGCGCACCGGCTGGAAGGTGCCGGCGCCGACGTGCAGGGTCAGCCAAGCGAGTTCGGCGCCACGCTCCCTGAGCTTGGCCAGCATGGAGTCGTCGAAGTGCAGGCCGGCGGTCGGTGCGGCAACGGCGCCGCTTTGGCGGGCAAAGACCGTTTGATAACGGGATTCGTCGTCGATTTCGGCCGCATGGGTGATATAGGGCGGCAGCGGCAGGCGGCCGTGCTTTTCGGTCAGGGCATACAGATCGCCGTCACTCGCGTCTTCGAGTTCAAGGGCAAAGAATTCGGCGTGTTCACCGGTACGGCCGGTGATCTTGAGCTGGAAGGCATTTTCCAGAACGATCCGGCTGCCCGGCTTGGGTGACTTGCTGGCGCGGATCTGGGCGACGGCATGGTGTCGGTCAACGATGCGCTCGATCATCACCTCGATCTGGCCGCCGCTTTCCTTTTGCCCAAACAGGCGGGCCTTGATGACTTTCGTGTCGTTGAAGACGAGCAGGTCGCCCGGTTGAATCAGCCTTGGCAGGTCGGAAAAGGTGCGGTCGGTCAAGCTTGTCTTTTCGACGTGCAATAGCCGGCTGGCGGTACGCTCGGAGGCCGGGTGTTGGGCGATGAGTTCGTCGGGAAGGTGAAAGTCAAAATCGTCGAGAGTCAGCATTTGATAAAAAGTCAGCCAAGTGGGCTTGTCGGTTATGTCTAAATCAGAGATAATTCGGCCTCCTTCGGTTCGCTTCTTGCGAACCTTGGCCGAGGTGGCGGAATCGGTAGACGCAGCGGATTCAAAATCCGCCGTTGAAAAACGTGAGGGTTCGAGTCCCTCTCTCGGCACCAAAATCCCCAAAAGTCAGGCAGTCATGAAAGCGGCGAATTATACACATGTGCCGCTTTTGGCTTTGTAGAGAAGCTTGGCTGTCAGTGCAGGTCTGGCCTTTTCGAGCTCGCCCAGGGGCGTCTTTTCCCTCCGGAGCGTTGCTCGTCCTGGCGGCTATCCGTCGTGCCATGCACATTGGCGTTACAAGACATTCGGAGACAGCATGGAATTTTTGACCTGTATCGTTGCGGCGGAAGAGGATGAATTTCCTGCTATTGGTGTTTCCAATTCCCCGTTGCACGAATGGAGCGGCATCGAATCGCCCGGCCTGGATACGTCGAGAGTGGCGACGTTGCACGCCGTGTTGACCGGGGACTCGCTGCAGATGGCGCTTGAATTTTACGAACCGGTTTTCGTGGCGGGTGATGACGAGGAAATCCTCGTTTTGCGAATCCATGACGCTTTGTTCGAAGCGTTGGCACAGATGGACGAAGAGGCGCTGGAGAATGTGGCCGAGGAATTGTCAGCGGCCGAGGTCTATGAGAACGATGAAGGCGATCCGGAAGAGGTTCTATCGTTTCTGATGGCGCTGGCTGATTTGGCGCAGCTTGCAGAGTCGCAGGGGCAGACCTTGTTTGTCTGGATCAAGCTATTGCAGCGATAGCTTGATGTTCCTCCTTTTTGTTGAGGCATAAAAAGAAACAAAAACGGCAGCCGCGATTGGCTGCCGTTTTTGTTTAAGCACGTTGATTTCAGGCGGCGTAGTTCTGCTCTGCAAAGGCCCAGTTGGCAAGATTGTTGAGGAAAGTTTCAACAAACTTCGGGCGCAGGTTGCGGTAGTCGATGTAGTAAGCGTGTTCCCATACGTCGACCGTAAGCAGAGCCTTGTCGCCCGTTGTGAGCGGGGTGCCGGCCGGGCCCATGTTGACGATATCCACCGATCCGTCCGCCTTTTTCACCAGCCAGGTCCAGCCGGAGCCGAAATTGCCAACCGCTGAATTCACGAAGGCTTTCTTGAATTCGTCGAAAGAGCCCCATTTCTTGTTGATTGCCTCGGCAAGCGCTCCTGTGGGCGCGCCACCGCCGTTCGGCTTTAGGCAGTTCCAGAAGAACGTGTGGTTCCAGACCTGTGCTGCGTTGTTGTATACGCCGCCGGCCGGAGCCTTTTTGACGATGGCTTCGAGATCAAGGTTTTCGTACTCGGTACCCTTGATCAGATTGTTCAGGTTGGTGACGTAGGCCTGATGGTGCTTGGCGTAATGGTATTCGAAGGTTTCCTGGGATATGTGCGGAACCAGGGCGTCCATGGCAAAAGGAAGCTTCGGCAGTGTGTGTTCCATTTTTTCTCCTTGGCGAATGTGTTGGTTGGTGTTTCTGGCGGGGGCTGCAAATCAGGCTAAATGACGTCGGCCGGATCGTCGGTCACCGATGTTACACGCGCATCGGCGCGGCCACGGTGAAAAAAGACAGTGATCGGGGCATTTGGTTCCAGCGAACGACAATCTCTCAGGATGGCGCCTTCTTTATCGCTGACGATGCTGTACCCTCTGGCCAGCACGGAGCGGGGATTCAGGTGTTCAAGGCTGTCGGCGAGGCGGCCAACGCTGATGGATTTTGTATTCAGCGTCTTTTGCCATTCACCCTGCAGGCGGCTTGCGAGAACTTCAAGGTGGTGTGCCGCCGTGATGATCTCCGGGCGTGCTGCCAGTAGGCGCTGTTTCAGGCCGACAAGTGTGTTGTGTTGCTGCATAACCGCTTGCGTTGTGCAGCTTGCGAGGCGGCGCCGCAGATGGTCCAGATTGCCGCGTTGCAGCGCAAGGCGTTCCGATGGGTGCTTCAGCCGGCTGCTGAGCCAGTCGAGTTGTTGATATCGGCGTTCAAAGCCTTGTTCGGTGCGGCGCGTCATCGCGTCCCGGTAGGCGGTGAGGTTTTCCAGAAGTTGCCGGCGCTGTGGTGCGGCGATCTCTGCGCCGGCTGTCGGCGTGGGCGCACGCTGGTCGGCGGCAAAATCGGCGATGGTGAAGTCGGTTTCGTGGCCGATGCCGGTAATGACGGGTACGGTGCTGGCGCGAATGGCGCGAGCCACCACTTCCTCATTGAATGCCCATAGGTCTTCAAGGCTGCCTCCCCCACGGCAGACAATGACTACGTCGCATTCGCCGCGCCGACTGGCTGTTTGCAGGGCTGTTGCGATCTGGTCGCCTGCGCCTTCGCCCTGAACTGGCGTGGGGTAGAGGATGGCGCTTACCTGCGGTGCGCGACGGGTCAGCGTGATCAGCACGTCGCGCAGGGCGGCCGCCTGTGGCGAGGAAATGATGCCGATTCGGCGTGGAAACCGGGGCAAGGAGCGTTTCGATTCGTTGGCGAAAAGTCCTTCCCTTTCGAGTTTTTCCTTGCGGCGAAGAAATTGTTCATACAGATTGCCGATTCCCGCCTTGCGGGCCGTCTCAACGTTCAGTTGAAAATCTCCACGTGCTTCGTAAAGCGTAACGAGCGTGCGAGCCTCGATTTTTTGCCCGTTTTCTAGCCGCCATCCCAACAGTTGGACGCGGCTGCGAAACATCACGCAGCGTACCTGCGCACTGGCGTCTTTCAGCGTGAAATAGGCGTGTCCGGAGGCTGCAAGGACGAGGTTGGAAATTTCGCCCGATACCCAGCAAAGCGGGAAGGCAGATTCGAGCCGTTCGCGCACAAGCCTGTTCAGCATCGAGACCGGCATCACCGCTATCAAAGGTGTTTGGCGCTCGTCTGGGAAGGTGTTCGTTGTCATGCGGCGATTTTACAGTCTTGCCAAATCATGCACATCTTTCTTGGTTTTCGAAGCTTTGTTGGCGCGGGTGCGGTGTTTGATTGGCGGGTTTTTTAGATGATTGATTTATAAGGAAAATCGGTTTCGCCTTTTAAATTGGCAAAGTGTAAAAAAGCCTTGCAGGGATGGAGTTTAGAACGATCTTCAAAGGTTAATTCACAATGTTATCCACAGATTTTGTGGAGAAGGCGTTCTTATGACTTTTGTCTAGGGCTTGTCGTGAGTTGATCGACAGGCTAGAGTTAGCGGCTGGATTTTTATGGGGTAAGAGCGTGTTCTCGATCATTTTGGCGGCTGGCTGGCCCATTTGGCCTTTGTTGTTTGCGTCGATTATTTCTGTCGCTTTAATCATCGAGCGCCTGATGACATTGCGTCGCGCAAAGGTTTTACCTGATGGCCTTCTTCAGCGGGTAATCGCCGAATATCGCCAGCAGGGCGTGAACGAGTCAATGCTTGCGAATCTTGAAAAGCAGTCCCCGCTGGGACAGGTTCTTGCAGCGGGGCTTCGGAACGTCGGCAGTTCGCGCGAGATCATGCGAGAGTCGATTGAGGAGACTGGCGGCGTGGTCGCGCACGGGTTGGAGCGCTATTTGACGACGCTCGGCACGATTGCCTCCATCAGCCCGTTGATGGGGCTGCTCGGTACTGTGGTGGGGATGATCGAGATTTTTGGCTCGCAGTCGCCGAGTGGGGCCAACCCGCTGCAGCTGGCCCATGGTATTTCCGTGGCTCTCTATAACACCGGGTTCGGTCTGATCATCGCAATCCCGAGCATGATTTTCTGGCGCCATTTCCGTGCATTGGTGAATAGCTTCGTCGTCGAGATGCAGCAGCAAGCCATCCACCTCGTCGAGGTTTTGCAGGGTGCGCGGAAGGCCTAAGGAGTCGTTGAAGTGATGAATTTTCAGCGCGGCCGCAGTAATGACGAGCCGGAAATCAACCTGATTCCATTGATCGATGTTCTGCTCGTAATCATCATCTTTCTGATGTTGACCACGACGTATGCGAAATTTTCCGGGCTGGAAATCAATCTGCCAACGGCCGATGCCAGCAAACAGGATGAGCAACCGAACGAAATCAATGTGGCCGTGGCGTCTTCTGGTCAGGTTCTTGTTAATCAGGCGCCGCTTGTCACGGCGGATGTTAAGTCGATCAGTGACGCCCTTCGTCGCGCTGCTGGCGAAAACAAAGAGCCGATAATCGTTATTAACGCCGATGCCAAGGCGACGCACCAAAGCGTCGTCGATATCATGCAAGCCGCCCAGTTGGCGGGGTATCCCCATATTTCCTTCGCGACGCAAGCGCCAAAATGAACGTTCGACGCCAGGAAACGTAATGCGTCCTCGTGGCCTTGCCCGGTGCCTGCCGCGCTTGTGGTTCAGGCGCGAATTGGCCCTGCAGCTTATCCCGTTGTTGCCTCTCTCCTGGCTGTACCGTCTCGTCGTATCGATTCGACGGGCGTTGTTTGCGGCGGGAGTGCTTGCCTCCGAGTCACTGTCGGTTCCGGTTGTCGTTGTCGGCAATCTGACCGTGGGCGGCGCTGGTAAAACCCCATTTGTGCTTTGGCTCGTCGAGCAACTTCGCGAATGCGGTTGGAAGCCCGGTATCATCAGCCGGGGGTATGGTGGTGCGGTTGAAGGTGTTTGCGAGGTTACGGTCGAGAGCGACAGCAGAGTTGTTGGCGATGAGCCGCTGTTGTTGGCCAAGAAGAGTGGCGTGCCGGTTTTTGTCGGGCGTGACCGCGTGGCGGCTGGTCAAGCATTGGTTTCTGCTCACCCCGAGTGCAATGTTGTCATCTCCGACGATGGGCTTCAGCACTATCGCCTGCGCAGGGATGTCGAGATTGTCCTTTTCGACGGTCGTGGCGCGGGCAATTCCCAGTTATTGCCCGCCGGGCCGTTGCGTGAGCCGCTCCGGCGAGCCAGGGGCGTGACGGCGATTGTCTGGAACGGCGGGCTAAGCGCCGGCCGGTCGTTGTTCGGAGAGGTCGTGCCCCAGTTCGCGATGCATTTGACTGGCGACCGTTTTAGATCCTTGCGCGATGCGTCATGTTTTTGCGCACCGGATGCCTTTCAAGGGCGACCGGTCTATGCGGTCGCCGGCATTGGTGATCCGTCCCGTTTTTTTGCTCAGTTGGAATCGCTCAAGATCTGTTTCGAGGCGCATCCTTTTCCTGATCATCATGCCTACGTTGCCGAGGATTTTGCATGGGCACAGCAGGGTGTGATTCTGATGACGGAGAAAGATGCGGTAAAATGCCCCTCTTTCGCCGTGGGCGAAGCGTGGGTGCTGCCAGTTGAGGCACGGATCGACGCTGGTCGCGACGGCAAGACCTTGTTGCAAACAATTCTGGAGAAGCTTAATGGACGCTCGCTTGCTTGATATTCTGGTCTGTCCGGTTTGCAAAGCCAGTCTTGAGTATCGCAAGGCCGAACAGGAGTTGGTCTGCAATCCCTGCAAACTTGCTTATCCTGTTCGTGATGATATTCCCATCCTGCTTGAAGACGAGGCGCGCAGACTGACTCTCGACGAAAAATGATGCGGGAGGTGCCGATGGATTTCAAGATCGTTATTCCCGCACGCCATGCGTCGTCAAGGTTGCCGGCCAAGCCGCTGCTTGATCTCGGCGGGAAGCCGATGGTGGTTCGAGTTGCCGAGCGGGCGCTGCTTTCCGGTGCCAGTGAGGTGTGGGTGGCGGCTGATCACACCGACGTGATCGAGGCGGCCAGCCTTCATGGGATTCGGGTCCTTGAAACGCGCGTCGACCATGCCAGCGGCACGGATCGCTTGGCAGAGGTTGTCGAAAAGCTCGGGTGGGGCGATGACGTGATCGTCGTCAACGTCCAGGGCGACGAGCCGTTGATTGATCCGGCGTTGATTGCCCAGACGGCGAAGCAACTTGCGGCGAGCGGTGCCGATATCGCCACCGTCGCACATCCGATTGAGGATGTTGCCGATTTTTTCAATCCCAATGTCGTCAAGGTTGTTTGCAAGGCCGATGGCGATGCGCTCTATTTCTCCCGCGCTCCGATACCTTATGCGCGCGATCAATTCGCCGGGGAGCGAGGCAAGGATGTTCTGCCGAACGGACTACCCGCGTTCAGGCACGTTGGCCTTTATGCCTACCGGGCTCGTTTCCTGCGCGCCTATGCCGGATTGGCACAGTCGCCGCTCGAAATCTTTGAAGCGCTCGAGCAGTTGCGTGCCCTTTGGCACGGTTACCGGATCAGTGTGTTCATTTCCGACATGGCCCCGAAACAAGGGGTGGATACGCCCGACGACGCTCGCCTCATGCAGGCAGTATTTACAGGGAAAAATATAGCGATTTGATTTTGCCGTTTGGGCATCAGGCGGAGGCAAGGGTGTCCAGCGGTTTGTTGAAACCATACGTTCGAACTTTCGAGGAAGAAAATAATGAGGTTAGTTCTGCTTGGACCACCTGGGGCCGGTAAAGGAACACAGGCGAAGTTTATTTGCGAGAAATTTGGAATTCCGCAAATTTCGACCGGTGACATGCTCCGTGCCGCGATCAAGGCGGGAACACCGCTTGGCATCGAGGCGAAGAAGGTAATCGACGCCGGCGGGCTGGTTTCTGACGACATCATTATCGGCCTGGTGCTCGATCGCCTTAAGCAGGACGATTGCAAGGCAGGGTGCCTGTTCGACGGCTTCCCGCGCACGATTCCGCAGGCAGATGCGATGCGGGCGAATGGGGTCGATCTGGATTTTGTGGTCGAGATCGATGTTCCTGATGAAGAAATTGTCGAGCGCATGGCCGGGCGCCGTGTTCACCCGGCTTCAGGCAGAACGTATCACGTCAAATACAACCCCCCGAAGGTCGAGGGTGTGGACGATTTGACGGGGGACCCATTGGTTCAGCGCGATGACGACAAGGAAGAAACGGTTATCAGCCGTCTGAACGTTTATCACGCGCAAACCAAGCCGCTCGTCGATTATTACTCGGGCTGGTTCGCGACCGGCGAGGCCAAGGCGCCCAAGTATCGAAAGGTTGCCGGGGTTGGTGGTCTGGATGAGATTAGCCGAGCAATTTTTGCAGCTCTGGAAAGTGCGTAATTAGACTGTCTGCGGGCCGCTCTCCATAAAGAGGCCGGATGGCGGCTGACAAAACACAATACAAATCGTAGATAATCGTCAGCTGTAACAAGGGAGGGCGTTGCTGCCCAATAAGGTGAGGGCCATTCTGGTCATTTGTTGTCCGGATTTATGAGGCTTGCCAAGGGATCCGGACTTTTTTCTAATAGGGGAGCTTATGTTGGAAGGTCTGGGATTTGCGCTCGTGTGCGCGATCATTGCAGTGCTTTACGGCGCAGCAATGACCAAATGGATTCTCTCGTTGCCGGCCGGTAATGATCGTATGCAGGAAATCGCCAAGGCTATTCAGGTTGGTGCCTCGGCTTACCTGCGTAAACAGTATTCGACGATCGGCATTGTCGGTGTTGTCCTCGCCATTCTTATCGCAGTCTTCCTTGGCAAACTGATGGCCATCGGTTTTGTCATCGGTGCCGTTCTCTCCGGCCTGACTGGTTTTATCGGCATGAACGTATCAGTGCGTGCCAACGTCCGTACCACCGAAGCGGCGCGGCGGGGGATTGCTGCAGCGCTGGATGTGGCCTTCAAGGGAGGGGCGATCACCGGCATGCTGGTTGTCGGCCTCGGTTTGCTGGGTGTCGCGGGCTACTACGCCTTCCTGCGCAGCGCAGGCGCCGATTTGCACCATGCGGTCGAGCCGCTGGTCGGCCTTGCATTCGGTGGGTCACTGATCTCCATCTTCGCTCGTCTGGGTGGCGGCATTTTTACCAAGGGCGCCGACGTGGGGGCCGATTTGGTAGGCAAGGTCGAAGCCGGTATTCCGGAAGATGATCCCCGCAATCCGGCCGTAATCGCCGATAATGTTGGAGACAATGTCGGTGACTGTGCCGGCATGGCGGCCGACCTGTTCGAAACCTATGCCGTGACCGTCGTGGCTACCATGGTGCTCGGCGCGATGTCGCTCAAAGGGGTTGCAGGGGCAACCGATAACCTCGTCATTTATCCCCTCGTTTTGGGCGGTATTTCGATCATTGCCTCAATCATTGGATGCTTCTTCGTCAAATCGAGCGAAGGCGGCAAGATCATGAATGCGCTGTATCGCGGCCTGGCCGTGGCCGGCGTATTGGCGCTGGCGGCGTTCTACCCCGTGACGACCATGATTCTCGGTGACAGTGTCACTCTGGCCGACGGTAAAGTTCTCAGCTCGCTGAACATCTTCGGTGCGGCGACGATCGGTCTGGTGCTGACGGGGCTGATGGTGTGGATCACCGAGTATTACACCAGTACCGAGTTCTCGCCGGTCAGAAAGGTGGCCGAAGCGTCGACGACAGGGCACGGTACCAACATCATCGCCGGTCTCGGCGTGTCGATGAAGGCGACGGCACTGCCCGTGCTTGCAGTCTGTCTGGCGATCTATCTGAGCTATGCACTGGCCGGCCTGTACGGGATATCGATTGCGGCCACCTCGATGCTGTCGATGACCGGGATCATCGTTGCGCTCGATGCCTACGGCCCGATTACCGACAATGCCGGTGGTATTGCCGAGATGTCCGAATTGCCGCAGGAAGTGCGTGATGTGACCGATCCGCTCGACGCGGTGGGTAACACCACCAAGGCGGTAACGAAGGGATATGCGATTGGCTCGGCCGGTCTGGCGGCGCTCGTTCTGTTTGCCGACTATACCCATGCTCTGGAAGGGCGCTTTGGCATGGCAACCGCCTTCGATCTTTCCGACCACATGGTCATCATCGGGTTGTTCATCGGCGGTCTGATTCCCTATCTCTTTAGCGCCATGGCCATGGAGGCCGTTGGCCGGGCGGCGGGGGCTGTCGTTGTCGAGGTGCGACGCCAGTTCCGTGAAATCAAGGGCATCATGGATGGAGAGACGAAGCCCGATTATTCACGCGCAGTCGGCATGCTGACATCAGCGGCGATCAAGGAAATGATCATCCCCTCGCTTTTGCCCGTCCTGGTTCCGGTTGTTGTTGGTCTCCTGCTCGGTGCCAAGGCGCTGGGCGGCTTGTTGATGGGGACGATTATCACCGGCTTGTTCGTTGCCATCTCGATGACGACAGGCGGCGGCGCCTGGGATAATGCGAAGAAATACATTGAGGATGGCCACTTTGGTGGCAAGGGTTCGGAAGCCCACAAAGCCTCGGTGACCGGCGATACCGTTGGCGACCCGTACAAGGATACGGCGGGTCCCGCAGTTAACCCCCTGATCAAGATCATCAATATCGTGGCGTTGATGATCGTGCCGATCTTGCCGGTAATTTCCTGAGCCCGATTTTTGGGAAAAAACGGGGTAGCTTCGGCTGCCCTTTTTTATGCTCTGTGCAAGCTCTCCTGCCGAAAAAGAGTGGGCGCCGTGCATGAACTTGGGCGAGTAAAATGAAACGATGCTTGTCCGACATGAGAAGTTTTTCGGGAAATTCCTTGCGCTATGGCTGGCGGCCGCCGCTTCGCCCGTGTTGGCGGAAGGAATCGTCCTGCGCGGATCAGAAAATATTGTCGAACTCCTCAAACCGTATCTCCCCGAAAATGGAGCGAGTCAACGTCGTGTGCAGGCGATGCTCGGCGAGGTGTTGGCTACCGAGGGGTATTTCTCTCCGGTTTTCGAGTTTTCAAACGAGGACGGGACGACTGCGTTGTATGTTGCGCCTGGGCCGCGTACTACCGTATCGAACGTCGATATGCGGATTGATGGTCCGATTGAGGAGCCCAGGCGTTCCATGCTTCGTAATGGCTGGCCGTTGCCGATAGGAAGCGCATTCCGGCAAGCCGCCTGGAACGATGCGAAGCTCCAGATTCTTTCCGACCTGTTGGCGGTTGAACACGCCGGGGCGCGTCTTGTCGATAGCCTCGCCGAGATTGACACGGAAACGCAACGCGCCGATGTGCGCGTCCATTACGACGCCGGCCCTCGCTACCGCTTCGGCGAGTTGCAGGTCGAAGGATTGCAGCGCTATCCGGAGGACCTCGTCAGTCGCTATAACCGTGGTTTCCGGGAAGGTGATTCTTACCGTGAAGATCTCTTGAGGGCATTCCAAAGCACGCTGCTGACAACCCCGTATTTTGCTTCGGCCGAGGTCGCGCTGGATTTGGCGCAGAGCGAGGATGATGGCGAAGGTTTTGCAACGGCCCCGGTCCGCGTGAGTGTACGCGAGCGGCCGGCGCATCGTTTTGGTGTTGGTGTTGGTGTTAGCTCGAATACCGGAGCCCGGGTCGAGGCGAACTACCACACCCCCAATTTGTTGAATAAAGCTTGGGTGCTTGATGGCGGGCTAAGGATCGAGCAAAAGAAACAGACGCTATATTCCGATGTTTTTTTGCCTCCCGATGAAACGGGCCGTCGTCATGGTGTCGGCCTGATGGTCGAGGCGACCGACATCGAAGGCTTGAAGACTGACCGCTATGCGTTCGGTGCTCAGACCGTCTTGCAACGCGGTAACCTCGAGCAGCGCCTGTCGTTGAACTGGGAACGCGAGCGGCGCGAGCCGGACGGGGCCATGGCGACCACAAACAGCGCATTGGTGCCCAATGTCATGTGGACGTGGCGACAAGTCGATAACCCGCTCGATCCGCGTGACGGCGTGGTGTGGCAGGCGCAGATGGGCGGTGGCAGCAAAGCGCTTGCGTCCGATCAGGATTTCCTTCGCTTGCAGGGGCGGTGGCAGCAATATTTCCCAATTGGCCGGTTGGATACCGTGGCGTTGCGGGCCGAGCTCGGCGTGACTTTGGCTGACTTGCGCAAAAACATTCCGCAGGACTATCTGTTTCGAACCGGAGGCACCGGATCGGTACGCGGGTACTCCTACCAGAGCCTCGGGGTGACCGAAGGTTCTGCGACGGTGGGCGGTCGTTACATGGGTGTGCTGAGCGCGGAAGCGACGCACTGGTTCAACGAGACGTGGGGAGTTGCCGCGTTCGTCGATGCCGGTGAGGCCGCAGACAATGTGGAAGATCTGAATCTGGCCGTCGGCTACGGTCTTGGCGCGCGTTGGAAGAGTCCTGCCGGGCCGATCGGACTTGATCTGGCCTATGGCCAGCGAACCAGTAGTTGGCAAATTCACTTTGCACTGGCGATACCGTTTTAACCATGAAGCTGAAGCCAAAACGCATGCTGTTAGCACTGATGCTTGTCCTCTCTGCCACGCTGGCAGTTGCGGGATGGCTGGTGGTAACGGAGAGTGGCTTGCAAGTTCTGGCCCGACTGGCGATGACCGCAACCCGTGATCGTTTGTTCATGGCCGATGTTCAGGGCCGCCTGTTGGGGGATTTTTCGATTGGCACGCTGCGTTGGACCGCACCCGAGCTTCAGATTGAAGCTGGCGGGATCGAAGTGGCTTGGGCGCCGGCGACGCTTGTCGAGAAGAGAATACAGATCGACGCTGTGCGCATCGCGCGGCTTCGGATCGATAGCGCGGAGTCGGCGGAGCCAGCTCCGCTTCCCGCCGACTTGACGTTGCCGTTGCCGGTTGCGGTTCGGAAATTCGCGGTTGCGGCATTCGAGTGGGGCGATAGCCTGTCCGTGACCGATATGGCCGGCCGTCTGGAAAGCGATGGAGAGCAGCATCGGCTGGCCGGATTCTCGGCCAGGGTGCTTGATACGGCGATAACGAGTGAGGTCAGCTTGTCCGGAAAGGCGCCTTTCCGGCTGCACGGAACCGGCCGGGTTCGCGGACTGATCGCCGACAAGCCGCTCGAACTCACGCTGGGCGCGGAGGGAACGCTTGAGCGTATCGAATTGGTGGCCACCGGCCAAAAGGGGGTTTCCGGTGAGGGGCAGATCCGCCTGACGCCGTTTGCGGCGGTGCCGTATGCACAGGCGAGATTGGCCGTGAAAGATGTGGACCCGGCGGCCTGGTTGGCCGGTTCGCCGCACGCTTTGCTTTCGATGTCCCTGGAAGTCGAGCCGCAAGGTGAGGGCGTGACCGGTCGATTCAGCGCGATCAACCACCGGCCGGGCCTTCTCGATCAGCATCTTTTGCCGTTTGAAAAAGGGCACGGCAAGTTCAACTGGCAATCTGCGGGTGTGCTGCTGTCGGAATTGTCGCTGGTGTTTCCCGACGGTGGGAGTCTGAGCGGGGAAGGCAAATGGGCCGAAAATTTGCTGACGCTCAGCCTCGGTGCGCGCCGGGTCGACGCGGCGCGTCTGATTTCAACACTGCGTCAGACCCGGCTGAATGGCCCGGTGAGCATTGTGCTAGGCGCCGACCGGCAGCGTGTTGCTCTGAATCTGAAGGACGAGCGTTTTGCCGTGGCAGTCGACGCCGAACGCGCCGGAAGTACGATCACCGCCAGGCGATTGGAACTTTCATCGGCCGAAGCGCGGCTGTTGGCGTCCGGAGTCCTGGAAACGGACGAGCGTATGGCCTTTTCCATGAAGGGCGAGTTGCGGCGCTTCGATCCGAGCCGTTTTTTCCGCTTGCCGGCTGCGCAGCTCAACGCTCGTTTCGATGCGCAAGGGCGTCTTGCTCCGGGACTGGTTGTAGACGGGCGCTTTGAGCTGGACGAAAGCCGTTATGCCGGTTTGCCGCTGGCGGGGCGCGGGCGCCTCAATGTCGCGTGGCCGATCGTTTCGCACGCCGACGTCGCATTGAGTGCGGGACCGAGCCGGCTGACGGTCGCGGGAAGTTTCGGACATGCGCAGGGGAAATTGACGGTTCAGATCGATGCTCCCGATTTGTCACTCTTCGGCGTAGACGGCGGTGTTTTCGGGCAGGTGGCTGTGTCCGGAAACAGCCGTGAGCCGCACGTCGCACTGCGCCTGAATGCGGAACACCTGGGGTATCGCCAATGGGGACGAGTCAGTGGGCTTGCAGTGAGGGCGAGTCTGGCGGGAGCGAACGATTCTCCGTTGGAAGTGGATCTGGCGGCTGCTCAACTCGATCTGCCGGGGCATCCAGCGTTGGCCAAGAACATGGTGTTCCGCCTGGCTGGCCGTAACGACAACCACCGAATGGAGTTGGCCGCCGATCTTGCGGGCATGTATCGATTCGGGCTCGGCGCGGAGGGCGGTTTGTCGCCCGGCCAGCGTTGGCATGGGCAGATGTACGACTTGCGACTGGCCGGCGAGGACAAATCCCGTCGCCTGCTTCTGCGCCGCCCGGCACTCGTGAATGTTAGCCGTGACGGGTGGTCGTTCGGGCCGGCTGAAATTGCGGGCGACGCGGCGGACTGGAATGCCGTCGTCCGGGCCGGCGCCGATACGCGGCGACTTGCCGTAGGTCTGGTCGGGCACGGCGCGCGCCTCGGGCAGGTTGAAGGCGGCTTGGAGGCGGCGATGGAAGGGTCGTGGAAAATTGCCGCCAACGCACCGTGGCATGGTCGGCTGCGGATCAATACGGCGGATCTGGCGTGGCTTGGCGAGTTGCTGGGAGAGGGCTGGCAGACGGGCGGTTGTTTCGTTGGCGAACTTGATCTCATGGGAACGCCCTCCCGGCCTCTGTCCAGCGGACGTTTCAACGGAGATCAGTTGGTCTTGCGTCTTCCCGATCAGGGGTTGCATCTTGATCAAGGGCAACTGTCCGCCGAACTTGACAACAACCTCTTGCGTATCCGGCGGCTCAGGTTCGCCAGCATACTTTCCAGCGTGCCCCGCCCGTTGCGATTGGCTATTGGCGAGGCGGCTTCCGTCTTTGCCGAGCCTGGAAGCCTCGATGTTTCGGGTGAAATGCGGATCGACCGGGCGAGCGGAGCCGACAGTGCCTTCCTTGATATTCAACTTGACCGGCTCGGTGCATGGCAACTTCCCGATCAATGGGTGGCCGTTTCAGGCTCTGGCCGGGTGACGTGGCAGGAAGGCGCGCTCGGTGTTCACGGGAAGGTCGGCGTCGATGCCGGATACTGGCAACTGGCGCCGGGTGGAATGCCCCGCCTTTCCGACGACGTGGTGATTAAACGTCCGGGCGTTCAGTCGCGGCCCGCCTTCCGGCCGAATCTTGATCTCGACGTGACGGCCGATCTCGGTCGGCAATTTTTGTTCAGCGGAGCGGGGCTGCAAACACGTCTTGTCGGTGACGTCCGCCTGACCGCACGGGGGCGTGACGTGCCGCGTGCGAGCGGCAGCATTCGTACGCGCGATGGGCGTTTCGACGCTTATGGCCAGCAACTCGCTATTGAACGCGGCATCCTGACTTTTCAGGGGCTGCTCGACAATCCGGCGCTCGATGTGCGTGCCGTCCGAAAGGGAATGGCGGTCGAGCCGGGCGTGCAGATTGCCGGCACCGCGCAGCGCCCGGTTGTTCGGCTGGTGTCCGATCCCGATGTGCCGGATGCCGAAAAGCTTGCGTGGCTTGTGCTCGGCCATGGCCCGGAATCAATGGGTACGGGCGACGCGACCGTGCTTCTGTCGGCGGCTGGCGGGCTGCTCGGCAACAATTCAGCCAACGTCGTTCAGCAGCTGAAGAAGACGTTCGGCATCGATGAACTTGGTTTCCGCCAGGGGGATATCAGCGGCAACGGAGGGCGTCAGCCGAGCAGCCGGATCGCCGGAAGCAGTGTCGATACCTCTGCCACGACCGGCAGTCAGATATTCAGCGTCGGCAAGCGCTTGTCGTCAAACGCCATACTTTCTTATGAACAATCGCTGGGCAAGGCCGAAAGTGTGGTGAAACTTACCGTAAACCTGACCCGGCAAATTTCGGTCATCGGCCGGACGGGCAGCGACAACGCGCTGGATATCTTCTACACCTTTACCGTGGGTGAATCCCCCCGTCGGAAACGGCGGGGGGAGACGACGGTCAGCGAACCTTCTTCCAGGTCGGATTAGGATTGAAACGTTGCATGCGAAGCACGATGCTTTCAGTGTTTGATCCAAGGTTCTTCTCGTACAGCACGCCATCGTGGCTGACCATGAACGTCGATACACCGGAATTGCCGTGCTTTGCCGGGTAGGCGACGACGGCGAAGCCGCCGATGAGTTTGCCGCCAACCCGGTAATCGTAGGCCCCGCCGCGCGCGGCCTTGCCTTGCGCTTCAAGGAGACGATACCGATAGCCATGGTAGACCCCTGCGCCAGCGTTTCCCGCGCCCTGTTTCTGTGCATCTACCGATGCCGCGCCAACCAACGGCCCGAGCGGACTTGGAGGCTCGTTTGCCGAAACCGGCCAGTAAAGTCCGTCGCGTTTGCCCGCTGTGGAAATGAAACGGCGCGCATAATCGTAGAAACCGTTGCCGTCCAGATCGCCGCTCGCGTATTCCCGTTGGGCGTCGACAACGGCCAGCAGGGTTTGCATGGCATCCAGTTCATTTCGTCCGATACGGCGTCGCAACACCTCTTCTCGTCCGGCTACGGCATCGAAGCGCCATGCACTACCTTGGCGCACCAGTGGTGCTGGGAAAGGCCAGGCGTCGTCGCCAATGAGCAGTACGGCATGATCGTCCGACGTAGGGGTGATCGTGTGCTTGCGCTCATAGGCATCCAGAAAGCGTTTCCAGTCCTCGCGGTCTGCGGTAGCGTCGCCACTGGACAACCAGCTGGCTGAGTCTGCCCCCATCAACTTGAGGATCATTGGGCGGTCGCCAGCCCGTGCCGCGGTGGCAAGCGCAGCGGCGACTTCTTCCGGGCTTGAGTAGTTTTGTTGCACGACAGCGGCTTCCGGTGTGGCACTTTGGGCTATCGGCGCTGCACCGAACACCGCAGCGGCCATCAGCATCGGAATCATGAGCTTGGGTTTCATCGTATTCCTTTCTGCGGAAATGGGAGGGGAATGATCAACGGCGACCACCACCGCGTCCACCGCCGCCACCGCGGCTGCCTCCCCCGCCGCTGAAACTGGCGGATCCGCCACTTCGTCTTCCGGAATCGCGTGTACTGGCCGCGCCTCTTTGGCTTGCATCGCGCGTCGCGGCCGCGTTGCCGATGCCTGACAAGCCGTTGTTTCGCCCGACGTCGCGCGTTCCACCTCCTGCGCCACTGTCGAAGCGACCACTATCTACACGCCCGCTGTCTCCGCGTCCACCTTCGAAACGTCCTGCACCCGCGTCGGGGCGACCGGCATCGCCTCGTCCGCCACGGTCCACGCCTCCTAATTCAGTACGGCCACTTTCTGCCCGCCCACGGAAGTTGTCGCGAGCCTGTGCCGCCTGCCGGTCGCCACCGCGTTCGTACTGCCGCGCGACGTTTTGGTCACGGTAAGCGACCCCTTTACGATGCTCGACGTTATGATTCCAGTTCGAATTGGAAATCGATGAGCGGTTGAAATTGTTGTACCGATTGACGTCGATATCAACATCGCCGCGCCCCCATCCCCAGTTGCAGTTTCCCCAGATCGCTGCTCCGACAAAAATACCGGTTGCAAAGGCCAGCCCTGGGGCATAGGCATAGCCTGGCGGATACATGTAATAAGGGGGCGTCGGGTACCACCACGAACCATAAACCACAGTTGGGTCGTAGGCCGGCACATAGACGACTTCCGGCTTTGGCGATTCAATCACGTAAATCGTATCGCTGCCTTGCGACTGCTTGGAAACCGCCATTTGTTCGGTAGATTTCAGATTGCCGGCCGCATCGGCTTTGGCACGCAGAGACTGGACTGTCATCATGACGTCGTTCTGCTGGGCCAGAAAGGCATCGCCCAATTTTTGCGTCCACTCCAGACGTTCGCTCATCTGCTGGAGAACTTGGGGAACTGACGTCAATGATTTGACCGCCGGATCCCATGGCTGCTTGACCAAGGCATCCTCTAATGGCTTGCCCGTCACTTTCGGATTGTTTTTTTGCCAGCGCGCAGCCTGTACGACTTCCAGCGGATAGGTCGAAGCCATGAGCACTTGCGCCAGCAACGCATCCGGATAAAGAGCAATCGGCGCCAACAATTGGTCGAGCTCTTGCTGGGAAAATGTCTTGCTGGGGGCAGTCGTGCCGGTGGATGGGGGTGTGGCGCCGGTACTTGGTGCCGTCTGGGTGAATGCTGGCGCGGTTGCGAGCAATAAAGCGGCAAGCAGGGCGCCGGATCTTTGTTGTCTGTATTTCATCAAGTTCCCCCAAGCACAATAATCATGTCGGGAAGTCTCAACTCGCCGTAAAGGCCAAATTAAAGCCGCCCGACACTCCAACCGAGAACGGTTGGTTCCGGATTTCGATCGGGAGTTTTGAGCAACGCCCCCAGTTCCCGTCATTTATCGGCAGGGGGCTGTTCTGCTTGTGTGCTTTGCCCCATTCACCAAGCCGTCGATGCAACTGAGTAAATGCTTTGCGGAAAGAACATCGTACCGACGGCCGCCTCTTGCAGTATAAATTTGGAAATTGGATATTCAAGCACCAAGAATTGCCCAAGGGGCGTAGAGGCTGATGCGGTCTGTTCAGCGAGTCGCAGATAACACCTGCGACCAGCCGTTCTTCCTCCTCGATGGGTGGAATGTGCCTTATGGGTTCCAGCAGTCGCTGGTTCAGAATGGCGGTCCGGAGTTGGCTTGTGCAACTGTTGGGCACCTTTTGAGTTCGGGGCCGAAAAACAAAAAGGCCAATCCGAAGATTGGCCTAGCTGTTTGTTCTATTTGGCGCGCCCGGAGCGATTCGAACGCCCGACCCCTTGGTTCGTAGCCAAGTACTCTATCCAACTGAGCTACGGGCGCGCTGCACAGAAATCCAAAAAAGCCAATCCGAAGATTGGCTTGAATGTTTGATCTGAATGGCGCGCCCGGAGCGATTCGAACGCCCGACCCCTTGGTTCGTAGCCAAGTACTCTATCCAACTGAGCTACGGGCGCGCTGCACAGAAGCTGCGCATTCTACTGCAGGTTGTTTGGTTCTTGCAAGTTTTTTGTGGTTTTTATTTCTTTATTGGGCGGCTTAAGTTTTTAGTTTTTGCGACCAAGAAAACAGGTGGCCTCCCCGACAGGAATCGAACCTGTATCTCACGCTTAGGAGGCGGGAGAATTATAAATCGCAAGTTGTTGAATATACGTACAACTTCCGAGTTTGTGTTATTGTTTTCTGAATTTCCGTCACATTTTGGGCACACTCGGAGGCTAAAAATGGCATCTTTTCGACAGCGCGAGAGCGGGTTTTGGCAGGCTATTGTTCGGCGAAAGGGGCATCCAGAGGAGTCGAGGACTTTTCGAATTCGGAGCGAGGCCGAGGTATGGGCGCGCGAGGTCGAAAGCAAAATCGACAAGGGAGTTTTTGTTTCGACCTCGGACGCGGAGCGGACGACGTTCGATGATTTGCTCGAGCGCTTCAAGACCGAGTTTGGCCCGTTCCATTATCGTGAGCGTGAGGACGGAAATGAAACTTGGCGCTTCCAGTGCAGGTGTCTGTCCCGGTTCTTTGGTCAGTACGCGCTTTCGGCAATCGATCAGAAGCTGATTGTCCGTTTCCGCGAAGCGCGGCTTTCGGGCAACGGTAGTCGCCGGGCGGTGGGAGAGAGCACGGTCCGGAAAGAGCTTTACATGCTCTCCAAGATCCTTGGGTTTGCGGAAACCGAGTGTGGCATCACGTTGCCGCGCGGGAACCCGGTCGCGAAGATCCGCAAGCCGCGTGATAGCCGGTCGCGGGATCGTCGTTTGACAGCGGCCGAGTGGGACGCTCTTGAATGCGAATGCAGAAAGAGTCGTAATCCGTGGCTGGCCTCCGCACTGACGTTCGCCGTTGAGACAGCGATGCGCCAGGGCGAAATGTTGTCGCTTGAGTGGCGGCACGTCGACAAGCAGCGCCACCTTGCGATGCTGAATGAGACGAAGAATGGGGAGGCTCGCGCGGTTCCTCTTTCCAGTCGTGCGCTGGAAGCCCTAGGAGGGTTGCCGCGCGATCTGAAGGGGAGGGTGTTCCCGTGCGAACGTTTGACGCTTACACGGGCCTTGACGCGTGCTTGCGCGCGTGCCGGGATCAGCGACTACCGCTGGCACGATCTTCGTCACGAAGCGCTTTCCCGTCTGGCTGAGCGCGGGGATTTCTCTGTGTTGGAACTGGCTGCGGTTTCCGGGCATAAGACGTTGCAGATGCTCAAACGGTACACGCATTTGCAGGCTGAGAAGTTGGCTCAGAAACTAGGTTGATAAGTGTTAATTAACGGTTTACAATAGGTCATGATCAAGTCGTTCGAACACAAGGGGCTCGAAGCGTTTTTCAGGACGGGGAGTAAAGCGGGCATTCAACCGCATCACGCTAACCGGCTTCGCCTGCAACTGACCATGCTTGATAAAGCGCGGGAGCCCAAGGATATGAATGCTCCGGGGTGGAGACTGCACGGCTTGAGCGGTGATTTGGCAGGATTTTTCTCGATTACGGTGAACGGTAACTGGCGAATGACGTTCCGGTTTGACAACGGGGATGCCGTGCTAGTCGATTATCAGGACTATCACTGAGGAGGTTGATATGAGCAGAATGCACAATCCGGCGCATCCCGGTGAATTGCTCAGGGAATGGATCCCGGAAGGAATGACAGTAACGGAAGCGGCGTCACAACTCGGCGTCTCGCGCGTTATGCTGTCGAAGATATTGAACGGCAAGGCCGGGGTTACGGCGGATATGGCTTTGCGACTATCTGTCTGGCTTGATACTACCCCGGAGGTATGGATCGACATGCAGGCTGCGTGGGATCTGTGGCAGGCAGAGCAGCGCGGATTGCCTGACGTTAAGCCGTTGCGGATGGCTGCGTGATTTTGGGGCCAGTTAGGGCCAAAAAAGTCTGAAAATCGCGTTGAGATCGTCATTTTCGACGATCCACGCGCGGCGCGAGTGAGGTACGATAGGGGCATGAATTGGATGCAATGTCTCTCCCTCTCCCTCTCTGAGCAGCGCGGCTTCGGCGCCGAGCGCGTCGCGACCGAGCGCTTTTTTGCGGCGCTTGCAGTCGGCAGTGTGGTGCTTGCTTTTTGCATGTTTGGCGTGGCTGCTATTGCAGTTGCGCTGATTGTCATAGTCGCGTTTGTTGTTCGCTCTTGCGCGGCAGGCGGCGCGTCGGTCTTGCGGCGCGGCATTGCAGCAGTCGACAGCGCGCAAAGGGCTGACCGGTCGGCGTCGCGCGGCATTATTTTCTGCACAATTTCTTTTTCATTCTCAGCACTCCGCGCGTTTTGTGCTGCTTCGCTCCTCGCTGCAGAGCGGATTTATGGCGATGTATTGTTAGCTCACGTCGCTCTCGCCCCGCGTCAACTCCCCACGCCCCGCGCCTCCCGGCGCGGAGCGCTGCTGCGTTAGGGGCCGCCCGCCTCGTCTCCGCGCCGGAACTTTTTACCCGGCGGCCTCGCTGAAAAAGTGAGGCAAAAATGCATTTTCCTATCGATTTTCCGGCTTTCGCCGGCCTGCGCATCTGCGCGCAGTTTCTCGGTTTATCCTACTCGCATATTAGAAAAATAACATACGACCAGCGCCCGGCGCCGGCTGGCTGGCCTGCGCCGGTGCGGGTTGGCGGCAAGGTCGGCTATCTCAGGCACGACCTCGAGCGTTGGCTTGATTCGCTCAGCAGCGCCGCTGATCAGGTGTCTGCTTGCCCTGGCGCGCCGGCGCAGCAGGCCGCTGAAACGCCCCCTCCGCGCCGCCGGGGGCGGCCGCGGAAACTTGAGTCCGCCGCGCGGGGGGCAAAAAAATGAACGACTTTGCCCTGATCAAAAAATATGCAGGAATGATAAAAAAGATCGCGCGCGAGGAAAGTTTTTTGGATGGCGATGACGATTTGATGCAGTCGGCATTTTTGCAGCTGCTTGAATGCAAAGGTAAATTTGATTCGGACCGGGGCGCGAGCTTTGCGACGCGCTGGCTGAGTTTGCTGCGCTTTGATTTGCGGCGGCAGGTAGCTGGTGGGCGGTATGGGGTAGAGCTGGATGCGCCGGACGTCGAGAATGAGTTGTCTGCGCAGGACCCACGGGACGTTGAGCGCTGGCGGGTCGCCGAATTGGACGACGAGACGGAGCGGCTCTGCGCAGCGCTGCGCGAGGCCGACACTGCCTACATCGCGCAGCGTCGCGGCGTGACGCGGCGGCGTGTGCAACAGTGCGTCGCGAGGCAGATTGCGTCGATTGCCTGCGGCGGAGATCTTTTCGCGGTGGGGTGGGGGCGATGAGAGCCGAATCTCGCCCCCACCCCACCCATCTTTGGACATCGCCGGATGTCCAGGCGCTCCCAATCTCCCAGCGCAGGATGTTGGAATACCTCTGGACCGGGCCGGACGTCAGTGGTGCGGGCGTCACCGTCATCGAACTCGGCGTTTTTCAGGCGCGCTTAGGCGAAATTAGTGCGTCGGTGAACAACTGTTTATCATTCCTTGAGCAGGCGGATTTTGTCGTGTGCGACAAAACGACCAGCGAAGTTTTTGTGCTCGACTGGTTCCGATTCCACAAATTCAATTCGGCCGTTGGCCAAGCCGCTTACGCCAAAGGATTGAGAATGATTCACAGCAAAAAAATCCGCGTCATCATCGAGGAGCGTTTCCGCCTGGCCGGATACAAAACAGAGTGTCCTGTGTATAACTTAACCAAAATCCAAAAGAAACAACGAGGTAAGTCACCAACGCCAACACCAACGTTAACCCCAACTCCAACCACCACCTGCACCGCAGGTGGTGGTGTCTTTGGCATTTTTTACGAGTCAGCAGGGCGACCAGACTGTCTGGTCGCCAGGGCTAAGGATCTGGGCAAGGTACTCGCTGCTGCAGGCGAGGAGCAGGCCCGCTGGGCCGGAGCAGCGTGGCGCGCGACCGTGGGGGCGGGCGCTGCTAAAGACGCCGAAGCCCTCGCGGTCGCGCTTTGCAAGCACGCCGCCGAGGGGAGGATGAGCCGCCCTGCGGCAATCGCTGCCGCCGAAAAAATGGAAGCGGCCCGCAAAGTCCGGGCAGGCGCCGATCGGCGCTACGCAGAGGCGCTCGCCGTACCCCCGCCCGGCTTCGTCGCGGGCGGCGACGAAGCCGGTAAAAGTCTTGTCGGCAGATTTTTGTCCACCCCGGCCGGAGCCGGGCCGATAAGTGTAGCCGGCGCGATCATCGGCAAAAAAATCGTCCCGCTGTCCGTGATTGCCGACGAGATCCGCGCCGGGAAAATGCGACTAATTGATCCATAGAGGTAAGCCACCGGCTTTGCCGGTGCTATCTGACTGACGAGCGCTTGAACTATCAACCCAATCCCTTGAAGCGGCCTGGAGCCCTGAAATCAGATTTCCGTATGCCATCGTCACTGCATCCCCGGTGGTCTTTGCCTCGGCTTTATTACTCCTCGAAAAGAGGCCAAATCCCCGCGAAAATTTCTCCGTGCTTTCCCCTAAGCCCCGAACACGCTTTGTTTCGCCGCTGCTCAGAGTTACCTCGACCTCAAGCGCGGCATACGCCGTAATTTGTCGTTCGACAGTCCTTCCAACGAGGGGGATAAGAACAGTCGCGGGGATATCCTTCTTTATGAAGGCGAAGCGGGGATTGTCAGGCAAGTCAATTTCAGGATGAGGGACCGCAACCAGATCGATTCTCGTGAACTGTCGACCAACGACCTCTGGCAAGTCCTTTTGTGCTCGCCTGTAAACATCCTTGATAACATCTTTGAAATGCGAAGGCACGTCGAGGTCGTCATCAATGGAAACAACCTCCACTTTGTCTTTATCGACCGTTCGAAAAAGTTTGACAAGGTGAGAAGAGGCGTCTGGCGCGGATGCTTGCTCGGCCACACTAGCTACTGATGGGTCCTCGACTTCCGTCGCAACCGATGATGAAGAAACGGCGATCATGATCGCGGCTACTGAGAAAATGCTCTTGAACGTTCTCGACATTATTTTCCAAATTCCGGGTTGGTTAGGGTATGCCAAGGGCACACTATAGCGAATGTTTTGCGTTGTTTTGCGTTGTTTTGCGTTGTTTTGCGTTGTTTTGCGGGGCCTTGATCCTCAACTTATTGCGATTCTGCACTCAACAAGTGGATTTGCTTGATAGGATCGTCCAACGGGCGGTTCTATCCATTGAGCAGGGCGGCGTTGCTACCTCGCTGGAGCAAGTTTCCACTTGCCATAGTCCTGCATCAGCACCGCTTGGCCGATTTCGAGGCGGGGCGTTGCTTCTTGGACGACGCGGTATTTTTCACCCCGCTCCGTCACGACCTCGTATTCGATTTGGGTCTGTACCACAGGCGCTTCATCGTGTGCGGCGCCGATGATCTCGCCGATACCTCCTAAAGCCCCCCAGGCGGCACCTGCAAGCGTTCCGCCGATGCCTCCATTATCTATGGTGTGGCCGACGGAGGCGCCGACTACGATATTCCCCATGGCTTCGGCCGGAAATGCTCTTTGCTTGGGTGGCGGGGTGAGATCGGGTAGGTCATATACAGCGACTACCGTTGCTGGAACGGTGCTCAATGGCTTCATGGGCGGTGCTGGCGTCGCAGGGCGAGAGGCACATCCCGCCATGAGGCAGGATGTGATGCAGAAAATGACGAGCTTGTTCATGGAAAGTCGCGGCATCTGAATTGGTGGCGGAGCAAATAGGGTATTTCTGGGGCATATTGTATTTGAACGTTGCCAGCCCTTCATCTTCTTTCGTTTGCGGAAGTTCGCGTTTCGCTACCTCCGATAGTTGATTGTCTCTAACTCAACTGAAGAGGTTGCTCAAACGCTCCGCTGTGCGTTGCTCGTTTTTAGCAAAACGATCCCATTCTTTTGCGTGATGAGACGCCACTAACCCCATGCTGCGCTCAATGCCCGAGACCAAGCGTTGCTGTTCAGCTGCGGCACGTTCCGGGTTATGGTCGGCAAGGAATTTGGCCACTGTACTGGCCTGAATGCCCAGTTCGGCGCCCATGACTTTTGCAGCCTCAGTGGTTGGCGCAATGCCGATTATGCCAATACCTTGAGAACGGGCCGCCGCCTGAGCTGCTTCAGCCTTTTTGGCAGCTGTGGTGGCAACTATCTGAGATGCGTCTGCTTTTGATGCAGCTAGCTCGGCCGCCGACTGGGCGGAATTGGCAGTTGTTTGAGCAACAACCGACTTCTGGTCTGCCACGCTAGCCGAACTGCGGGCAACATCATCAACGACAATCGCAGATTCGACAGCAGTCATACGAGCATCAAGCGTATTTACCCCGCTCTGCGCCGCTTCCGCAGAGGCGACTGCAGCAGCGGCCACAGTCATTGCGTCGCCGGCCAGCGATAGAGCGCCGGACGCAAGCGCGTCGGCGGAAGCGGCGACCACGCCGACATTGTTAAGCTGGCCGACGGTGGCAGCATCAGAGTAGGCAAAGCCGTCCGACACATTGGTGATTATCGATCCACCGGCATCAAGCGCAAGCGCACCGCTGGAAAGCAGCGACGAAATGACAACAACCATTGTCTTTCGCATGGGAAAAGGAGCGGAGCGGCCGGATTTCATCGGGGGCAGCATCGGACAGGGCAAGAACGGGGATTTGTTCGTCAGCACCGCAGGAGGATGGCGCCAAGCAGATATCGGGGACGTTTTTGTCGCCGCTAGCGTCAAAGCTGTTGAGCAACTTGCTCAGGCCGGCAAGGAACTAGCGACAACCGTCTATGAGGCGGCCAAAACCGAAATTAGCCGTGCAGCGCTGGAATTCAGACAGTCGCATGAGAAGGGAAAGCTTGAAGATTTTCGCGATCGGGCTGTGAATGCGTCAACCCGCCAGGAACGCTTGAGCGTTGAACGTGATTATTTGAAATATCAATCGGGGAGGCTCGAGAAAGCCGCTGAACGCGTCAAAGAGAAAGCGTGGAACGGCAGTCCAAACGAATCCATGCGGAATGCGATGAAGGCCGCGCATGATCGGCTGATGAGTCATTCCTGCCAGATGAAAGGCCGAGTTGGCGAACTCAACAAGGAGTTGGATGGGGCGAATAGTCACAAGATTCTCGTTGTCGACGAAGCCTCATTGTTGTCCAGCAAGGATGCGAATCGGATCGTTGAGGTTGCCCAAAAAGAAGGAATGCGCGTGGCCTTCCAGGGGGATGTCCGGCAGTTGCAGCCCGTGAGTGCCGGGAAGGCTTTTGAGACGGCTCAGCAATTCAGCAAAGACTTCTCCAAGGCGCAGTTGACTGAGATTCAGCGCCAAAAAACCGAGCTTGGAAAGGAAGTTGTTTCGGATATTTATCGAGGGGACTTGGTGGGAGCCTTTAAGACGCTCGAAGCCGGAGGGAAAGTGGATGTTTCGAGCACCCGGGAGGATTCGCTGAAAAAACTTGCCAGCGATCTTGCCAGCGGGGCGCGCGATCAACGTGAACAGTCCTTAGTCATGACGGCGAGCCGCGCAGATAGGGACGCGATCAATCAAACGGTACGCGAAGCCTATAAGCAAATTGGTGACATATCCAAAGAAGGGGTTACGGTCGAGACGTGGCGTAGTCGTGGGCTAACCGAAGCTCAATCAAAGCAGGTCGGGCAGTATAACCATGGTGATGGTATTTCTTTCGCCATTGCAAACAAAAGCCAGGGTATTGCGGCTGGCGAGAGAGGGCAAGTAATAGGTAAAAACTCGGCTGATAACAAACTGACCGTGAGGATGGATGGGGGGCGGGAGGTCCTTGTTAATCCAAAGGAAATACGCGGAATGGAGGCCTTCGAGCGCCGTCAGATCGAAATTGCCCAAGGAGACAAAGTTCGATTTACAAAGAACGATCAGGCTACTGGCCGAACAAACGGGGAAATAGGACATGTCCGGGATTTAAAGGGAATGGGAGCCACTGTTGAGTTTCGCGGCGCCGATGGCAAAAGTACCTATACCGACACAGTGAATTTGAGTCAGGTTCGCCATATGGATTACGGGTACGGGATGACCGTGCATAGTTCGCAGGGGAAAACCGTATCACAAGAAAACATCTCAGCGGTTTATATCAACCCGGACAATAAGAATCAGTCCATGGGACAACGCTCTTTCCTTGTTGCGGCAACACGCGGAGAGGATGCCCCCAAGGTATACACCCATCCATCACAAATCCAGCAGAGGCGAGAATTACAAGGGAGCGCAAAGAGTCAAGCAAGTGAAGCCGTAAAAGCGATCCTGCGGCAGCAAGACAAAACTAGCGCGGTTCGTGAGCTTGGTATCGATGCAGCAAGGGCGATCAATCAAGGTTGCGGAGAGAGTCGCGCTACGTCCGCTAGTCGCGAAAATGAAATGTTGCGACCTGCTTCTTCTGATAAATCGGAAAAAGTACAAAGTCGCAATAGCGGAAAATCCAATGAATCAAATAGCGGCGAAAACAAAACAAGCAGTCGCATCGAGGGGGGTGGAAAAATGCCTTCGCGACGGCAGGAAATTTCTCTTTCTCCATCGGCTGGGCATGGGCGCTGAAGGAGGGAAGGGCAGCAAGCAGTTTTTTTGAGCGGTTCTTTTCGAATTTCGCCTCCTCAGATAGTTGTGTGTTACCACAAAAAACGGAGGAGAAAATGCGAAGTACCGTTTCAAGAGAAACGGCTTTCCAAAATCGCCAGGCGCTGGAAGTTGCAATTGCAGCGTTAAGTCACCAGTCAGCACTTATGGTCCGACGATCCATTCGAGAGAATGACATCGTAGCCCGACGCGTGGCAAATGAAATAGCCATTGCTGTCGCCTCGCTGGGGCGGGCAAACGATCTACTCAAACCTATCTGTCCTGATTCAGTGCTTTATGGGCATATCGGATTTTATGAGGGGATTAGGCGAAAAGTCGTGGAATTTACAGGAAACTTTATGAGGAAGCCGAAATGAAGAGTTTTTTTGTGACGGCGCTGATTGGTGCGCCGATAGTCGGGATACTTCTTTTCTTCGCCTTGCAGGGTAAGGAAGAGATCAAGCAGGAGCAGGCCGTTGAACGAATCGAGCAACAGATAGAGGCGGCTAAGTTCGACAAAGATTTTTCTTCGGCGTGGAATAGTAACGAGAAAGTATCGGCACCTGTCGATGGTGATATTAAAAGGCTCGAAGCGGAGCGCGATCGATTGGTTGCCAAACAAACAAAGACAGAAAAAGAGGGGGAGGAAGATATGGCAGACCTCCGTGATGCGTTGAAAGAGATTGGAGGAAAAAAATGAGAAAGTTTATGGCTATGATACTTGCCTTGTCCTTCTCCGTGCCGGTGTTTGCGGCGATGGATTGCGCTGAGTTTTCTCAGGCTGCGGCAAAAGTCGCGCAAAAGTCCGGCGAGTATGGTGGGGCCGAGAAAGCCGTGGATAAACTCTATCCGAACATGGATAAACAAGTGCGTGGAACACTTGTTGCTATTGCTGGCAATGCAATTGAACAGTCCATCGGATATGAGTTTATCGCACCGATGAATCATGGTATGTGCCTGTCATTTAACCGTAGTGGTGGCCGAGTCCCGTCGGGCCTGCCTAGCGAGTTGTCAAAAAAGAAATATGTCGATATGGCCATAAATGCCTGCAAAAACACGACAAATGGTGTGGAAAGATCGGAGTGCGTTAAAAATATCTTTGAGGCTGCTCTCGATAATGCAATTGAGTTCGTTAATAGGGGCGGAAAATGAAAAAGACAATTTTATCCGTGGCTGTCGGCTTGCTTTGTGCGGCTGTTCAGGCTGATCCTTCTGTCTCACTAGACGCGAGTCGTCAGCAAGAGGTAAATAACTCGGATAAGGTTACCCGCGAAAAGAAAATGTCAATTGATAAGTCAAATGGCTCAAAGGCGACGACCGGGATATCGCGAGAGTCGTCGAGGGAAAAATCTGTCGAAAATAAATTTTCAGCGCGTCGATCAAATGAGCGAAAAGGCAGTCGTGATATGTCTGTTCAGGTCGATATAAATAGCCGACTTATCCAGCACTTCACTATGCGGTATGAAGTCAATAAACCGCCAGTTGTCGCTACAACCGAAATGGGAGTGCTCTCGCGCGGAAAGCTGATTTCAGGATTGCGCGATATGATGCGAGATCCAGATCCAGGTATGCGGCGATATGCCATATCTGAGTTGCGTGCTCTCGGAGTGGACGTGACTCCTAAGATGACTTTCGGGAAATTGGAAGCGGTTATCCAACAAAATCTTGGAATTGTTGAGTTTCTCGGGGCGTGCAAGCCATTTTCGCGGCAGCAGTTAGATTACCCTGTCGCAGCTCCCGGCAGGGGCTTCGACAGTAGCTGGGATATTCTTACCGTTCAGGAAAGCGCCCAGCGGCAAGTTTGGGCTGCTCAGCCGCGACCAGTTCTTGCCGATCCCAGTGACCCCACCATCAGTCGGTATGGAAAATGCCGTTTAGCTGCACATTTCTGGATTTCCGAGGCGGCTGAACTGGCAGCTTCCTCGCCAGTCGGAACGGAAGCCGAGGTTGATGCAAAAATTGTCGCGGCTTTTGAAAAAATGGAGGCTGATCCTGAACTGCAAGACGAAATTAGCGCCAAGGTAAACCAAGTGTGGGGTGCGGCTAGCTGTGGAGCATGGGTAAAACAGGCTAACACCTACGATGGTCGGCTTGATATGCAGTGTGGAGTTTTGCAGGTCATGGGCGACCAGGTGATCGTCTTGGGTATGCCGTCGCTTTCGCGCGATTCTATCAACGGGAAACGCTACGCGATCAACGTTTCGGCAGGTACTTCGACGACTTCGATCATCGAACGTGCAACGGATCGTTCGGATCGCACAAGTGCGTCAACCAAGTCAACGTCTTCAACGGAGTCCTTTGTGGAGACGAAACGTGATGTTCACATGAGTCGAAATCGGCAATCTGATTCGGGGATGAATAATCGCACTCAGCGCGGTAGTCAGTCGACGGTTTCGGTCAATCCACGGTCAGGGCAATAGGAGAAAAGATGAAGAGATTTCTTGCGGCCACTCTTTTGGTGGCGATCTTTCCGGTTAAGGCGGCAGTCTGCGACGATATTGAACTTGGAGACGCGGATATGAAGGACTTCGCGAAGTGGCGCGAAGCGGCCGTTAGCCGGCCTGAGTGCGCAAAGCCGGCCATGATGGCTGGGTTTGCGCTTGTAAATGCCGTGCATCCCTTGATGTTCTATATGCCGGGGGCGCCCAGGGTGTGTGTGGACGCTGATCCGGGGGAGCGGAAAAAGCGCACGCAAATGCTTCGCGACGCCGTATCGTTTGCGAATCACGCCCTTGCGATTGAGCCGGCATATCTGCCCGCGTGGCGTGTCAAGCTGACTGCGTTTTCGCCCAATGTCGATTCTCAGGTGGGGCTACCGCCCTGTCAGGTTTGGAACATGGGCAACGCCAAGCGTTTTATGGCGACGGTAAATGATGGTCTGAGATCTGTTTCGAAAGTGGAGGACCGGTTTGACTTCATCAAATCAGCCCTTAAGGTTACTCTCGTACAAGGTTTTTTCAGGAGCGACAACTGGAAATTCTCGCCGAGCACGACGAGTCTCTATCCGAAGTTTTTGTCGGCCCAGGATGAGCAGCAGATAAAACGGCTGGCTCTCGCCGAGATCAGAGCGCTTATGCCAGCCTTGAAGGGGGATGCACAACGCGAAGCCCAGGCGATCTTTGATTATCTCAATCAGCTTTAGCGTTGGAACAGAAGCAAGGGCCGCCCGGTGCTACGCCGGGCTTTTTTTCGCCTAGCGCAGGGCGGCCGTCAGGGTGAAAGTGGCCTCGTCGCGTCGTTCGTGATCACTCGGCTATTCGCGAATTGTTTCCGCCGTCACAATACGGGCACAAACCACTGGGGTACGTGACGGGCACAAAACGGGCACAAATCCGTCACACTCGAGTGTGACGGTGTGCCATTTTTCGACTAATTCGCTAGAGGTGGAATTCTTTTAGAACAATCTAAAAGTAAGTTTATCTTCTTGTTTTTGTTGATGTTTTTTTGTTTTTTGCCAGATATTTTTCTGGCCTCCCCGACAGGAATCGAACCTGTATCTCACGCTTAGGAGGCGTGTGCACTATCCATTGTGCTACGGGGAGGTCGGCCGGTATTCTACGCGAGGGCGTGTGTAACTACCAGCGTGGCGGTTGGGCGGGGAATTTGGTTGCTCAGTTCGGTATCTTCGTCGGTCATCCTGTCTTATGATTCGGATCCCTGTTTTTTCAATGGATGCCCGATTTCATGCCGCATTTGATTTTGTCTAACGCTTCGCTCGCTTTTGGTCATGTGCCTTTGCTCGATCATGCGGAGCTTCAGCTTGATCCCGGCGAGCGGGTGGCGTTGATCGGTCGGAACGGTTGTGGGAAGTCGTCGTTGCTGCGGGCGCTGGCTGGGCAGGGAGCGCTTGATGATGGGACGGTTTGGCGCCAGCCGGGAATTCGGGTGGGCTACGTGTCGCAGGAGCCGCCGTTTGATCCCGACATTTCTGTGTTTGAGGCAGTAGTGGCCGGGATGGGCGATGTGTCGCGTTTGTTGGCCGAATACCATGCGGTATCGCACGCATTGGCCGGGGCGCACGGGGATCAGGACGCGTTACTTGAACAGATGCATCGGCTGCAGGGAGAGTTGGAGGCGCGCGATGCGTGGTCGTTCGAGGCGCAAGCCGAGCGCGTCATCCAGCGTTTCATGCTGGATCCCGATGCCGTTGTCGGCACTCTGTCTGGCGGACAAAAGAAACGCCTTGCGCTGGCGCAGGCGCTGGCGGTGGCGCCCGATCTGCTGTTGCTTGATGAACCGACCAACCATCTGGATATCGGTGCTATCGAGTGGCTTGAGGATCTTTTGCGTTCATCCGGCGTGTCGCTCATCTTCATTACCCATGACCGGCGTTTCCTTGATCGCGTGGCAACACGCATTGTGGAATTGGACCGTGGGCACCTTGCGTCTTTTCCGGGGCGCTTTGCCGAGTATCAGGGGCGCAAGGAGCAGATGCTGCACGATGAGGCGGTGCAGAATGCTCGTTTCGACAAATTCCTGGCGCAGGAAGAGGTTTGGATTCGCAAGGGGGTCGAGGCGCGGCGTACTCGTAACGAGGGGCGTGTGCTGCGGCTGGAGCAGCTGCGGCGTGAGCGTGTGGCCCGGCGTGATCGGCAGGGCAAGGTCGAGCTGATGCTTGATGCGGGTGATAAGAGCGGCAAGTTGGTGGCGGAGTTGCTTGGCGTCACCAAGCGCTTCGGCGACAAGACGGTGGTGCGCGATTTTTCCTGCCGTTTGCAGCGGGGCGACAAGATTGGTCTGATCGGCCCGAACGGAGCCGGTAAGACGACGTTGTTGCGCCTGATTCTTGGAGAACTGGCGCCGGATGAGGGAACCGTGCGGCTTGGCACGAAATTGCAGGTGGCGTACTTCGATCAGTTCAGGGCGCAGCTCGACGAAGAGGCGGCGTTGGTCGATGTGATCTCGCCGGGTTCTGATTTCGTCGAGATCGGCAATGAGCGCAAGCACGTGATCGGCTATCTTGGGGACTTTCTGTTTGCGCCGGAGCGGGCGCGTTCGCCGGTCAAGTCGTTGTCCGGTGGCGAGCGCAATCGCTTGCTTCTGGCTCGACTGTTTGCGCGTCCGGCCAACGTGCTGGTGCTGGACGAGCCGACCAATGACCTCGATATCGAGACGCTGGAATTGTTGGAGCAGTTGTTGCAGGACTACAGCGGGACTTTGTTCCTCGTCAGCCATGACCGTGCCTTTCTCGACAACGTGGTGACACAGACGATCGCAGCGGAAGGTGACGGCGTGTGGCGCGAGTACGCGGGCGGCTATCAGGATTGGGCGGATTATCAGGCGAAGCGTCGTGCCGAGTTGGCGGCCGCTGCGTCCGCCGCGCCGGCAAAGCGGGAGGCGCCAGCCAAGTCGGACCGGCCGGTCAAAGCCGATGCTCCTCGCAAGCTGAGCTACAAGGAAACGCGTGAACTGGCCGAATTGCCCGACCGCATTGCGGCCCTTGAGGCCGAGCAAAAAGAGGTTGCCGTACGGCTTGAGGATCCCGCGCTGTATCAATCGGCACCGCAGGAGGCGCATGCGCTTTCCGAAAGGATGGCGCAAATCGACGACGAGTTGATGGCGCTGCTTGAGCGCTGGGCGGCGCTGGAGTCTTGATTGACCGGCGGCTGATGGAGCGCGTCGGCCGGCTGGCGATTTAGCCGCCGGAGGCTTTCCGGATGGCCTCTCGAATGTGCGGCAGGGCGGCCTGTGCTGCCTTCTCGCCTTCGAGAATCGAATCGTGCCGTGCCTGAAAGTCGGTTGATCCGACATTGCCGACCAGTGGTCGGATGACGACGTCGGCTTCCTTGAGTTCGTGCCGGGCCAGATTCTGGCCCATGATGGTGAAGGTTTGCAGCAGGATGTCGATTGTGCTGCGTACCGGCTGGTTGCCGGGGCGGGCGGCAATATCGACAGCGATGACGACATCGGCACCCAGTTGGCGGGCACTATGCACCGGGATTAAGCTGGAAAGCCCACCATCAACATAATCCTGCCCGTTGATGCGTACTGGCTTGAAGACGCCGGGCACGGCGGCCGAGGCACGCACGGCCATGCCGGTGTTGCCCGTGCGGAAGAGGATGCTTTCGCCGTTGGTCAGATTGGTGGCGACGGCGCCGAAGGGTTTTTTCAGATGTTCGATGGGTCGGCGGGAGACGGCGTCGTTAACGAACTGCTGGAGCGATTCGCCTTTAAGTACGCCCCGGTCGGGTAGCGACCAGTCGCTGATTTTCGATTCATCCAGCTTGTGCGCGAGCTTCTGAAGCTCGAAGCCGTTCGCGCCGCCCGCATACAGGGCGCCGACAACGGCTCCGGCGCTGGTGCCGGTGACAATGTCCGGGGTGATTCCGTGCGCTTCAAGAACCTTGATGACGCCAATGTGCGCGAATCCGCGCGCGGCACCGCCGCCGAGCGCGAGGCCGATTTTGGGCGGCCGCGTCACGGAGGCGGTGGGAGAGGCAGCGGTGGCGGCCGCAGGCGGTGTCTCGAAAGGTATAAGCGGAAGGCTGCCGCAACCGCCAACCAAGAGGCTGGCGAGGCTGATGGCTGCCGAGAAAAGGCGGAAGCTGCGCGATACGCGGTATTGCATGGTGTTCCAGTCGAAAAAAACGCGAAGCCCGCGGGGCGTCAGAATGTCTGCTGCTGCAGGACGTAGGGGACAGCGGCGAGTGCGCCGAAGAAAACAGCGAGGTGAAACGCGCTCCACCCCAGATAGCGGCGTGCGAGTTTGTTGGGGTTGAGGTTCGAGAGCAGGTAATGACGCCCATTGCCCGGGCAGCGCAGCGTGTGCACGTCGGATTCATTGCGCGTTTCCCTGTGCATTTTGCTGACTTCCCGCCGTGCAGCTTGTCGTGCCAGCGCCCATTCCTGCATGTCGATGGTGCCGTCGCCGTTGAGATCGAAGCGGCGCAGCAGGTCGCGCTGGTCTTTCTTCCACTCGGTTAACAACGCGTTAAGGTCATGGTTGGCATCGAGTTCGATCGAGGCGCCGCCCAGCGTCTTGAATTCGCCTAGGGCGTAGATTTCGTCGTTGATCAGCAGCTTCCACTCGGTGTTCCGGTAGCGCCCTGCGGTCCAGGTCTCCTTGTGCCGGGTCAGGATCTCCGCGCCCTCGATATCGACAACACAGCGGCCCGTCGCGTCGTCGATGATGAAGGAGGTGTCACTTTCTCCCTGGCTGACCGTATGCCATTTGTTGTCGCTGCTTTTTTCCTCGACCTGATAACGGTACCAGAGGCAGGGCAGGTGCGTCAGGTGTGAAAGGAGGGGCGGGTGGTCGAGCGGTTTGCCAGTGCCGATCAGTTCGACATAACCCTGCGCGGCTGATGCGATGCGCGACGTCGGTGTGTCGGTGATGGCGCGTCGCCGTTTCAGCGTGGACATCCAGGCAATCAGGCTGATTGCGGTCATCAGCGCCAGGCTGACCAGCCAGCCGGCGCGGGACTCGGCTTTCAGTCCGATGAAAAGCAGGATGAGTTGGGCGCCGGAGGTGATGAACTGGCCGTATCCCCGGCGGAGATTGACGAGCATGCGCGGGGGTTAGCTGAATAATTGCTTCAGGTCGACATCCGCTTTTTCCGCAATCGAGAATTCGAGCAGCGGTTTGCTCTCGAAATTGAACATGCGGGCCATGATGGCGTCCGGGAATTGCTCGACGCGCACATTGTTGATATTGACGGCGTCGTTGTACAACTCACGGCGATCGGCAATGGCGTTCTCAAGGCTTGAAATGCGTTGTTGCAATTGCATGAAGTGCTCGTTGGACTTGAGTTCCGGGTAAGCCTCGGCCACCGCGAAAAGCCGGCCAAGCCCCATGCGCAAGGCCCCTTCTGCTTCGCCCAGAGCGCCGATGTTTTGTGTTTCACGGGCCGACTGCACCTGCGAGCGGGCTTCGATCACGCGTTGCAGCGTTTCCTGCTCAAATTGCTTGTATTGCTTGCAGACTTCGACCAGTTTCGGGAGTTCGTCGTGGCGCTGCTTGAGCAGTACGTCAATGTTGGCCCAAGCCTTGGCCACGGCGTGCTTGAGGGCGACAAGGCCGTTGTAGAGGGTGATTCCGTAAATGGCGATGACAATGATCGCGCCGAAAAAGAGGATGCTGCCAAGGGTCATTTGAGGTCTCCGAGTGAGGCAATCAATGAGTGGTGATGTTCGAAGGGAAAAGGTTGGCGCGTCCAGTCCGCTATAGAGTGGCTGGCGGCGATGAAAGGTAGCGAGCCATTAACTCTTCTGGAAGGTTCAGTCGCGAGAGCAGCGCTTCCCGCTTGATATGCAGAAGTTTCTCGATGGCGTGAAAGTCGTCGGGCAGCGCGGCATTGGTCCAGTCGACTGCTGAATGCCGGGCCAGATTGACGGCCAGTACGACGTTCTGAACGCGGGGCAGGCTGGCGTTGGCGTCGTCCATCAAGGTTTTGAGCAACTCGGGTAGTTGCCAGGTGTTGCAGAGGGCTAGTTGGAGATCGAACAGCCGGATGCCCAGCGTCTGAAGTTGCGCCGTTGTGCTGCGCAACGTGCTGTCGGCGAGTTGCTTGTCGCGGATTTCAATCGCCAGCCGGGGCGCAAAGCACCACAGCAGAATTTCGGCCAAGTCGTGGAGCAGTGCCGCCAGCGCCACTTCCTCGATGTTCAGATCGTGGCGTTCAAAGGCCCAGTCGTGCGCATAGTTCGAGGCTCGTTGCGCGCGGCGGATCACTTGCAGGACGCCGAGCAACGCTTGCGGTTCGTTGCTGAGTACCGTTTCGATCGTCAAGGGGGATTCGAAGCGCTGAAAGAATGGCTCTACGCCAAGCATCATGATCGCGCTGCCGATGGTCGTAATGTCAGTGCGCAGATGTTTGCCGCGGAACGGCTGGATGTAGGCCAGGACCCGGACCGCCAGCAGCGGATCCTGCAGGACGATGGTGGCGATGTCCCGCCCGTTGATCCGGTCGATGTTCTGGCGTGCTTCTTCAAGCTGGCGAACCGTTTTGCGCAGGATCGGTATTTCATTCTGGGTGAAATACGTGACCCAAGCGTTCAGATCGTGCAATGGTTTTTCCACCATAGTTTGCCGCTTCTTTGATTGCTCCGTGGGGATGTGGGTCGGTGCTTTTAAATCTCGCACCAAGCAGCGTCGCATGGTACCCGCCGTCATGCGCGGCGGCAAGCCGCGCCTGCCCCGGGGGCAGGAATAAGCTCTTGAGATGTTTGGAAAAGAAGCCTTGGGAAACATGTGATAACCCGTCGATGTTGGTACAATGTCAGGCTATTTTTGTACGTCTACCGAACCGGCGGACGGTTTCTTGGTGTTTAAACTGGAGGGGCATGGATGGCGATTGAACGAACCTTGTCGATTATCAAGCCCGATGCGGTGGCCAGGAATCTGGTCGGCAAGATTTGCAGCCGGTTCGAAGAGAATGGATTGCGGATCGTGGCAGCGCGGATGGTCTGGCTCTCCGCGCGCGAGGCGGGCGAGTTTTATGCGGTGCATAAGGAACGTCCCTTCTTCAACGACCTCGTTGTCTTCATGAGCGCCGGGCCGGTGATGGTGCAGGTGCTCGAAGGCGATGATGCCATCGCCAGAAACCGTGCCCTGATGGGGGCGACGGATCCGAAAAAGGCCGCTCCCGGAACGTTGCGTGCCGATTTCGCCGAATCGATCGAGGCAAATGCCGTACATGGCTCGGATGGGCCGGAGACGGCGAAGACCGAGGTCGCTTTCTTCTTCCCGGAAATGGACGTTTATGCGGCTCGTCCGGAAAAGGTTCTTTAGTTGTTAGCAACAAGTATTGGCAGTTTTCTTCAATGACGATCAATTTGCTCGATTTTGACGCGGCCGGACTGACCGCTTTTTTTGCCAGCCAAGGAGAAAAGCCCTTTCGGGCCAAGCAAGTGCTGCGCTGGATACACCGCTTCGGGCAAAGCGATTTCGAGGCGATGACCGATATCGCCAAAAGTCTGCGCGAAAAGCTCAAGACGCTGGCGGTCGTTGCGCCGCCGGCAATTGTCTCGGACAAGCTTTCCGACGACGGTACGCGGAAGTTTCTGTTCGATGTCGGCGCGGGAAATGCGATCGAAACCGTGTTCATCCCGGAAGACGATCGCGGCACGTTGTGCGTTTCGACGCAGGCCGGTTGCGCGCTCGATTGCGCGTTTTGCTCGACCGGCAAGCAGGGTTTCAACCGCAATCTGGCTGTCTCCGAAATCATTGGCCAGTTGTGGCAGGCCAACCGGGCGCTCGGCGCCGATCCGGCCGGTGATCGCATCATCAGCAACGTGGTGCTGATGGGTATGGGCGAGCCGCTGGCCAATTTCGAGAACACCGTGACAGCGTTACGGTTGATGCTCGACGATAATGCCTACGGTCTTTCGCGCCGGCGCGTGACGGTCTCCACCTCGGGCCTGGTGCCGGCAATGGATCGTCTGCGTGACGAATGCCCGGTGGCTTTGGCCGTTTCGCTGCATGCGCCCAATGATGCGTTGCGCGACAAGCTGGTGCCGATCAACCAGAAATATCCGTTGCGCGAATTGATGGCTGCGTGTGTGCGTTATCTGGAAAAGGCGCCGCGCGATTTTGTAACCTTCGAATATGTGATGCTGGCCGGCGTCAATGATTCCGAAGCGCATGCCCGCGAGTTGCTGGCGCTGACGCGTGGCGTCTCGTGCAAGTTCAACCTCATTCCGTTCAATCCGTATCCCGGCTCGCCGTTCGAGAGGTCGTCGGCACCGGCAATTCGCCGTTTTGCCGAGATTCTGATGAATGCGGGCATTGTGACGACAACGCGCAAGACGCGCGGCGACGATATCGATGCGGCATGTGGGCAGCTGGCCGGCCAGGTCAAGGATAAAACGCGGCGCACCGAAGGTCGTGTGATCAGTATTCACAGGGAGAAGATGTCGTGAAGTTCTTTCGTAAGCTGACGATTCTGGTTGGCTTGATCGGGTTGGGGGCTGTTGCAAGCGTATGTGCGCAGAACACGACCGAGCCGTCGCCGGAGTCATTTTCTCAACGCCCTGTTGCCAAGGACGCACGAACGCGCGCCAAGTTGCACACCGAACTGGGATCGCTGTATTTCCAGGACGGCGATTTGATCGTGGCGCTCGAGGAGCTGACCCTCGCTGCGGCGATCGACCCGACCTATGCCAAAGCCTTCGCGACGCGGGGCGTCGTTCTTTACCACGTCAAGGAGTTCGATTCGGCCGACCAGGACTTCAGGACGGCACTCAACCTCGACGAGAAAGATCCGGAAATCAGCAACAACTATGGCTGGTTCCTTTGCCGGACCGGCAAGCCTAAAGAGGCGCTCGGGCATTTTCAGCGTGCTATCAAGAACCCGCTGTATCGCACGCCGGGACTGGCCTATCTGAATGAAGGTGAGTGCTACATCAAGCTGGGCGAACTTGATCAGGCCGAGGAGTCGCTCCGTAAGGGAATGCGGCTCGTGCCGGGCAACCTCCAGGGTTTGTACCACCAAGCCGTGATCAGCTATAAGCGCGGCAATTACGATGCGGCGAGAAAATATTTGTCCGGCGTCATTCGATCGGAGCGCGTTCCGGCCGAGGTCTTGTGGTTGGCGCTCCGGATTGAACGGCAACTCGGTGACAAGGCCGCTGAAAGTGCAATCGCCGCAAGGTTGCGGCGCAGTTTCCCCGAGTCGCCCGAGTATCAGGCATTTTTGAAAGGGAATTTCGAATGAACGGTGAGGTGACACCTGCGCAACCGATAAGTGATATCCCGGGGCAGGGTGGTGATCCGTCAAGCAGCGATGCCGAATCGGCGCAAGCCAAAGGCATTGTCGGGCCGCAATTGCGGATGGCCAGGGAGGCGGCTGGCTGGTCCGTTGCCGAGATGTCGCGAATGCTCAAGATCACGCCCCATCAGGTCGAAGCGATCGAGAGCGAAAACTGGGCCGATCTGCCCTGCGAGACGATCACGCGCGGCTTCGTGCGCAACTATGCGCGTCAACTGGGCCTTGATGCGTTGCCGTTGATGAGTGCGCTGGCGTCTGCTTCGTTGCCGCAGAACGCGGCGCTTGAAATTGCAGCCGGAACGCCCGTCAAGCTCGGTTTGCGGGCTCGCATCGAGCGATGCGACTGGATCAAGGTGGTTCTGGGCTTGGTCGTACTGGCATTGGCGATTGCTGCTTATATTTTTGTCCCGGCGGATTTTTTCCGGACGTCGTTTTCGTTCTTGCCGTCGGCAGAGCCGTCATCAAGCCAGGTAGAACCTGAGGCGAGTGATGTCGGAGAGGCCGCCGGCGCTGCGGTTTCCGGCCAGGAAGTGGCTCCGGCGGAGTCGTCGACAGAACCGGCGATCGAGGCCCCTGCGGCCCCCGTTCAACCACCGCAGGCTGATGCGCCTGTGCCCGCGGCGGTGGCCCCGGCCGGTCCATTAGAAGCGGCTGGGCGCGCCGACGGCGCTGTTGTCGGGCAATTGAAATTCAGATTCGCGCAGTCTTCCTGGGTCGAGATCCGTAACGGCAAGGGCGAGGTAATTTTCTCCCAGCTCAACGCGGCGGGTTCGCAGCGGGTGGTTGAGGGGCAGCCGCCTTTCGCGCTGACCATCGGAAATGCCGGTTACGTGTCTTTGAACTACAACGGTAAGGATGTCGATTTTTCGCAGCGCAGCAAGGATAACGTTGCGCGCCTGACGCTTGAATGACCATGAATAACCAGATCGTTCAACGACGGCCGACGCGGGCCGTCAAAGTGGGAAAAGTTGTTGTCGGGGGGGGCGCACCGGTGGTCGTCCAGTCAATGACCAATACCGATACGGCCGATGCCGTAAAGACGGCTCTTCAGTGCGCCGAATTGGCACGTGCCGGTTCCGAGCTCGTTCGCATCACGGTGAATACACCGGAGGCGGCCGCCGCTGTGCCGGCGATTCGCGAGCAGCTCGATCGCCTGGGCGTCGATGTGCCATTGATTGGCGATTTTCACTACAACGGGCATCGGCTGCTGGCGGATCATCCAGAGTGCGCGCAGGTGCTGGCCAAATACCGCATCAATCCCGGCAACGTCGGTCATGGCAAGAAGCGCGATGAACAGTTCGCGCAGATGATTGAAATTGCCGGCAAGTACGACAAGGCGGTGCGTATCGGCGTGAACTGGGGCAGCCTCGACCAGGAATTGCTGGCGCGCATCATGGATGCGAACGCACAGCGCGTCCAGCCGCTCGACGCGGTTGGCGTCATGCGCGAAGCCATGGTTACGTCGGCGCTGGAGTCGGCGGCCAAGGCCGAGGAATTGGGCCTGTCGGCCGATCGCATCATTCTTTCGTGCAAGGTTTCCGGCGTGCAGGATCTGATCGCCATTTATCGCGAGTTGTCGCGTCAGTCGAATTACGCATTGCATCTGGGGCTGACCGAAGCCGGTATGGGCTCGAAAGGGATTGTGGCCTCGACAGCGGCATTGGCCGTTTTGTTGCAGGAAGGTATTGGTGACACCATCCGTGTTTCGCTGACACCTGAGCCGGGCGGAAGACGTACACAGGAGGTGGTCGTCGCGCAGGAAATCCTGCAGACCATGGGGTTGCGTGCTTTCACGCCGATGGTGACGGCCTGCCCCGGTTGCGGACGGACGACAAGCACGTTCTTCCAGGAGCTGGCGCAGACGATCCAGAATCATGTGCGCGACAAGATGCCCGCGTGGCGGGCCGAGTTTGACGGTGTCGAGAACATGACGCTGGCGGTGATGGGGTGCATCGTGAACGGACCCGGGGAAAGCAAGCACGCCAATATCGGCATCAGTCTGCCGGGGACCGGGGAAATGCCGGCGGCACCGGTTTTCGAGGACGGCGTCAAAACCGTTACCTTGCGCGGCGACAATATCGCCCAGGAATTTATCGCCATCGTGGATCGCTACGTGGCACGAACCTATAGAAGAAAGAGCGTAATCTAGTTATGAGTCAAAACATTCAGTCCGTGCGCGGGATGAACGATATCCTGCCGGACGAAGCCGAATTCTGGGAGCTTTTCGAAGAAACCGTCCGTGGCTGGTTGAAGAGCTACGGCTACCGCCCGATCCGTCTGCCGATCGTTGAGCCGACGCCGCTGTTCAAGCGGGCAATCGGCGAAGTGACCGATATCGTCGAGAAGGAAATGTATTCCTTCGAGGACAGCCTGAACGGCGAACAGTTGACCTTGCGGCCCGAAGGTACGGCCGGTTGCGTGCGGGCGGTCATTCAGCACAATCTCGCCGTGCAGCGTCCGCAGCGCTTGTACTACATGGGCCAGATGTTCCGTCACGAGCGGCCGCAAAAGGGGCGTTACCGCCAGTTCAATCAGGTCGGTATCGAAGCATTTGGTTTCAACGGCCCGGATATCGACGCGGAACACATCCTGATGGGCGCGCGTCTGTGGGATGATCTCGGCCTCGATGGCATCAAGCTGCAGCTCAACACGCTGGGCCAGCTTGAGGAGCGCGCAAAGTACCGCGCCGAGCTGGTTGGCTATTTCGAGAAATACGTCGATTTGCTTGATGAGGATGCCAAGCGGCGTCTCTACACCAACCCGTTGCGTATTCTCGACAGCAAGAACCCAGCGATGCAAGAGATGATTGCTGGCGCGCCACGTCTGATGCAACACCTTGGCGCTGAGTCGATGGCGCACTTCGAGGGGGTGCAACAGGTGCTGCGCGATGTCGGTATCCCCTACGAAATCAATACCCGCCTCGTGCGTGGCCTCGACTACTATAACCTGACCGTTTTTGAGTGGGTGACCGACCGCCTTGGTGCACAGGGGACGGTGTGTGCGGGTGGTCGCTATGATGGTTTGGTCGAGCAGTTGGGAGGCAAAGCGACGCCGGCGTGCGGTTTTGCCATGGGCGTCGAGCGTCTGGTGACCTTGATTCGCGAATCGGGCGGCGAGCCGGAGCTTGAGGGGACTGATGTTTTCCTCGTGCATCAAGGGGAAGCCGCCTCGCGTCTGGCGCCCCGCGTGGCTGAGTCGCTGCGGGACCAGGGAATCGATGTGCTGTTCAACTGTGGCGGCGGGAGCTTCAAGTCGCAAATGAAGAAAGCCGACGCTTCGGGGGCGACATTCGCGATCATCATCGGCGATGATGAGGCGAGTGCGGGGGAAGTGACATTGAAATCCCTGCGTGCCGAAGGTGGCGAGCAAAAACGTGTCGGCGTCGATCAGGTGGCCGACGAGATCATGAACTCTTTTTTTGATGAGGATGAAGCTTGATGGCTACTTACGATCTTGAAGAGCAGGAACAACTGGCCGAGATCAAGGCCTGGTGGAAACAGTATGGCGGGTTGATCACCAATCTCCTCACGGCGGCTGCTCTGGTCATTCTGGCCTGGCAGGGGTGGAACTGGTACCAGCGCAATCAGGCGGCTCAGGCCGGAGTGGTCTTTAACGCTCTGCAGCAGGCGGTGCAGGTCGGTGATTCCCAGCGCGTCAAGGCGGCAAGCGGTGAGTTGCTGGAGAAATTCGGTGGCACGGCTTACGCGCCGCTCGGGGCTTTGTCGGCGGCCAAGGCAATGGTCGAGGCGGGTGATGCCAAGACGGCGAAGCTTCAACTCATCTGGGTGGCGGAAAATGGCAAGGATGAATTGCGCGACCTCGGCAGGCTACGCGCGGCCTCCCTGTTGAGCGACGAGAAGGAGTTCGAGCAGGCGCTCAAGCAACTGGAAGGCGAATCGACGCCGGGATTCGCCGCGCGGTTTGCGGAGTTGCGCGGCGATATTCTGCTCGCGCAGGGTAAGAAGGGCGAAGCCGAAACCGCTTATCAGAAAGCGATGTCGGCTTTGTCCTCTGCTTCGGAAAACAACGGCGCTCAGAAAGTCGAGCAGGGTTGGCAGTTGCAGTCGAACGCGGTTCAGCGCGAGCTTTTGCAGCAGAAGATCGATTCGCTAGGCGAGAGCAAGCAATGACGAAAAGAGGTATTGTTGTCGCTCTTCTGGGCGCATTGCTCGCTGGATGTTCAGCGCTTGACGCGATCAATCCGTTTGCCAGTTCGGGGCCGAAAATGGCTGAACTCAAACCGTTCAAGGCGACGGCGGAAGCACGGGTCGTTTGGCGAGACAGTATCGGCAAGGCCGATGTTTATGCTTTTACACCGGCCGTGGTGGGCTCAACTGTTTATGCGGCTGGCAGTGATGGCAGTTTGGCGCGCATAGACGACGGCAAGCAGGTTTGGAAAATCAATGCCGGGCAGCCGCTCTCCGGTGGCGTTGGTGCTGACAGGAATCTCGTCGTCGTGGGTTCGCCGAAGGGGCTTCTGCTGGCGTTTTCTACCGATGACGGCAAGCTCGTCTGGCAAGCGAAAGCGACGAGCGAGATTCTGGCTCCGCCTGCGCTGGGAGAGGGGCTGGTTGTGATTCGCACCGGCGATAACCGGTTGGCTGCCTATGACGTCGTCGACGGCAGGCGTAAGTGGATTTTCCAGCGACCAACGCCTGCGCTCTCGTTGCGGGTGACCGCCAGTCCTGTCATTGAAGGCAAATACGTGTTTGCCGGGTTTCCCGGCGGTAAGCTGATCGCAGTGAGTGTCGCCAACGGCGCTGCTGTCTGGGAAGGGACGGTTGCGTTGCCAAAGGGAGCGACAGAGCTTGAGCGCGTGGCGGACATTACCAGTGCTCCCGTTATTGCGGGGCGTGCGGTTTGCGCGGTTGCCTATCAGGGCCGGGTGGCCTGTTTCGATCTCGGCAATGGCAATCTCGTCTGGGCGCGCGATATGTCGAGCGCGGCCGGGCTGACAATCGCCAAGCGCCACCTCTATGTGACGGACGACAAGGGGGCCGTCCACGCGCTCGATATGGCCAGTGGTGCAAGCCTGTGGAAGCAGGACGCGTTGTCACTGCGTCGCGTTACGGCGCCGGTTGATCATCGAGGACTGGTTGCCGTTGCCGATGTCCAAGGGGTTGTTCATTTTCTGAATCGTGAGGACGGCTCGTTCGCTGTCCGTTTGGCCACCGACGGTAGTCCGGTTGTTGGCAATCTGCAGACGGCTGACGGCACGTTACTTGTACAAACCAGCAAAGGCGGTGTTTACGCCATTGAGGCTCAATGAAACCCACCATCGTAATCGTTGGTCGTCCGAATGTTGGTAAGTCGACCCTTTTTAACCGTCTGACCAAAACGCGTGACGCACTTGTTGCCGACATGCCCGGCTTGACGCGTGATCGCCACTACGGCCATGGCAAGGTGGGTAGCAAGCCTTATCTAGTCGTCGATACAGGGGGGTTCGAACCTCTCGCCAAAGACGGCATCATGCACGAAATGGCACGCCAGGCGGAGCAGGCGATCGCTGAAGCGGACGCCATCGTCTTTGTCGTCGACGGCCGGGTTGGTGTCACCGCACTCGACAAGGAAATTGCGAACAAACTGCGCAAGGTCGATCGGCCCGTTTTCCTGGCGGTTAATAAGTCTGAAGGCATGAATCATGGCGTTGTTATCGCCGATTTTCATGAACTTGGCTTGGGAGAGCCTCTGGCTATTTCTGCGTCGCACGGCGAAGGGGTGCGCGGCCTGATTGAACTGGCGCTTGAGCCTTTCCCCGAACCTGACGAAAACGAGGCAGAAAGCGATGTGCTTAAAGTGGCCATCGTTGGACGCCCGAACGTTGGCAAGAGCACGATGATCAACGCTCTGCTTGGCGAGGAGAGGGTGATTGCTTTCGACATGCCGGGAACGACCCGCGACTCGATCTACGTCGATTTTGAACGGGGCGGAAAGAAATATACGTTGATCGATACGGCCGGTTTGCGGCGCAAGGGCAAGGTTTTTGAAACCATTGAAAAGTTTTCGGTTATCAAGACGTTGCAGTCGATCGAAGATGCGAACGTGGTTGTACTCGTTCTCGATGCCCGGCAGGATATCTCGGACCAGGACGCCCATATCGCCGGCTTTATCGTCGAGTCCGGCCGCGCGCTGGTTGTGGCCGTCAATAAGTGGGATGGTCTTGACCCCTATGATCGCGACCAGATCAAGGCTGATCTCGAAGCTAAACTGAAATTTCTCAGTTTTGCCAATTTTCACTATGTCTCGGCGCTCAATGGGCAGGGGCTCGAAGCCGTGTTCCGCTCGGTCGATGCGGCCTATAAGGCGGCAACGGCAGATCTTGCGACACCGAAGCTTACACGTACCCTTATCGATGCCGTCGCCAAGCAATCGCCGCCACGAGGCGGTATTTTCCGTCCGAAGTTACGTTATGCGCATCAAGGTGGACGCAATCCGCCAGTGATCGTCATTCATGGAAATGCGCTGGACAAAGTACCGGACTCCTATCGCCGTTATCTTGAGCATGTATTCCGCGAAGTGTTCAGTTTGCAAGGAACGCCTTTGCGTATCCAGTTCAATATTTCGGATAACCCCTTTGCCGAACGCAAGCCGCCGGAAACGACGCGCCGGAAGCCGAAACCGAAATCGCAGGGAGATGCACCGTCATTGAACCGGGGGCGGTCGCTTGCTGCGGGCAAGTCATCGCCAAATAAGGCGGGGCAACGGACAGTGAGGACGACATTGAAAGGGGCATCAACGACGGTGAAGCCCAAGGCCGGACGGGGCAAGTAGTTTCCAACTTGGTTTGTTTTTCTGCTTTGCGAGGCTTTTGCCCTTAAAGAGGGCGATAGCCGTTGTGGTAATCGCGATGAAAATCAATTAAGCTCTACCAGTCGCTATCCAACACCAACAACATGGAGTTCGAACCATGAGCACTAAAGGGCAACTGATGTTACAAGACCCGTTTCTCAACGTCCTGCGTCGCGAACACGTGCCGGTCTCAATCTACTTGGTCAATGGCATCAAGTTGCAGGGGCAGGTCGAGTCGTTTGATCAGTACGTCATTCTGCTCAAGAATACCGTAACCCAGATGGTATACAAGCATGCTATTTCCACGGTTGTTCCCTCGCGTCCGGTGAACTTCCAGCAGGACGGTAGTGGCGAGTCCTGATTTTTGCAGTGCATGTTTGCTTTGTTTCTGCGTTCTTGTCTCTTGGTTACAGAGTCCCCGCTTGGCGCTGGCTTAAGCGGGACTCTTTTGCTTTTTCCAGAAAAAGAATCCCATGTTTGAACGTCCCGCCGCGGGCGAGCGTGCGGTGATTGTTCAGCTCGATTTTGGCACCGACGATATCGCTGAGCAGTTGGAAGAGGTTCGCCTGCTGACCGAATCCGCTGGTGCTCAAGTATGCGCTGAGGTTTTCGGTCGCCGTCAAAGCCCTGATTCGGCGACCTACGCCGGCAAAGGCAAGGTCGAAGAGGTGGCAGCGGAGGTTGCGGCTCACGAAGCCAATCTCGTCATCTTTAATCACGAACTGTCGCCGGCGCAGGAGCGAAATCTTGAGCGTGCATTGAAATGCCGGGTTATCGATCGGACAAGCTTGATCCTGGACATTTTCGCGCAGCGTGCGCAAAGCTCCGAGGGTAAATTACAGGTTGAACTCGCTCAGCTCGATCATTTGGCCACGCGGCTGGTGCGGGGCTGGACGCACTTGGAACGTCAGAAGGGTGGTATTGGTCTGCGCGGTCCGGGCGAAACGCAGTTGGAAACCGACCGTCGTCTTCTCGGCAAGCGAGTCAAGGTCCTGCGCGAGCGTTTGCAGAAGCTGGAAAGGCAGCGAGGCGTTCAGCGTAAGGCGCGTTCTCGAAATGAAATGTTGTCTGTTTCGTTGGTCGGCTATACAAATGCCGGGAAGTCTACACTTTTCAACGCATTGACTCATGCCGGAGCGTATGCGGCCAACCAGCTTTTCGCGACGCTCGACACAACTTCCCGCAAACTCTGGCTGGGTGAGGCTGGTAACATTGTCATCTCGGATACGGTCGGTTTCATTCGTGACTTGCCGCATTCTCTCGTCGCCGCGTTCCACGCTACTCTTGAAGCGACGTCGCAGGCTGATTTATTGCTGCACGTTGTCGACTCGGCGAGTCCGGCACGGGATGATCAGGTTGCCGAGGTTAATAAGGTGCTTGAGGAGATTGGCGCGAGTGGGGTTCGCCAGTTGATGGTCCTCAATAAGCAGGATTTGACCGGGCTGCCGCCGGCTGTCGAGCGGGACGAGTATGGTAGAATTACACGCGTTCGCTTGAGTGCTAAATGTGGTGATGGCTTGTCATTGTTGCGTGATGCACTGACCGAAATCGCACTCGAAAAGATCCAGTCTTCGCGTTCGGCCGAAGGCCGCTGATCTGTCTTTATACCCTGTCAATTTTCCGGGTTCAAGTTCTCGCTATGATCTCAACCATTGGAGTTCTTATGTCGCTCAACGATCCGCAGTGGGGGAATCGAGGCAGTGAAAATGGTGGCGGTAAACGCCCAAACCAGGGGCCGCCCGATCTTGAGGAGATGTGGCGCGATCTAAATCGCCGTCTGTTCGGCAAGCTGGGGCGGTCGGGCGGGGGCAATGACGGCGGTGGTCGCATTTCGCGTAATATCGATCCCAAGTTTTTGGGGGGCGGTATCGGGATGGTCGTTGGACTTGTCGTTGTCCTCTGGCTGGCCAGCGGGTTTTATATTGTTGATGCCTCGCAACGTGGGCTTGTTCTCCGGTTTGGCGAATACAAGGAGAGCACCGAGTCGGGGCTGCGCTGGCGCTTGCCTTATCCGATCGAGTCGCACGAACTGGTTAATATTTCCGGTGTTCGGACCGTTGAAGTCGGCTATCGCGGTAGCGAGAGAAACAAAGTGTTGAAAGAGGCGCTGATGCTGACGGATGATGAAAATATCATTAACATCCAGTTTGCAGTGCAGTATATCCTCAAGGATCCTGTTGAATATATTTTCGAGAATCGGACCCCCGACGAGGCGGTGATGCAAGCGGCCGAAACCGCTATTCGGGAGATAGTCGGCAAAAGCAAGATGGACTTTGTCCTTTACGAAGGGCGCGAACAGATTGCTGTAAAGGCGTCCGAACTCATGCAGCAGATCCTTGACCGTTACAAGACCGGTATCCTGATTTCAAAAGTGACAATGCAGAATGCGCAACCTCCGGAGCAGGTTCAAGCGGCGTTTGATGACGCCGTCAAAGCCGGGCAGGATCGGGAGCGCCAGAAGAATGAGGGCCAAGCGTACGCGAATGACGTTATCCCGAAGGCTAGAGGTACGGCCGCCCGCTTGATGCAAGAAGCCGAAGCCTATAAGCAACGCCTGGTTGCCACGGCCGAGGGTGATGCGAGCCGATTCAAGCAACTTCAGGCCGAGTATGCAAAAGCACCCGAGGTGACGCGTAACCGCCTTTATCTCGAAACGATGCAGCAGGTTTATTCGAACGTGAGCAAGGTGATGATTGATGCCAAGGGGCAGGGGAATCTGCTTTACCTTCCGCTGGACAAACTGATGCAGGGAGTCACGGTCAGTGGTCCGGATTCCTCTGCATCGAACGGTGCTCCTGTTTTGCCGAATGTCTCTCAGTCGCAACCGTCGTCGGATCGCTCGGATTTGCGCTCTCGAGACGCTTTGCGGTCGCGTGACCGGGAGGCTCGATAATGAAAGCAAGTCTGAATTTTGTTTCTGCGATTGCCGCAGCGGTCTTGGTCGTTCTCAGTATGTCCATGTTCACGGTTGACCAGCGCCAACATGCGGTTGTTTTCCAGTTGGGGGAGGTGCGCGAAGTCATTGCCGAGCCCGGTCTGTATTTCAAGTGGCCCTTGATCCAGAACGTCCGCTATTTCGACAAGCGGATCTTGACGCTTGACAGTGCCGAGCCGGAGCGTTTTATTACCTCCGAGAAGAAAAACGTTCTGGTTGATTCGTACGTGAAATGGCGGATTGTCGACCCGAAGCTCTACTACGTTTCTGTCGCGGGGGATGAATCCCGGGCCAAGACCCGTTTATCACAGACTGTTAACGCCGGCTTGCGCGAGGAGTTCGGGAAGCGCACCGTTCATGATGTCGTGTCCGGCGAGCGGGACAAAATCATGGAGCAAATGCGCCAAAAGGCCGATCTCGATGCCAGGAAGATCGGTGTTCAGATCGTTGATGTTCGGGTCAAGCGCGTCGATTTGCCGACGGAGGTCAGCGAGTCGGTCTATCGCAGGATGGAAGCCGAGCGCAAGCGGGTCGCCAATGAACTTCGTTCGGAAGGGTCTGCTGAGGCGGAAAAGATTAGGGCTGATGCAGATCGACAACGCGAAGTGATCGTCGCCGAAGCTTACCGCGATGCGCAAAAAGTCAAAGGGGACGGAGATGCGAAAGCCGCTGCCATTTACGCTCAGGCATTCAACCAGAATCCAGAGTTTTACGCTTTCTACCGTAGTCTTGAAGCGTACCGAGGTGCCTTCAGGAATAAGTCGGATGTCGTAGTCGTCGAACCGAGTTCTGACTTCTTCAAATACATGAAGAACGTCAGCAAAGGCGGGGATAGATCGGTTAAATGACCGATTCCCTAGTTCTCGCACTGGCGTTGATGCTCGTGATAGAAGGCATCATGCCGCTTGCAGCTCCAGCGGCATGGCGCGATACGTTTCGTCGCTTGATTCAGCTCAAAGATGGTCAGCTACGTTTCGTGGGTTTGGCCTCGATCTTGGCAGGAATTATTCTAATCATGGTTTTTAGATGAACTGGTTGTTGCCCGAATACATTGCTGATGCACTGCCGCAAGAGGCAGCGTGCATTGAACGTTTGCGCCGGAAAATATTGGACATTTTTCGGGGGCATGGTTATGAACTCGTTATGCCCCCGTTGCTGGAATATCTGGATTCCCTGCTGACTGGGTCGGGTTCTGATCTCAAGTTGCGTACCTTCAAATTGGTTGATCAGCTTTCAGGCCGGACTCTTGGTGTGCGTGCCGACATGACACCCCAGGTCGCGAGAATTGATGCTCATCTTCTTAACCGGCAAGGCGTGGCGCGTCTCTGTTATTGCGATAGCGTTTTGCATACGCTTCCCGCTTCGCAAGCAGCGAGCCGGGAACCGGTGCAGATAGGCGCGGAGCTTTATGGCTACTCCGGCCTGGAGGCCGATGTTGAAGTTATCAGGCTGATGGCGTCGTCGTTGGCGGCGGTTGGGACACCCGCAACGCGGATAGATATCGGCCACGTTGGCGTGTTTCGGGCTTTGGTACGCGCAGCCGGGCTGGACGCCGAAACAGAAGAGCAGATTCTACTTCTGCTTCAGGTCAAGGATGTTCCCGGGCTGGCGGAAGCGTGCTCTTCATTGCCCGAGTTTTGCCGGTCGGCACTAATGCGTTTGCCAGAGCTCTACGGGGGTGACGACGTGCTCGAATTGGCTGCTCAGGTTCTTCCCGCTTTGCCGGAGATTGTCTCGGCGCTCGAAACGATGCGGCGCCTTCGCAATGCGTTGCCCGAGTTGCCACTCTCCTTCGATTTTGCCGATTTGCGCGGCTATCACTATCACAATGGTATCGTCTTCGCTGCTTATTACCCGGGGTTCCCGAGTCCGATAGCTCTTGGGGGGCGCTACGACGGTGTTGGCAAGGCGTTTGGCCGTGCTCGTCCGGCTACTGGTTTCTCCTTTGATTTGCGGGAGGTCGCTCGCTTGGCGCCGAAGGGCGAGGCGGCCGGGGCTGTCTTGGCCCCGTTCTCCGGGGGGGATGTGTCGCTACAATCCGAAATCAACGCCTTGCGTGCCGCGGGTGAGATTGTCGTCGAACTCCTGCCTGGTGAATCCGCAAATGAAGGCCCGCTGTGCGACCGTTGCCTGGTCCGGCACAGTGGTGATTGGATTATTCAGGCAATTAACAGGAATTGAGCGAAATGGCAAAAAATGTCTTGGTGGTGGGCGCGCAATGGGGCGATGAAGGGAAGGGCAAGATCGTTGACTGGTTGACTGATCATGCCCGTGGCGTTGTCCGCTTTCAGGGGGGGCACAACGCCGGTCATACGCTGGTCGTCGGCGATAAGACATACAAACTTAATCTGGTTCCGTCGGGTATCGTGCGCGACGGAGTAAATTGTTTTATCGGGAACGGGGTTGTACTCGACATTCATCACCTGATCAAGGAAATCGGCGAACTGGAGACTGGGGGCATTGAGGTGCGGTCCCGGCTCAAAATCAGTCCGGGCTGTCCTCTGATCCTTGGGTATCATTCGGCGCTCGATCGGGCGCGCGAGGCGGCACGTAGCCCCGATTCGCGGATCGGAACAACAGGCAAGGGGATTGGACCGGCCTATGAAGACAAGGTGGCGCGACGCGCCTTGCGGGTTTACGACTTGTTCTATCCAGAGCGTTTTGCAGAGAAGCTCAAGGAAAATCTCGATTATCACAACTTCGTGCTGACCAAATATCTCGGGGCCGAGGCGGTTGATTATGAGCAGGTGCTGGCGCAAGCGCTGGCTGACTCTGAAGTTATCAAGCCAATGGTCGTCGATGTGTCGGCCGCTCTGTACGAGGCCAACAAGAACGGCCAGAGCCTCCTGTTCGAGGGGGCACAGGGTGCGTTGCTTGATATTGACCACGGCACCTACCCGTTCGTAACGTCGTCCAATTGCGTATCTGGGCAGGCGGCTGCGGGGTCGGGGATCGGGCCGGGTATGTTGCATTACGTTCTCGGGATTACGAAGGCTTATTGCACCCGTGTCGGCGGAGGCCCTTTCCCAAGCGAGCTCGATATCGAGACAGCCGGGATGCCGGGCTTTCAAATGTCGCAGGTCGGCCGGGAGTTCGGTACGGTCACCGGGCGCAAGCGTCGCTGCGGATGGTTTGATATCCCAGCTCTTCGGCGTTCGATTCTGATCAACGGTATGACCGGTTTGTGCATCACCAAGCTCGATGTTCTCGACGGCTTGTCGGAAATGAAGATCTGCACGGGCTACAAGTTGAATGGTAAGGTCGTTGATCTGCTCCCGATGGGGGCTGATGAGGTTGCCGGCTGTGAGCCGGTTTTCGAGACATTGTCCGGTTGGAGCGAATCGACGGTTGGAGTGAAATCGTATGCCGGCCTCCCTGTAGCTGCCCGTGCCTATCTGGAGCGTATCGAGGCATTGTGTAGCGTGCCGATCGATATTATTTCCACCGGCCCCGAGCGTAGCGAGACGATTCTTCGACGCCATCCGTTTGAATGAGCTTCCGTTTGGCCGTTGTGAAAAGCCGGAATTTTCCGGCTTTTCTTGTTTATCGGCTGTGTTTTTCTCGCGCGTTGCAATGGAGTGGGGATGGCTGTCTTCTCGGGTGCTTGCGTTAGCTCTGGCGCGTAGGTATTTTGTTTGTGTGTTTTAAATGCGCGAAGGTATTGTTGGTATGGGAATTCTTGACTGGTTCAAGAGTCGGCCGTCGCAATTGGATCACCATCGCGAGGCGGACCCGGATAGTGAGTTGAGGAAGATCGTCGATAAGGCCATCTCTTTGACGAATCCGCGCTTGAAGTTGCTTCCCCTCGCGGAAGAGAGTCTTCTGCCCGCAGTAAAAACAACGGTTGCCTATTTGCGCGAGGCGAACAGTGAGTTGCCCGGAGCAATCGAGGTGTCTGCTGCTCAGTGGGCTTCTCTGCCCGAGCTCAAGGCTTTTTTTGTATCCGCTTCAGATGTGCCTGTAGTCTTGGCGAGGTCGACCAACCTGCGTACGCTTTTTGACAAGTATCCCGGTTTGGGGGAAGTGTATTTCATCCTGGGCATGGCGTTTGCCGAGCAGCAAGCAAATGCCATTTCTTTGCAAGACGCGGGTGGTGTACTCGACTCGACCAAAACGGTTGTTAGCTTTTCCGATCATCGGGTGCGTATTTGCGGGCAATCCGAAGCGGAGGTTCGGCACATTCTCGGGACGCAGGTGTTTGAATACCTCGTTGCACAGGCGATGTCTGAAATTGCTGAGGAGCGTACCGAGCGACGTGAGTTGGAGGACAACCGGTCGCTGATTCGAGCGCGTCTGCGTCTTCTTCGCCAGCAGGGGCCTGGATTGGGTAGCGTGTTGGGTAGTCCTCCTTCGAGCGTGGGAGAGCAGTCAAAGCTTGAGGCGGCTCTTCTGGAAAATGAACGGCAACTCGAAGAGTTGGGAAGCCCAAAGGATGTTCTGGAAACCGAACTCGAAATGTTGCGCGGCGTGCTAGAGCATCCGGAAAAGTATTTCCAAGTTGAGCGGCGCCAGTTTCTCGTCGACTCGATGAATATTGTCCTTGATGAGAAAACAGCCGGATTGGGGGGCGGTGCTTCACGAATCGCTTTTTCTGAAGCCCGGCTGATGGGCGTGCCGGTTTTGCAACGGGCGTTCATTGTTGGGCGCGTAGCTCGCTCCGACGTGCCGGTTACGAAGATGAATTTCGAGAATGCGGTGCGCTACTTGTGAGGCTGGCAAGAGTGCTGGAAGCAGGGAGTGTTGGCCTCTGTATGAAAAATCGTAATAGAGGCCATTTCGCTGGACGCAGAAGCTGAAATTTTAGATAGCGTTAAAACGCAATAAGAAAGGCTGTCGTGGCGAAAGAGATTCGGCAAAAATTGAACTTTAATGGACAACAAAAAACCCCGGGAACAAAGTTCGTCGGGGTTTGTAAAAGTTTTTCTTTAGAAACTGTTTGGTGCCCAGGAGAGGACTCGAACCTCCACAGTGTTGCCACCACTAGGACCTGAACCTAGCGCGTCTACCAATTTCGCCACCTGGGCGTTTCCGAAGAAGGAAACATTTTATAGGAACTAAAAAAAATGTCAATAAAAAAATTATCAAAGATTAGAAAAAGTGATCCATTTCTCCAACGTGAGGCGACGAAGTATTTACTGCCCCTCCCTTCGCGCGAGTACATCCTGCAAATCATCGAAGCGCAAGCCAAACCGGTCAAATTTGAGCAGCTTTGCGCTTTGCTCGATATTCGTCGCGATGAGTACGAGGTTTTTCAGAGACGCTTGGCCGCGATGGAGCGCAGTGCCGAGTTGATGCGAAATCGCAAAGAGGCGTACATCGTTCCCGAGCGGGCGAGTCTTATTGCGGGGCATGTGGAGGGGCACGCTGACGGGTATGGATTCTTGGTGCCCGATGATGGCGGCGAGGACCTGTTTCTTGATGCCAAGCAGATGTCTGGCGTGCTGCATCGCGACCGGGTTCTGGCGAGGGTTTCCGGTATCGATCGCAAGGGGCGCCGTGAGGGCGTGATCGTTGAAATAACCGAGCGGGCAAATAGTCGGGTTGTTGGGCGCGTATTGATTGAGCATGGAATTACCCTTGTTGTGCCGGAAAACAAGCGAATCAATCAGGACATTCTGGTCGTTGCTGCGCGCAAGGGTCAGGAGGGTAAAAAAAGGGCGAATGAAGTTAAGGATGTGAAATCGGGGCAGGTGGTGATGGTCGAGATTGTCGAGCAGCCCTCCCGGCATTCTCAGCCCTTGGGGCGCATCGTTGAAGTTCTCGGTAACTATGCTGATCCTGGTATGGAAATAGAGATCGCGCTGCGGAAGCACGATCTGCCTTTCGAGTTTTCGCCTGTGGCGCTTGAGGAAACCAATGCGCTGCCCACTCGAATCAGGAAATCCGAGTGGGCCGATCGCAAGGATTTGCGGGATATTCCCTTGGTGACGATCGATAGCGAGAGTGCCAAGGACTTTGACGACGCGGTGTTTGCCGAGAAAAAAGGACGTGGATGGCGTCTTGTCGTGGCGATTGCCGATGTTAGTCATTATGTCGCGCCCGGTATGGCATTGGACCGTGATGCGACGGAACGGGGTAATTCCGTTTACTTCCCGCGGCGGGTGATACCGATGTTGCCGGAGAAGCTCTCGAACGGCTTATGTTCGCTCAAGCCGGATGTCGACCGCCTGGCGATGGTATGCGATATGGACATTAGTTCGGGCGGTGCGATCAAAGACTATCGGTTTTATCCGGCAATTTTTCGTTCGAAGGCCCGATTGACGTATACGCAGGTTTGGGGATGGCTTTCAGGCAGCCTTGAGGCTGATACCGATTTGCATAAAGGATTGCAGCCGGGGTTGCAGGATCTTTATGCGCTTTTCAAGGTGTTGCAAAGCGCTCGTGGCAAGCGTGGGGCCATAGATTTTGAGACAACCGAAACGATGATGGTCTTCAACAAGCAGGGCAAGATCGACAGCATCGTTCCTGTTCAACGCAACGATGCGCATCGCTTGATCGAAGAGTGCATGTTGGCTGCGAATGTGTGTGCGTCGGATTTTCTGCAAAAGAACAAGCAACCCTGCTTGTATCGAATTCACGAAGGCCCAACGCTCGAAAAACTGGAAGGGTTGCGTAGCTTTCTTAAAGAGTTTGGTTTAAGCCTGTCAGGCGGGGATGATCCAACCGCCAAGGATTATGCGGCCCTGCTTGAGAAAGTGAAGTCTCGCCCGGATGCGGCGTTGCTGCAAACTGTAATGCTTCGCTCGCTGCGGCAAGCGGTTTACAGTCCGGACAATGTCGGGCATTTCGGCCTTTCGTATGAGCACTACACCCACTTTACGTCGCCGATCAGGCGGTATCCCGATTTGCTGATACATCGCGCTATTAAAGCGGTGCTCGATGGCAAGCAGTATTCGCCTGGCGATTGGGATGCGGTTGGACTTCATTGCTCCATGACAGAGCGACGCGCCGATGAAGCGACACGTGACGTCGAGGTGTGGCTGAAGTGTTATTACATGCGCGATCGGATAGGCGAGGAGTTTGATGGCACGATTGCGGGGGTTGCGCCGTTCGGTGTATTCGTCGCACTCGATTCCGTTTATGTCGAAGGTTTAGTGCACGTTTCGGAACTTGGCGAGGATTATTTCGTTTTTGATAACACCAAGCACCAGATGCTCGGGGAGCGCACCGGCAAGCGTTATCGTTTGGGTGATCGTTTGCGGGTGAAACTTGTTCGTGCTGACCTCGAAAGCGGGCGGATTGATTTTGTTCTTGCCGATCCTTTGTCCGAGGGGCTGTCTTTCGAGGTTTCAAATATCGAACCCAGGCAACAGAGCGCTTCGGATAAGGCGGTGAGAAGCAATCCCCACAAGACAGGGGGAGCGATCGCGAAGGTTCCCCGCGAATCCATGTCAAAAGCAGCGACTCCAGTCGGTGGGGTAAAAAAACGCACTACGCCACGGAAATCCCGTTAAGTGTGGTTCGGTGTCATTCGAAAGGTTGTTTCGTCGGAGGCGACTATTGAGTATTAGAATACGCGCCCCTTGCCGACATCGAGAGTGATTATGTCCAACACGAGCTTTATCTACGGTTTTCATGCCATTACAGCCAAACTGCGCCATCAACCGGAAGCAGTCGTGGAGATATTCATTGACGCGGATAGGCATGATGCGCGTGCGCGGGATCTGATCCGTCATGCTGAATTGCAGTCGGTTCGTGTAATGCCGGTTGATGGAAAGCGTCTTGAGGGGATGGCAGGGGGGGGGCGTCGGCACCAGGGCGTGGTCGCCAGAGTGACCTCCGAAAAGAGGCCCGTGTCGCTGGATGATGTGCTGGAAACGCTTGAAGAACCCCCTTTTCTTCTTGTTCTGGATGGCGTGCAGGATCCCCATAATCTGGGCGCCTGTTTGCGTGTTGCCGATGCGGCGGGGGTTCATGCTGTGATTGCGCCGAAGGACCGGGCGGTGGGGCTTACGCAAACGGCGATCAAGGTTGCCAGTGGCGCAGCCGAAAGTGTTCCATATATTACTGTGACGAATCTGGCGCGGACGCTGCGCGAACTTCGGGAGCGGGATATCTGGATCATAGGGACTGATGCGGAGACCGATGAGGGGTTGTATGAAGCCGAATGGCCTCAAGCAACGGCCTGGGTGCTTGGAGCGGAAGGCGATGGCATGCGTCGGCTGACGCGCGAAACCTGCGACCAGTTGGTGACGATTCCCATGATGGGCTCGGTGCAAAGTTTGAACGTCTCGGTGGCGGCTGGCGTATGTCTTTATGAGGCGCGGCGTCGGCGCGGTGTTTGAGCCAGGCGGTACGAGCGAAGCGTGGTGAGGCGCTCTCTTGACCCGCGAGTCTGGGTGCGTACGGTACGGCTCTGGCGGCAATGGAATCATGCGCTTATGTTGCAACAGTTAGCCTCGGTTGATTGCCTTGCTCCGTCTGGTTCAATTGACCGGTAGAGGTGCTGAGCGTATACTTCTTCGGTGCCGTAAGACTTCCTGTCCTTTCCGTTGGAATGATGTGTAATGACCGTGTAGCAGATGCTCGGTCTTTTTTTATTTCCGACAAAATAGTCCAAGAGTTTCCTGCGGCCATAAAAACGGTGTGGCTGAGGGGGATGTTGCGCAGCTGCACCTTTTTGGGGTCATCGGATGATCGCGCTACAGGCTCGGCGCTTGGGGGCATCTCCGAGGTTTGCACCACTCAGAAATAAGCCAAGGAGCATTAATCGTTTATGGCAATCCGCAATGAACTTTTAGAAGAGTTGGATGCTCGCCGCAAGGATGCGTTAGCTTGCGGGGGGCTGGATAAACTCGAGAAACGGCGCCAGAAAGGTCTTCTCTGTGCGCGGGATCGTCTGGATGGACTCTACGATTCGGGTTCTTTCCAGGAAGCGGGCATGCACGTCGATCATGATACGACCGGCATGGATCACAAGAAGATGCCGGGTGATGGCGTGGTCACAGGTGTCGGCAACGTTGATGGGCGTCCGGTTGCGGCGTTTTCCCAAGACTTTACCGTCTCTGGTGGGTCCTTGGGGCGCATGCATGCCAAGAAAATCTGCGATCTCATGGAGACCGCCTCTAATCTTGGCGTCCCTGTTGTGGCCATCAATGACTCCGGTGGTGCCCGAATCCAGGAAGCCGTGCATTCGCTTTCCGGCTATGGTCAGGTGTTTTACCGTAACGTAGAGCTGTCGGGTCTTGTTCCTCAGATTGCGATTATTGCCGGCCCGTGCGCAGGTGGTGCTGCATACAGTCCCGCGCTGATGGATTTTCTCATCATGACCCGCAAGGGCGCGCAGATGTTCATCTGCGGTCCCGATGTCATTAAGGCGGCTACGGGCCAGGAAGCGCCGATCGAAATGTTTGGTACCGCCGATGCCCACGCCTCGGTAAGCGGGAACATCCATTTCATCGCTAATGACGATAAGCATGCCCTTGAAATTACGCGCAAGCTTTTGTCGTTCCTGCCGCTCAATAACATGCAGGATCCTCCCCACCGTATTCCGAGTGCCGTGAACGTGGCAGCGGACGACGGCATGAACGCGCTTGTTCCCGAAGATATCAAGAATCCGCTTGACGTTTCGAAAGTCATCGCGCGCTTGGTCGATGGCGGCGACTTCCTGGAAGTTCAGCGTGATTTCGCCAAGAACATCATCGTTGGCTTCGGTCGCATTGATGGAATGGTCGTCGGTATCATCGCCAACCAGCCGATGGTCAAGGCTGGCACGCTTGATGTGGACTCGTCCGACAAAGGTGCGCGCTTCATCCGCTTCTGCAACGCCTTCAATATTCCGCTCGTTACTTTGGTCGATATTCCCGGCTTCATGCCGGGTCTCGCGCAGGAACGGGGTGGCATCATCCGTCATGGCGCTAAGATGCTGTTCTCCTATGCGGCAGCGACTGTGCCGAAGATCACCGTCATCCTGCGCAAAGCTTATGGTGGCGCGTACCTGGCGATGTGTTCGAAGGACATGGGAGCGGACTTCGTTTTCGCTTGGCCGACGGCGGAAATTGCCGTTATGGGCGCTGAAGGCGCGGTTCGCGTGATCTACAAGAAGGAGATCGAGGCGGCCGAGGATCCAAAAGCGAAAGAAGCCGAGCTCATTGCGATGTACCGCAAGGAATTTGCGTCACCGTACCAAGCGGCCGAGCATGGCATGATCACCGACGTGATTGCGCCGTCCGAGACGCGGTCGCGCGTGTCGTTGGCATTGCGTATTTCGCTGACCAAGCGTTTGACGCGGCCGCCCAAGAAGCACGGGTTGATTCCGCTATGACCGGCAATAACAGCGTTATGGCCGTTATTGCGGCAAACGACGCGGCTGCTCCGAGCGGGATGGACATTTCACCAGTTCAGAATTCTGCGCAAGAAAACACGCAAACGATGACTGATGCGGTGATGGAGGTTCAGGCAAAGGGCGGCTTCTCGGCCAAGCCAACAATGGGGGAACTTATTGAGTTCCAGGTCACCGGCTTGCTGGTGGTGTTCGTCGTCCTCGGCGGTATCACCCTCGTTTGCAACCTGATGGCCCGGATCCTCAAAGCCGTTGTTCCCGATCTTTACCACGTTAAATCCAAGAAAGCACTATGAGCCAACATGATTCAAATGCGGCAACGACCGCGTCGGCCAAGGGCGTTGAGCCGGCAGTGAAGGACCTCGCTGTGCCACAGGACGCTGCGCAAGCAGGTGCGCAGAAGACCGAGGCGATGGTGGTCGAGGTGCCGGGTAAGGGGAAAGGCGGTTTCTCAGAAAAGCCGACGATGGGGGAGTTGGTAGAGTTCCAGCTCACCGGCCTGTTGGTGGTATTCGTCGTCCTCGGCGGTATCACCCTCGTTTGCACTCTGATCGCCCGTATCCTTCAGGTCGTTGCGCCTGACCAGTTCCACGGTAGGTCGAAGCCTGCTGCTGCGCCGGCTAAGCCGGCAGCACCGGCCAAGCCCGTTGCGCACGCCGCACCGGCTGCGACGAAGACCATTCATCCGGGACTCTCTGATGAGAAGCTGGTAGCCATTCTGGCGGCTGCAACACATGAAACACTCGGTAAGTCTGCAACCATCGTCATGTTCCGTCCGATCGACAGCATGGATTGGACGTGGTCTCTACAGGGTCGCGTTGGACTCCATACCTCACACAAAGTCTAAGTGCCGTTTTTAGTTACGCAAAAAAGGAATTTATTATGAAGATGCTCAAGATCACCCTGGAAGGCAAGACGTACGAAGTTGGCGTTGAAGTTGTTGAAGGCGGCGTTGCCCCCGTCGCCGCGCCTGTTCAAGCTGCGCCGGCTGTTGCCGTTGCTGCACCTGTCGCGGCCCCCGCCCCGGCTCCCGCGCCTGCACCTGTTGCCGCCGCCGCAGGTGGTCAGTCTGTTATCAGCCCGATGCCGGGCGTGGTCATGAAGGTTCGCGTTGCCGTCGGCCAACAAGTCGCCAAGGATGAGGAAGTCATCATTCTCGAAGCCATGAAGATGGAATCGCCGATCTGCGCGCCCTGTGCTGGTACGGTTGCCTCGATCCAGGTCAAGGAAGGCGATGCCGTCACCGAAGGCCAAATCCTGATCCAACTGAGCTGAGGAAACCATGTCTGGAATCATTGAGCAATTCATGCTGATGATGACCCAGTCGACCGGGTTCTCTCAGATTACCGGCGGCATGGTCATCATGTGGGCAGTCTGCGCTGTCCTTTTTTATCTCGCCATCGTGAAGGAATACGAGCCTCTGCTGTTGCTGCCGATCACCTTCGGTGCATTGCTGGCGAATATCCCGACCATGGGCGTGTTGAACGAGCCGTATGTTGACAACCTCGTTCATGTGCCGGGTGGGTTGTATTACTACATTTCGCAAGGTATTCATCTTGAGTTGTTTCCGCCAATTATCTTCTTGGGTGTTGGCGCTCTGACGGATTTCGGTCCGCTGATCGCTAATCCGCGCACCCTGTTGTTGGGGGCGGCGGCGCAGCTTGGTATTTTCGCGACAATGTTTGCTGCGGTGATGAGTGGCGTGTTCACGCCGGGAGAGGGCGCGTCCATCGGTATTATCGGGGGCGCTGATGGTCCGACCTCGATCTTTACCGCCAACAAATTGGCTCCTCATCTGATTGGTCCGATCGCTGTTGCAGCTTATACCTACATGTCGCTGGTGCCGCTGATTCAGCCACCGATCATGAAGTGGCTGACGACGGATGCCGAGCGTGTTATCCGGATGAAGACGCTGCGCCCCGTCGGCAAGCTTGAGCGAATCGTGTTTGCTATCGTGGTCATGGTAGTTGTGATTCTCGTCGTTCCCCCTGCATCGGCGCTGGTAGCGATGTTGATGCTTGGTAACATCATGCGCGAATCGGGGGTGGTCGAGCGTTTGACGAAGGCTTCGCAGAACGAGATCATCAACATCGTAACGATCTTCCTCGGAACGTCAGTGGGCTTGACGATGGGTGCCGAGAACTTCCTGCAGACCAAGACGCTGTTGATTATCGCCATGGGCGTTATCGCGTTTGGCGTGTCGACTGCCGGTGGTGTGCTTCTGGCAAAAGCGATGAACAAGCTGTCGCCCAACAATCCGATTAACCCGCTCATCGGGTCGGCTGGCGTTTCTGCAGTTCCGATGGCAGCGCGGGTATCACAAGTGGTTGGTGCCGAATACGATAAGCAAAACTTCCTGCTGATGCATGCCATGGGGCCGAATGTGGCCGGGGTTATCGGTACGGCGGTTTGCGCTGGTTACTTTATTTCCCGCTTGGGCGGTTTCTAATAAAGTAAATTCGGTTCATCCGGTAAAAAAGGGGACTGTCGAAAGACAGTCCCCTTTTTGTTTGCGGAGAACCGGGTCAGAGGATCATGCCGGCGCCTACCGTGTTGTTTGTCGATTCATCAATGACGATGAACGCGCCCGTACTTCTGTTCTGGGCATATGGATCAACGAAAATCGGCTGAGCGAGTTTTAAGCTGACCTTGGCAATATCGTTCATTACGAGTTTCTCGGCAGTCTGTTTTCCCAGTGCATTGATATCCATGCGGAAATCAATGCCGGCAAGCATGGCCTTGCTGTCGCGCGTGGTGTGCCGGATCAGGTACTTGCGACGCGGGTCGAGCGGAGTTTCCGAGAGCCAGCAGAGCATGGCGTCGATGTGCTTGGTGACGGTCGGCAGCTCGCCGCTTTTGACAATCATGTCGCCGCGCGAGATGTCGATCTCGTCTTCCAGAAGAAGGGTGATCGATTGTTCGGCAAAGGCTTCGGGGAGCGAGTCGTCGAGCAGACGGATGTCCTTGACGCGCGATTCGAGGCCGGAAGGGAGGACGGTAATTGCATCGCCGATGGCAATGCGGCCCGATTCGACACGCCCCATGAAGCCGCGATAATCGTGCAGTTCCGGGTTGGCTGAGTCCTGCGGACGGCAGACGTATTGCACGGGAAAGCGGAAGTCTTCGGCGTGTTCGATGTGCGACGTGTTCGCCGTCTCCAGCAGTTCGAGCAGCGTCGGCCCTTGGTACCAGTCGAGCTGGTCGCCGCGTTCGACGACCATGTCGCCATTCAAGGCGGACATCGGAATGAAATGAACGTCCTCGATACCAAGCTTGGCCGCAAATTCAAGATAGTCGGCCATGATCTTGTCGAAAACGTCTTTTGAATAATCGACGAGATCCATCTTGTTAACGGCGACGACGAGGTGCGGGATATTCACCAGGTGCGTCAGGTACGAGTGGCGGCGCGTCTGCGTCAGCACGCCCTTGCGCGCGTCGATCAAGATGACCGCGAGATCGGCGGTCGAGGCGGCGGTGACCATGTTGCGCGTATATTGCTCGTGGCCGGGCGCGTCGGCGATGATGTACTTGCGTGTGCCGGTAGTGAAGTAGCGGTAGGCGACGTCGATGGTGATGCCTTGTTCGCGCTCGGCCTGCAGGCCGTCGGTGAGCAGCGAGAGGTCGACGGCTTCCATACCGCGCTTTTTCGATGTTTTTTCGATGGCGGTGAGCGTGTCGGCGAGGATCGCCTTGGTGTCATAGAGCAGACGCCCGATCAACGTGCTTTTCCCGTCATCGACGCTGCCGCAGGTGAGGAAGCGCAACAGGCCGTGGTCGATCGTTGCTGTCGTATTGGTCGTAGTCATCAGAAGTAACCTTCCTTCTTGCGTTGTTCCATGGAGGCCTCGGACGTTTGGTCGTCGAGGCGCGTCGCGCCCCGCTCGGTAATCGTCGTCGTGGCCGTTTCGGCAATGATTTTTTCGATTGTATCGGCGTCGGAGAGAACAGGCGCCGTGCAGGTGATGTCGCCGACGGTGCGGAAACGGACGAGCATCTCTTCGATCTTCTCGTCCGGCCGGGCGGGAGTAACGTCGGTGACCGGTTGCAACCCGCCGTTGCGGACGACGATCGGCCGCGTGTGGGCGTAATAGATCGACGGCAGTTCGAGCTTTTCGCGCTCGATGTATTGCCAGACGTCGAACTCGGTCCAGTTCGAGATCGGGAAGACGCGGATGTTCTCACCTTTGAAGCTGCGGGCGTTATAGAGATCCCACAACTCCGGCCGCTGATTCTTCGGATCCCATTGGCCGAACTCGTCGCGGAACGAGAAGATGCGTTCCTTGGCGCGTGCTTTCTCCTCGTCGCGCCGGGCGCCGCCGAGGCAGGCGTCGAAGCCGAATTCCTCGATCGCTTCAAGCAGCGTCACCGACTGGTGCTTGTTGCGCGATTCGTCCGGCGATTTCAGCACGACGGTGCCGCGTTTCATCGACTCTTCAACCGAGCGCACGATCAGGCGCTCGCCGAGTTCGGCGGCGCGCTTGTCGCGGAAATCGGTGACTTCCTTGTAGTTGTGACCGGTGTCGATGTGCATCAGGGGGAAGGGGAACTTGCCGGGGCGGAACGCCTTTTCGGCGATGCGCAGCATGCAGATCGAATCCTTGCCGCCCGAGAAGAGCAGCACCGGATTGCTGCACTGACCGGCGACCTCGCGCATGATGTGGATGGCTTCCGATTCGAGCCAGTCGAGGTGCGACAGTGTTTGTTTCGTTGTAGTCGTCATTTTTTTGAACCTAAAAGATAAACCACCAAGACGCCAAGGACACCAAGTTGCACCAAGAAAAACAGGGGGATCACTTGGTGATCCTTTGTGTTCTTTGTGTCTTGGTGGTTCAGATTTTCTTAATGTGCAGTCCGCATTCCTTCGTTTCCGGATTCTCCCACCACCAGCGGCCGGAGCGGACATCTTCGCCAACGGTAACGGATCGGGTGCAGGGAGCGCAGCCGATGCTCGGGTAGAACTTGTCATGCAGGACGTTGTACGGCACGTTGTGCAGCTTGATGTAAGTCCATACCTCGCGCTCGGTCCAGTCGGCGAGCGGATTGAATTTTTCCAGCCCGTTCGTTTCGTCGTAGATCTGCACCGGCAAACCGCCGCGCGTGGCCGATTGCTGGGCGCGCATGCCGGTGATCCAGGCTTTCTTGCCGGCGAGGGCGCGTTGCAGCGGCTCGACCTTGCGGATATGGCAGCAGCCCTTGCGCAGGTCGACCGATTCGTAGAAGGCGTTGATGCCGTGCTCGCGGGTGTAGGCTTCGATCAGGTCGTGACGCGGATAGAAAAGTTTCAGCGTCAGTCCGTAGTGTTTCCTGACTTCGGCGATCAAATCGTAGGTTTCCGGCGGCAGACGGCCGGTATCGAGCGAAAAGTTCTCGATGTCGAACTTCTCGGACTGGATGATGTCGGTCAGGACCATGTCTTCGGCGCTGAGACTGTTGGCCAGTGCGGCCGGCGAAAAGTCGCTGGCGATCCTGCGCAGCAGGGCGCGAACCTGTTCGGTCTTGGCGGCGACGGAGTCAAGCAGCGCTTGATCGTCGGGTTTGGCGAGTTTGATGCCCACTCTGTTTCTCCTGCAATAACTCAGGCCGCGCGGCGGCGGAACAACGGTTGCGGCTGATCGACCGCGGCCTGATAGGTTTCGCTGAAATCGTTGAGGCCGGCGAGAGCGGCGGCGATGTCCTTGTCGGCGCGGACGGCGTAGGCGTCGAAGCCGCAGCGCTTCATGAAAAATAGCTGGTCGTGCAGCACATCGCCGATGGCGCGCAGTTCGCCCGTGTAGCCATAGCGTTCGCGCAGCAGGCGCGCCGTCGAGTAGCCGCGACCGTCGGCAAATTTCGGGAAATTGACGGCGACGACGGCGAAATGGGCAAGATCGCCGGCGATGGCTTCCGGACCTTCGGCGCTGTCGAGCCAGACGCCAATCGGTGCGCCAAGCGCAAGGATTTCGTCCTTGCGTGCCTGCCAGACGGCGAGCGGCAGCAACTGGTTGGCACCGAACGTCACGGCATCAGCCGTTTCACCCTCCGCCAATTTGACGACTTGCCAGGCATCTTCGACGATCTGGCCGTTCTTGATGATCTTAGACATTGGCTTCTCCCGTAGCTTGTTTGGCGGTTTTTTTGCGATCACGTCCCTGATAGGCGCGCTCCTTGAACGGCTCGATGCCGAGACGCTGGAAGGTGTCGATAAAGCGTTCGCTGTCCGTGCGGTTTTCGACATAGACATTGACCAGCGCTTCGACGACGTCCGGTACTTCCTCGGCCGAGAACGACGGGCCGATGACCTTGCCGAGCGTCGTCGCGTTGCCTTGCTGGCCGCCGACCGTGACCTGGTACCACTCCTCGTTGTTCTTATCGACGCCGAGCACGCCGATGTTGGCAACGTGGTGGTGGCCGCAGGAGTTCATGCACCCCGAGATGTTCAGCGAAATGTCGCCGAGATCGTGCAGGTAGTCGAGATCGTCGAATTTCTGGTGGATAGCCTGCGCGATCGGCACCGAGCGGGCGTTGGCCAGCGCGCACAGATCGCCGCCGGGGCAGCAGATCATGTCGGTCAGAAGCCCGATGTTTGCGGTAGCGAGGCCTTGGGCGCGGGCGAGGGTCCAGACTTCCAAGAGATCGCGCTGGCGGACGTCGGCCAGCACCACGTTCTGTTCGTGCGTCACCCGCAGCTCGCCAAAGCTGAAGCGGTCAGCGAGATCAGCGACGGCGTCCATCTGCACGTCGGAGATGTCGCCCGGGGCAACGCCGGCCGCTTTCAGCGACAGCGTCACGGCCGCGTAGCCGGGCACTTTGTGCGGACGCACGCTGCGTTTGACCCACGCGGCAAACGCTTTATTGCCCGCGACAGCTTCGTCGAACGCGGTGTCGTTGGCCGGCAGCGATTCGTAGGCCGGCGGGGCGAAGTGCGCCGCAATCCGGTTGAACTCTCCGTCGGTCAGCGTCGCCGGGCCGTCCTTGATGAACGCCCATTCTTCCTCGACTTGGCGGGCGAATTCCTCCACGCCGAGGGCGTTCACCAGAATCTTGATGCGCGCCTTGTACATGTTGTCGCGACGGCCGTAGCGGTTATACACGCGCAGCAGGGCGTCGAGGTAGGTCAGCAGGTGCTGGCGCGGCAGGAATTCGCGCACGACCTTGCCGATGACTGGGGTGCGCCCCATGCCGCCACCGGCAAAGACGCGAACGCCGATCTCGCCAGATTCGTTCGTGACGATTTCCAGCCCGACGTCATGCGCGCGGATGACAGCGCGGTCCTCTGCCGCCGCATTGACGGCAATCTTGAACTTGCGCGGCAGGAAGGCGAATTCCGGGTGGAACGTCGACCACTGGCGCAGCACTTCGCACCACGGGCGCGGGTCGGTCAACTCGTCGGGCGCGACGCCGGCGAACGGATCGGTCGTGATGTTGCGGATGCAGTTGCCCGAAGTCTGGATGGCGTGCATCTCGACGGTCGCCAGTTCGCCGAGGATTTCCGGCGTTTCCTCGAACTTCGGCCAGTTGAGCTGCATGTTCTGGCGGGTCGTGAAGTGGCCGACGCTCTTGTCGTAGCGGCGCGAGATGTCGGCAAGCTTGCGTAACTGATCCGCCGCAAGCAGACCGTACGGAATGGCGATGCGCAGCATCGGGCCGTGGCGCTGGATATAGAGGCCGTTCTGCAAGCGCAGCGGGCGCAATTCGTCGTCGGAGAGCGTACCGGCTAGGTTGCGGGCGATTTGGCCGCGATACTGGGCGACGCGCTCGTTGATGAGCTGTTGGTCGATGCTGTCGTAGCGATACATGGTTCGCTGTCCTTATGATGAAAAAGAATTACAACGCAATCAGTTTGCCGCCGACGAGAACGAGCATGCTCGCCAGAATCGGCCGCAGGAAACGCTCGGGCACCTTCGCCGACAGGTGGCTGCCGAGCCAGATGCCGGGCAACGAGCCCAACAACAGGCTGCCGAGCAGCGCCCAGTCGATGCTTCCCAGCGCCCAGTGTCCGATGCCGGCGACCAGCGTCAGCGGTACGGCGTGGGCAAGGTCGCTGCCCACGATGCGGATGGCGGGGAGCTTCGGATAAAGAAAGAATAGAACAGCCACGCCGAGCGCACCGGCACCCACTGAGGAAATCGTGACGAGTATACCGAGCACCAAACCGACAGCTACGGTAATTGGAGCCCGGTATTGCGTATGAGTTCTATCCTCCGCATGGGCCAGGGCATACCGCTGCAGCTTGTGGCGGAAGATGATCGCCAGCGCCGTAAGCAGCAGGGCGATGCCCAGCGAAACCGAAATGGTATGCGTCACGGCCGCGCTTTGCGTGGGCAGCCGGGAGAGAACCCAGATCGTGATGATCGCGGCGGGAATGCTGCCGGCGGCGAGCAGGCCGGTGATGCGCCAGTCGACATGGCCCTTGCGCGCATGAACGGTGGTGCCGCCAGCCTTCGTGATGGCGGCGTAGAGGAGATCGGTACCGACGGCGGTGGCCGGATGCACGCCGAAGAGCAGCACCAACAGGGGCGTCATCAGCGAGCCGCCACCGACGCCGGTGAGACCGACGATGCCGCCGACGATGAATCCGGAAAGAGGGTAGAGCCAGTCCATGAAATTTCACCCCGCCTGTTGAAAGTCTGCGCATGGTAGACCGGACGGCTTGAGTGAAAAAGAATAATAAGTTAGATTGCTAGAACTAACTGTTATTAAGTGGCGGCGATGAAGCTACAACAACTGCGTTATCTGGTCGAGGTGGCCCGTTGCGGACTCAATGTGTCCGAGGCGGCCGAGGTGTTGTACACGTCCCAGCCTGGCATTTCCAAGCAGATCAAACTGCTTGAGGATGAGCTTGGCGTTGTCGTTTTCGAGCGCAGCGGCAAGCGCCTGACCGGCATCACCGAGCCGGGCAAGCGCATCCTCGAAATCGCCGGGCGTGTGTTGCAGGAAGTCGGCAACATCAAGCGCGTCGGGCAGGAATACGCGGGCGGCGAAACGGGCAGCCTGGTGATCGCCACGACCCATACGCAGGCGCGCTACGCGTTGCCGGCCGTGGTCAAGCGGTTCGTGGAGCGGCATCCGGATGTGCGCCTCTCGATGCATCAGGGCAATCCGACGCAAATCGCCGAATGGACGATCAAGGGCGAGGCGGATATTGCCATCGCCACCGAGGCGCTCGATCAGTATCCGCAGCTCATCATGTTGCCTTGCTATCAATGGGGGCACAGCGTCATCGCGCCGGAAGGTCATCCCATTCTGGCCGAAAAATCGATCACGCTGGCGACGTTGGCCCGCTGGCCGTTGATTACGTACGATCCGGCTTTCTCCGGGCGTTCGCGCATCAACCATGCCTTCGAGCGCGCCCAGCTGACGCCCAATATCGTGCTGGCGGCGATCGATGCTGACGTCATCAAGACCTACGTTGGATTGGGCCTCGGATTGGGCATCATCGCCAGCATGGCGTTCGATCCTGCACGCGACCAAGGGCTGCAGGCGATCAACGTCGAACACCTGTTCGGTTCGAATACGACGCGCATCGGCCTGCGGCGCGGCACTTACCTGCGCCGTTTCGAATACGATTTCATTGAACTGTTTGCCTCACATCTGACCAAAAGGGCTGTCGATATGGCGATGGCCGGTTCCGGAGCGAATGATGAATACCAACTTTGACCGCGAATTCGAGCGTCTGGCGGGCCCGCCCAAAAGCCCGCTGGCGCAACTGTTCGCCGCCCTGATCGGTCTTGTTGTCCTGGGGCTGGCGTTCATGTTCTCGCTCGTCGTCTTTGCCATCGTGGCGGTTGTCGGCGTTTTCCTCTGGCTTTATTTCTGGTGGAAGACGCGTGCGTTGCGCAAACAGATTCAAGCGCAAATGGCCGATGCGCAGACCGCGTGGCAGCAGAAACCCACATTCGACGCGTCTTCCGGAAAAGAAGAGTTGCCCGGCGCCATCATCGATGGCGAGTCCACGCGCGTGGATGAGCCTGGCGACAGATCCCCGGGACGAGATTAGGGCCGCCTGGCCCGATCAAGGGGTGCCGAGCAACAGGTAGAGGTTCGACGATCCTGAAGGCGAGTGGGCATAGCCGAGATAAACCGGACCCAGCGGGGTATCGCCGCCAAAGTAGATGCCGGTGCTGTTGATCCAGCCATCCTGTCGGGTTTCCGTGTAGCGGTCGCTGACCCGGCCTCTTTCGAAAGCCAGGCCGGCGCGCAAATCACCGCGGAGACCGAGCGGCATGCGGCCGATAACCTTTTCCGCCCGGATCTGACCGTAGGTCGCCGCGCCGCCCAGAATCTGGTCTTTGCCGAATGCGGACAGGTTGAAGAGCCCTCCGAGGGACGCCGGATCATAGGTCGGTAACGGGTCATTGACGCCCATCGAACGGGAAATCCGCGCGTTGACGACGTAATCGCCAATCGAATAGGCGGCGGCAAGATTGGCGTCGATGCGTCCGTAGTCGTTATCGACCGAGTGGAAGTAGCGAACCTGAGCCTTCCAGCCGCGCGTCGGGAAGTAGGCCCGGTCGAACTGATCGAGATCCAGACTGGCGATCCAGCCACTGTTGTCGAGCGACGGGTTGTCAAAGATCGGCGAGCCGGTCTCCAGCTCCGCGTCGCGTTTTTGTTCCAGCCAACCTGCGCGCAGGCGGCCGAGCAGGCCGATGTTCATCCCTGCACCGAGCGAAGCAAAGCGCGTATCGATCTTGTATTCCGCCAGGCGGTCGCCATCCTGATACAGGCCAGCGTGCTCACGCCGGATGCCGGCCAGGGCTTCCACGAAGAAGCGTTGTTGCGGGTCGAGTGGCTGGTAATACTCGATGCCGATATTGGGATTGCTGCCGATTTCTGCCGTTGTCAACAACTCGGCGCCCAGGCTGTTGAGCCAGGTCTTGTGATAGGCGCCGCGCAGCAGGTAGGAGGATCCATCGATCTCTTCCGTTTCCAGCGCGACGCCAAAGCGCAGGTAGTCCGGACCCCAGAATTTTTCGAGGGGCGTCACGGTCATGATTCGCCGGTCGCGGATCGGCTGCATCGAGTATTCGACGCGCTCATAGTAGCCATCGCCATAGACCCGCAAGATGTCCCGGTTGAGTTCCTGCGTATCGATGGTGTCGCCGGGTTTTGCGCGCAGGTGCCGCTCGACAGCGCCGGGATTGACGTAGCGCAAGCCGGCGACGTTGATTTCTTCCAGAACGCTGGTTTCCCGTTTGGCGATCTCCATCGTGTTCCACCAGGCGGCGTATTCCTCGTCGGGGACCGAGAGGCTGCGCAGCTTGTCGGCAATCGCTTCCGCCGCCTTGCGGCCACGGTCGGCGGTCTCGGCATGCCTTTCGAAGTCGCCCGCCGTAATGCCTTCGAGATCGGGTTTTATGTAGATGTCCGACGGTCTTAGCAGGGCAAGCGAGCGGGAGACATTCTGCTCGGTCAGGATATTCACCATCTGCGCCGAAACGGTCAGCAGCGAGCCAATTTCCTCCGGTTTGAGCAGCGGGCTGCCAACGTTCACGGCGATGACTACGTCGGGGCTGCAACGTGCATGCACTTCCGAGATCGGCACGTTGTCGACCAAGCCTCCGTCGACCAGCTTGTGGCCGTTCTGCTCGACCGGGGCCAGCAGGCCGGGGACCGACATGCTGGCGCGCATCGCGGTTGTCAGGTTGCCGTCCCGGAAAACGATGCGGTCGCCGTTGCCGATGTCGGTGGCGATGATCGAGAGCGGCAATGGCAGATCTTCAATATGACGCTCGGTGACATCGGCGTGAACCAGGTGGTTGAAGAACAAGCGGATTTTCTGGCCAGTCACGACGCCGGGCGGCAGCACCACGCCCTTGTCCGTTACGCCCATTTCGGAAGCCGGCAGGAAACGCGTGTTGATTTTCTTGTTGCGGTAGCTCTGCTCGCTGTAATCCGGCGCGTCGATGAACATGTCGCGCCAATCGGCTTTGGCGAGCTCTTCCCGCATGACCTGCGGACTCAGACCGGCGGCGTAGCTGCCGGCGACGAGGGCACCCATGCTGGTGCCGGCGATACAGTCAATCTTCACCTTGTGCCGTTCGAGCACCTCCAGCACGCCAATATGAGCCGCGCCCCGCGCGCCGCCGCCGCCAAGCACAAGCCCGACCGTCGGGCGGGCGGTAGCTTCGGCCCCGATCAGCAGCGAACAGAGCGTGAAAAAGGGGGCAAGAAATCGGATCGTCGGTGTTTTCATTGGGTCTCTTTGTCGATGGCCGCGCTACAGCTACAGGGTAAAACAGGCGTCATCATAATGCCGAAACCCATTGGCCCGATCACAGAGGTGCACGCCACGGCGTTGGAAGCGGTTTTGCCTTCGGGGGCGGGTAGTCCGGAGCACTATCGCCCTTGCGCACGGGGGCAGAGGCTGCCTCCCGCTAAACGTCGCCGGGAGAGCAAACGACGCAGTTGCGCCCTTCTTTCTTGGCCTTGTAGAGCGCAGTGTCGGCCGTTTCAATCAGGGCGGTGCTGTCGACGCCGCGACCGGCCGTCGCCAGCCCGATACTGATCGTCACCGGGATGCGTTGCTTGTTCCAGCGGAAAACCGCCTTCTCGATATGCATGCGCATGCGTTCGGCGATTTGCTCGGCGTTATGTTTCGGCGCCCGGGTCAGGATGGCGACAAATTCCTCGCCGCCATAACGAAACACCATGTCTTCGCTGCGCGTGCTGCGTTTGAGTATGCCCGCCAGATGGCGCAAGATGGCGTCGCCGGCCGCATGGCCGTGGGTATCGTTGATGTCCTTGAAGTGATCGATGTCAATCATCAGACAGGTGAGCGGCATGCCGGTGGTGCGGCTGTAAATCAGTTCCGAGGCAAGAAAGTCGAGGCCTTTGCGCCGGTTGGGCAACTGTGTCAGCGGGTCGGTCAGCGCGTCTTGCAGCAAGCGTTTCTGGGCGATGGCGAATTCGTCCGTGGAACGCATGATGCCTTGCCGTTCGCGGTGGATCTCTTCGCGCATGGCCCGCATGCGCGCGGCCAGATTGATATGGGCGCGCAACGCCTGGTCGTTGATCGGCTTGGTCAGCACGTCGTCGGCGCCGGCCTTGATGGCTTCCGTCGCGCGTTTTTCACCATTCGGCGGCAGCAGGAACAGGAGATAGCAATCTTTGCCGTGCGGCGTTTGGCGGACGCGGCGGCAGAATTCCGCAGCGCGAAGCCGCGGCGCGGAGAGGTCGGCGATGATGATTTCTGCCGGCGGATGTGAGTCGGCCAAGGGATATGCCTCGGCTTCATCGACGAGCACAGGCTGGTGGCCGAGCGTTTCGATCTGTTGCATCAGCGCCGGAAGTTCCGGGAGCGGAATGCCGATCAGCAGGACGCGCAGATGCGGGAAGCCGTTGGCGCGCCGATCCGTGCCGCCGTTCGTCGGGGCTTTGTCAGCTTCTTTCTTGCCGACGCTGCGCGGAGTTTCGGCCGTCAACGAGGCCAGGCCGGTGATGGACATTCGTCTCAACGGCGGCGTGGCGGCCAGAATTTCAGCAAAAGGCGGTAGCGATTGTGTCCTGATTTGCAGCTTGGCGCCCCATTCGCACCAGCGCCCAACCATCCGGTCGACCAGCTCGTTAAGCGTGTCGCCGCTGATGCCGAGTCGCGCCGCCCGCGCCAGCAGGCCGGGCAGCAGGCTCCAGCGCCCTTCCTCGTCGACCATGCAGAGATGACCGAGCGCGCTGGCGAAAGACAGCGCATGGGTCAGCGTCTGCACGCGCGAACCGTCGGCAAAACCCGCGGCGTCGGGGTTTTCGTGATGGAAGGCGGCTTGGGCGAGCATTTCCGGCAGTCCCCATTCGCAGAGCAGACTGGCGCCAAGTTCGCGGTGCTCCATGCTGAAGCGTTGCAGTTCGAGTTCGACGAGATCGCGGCCGCCTTCCCGCGCCACGCGCAGGACCTCGGCGTATTCGTCGGGGAACAGCGAGGCCAGTGCCAGTTCGCCGACGCGGGCAAGCAGGCCGATGGTGAAGATTTCCTCGCTGGCGATGCCCGCCGTGTCGGCGAGTTCCTGGCAGGCGATCCCCGTCGCCAGCGAGTGCCCCCAGAACCCCTCGTAGTCGAAAGCCGAGCACAAACCATAGCGATACCCTTGCATCACCGACAGCCCGATGACGAGGTCGCGCACGCGGAACGAGCCGAGGGCGACAATCGCCCGATGCAGGGAAATGATCGGGCGCGAACGTCCGAAGGCGGCGGCGTTGGCGAAATAAAGCACTCGCCCGGCGATGGCGGGGTCGGATTGCACCAGATGCACGAGATCGGCGATACGAAAATCATCGGCCTGCAGCAGCCGGATGATCGACAAAGCCACCCCCTTGGGCGAAGGCAGCTTCCCCGTCGCTTTGAGTGCCGAGTAACGGTCCGGATCGACCAGACGCATATCCAAAATCTCCAGTCTACTTTTACATCATAGACGGAAGTTGGCGTGTTCAAGGTGTTGTGGTGATGGAATGCCGAGCTAAAAAAGCGAACCACCAAGTCACCAAGGGCTCCAAGTTTCACCAAGAAAAATTCTGGGAGTGTTTTGCTTTTCTTGGTGCTTCTTTGAGTTCTTGGTGTCTTTGTGGTGAAGCTTTTCGATTTTCTGTTACGGCTACGTCTTCTGCGCGACTCGCTGGATCGATTCGAGATATTTCACAGCGTCCATCGGGCCGCCGTTGCGTTGGGCTTCCCAGATGGTTTCGCCGAGGCATTCCATGATGGCGTGTTCGGCGTCGTGGACGTCGAGGCGCGTGCGCAGCGTTTCATAGGCAGCGCGGATGCCGGGCGGCTGGTCGATGCTGATCTGTTCGGCGATGGCCAGATGCAGCGACAGGTGGAGGAACGGGTTCATCTGCCCCGTTTCCGGGGTGAATTCCTGTTCGACGGCCGCTTCCTGGCTCTCCAGCAGGGCGTGGTATTCGGGATGTTCGGCGATGAGGTCGGCGGCGACGGCTTCGGCGCCGTCGAGAATCTGCCGGTCGCGGTGTTTGCGCCAGGCGTCGCAGAAAAAGCGGCGAACTTGCTCACGGGAGGGATTGAACATGGGCTTCCTTCGAATGTGGGCGGATGAGGGCGGTGACGACGGCGTTCTGTAAATGGCGGTTGAGGCGTTGCGACGTGCCGGATGACGGTGCAATTTGTCCCGTTCCGTACGTACCGATGACCGGCAAGCCGGGAAAACGTTCAAGCAGCGCGGCCAGATCGCGGTCGTCGCGACCGTAGAAGTACGGGCCGCGCCCGATGCAGGAAAACATCAGGGCGCAGGCAGGCAGCGTTTGGGCCGCGCCGTCGCTCGCCGCGAGGCTGTCGAGCGTGCGCCGCATGTCGGCCTCGGCGGACGACGGTTCGCGGATGGCCCAGTTCAGATACTGGCCGGGCGCGACGCGTTCGCCGAGCGTCAGCGATGAGTCGCTGTTGGCCGCGATGATCGGTAGCGGACGGTGGCGCCCTTGCGCCGCCGCCAGTCGGGCTTCGCCGGGGTTTGCGGTTGCGTCGTCGAGCAGAACGGCGGTGAGTTGGTGCAGCGACTGGGCCAGATGCGGGCGCAGTTCCGGCGGCAGGGCGAGGCGCAGACTGTCCTGCGCCGAGTGTCCACCGATCGCGTTTAGGTCGTAGCCGTTGCTGCGTTCGACCCGCTGTGGGGAGCCGAGCAAGCGCAACCCGCAGGAGACGCCGACATCGATGTGCGCGTTCGGGAATTGCAGTTCGCACCGTTGTTCGTCGATCAGACGGCCCTGCTGCCAGACGGGCGGCGCGGCATTTCCGGAGAATGTACTGCCGAAGCGCGGAGCCCCTTCGCGCCAAGCGGGCGGGAAATTGCCGCCGGCGTAGCTGAACGTCGGTGTCGAGGCGTCTGCGCTGGGGGCGGGCGAGAGGTCGCCGCAGAAAAGCATGATGGCGGCGGCCGGCCGGTCGACGGCCCAGCCTTCCTCGGTCAACACGCCGGAAGCGATGCCGCCGGCAATCTGCAGGCAGGAGGCGGCGCGCGCCGCCGCCGTAATGGCCTGCCGGGCGTGGTCGTGATGGGTGAATTCCGGCGTCAGGAAAAGCAGGGCGCTGCGGGCATGCGGCTGGTCGCTTTTGGCGAGGGCGCGCGCCACCGCCTCCTCCACGAGTTGTGGCAACGGCTCGTTGCCGGAAACAAGCGCGGTGGCGATGGTCATTTTTCGGTCGAGACTATTGGCTTTGGCATGGGGATCATCACGTCGTCCCCGCACGTTTTTTCCTTGTACTCGCACAGGTCGACGATCAGGCAGCGTCCGCATTCCGGCTTGCGCGCCTTGCAGATGTAGCGACCGTGCAGGATCAGCCAGTGGTGGGCGTCGTGCCGGAATTCGGCGGGCACGACTTTCAGCAGCTTTTGTTCGACCGCCAGCGGCGTTTTTCCGGGGGCGAGCCCGATGCGGTTGGCGACACGGAAAATGTGCGTGTCCACCGCAATCGTCGGTTCGCCAAAGGCGGTGTTGAGAACCACGTTGGCCGTCTTGCGGCCGACGCCGGGCAAGGCTTCGAGCGATTCGCGGTCGCGCGGCACGTCGCCGCCGTGTTTTTCGAGCAGCTGGCGGCAGGTGGCGATGACGTTCTTCGCCTTGTTACGGTAGAGGCCGATGCGGTTGATGTACGTCTCCAGCCCGGCCTCGCCGAGCGCGGCCATGGTTTCCGGCGTCGGCGCGTCGGCGAACAGCCGCCGCGTGGCGAGGTTGACGCTCTTGTCGGTGGCTTGCGCGGAGAGGATGACGGCGACCAGCAGCTGGAACGGCGTCGCGTATTCGAGCTCGGTTGTCGGCGCCGGATTGGCGGCGCGCAGGCGTTCGAAAATGGCTTGGCGCTTGGCGGCGTTCATGATCGGTTACTGCGCGGCGGAGACTGTCTGCGGTGCCGGCGGTAGCGTCTTGCGCGAACGGTGCGCGGCAATGCGTGCGTCGACCCAGTTTTTCCAGGCGATCAGGCAGCCGAGTACGATGAAGGCGCCGGGCGGCAGCATGGCGATCAGGAAGCCGGGATAGTCGGCAGGTAGCAATTGCAGCGGCTGGAGGCCGGGAATGACCATGTCGATGCCGGAAAACAGCGTGCCCTTGCCGATCAGCTCGCGCAGCCCGCCGAGCAGCGAGAGCGTCCACAGCATGCCGACGCCCATGAAGACACCGTCGAACAGCGATTGCAGCGGCGGGTTCTTGTTGGCGAAGGCTTCGACGCGGGCGAGCACAATGCAGTTGGTGACAATCAGCGGGATGAAGATGCCGAGCACGAGATAGAGCTGGTGCAGGTTGGCGTTGAACAAGAGGTCGATCACCGTCACCAGCGAGGCGACGACGAGGATGAACACCGGAATGCGGATTTCATGCGGGATCAGGTTGCGCAGGCTGGCGACGGCGACGCTCGACGCCGCCATGACGATGATCGTCGCCAGCGACAGCATTGCGCCGTTGACGAGGTTCGTCGTCACGGCGAGCAAGGGGCACAGACCGAGAATCTGCACGAGACTGGTGTTCTGCTTCCAGAGGCCGTTGGCGGCGATCTGGCGGAATTCGTTGCGGGTGATCATGGCGTGACCTCGGCAAAAAAGCGAACCACCAAGACTCCAAGATCACCAAGAGGCACCAAGTAAAATCGTTTTCCTTGGTGAAACTTGGTGCTCTTGGTGACTTGGTGGTGAATGGTTTTCATGTGTTCATTGCCCGGCAGTAAGCCGTACCCGGTTCGCTTCCACATACAGCGCGGCCTTGCGCACGGCTTTGATGATGGCGCGTGGCGTGACGGTGGCGCCGGCGACGGAATCGAAGCGACCGCCGTCCTTTTTGACTTTCCAGTCGCGCTCATCGACGATGCTGGGCGCGAGTCCGTCGAACTGGGTGATCCACGGGCCTTCCCGGTTTTTGTCCTTTTTCGGCTCGATGTAGTCGCCGACGCCCGGCGTCTCCTTGTGCTGAATGACGCGGACGCCGCGCAGCGTGCCATCGACGCCGAGCGCGATCAGCAGGCGGATCTTGCCAGCGTAGCCGTCGGGCGCCACGGCTTCGAAGACGAGGGTTTCAATCTGGCCGTTCTTGCGCGCGCGGAACAGTTTCATTTCCGTGTCCGTGCCCAGCGCCGCGACCGGTTCGAGGCGCACGAAGTCGTTGAGCAAGTCGTTGTCGTAGGACTGGCGCGGCAGCACTTCATCGATCAGCTTCATTTTCTCTTCCGCGGCCGCCGCCTCGATGGCCGGGCGTGTCCAGAGATAAGCGCCGGAGAGCAGCGCGGTGAAGACGACCATGAACAGGACCAGGATGAGAGCCGTGCGGACGGCCATTTGCGGGGCGGAGGGCGGGCGGACGAGGTGGTTCATTTTTCGCCCTTCATCCCGAAAATCGGCGGCTGTGTGTAAAGGTCGATCAATGGCACGCAGAGGTTGAGCAGCAGGACGGAGAACGCCACACCGTCCGGGTAACCGCCGAAAACTCGGATCAGGTAGGCAATGAGGCCCGCCGCAAAACCGAAGATCAGCTTGCCCTTCGGCGTCGTGCTGCCGGACACCGGATCGGTGACGATGAAAAAGGCGCCGAGCATTGTGCCGCCGGAAAAGAGGTGGAAGAGCGGGCTGGCAAACTGGGCCGGGTTCCACAGCCAGAGTGCGCCGGAGAGGGCAACCATCCCGCCGAGGAAGCTGAGCGGAAGGTGCCAGCCGATGACCTTGCGCTGCCAGAGCCACAGTCCACCGGCGAGGTAGGCTGCCGCCACCCACTCCCAGCCGTGGCCGCCCATCCGGCCGAAGATGCGCGTGTCGGCCAGGATGGCGCCCACGGAAACCTGGCCTTCACCGAGCTTGAGCGCGGTCTTCAGCGTGTCGAGCGGCGTCGCGCCGTTCATCGCATCGAGGCGCGGCAGCTGGCCGAACATGACGGCCACGTGGTCGGCGAAGCTCGCGTCCATGTTGAGCGACGGCCAGCGCGACATCAGCGCCGGAAAGGAGACGATGCAGACGGCAAAGGCGATCATCGCCGGATTGAAAGGGTTCTGGCCGAGCCCGCCGTAGAGATGCTTGGCGACAACGATGGCGAAGGCGACGCCGACGACGATCAGCCACCACGGCGCCATGGGCGGGAACGCGAGCGCGATCAGCCAGGCGGTGACGATGGCGCTGCCGTCGCCGAGAAACAGGCCGAGCGGCTTGTCGACCAGCTTGAGCATCACGGCTTCGGCGGCCAGCGCAGTTGCCGTGGCGATGGCCAGTTGCACGAGCACGATCGGTCCGAGCAGCCAGAGATAGACGCCAATCGCCGGCAACAGCGCCGCCAGCACCTGCAGCATGATCCGGCGGACGCTGACGTTCTGGGTCAGATAGGGAGGGGAAGTGAAGTTCATGGCGCTTTAATCTCTTACGCAGCAGAGGCGATAAATGCTTCACCACCAAGGCACCAAGAGCACAAAGATTCACCAAGAAAACAGGGGGGGGGCTTGGTGCCCCCTTGGTGTCTTGGTGCCTTGGTGGTTTGCTTTTTTGGTTGCACGACGACTGGTTTTCTCATTCTTCTTCTCTCTGCGCCCTCTGTATCTCTGCGTTGGAAGCGTTCTGCGGTTCCTGCAACGGCACCCGTCGCGCCTCGATTTCGGCGATTTCCTTCCTTTGGGCGACGGTCAGCTCGTCGGTGTTTTTCGGTTTGACCTGCTCACGCTGCTTGCGAGCGCGTTCCATCGCGGCGGCGATGGCCGCTTTCTTGGCGGCGTCGGGGTCGAAGGCCGGTTGCTCTGTGGCGGGCTGGCCGGTGTCGGCGGGTTGTTGCGTTGGAGCCGCGACTCTGGCTGCCGCTGCTTTTGCCAGCCGTTCGGCCTTTTCCGCCTTTTCGCGTTCTTCGCGCTCATTGCGGAGTTCGAAGCGCTCCCGGGCCGCGTCGGCATTCTCCTTTTCGCGTTCGCGCGCCCAGATTTCGCTTTTGGCGAAGCGGAAATACTGGACGAGCGGAATGCGGGACGGGCAAACGTAGCTGCAACAGCCGCATTCGATGCAGTCGAACAGGTTATATTCCTGCGTCTTGCCGAAGTTGTGGGCGCGCGCAAACCAGTAGAGCTCCAAGGGCTGCAACTCATGCGGGCAAGCCTCGGCGCAGGCACCGCAACGGATGCAGGGCATTTCCGGCGCGGGGGGCGGAAAAATGGCCGGTGAGCTGGCAATAATGCAGTTGGTGGCCTTGACGATCGGCGCGTCGAGACCTGGCATGTCGAAGCCCATCATCGGGCCGCCCATCACGTAGCGGTTGGTGTCGGCCTTCGGCTGCATCAGCGGTACGAGGTCGCGCAACGGCGTGCCGAGCAGTACCTCCCAGTTGCGCGGCTGCGCGACATTGCCGGTGAGCGTCACGATGCGCGAAATGACCGGCTCGCCAAACGCGATGGCCCGCCAGGCGGTGTAGGCCGTGGCGACGTTGAAACACTGCACGCCCAGGTCCGGCGAGCGTTTGCTGGCCGGGATTTCCTTGCCGGTGAGTACGCGGATCAGTTGCTTGGCGCCGCCGGCCGGGTAGAGCGTTGGTACCGCGATGACTTCGAAGTTCTCGCCGACGGCCTTGACGGCGGCCTGCATGGCGGCGATGGCCTCGGGCTTGTTGTCCTCGATGCCGATCAGCACGCGTTTCGGTTGCAGCAGGTCGCGGAAAATGCCGATGCCGCGCACGATGTCTTCGCCGCGCTCGCGCATCAACAGATCGTCGCAGCTCATGAACGGCTCGCACTCGGCGCCGTTGATGACGAGCTCTTCCATCGGCACGTCGCTGGCGGCGGTCAGCTTGGCGTGACTTGGAAAAACGGCGCCGCCCAAGCCGACCACGCCGGCATCGCGCAGGAGTTCGCGAACCTGTTCCGGTTCGAGTCGGCCGTAATCGACGGGCTGGCGTTTGATCCACTCGTCGCGACCGTCCGCCTCGATGACGACCGATAGCGTTGGCAAACCGGAGGGATGCGCGGCGAGGCGTTCCTCGATGGCGATGACGGTCCCCGAGGTCGGCGCATGCACGGCCGACGATATCCATTTGTCCGGAGCGCCGATGCGCTGCCCCTTGCGGACGCGATCGCCGGCCTGCACCAGCGGGTGCGGCTGGCCACCGATGCTCTGGTGCAGCGGTACGATCAGCTGTGCCGGCACGGGGGCTGCCGCGATCGGAAAACGGACCGAATCGGCCTTGTAGGTCGGCGGCTTGATACCGCCCTTGAACTTGAACAACGAAAACATAAATCAATAACCACAGAGGCACAGAGGCACCGAGGCCGCACAGAGAAAAATGCTTTGTTTTCTCTGTGTCCCTGTGTCTCTGTGGTGAATAGGTTTGCGGCTCATGCGACTCGCTTTATTTCGAAGACCGGGTATTTCCATTTCCAGGTATCGATGTTCTCGACGATGCGTTCCATGTGGATGCATTCGACCGGACACGGTTTGACGCACAACTCGCAGCCGGTGCACAACGAGGCGACGACGGTATGCATCTGCTTGGCGGCGCCGACGATCGCGTCGACCGGGCAGGCCTGTACGCAGAGGGTGCAGCCGATGCACAGCTGTTCGTCGATGATGGCCACTTGTTTCGGCTTCTCCTCGGCATCGAGCGGTTTGACCTCGCGCCCGAGCAGGTCGGCCAGCTTGCGCACGCCTTCCATGCCGCCGGGCGGGCAGCGGTTGATGTCGGCTTCGCCTTCGGCAATCGCTTCGGCGTAAGGCTTGCAGCCGGGGTAGCCGCACTGGCCGCATTGCGTTTGCGGCAGGATGGCGTCGATTTTCTCGACGAGCGGGTTGCCTTGCACCTTGAACTTGACCGAGGCGTAGCCAAGCGCCGCGCCGAGGATGACGGCGCCGAGCGCCATGATCAGGATGGCGGTGATCATTGGTACTTGTCCAGGCCGGCAAAGCCCATGAAAGCGAGCGACATCAGGCCGGCCGTGATCATGGCGATGGCCGCGCCGCGGAAATGCACCGGCACGTCGGCGCCTTCGATGCGTTCGCGCAGACCGGCGAAGAGGACGAGCACGAGCGAGAAGCCGATGGCGCTGCCAGCGCCGAAGAGCAGCGACTCCAGAAAGTTGTGCTGGTTGGCCATGTTCAGCAACGGCACGCCGAGCACAGCGCAGTTGGTGGTGATCAGCGGCAGGTAGATACCGAGCACCTGATGCAGGACCGGACTCGATTTCTGGATCGCCATTTCGGTGAGCTGTACGACGGCGGCGATGGTGACGATGAACGAAATGGTGCGCAGGTATTCAAGCCCGAAGGGCGAAAGCAGATAGTGGTCGATGACGTAGCTGGCGCCGGTCGCAACGGTCAGCACGAAGGTCGTGGCGGCGCCCATGCCGATCGCGGTGTCCAGTTTCTTGGAAACCCCCATGAACGGGCACAGGCCGAGAATCTTCACCAGTACGACGTTGTTGACGAGAACGGCGCCGACGATGATGAATAAGTAATGGGTCATAGCGAATGAGTGGACGGAGATGCGGTCGCTCGAACGTCGGCCGCCAAGGGCCCGGATTATCCTCCTCGGACAGAGACGCTTCAACCACGTTGCAGGTAATGAAATTCCTTGCGGCTCCTGTTGTGGCCGATCAGGCGACGTTCGCCGTTAATCAAATCGCAATAACTTTGTCAGAAGCTGCCCGGCGAGCCGGCCGGAAGGTCTTCAGCGTCCTGCGCTCATCTCCGGATTCATTCATCACCTATTTGAAGTTTTCCAATAAGGAGTGGCTGTGTTTACGAACACGTTCAAGAAAACCTTGCTTTCCGTCATCATATCCGGCGTGATCGTCGCCGCCTGCGGTGGCGGTTCGTCCGATTCCAGCGATTCATCCACCCCGGCAGTCGTTACCGATCCGACAGTTGAAACAATCAGCCTGTCGCGGATCGGGCGCACCGCATCCCAAGGGTTTGCCGTTTCCGCATCCGAGATCGTCGCTTTTGACAAGACGGGCAAGCGCATTTTCACGGTCAATGCCGAGAGCGGTGCTGTTGACGTTTTCGACGCGTCCAATGTCACGGCGCCGGTGCTGAACTCCAGCCTCAACCTGGCCCAGATACTGCACGCGAACGGCAAGGTGAGCGATGTTGCCGTTGTCGGGGCGGCCAACAGCATTGCCATCAGTGGCGATCTTGTCGCCGTTGCCGTCGAAGCGAATCCGAAGACCAGCAATGGCTGGGTCGTGTTCCTCAATCGCGCAACACTGACCTATGTACAGGCCGTTCAGGTCGGCGCGCTGCCCGACATGGTGACGTTTACGCCTGACGGGACGAAATCCGTCGTGGCCATCGAGGGCGAGCCGGAAGACTACACGGTCGATCCGGAGGGCCGCGTTGACATCATCAACGTAAGTGACTTCTCGTTGCGCAGCGCCACGTTCACCGCTTTCAACGTCGGTGGCGCTCGCCATTCCGAACTGCCGTCCGATGTGCGCGTGTTCGGACAGGTTGTCGATTCGACCGGCGCCATCGTTCGTTCCTCAACAGTTGCCGAAGACCTTGAGCCGGAATATGTCGCCATTTCAGACGATTCGAAAACCGCCTACGTTTCGCTGCAGGAAGCCAACGCGATCGCCGTTGTTGACCTCACCGCCGCTAACGTGACGAAGATCATTTCCCTCGGATTCAAGAATCATTCGTTGGCCGGCAACGGCCTCGATCCGAGCGATAAGGATTCCGGCGCGACGATCGGCAACTGGCCGGTCTACGGCATGTACATGCCGGATTCGATCGCGTCCTATCAGGTGAATGGACAGACGTACCTCGTTACCGCCAACGAGGGCGATTCCCGTGCCGATTGGGGTGTCGAGGACGCCAGTGGCGATAACGTCAATAATGAGGAAACGCGCGTCAAGAATCTGTCGCTCGACACCACCGTGTTCACCGACGCCACGACGCTCAAGATGGATGCCAACCTGGGTCGCCTAAAGGTCACCACAAAGCTGGGCGATGCCAACGGTGACGGTCTGTATGAGAAGCTATTCGCGTTTGGTGGTCGTTCCTTCTCGATCTGGAACGCAACGACCGGTGCTCTCGTTTTTGATTCGGGTGATGCCTTCGAGAAGAAAACGGCCGAGATTTACGGCAACGACTTCAACAATAACCACGAAGAAAACGACGGTGACGGCCGTAGCGACGACAAGGGGCCGGAACCGGAAGCCCTCGCCATCGGCAAGATCTACGACAAGACGTACGCCTTTGTCGGCCTTGAGCGCATGGGCGGCATCATGGTGTATGACATCACCAATCCGGCGGCGCCGACCTTTGTTCAGTATCTCAACGACCGTAACCTGGTGGTTGATCCGGCTGACAACTCCGGTTCGACTTACAGCGTCGATGCGGGTGACCTTGGCCCTGAAGGCTTCAAGTTCGTTTCCGCCTCCGATAGCCCCAACGGCAAGCCGCTGCTGATCGTTGGCAATGAAGTCAGTGGCACGACCGCCATTCACGAGATCGCTGTCACCACGAAGTAACGTGTGAACAGGCTGTTGAAATTTGCCCTGACACTTTTGGCAAGTTGACGCCTGCTATTGATTCGGCCCGCTGAAGTTTGCACCTTTGCCACCTTGCTCTGCTGCCAAGCGGATTTGACGTGAAAAAATGCAAGCATCACAGGGTTGAATCAATAACGACCTGTTAAGGCTAAGAGGGGAAGAAGTGCGCGGACGTGCTCAGGCGAATGTCGGCAAACGCGGGGAAACGTCGGGCCGCGACGTGCAACAGGTGTCGCGGCTTCCGGAAATTACCGCTTGTTACCGTTTGCCGATGGCCTTTGCCGCGGCCGCCGAGGCTTCGGCGACCAGCTCCGGACCGCGATAGATGAAGCCGGTATAAAGCTGGACGAGGCTGGCGCCGGCCTCGATCTTGGCGGCGGCCTGTTCGCCGTCCATGATGCCGCCGACGCCGATGATCGGCACTTCGCCGGCGAGCGCGGCGGAGAGTTTCTTCAGGACGGCGGTCGAACGTTCGAAGACCGGGGCGCCGGAAAGGCCGCCGGTTTCTTCGGCGTTCGGGCAGCCTTTGACTTCCTCGCGCGAAAGCGTGGTGTTGGTGGCGATGACCGCATCCATGCGGTGCTGGCGCAGCAGGTCGGCGATCGACTGGATTTGCACGTCTTCGAGGTCCGGCGCGATCTTCAGGGCGAGCGGCACGTATTTTCCGTGCTTGTCCGCGAGCTGCATCTGCCTGGCCTTGAGACTGGCGAGCAGCGCGTCGAGCGCGTCGTCCTTCTGCAGTTCGCGCAGATTCTTGGTGTTCGGGCTGGAGATGTTGACGGCGACGTAGCTGGCGGCGGTGTAAACACGTTCCAGACAGATCAGGTAATCGTCGGCGGCTTTCTCGATCGGCGTGTCGAAATTCTTGCCGATGTTGATGCCGAGGATGCCGCCGTTTCTGGCGAACTGCGAGGCGGCGACGTTGGCGAGCAACTTGTCGACGCCTTCGTTATTGAAGCCCATGCGGTTGATGATCGCCTGCTTTTCCGGGATGCGGAACATGCGCGGCTTGGGGTTGCCCGGCTGCGGGCGCGGCGTGACGGTGCCGACCTCGATGAAGCCGAAACCGAGTGCGGCCAGCGCGTCGATATGCTCGGCGTTCTTGTCCAGCCCGGCGGCGAGACCGACCGGGTTGGGGAAGGTCAGGCCCATCATGTTGACCGGGCAGGATGGGACCGGCGGCGTCATCGCACAGGCCAGGCGGCTTTTGTGGAGGAAATCGATGCCGGACATGGCAAGGCCGTGCGCGGTTTCCGGATCGAGCGAGAAGAGGAATTTTCGGATCAGTGTATAGAGCATCGGCGGATTTTACCGTAATGTCCGCAGGCGCTGGCCGTCCGTTGGCTGTGTCCGGATAATGGAGCGGGTTCCAATTTGGAGCAAATGAGGAGGGCAGGTCTTGCTGATCAATTGTGTGGCTTATGAAAACGGGACTCGTCTGAGCAGTCTGCAGGTCGAGGAAATCAGCGATTTTCTGGCGCGGCCGGAGTGCTTTGTGTGGGTGTCGCTTCGTGATGCGACGCCAGATGAATTGCAACTGATGAAGGAAGAGTTCGCCCTGCACGAACTGGCGGTGGAAGATGCGCACCACGGGCACCAGCGTCCGAAGATCGAGGAGTATGGCGATTCGCTGTTCGCCGTCTTGCACTTGCTTGAACTCACCGCTGGCGGCGAGTTGAATGTGGGCGAAGTGGCCGTGTTCGTCGGGCGCAATTATGTGCTCTCCGTCAGAAACCGTAGCCGGCAGGATTTTCGCGCCGTTCGCGAGCGTTGCGAACGCGAGCCGCACCTGCTCCGGCATGGCGCGGGGTTTGTGTTCTATGCGCTGATGGATGCGATCGTCGACCGCTATTTTCCGATCATCGATCGGCTCGAATCGGAGCTTGAAGACATCGAGGCGCAGATTTTCAGCAAAGGCGCGGCGCTTGCCAACATCAAGCGGCTTTATGAACTCAAAGGGAAAATCATGCGCATCAAGCACGCCGTTGCCCCACTGCTGGAGGAAACCGGCAAGCTCGCCGGTACGCGGGGGCCGGTTGTCTGCGCCAACAGCCGCGAGTATTTCCGCGATGTCCTCGATCATCTGACACGCATCAACGGCTCACTCGACATCATCCGCGACACCATCGGTACGGCGATTCAGGCGAACCTGTCGATGGTGGCGATCGAGGAGGGGGAAGTGAACAAGAAGCTGGCGGCGTGGGCGGGGATTTTCGCCGTCGTTACGGCGTTGGCCGGTATCTGGGGCATGAATTTCAGGAACATGCCGGAACTCGACTGGGAGTACGGCTATCCCGTGGCGCTTCTGTTGCTGGTCGCTGCCGGCAGTTATCTCCGCTACCGCTTCAAGCGTGCCGGCTGGCTTTGAAGCGTTGGCGAGGGCGGTGCAACGTCCGGATCAGAAGTTCAGCGTCCGCCATTCGCCGTTGATCAGTCCTTCGGTCGGGCGAAAGCGGGTCTTGTACGCCATCTTTCGGCTTTCCTTGATCCAGTAGCCGAGGTAAAGGTAAGGCAGGCGGTTGACCCGGCACTGGTCGATCTGCCACAGGACGTTGTAGGTGCCGAGACCGGCGCTTGCCGCGTCCGGGTCGAAGAAGGTGTAGACGGATGAGAGGCCGTCGTCGAGGACGTCGATGACGCTGACCATGCGCAGCACGCCGTTTTCGGTAAATTCGATCAGCCGGGTATCAACGGTACTCTGCAGCAGGAAGTTCTCGTATTGTTCGCTGTCGTCCTGGTCCATGCCGCCCCCGGCGTGGCGCCGGCTCTGGTAGCGGCGATAGAGTGCGTAATGCTCGTCAATGAACATCAGCGGCCGTTCGTGCGCCACCAACGCGGTGTTGGCTTTGACGCAGCGGCGCTGGCTGCGGTCTGGCTGAAAGTAGTCGACAGGCACGCGCACCGGCACGCAGGCGTGACAGTCGGGGCAATGTGGCCGGTAGGTGAACAGGCCGCTACGCCGGAAACCGTGGCGCACGAGTTCGCTGTAGGCGTCGGTGGTGATCAGTTGTGGCGGCGTGGCGACTTGCGAAACGGAGAGCCGTTCGGGCAGGTAGCTGCACGGGTACGCGGCGGTGTTGTAGAACTCCATGGCGTAGAACGGGAAATCGGTTTCGTTTGGGTGCGACATGGCGTGAAGTTCGTGGTCAGTCCCATGCCCGCTGAGCGGCATCGACCGGCCAGCGTCCGCAGGGAGGAAGTTGCCTTGGCTTTCCGGCGGTCAAGGTGCGCAGGCGGTCGATGAATTCGCGACGCGGAATTTCACGGCCGCCGAGCGAAGCAAGATGGGACGTGTTCATCTGACAGTCGATCAGGCCAAAGCCGTTTTCGTCGAGCAGGCGCGCCAGATGCGCGAGAGCGATCTTCGAGGCGTCGGTGACGTGGGCGAACATCGACTCGCCGTAAAACATGGCGCCGATCGACAGCCCATACAACCCGCCGACGAGGTGTCCATCGATCCACGTTTCGACCGAGTGCGCATGACCGAGTTCATGCAGCGCGATGTACGCCGCCTGCATCTCGGTGGTGATCCAGGTGCCGCTCTGGCCGCTGCGCCGTGTTTTGGCGCAAGCGTAGATGACGGACGGGAAGGCGTAGTCGAGGCGGACTTCGTAGCGCGTGTTGCGCAGCGTCTTGCGTAGCGAGCGGGAAAGCTTGAATTCCGACGGCACCAGCACCATGCGCGGATCGGGACTCCACCACAGGATCGGCTCGCCTTTGGCGTACCACGGGAAAACGCCGTGTCGATAGGCGGCAATGAGGCGGTGCGGCGACAGTTCGCCCCCAGCACAGAGCAGGCCGTTCGGTTCGTGCAAGGCGCCTTCGAGCGGCGGGAAGTCGCCGTTGCTTTCAAGCCAAGGGATCATGGTGGAGAGAGCGTGGCTTGCACCGGAAAACAGACGATATCGTCGATCTCGAGCCGGATGCCGATCTGTTCGCCGATGGCGTGGTTGTGGTGCGAGGAGACGAGCGAGAGGAGTTGTGCGCCGCCCGGCAGCCGAAGCGTGTAGAGAAACTCGGCGCCGCGGAAGGCGCGATGCAGGACTTCGGCCTTGAGCGGGCTGGCGTCGTCGTGTACGACATCATCCGGTCGCACCAGCACTTCGACGCGGCTGCCCGGGCCGCAGGCCGGGCTGGCATCGAAACAGCAAGCGAGCGGCTTTTGGGATTCAAGCACGCCGGTGTCAACCTCGACCCAGTGCTCGTCGATGATCGTGCCTTCCAGAAAGGCGCCCTGGCCGACAAAGTCGGCGACGAAACGGTTGGCCGGGCGATGGTAGAGGTTGTATGGCGTATCCCACTGCTGGATGGCGCCGCCGTGCATGATGCCGATCTCGTCGGCCATGGCGAAGGCCTCATGCTGGTCGTGTGTGACCAGGATGGCCGTCATGCCTTCCTGTTTGAGGATGTCGCGCACTTCGACGGACAGGCGTTCGCGCAGATCGACGTCGAGGTTTGAGAACGGTTCGTCGAGCAGAATGAGTTGCGGACGCGGTGCGAGGGCGCGGGCGAGGGCGACGCGCTGTTGCTGTCCGCCGGAGAGTTCGTGCGGATATTTGTTGCCCTGGTGGTCGAGACCGATTGTCTGCAACAAGCCGGCAACGCGTGTTTTCCGTTCTTCAGGCGTCTCGTCCTTGAGGCCGAAAGCGATGTTGTCGCTGATTGTCAGGTGCGGGAAAAGGGCGTAATCCTGAAACACCATGCCGATCTGCCGTTTTTCCGGCGGCAGGGAGCAGCCCGGCCGCGAGAAGAGTTCGCCTTCGACGCGAATTTCGCCCCCGGCGATCGGTTCGAAGCCGGCGATGCAGCGCAGCAGGGTGGTCTTGCCGCAGCCGGAAGGGCCGAGCAGGCAGGCGATGCTTCCTGTTTCGATGCGGAAGCTTACGCCGTTGACGACGGTGTGTTCCCCGTAGCGCTGGACGAGATGATCAAGTTCAAGATGAGACATGGGTGGATGGGGTCGTAGTATGAGTGATACGGTGGTCGCCGGTCAGCGACAATATAAAACAGGATATCGTTGCTGTGACGGTAGAAAGCAGGAAGATAAGTATAATTCTCATTTGACTGAGCGCCGCGATGAAGACGACTTCGATGACTCCCCTGTTGGCCGCGATTGCCCTCGTTGCGGCCTTGATCGCCATGCCCGTCGGCAGCGTACTGACCAATATTTTCAGCGGCGGGACCGGCGAGGTTTGGCGGCATCTGGCGTCGACGGTGCTGCCGGAGTATGTGGGCAATACGCTCTGGCTGTGCTTCGGAGTCGGTGCCGGCGTTCTGATCGTTGGGGTGGCGACGGCGTGGTTGACGGCGATGTGCGAATTTCCGGGGCGGCGCTTCTTCGAATGGGCGCTTGTTCTGCCGCTGGCCGCGCCAGCCTACGTGCTGGCCTACGTCTATACCGATTTCCTGCAATTTGTCGGTCCGGTGCAAAGCGCGTTGCGCGAGACGTTCGGCTGGACGCGCGCCGATTACTGGTTCCCCGATGTGCGGAGTCTGGGCGGGGCGATGGCGATGTTCGTCTGCGTGCTCTATCCCTACGTTTATTTGCTGGCGCGGACGGCCTTTATCGAACGGGCGAGCGGTATGCTGGAGGCGGCGCGCACGCTCGGTTACGGGCCGTGGCGCAGCTTCTTTCGCGTCTCGTTGCCGCTGGCGCGGCCGGCGGTGGCGACCGGCGTGACGCTGGCGCTGATGGAAACGCTGGCCGATTACGGGACGGTTTCCTATTTTGGCGTGCAGACGTTCACGACTGGTATCTACCGCGCCTGGTTTTCGCTCGGCGACCGTATCGCCGCCGCCCAGCTCGCTGCCGCGTTGCTCGCCTTCGTGATGCTTTTCCTTGTGTTGGAGCAGATGTCGCGTGGGCGGGCGCGCTTCCACAACACGACCGGGCGCAATCGTCCGCTCGGCGGCATGGCGTTGAAAAGCGGTGCGGCCTTGCTGGCCATGCTGGCCTGCGCGTTGCCGTTGGTCGCCGGTTTTGCCCTGCCGGCCGGATTGTTGCTGCACATGGCGCTGACGCAGGGCGATGCGCAGTTCGGCGGACATTTCGTCACGCTGGCCCGCAACAGCTTCGTTCTTGCCGGACTGACCGCCGTCGTCGCTGTCGGACTTGCCTTGCTGCTCGCTTACGGTGGGCGCTTGTCGAAAGGCATTTTTGCCGCAGCGTTGAACCGGCTCGTCAGCCTCGGCTACGCCGTGCCGGGTTCAGTGATTGCGGTCGGCGTGCTGATTCCGGTCACGCGGCTCGATCACGTGCTGGCCGCGCAATGGCAAAGCTGGTTCGGCCACAATCCGGGGCTGTTGTTGACGGGCGGCATCGCGGCGCTGGTCTACGCGTATCTGGTGCGCTTTCTTGCCGTCGCCTTGCAGGCCGTCAGTGCCAGTCTGGCCAAAGTGACGCCGAGCATGGACGAGGCGGCGCGCAGCCTCGGGGCGAGCCAGGGCGAGACCTTGCGGCGCGTTCATCTGCCGATTGTGCGCGGCGGCCTGCTGACTTCGGCGTTGCTCGTGTTCGTCGATGTCATGAAGGAACTGCCGGCGACGCTGGTGATGCGTCCGTTCAACTTCGATACGCTGGCGACGCAGGCATATACCCTGGCCTCCGATGAGCGGCTTGCCGAGGCGTCGACGGCCGCGTTGGCGATCGTGGTCGTCGGTATCTTGCCGTTGATCTTCCTGTCGCGGCAGATTGCCGCCAGCCGTCGGGAATAGCCCGAAACCCTGTCGGCAAGCGGTTTTTGCGGGGAGTGCCGGTGGCGGGGCGGGCGCCCATTTGTTTATGCCGCTTTGGGAGTGCACCATTTTTCAGCTACAATTCGGCTTTCCCGCAGCTGATATATCCATGACCAAATACGTCTTCGTTACCGGCGGTGTGGTGTCCTCTTTGGGCAAAGGCATCGCCGCTGCGTCCCTTGGTGCCATCCTCGAATCTCGCGGCATCAAGATTACCCACCTCAAGCTTGACCCGTACATCAACGTCGATCCCGGAACGATGAGCCCGTTCCAGCACGGCGAAGTCTTCGTTACCGAAGACGGCGCCGAGACCGACCTCGATCTCGGGCATTACGAGCGCTTTACCAGCGCCAAGATGGCCAAGCGCAACAACTTCACGACCGGCCAGATCTACGAGACCGTCATCAAGAAGGAGCGGCGCGGTGAATATCTCGGCAAGACCGTGCAGGTCATCCCTCACATCACCGACGAGATCAAGGCGCACATCCGCCGCGGCGCCGAAGGGGCCGATGTGGCGATCGTCGAAGTCGGCGGCACGGTCGGCGACATCGAGTCGCTGCCGTTCCTTGAAGCGATTCGCCAGATGGGGATTCAGGAAGGCCGCAACAACGCCTGCTACATCCATCTGACGCTGCTGCCGTACATCCCGACCGCCGGCGAGCTGAAGACCAAGCCGACGCAGCATTCTGTCAAGGAACTGCGCGAAATCGGTATCCAGCCGGACGTGTTGCTTTGTCGCGCCGACCGGGCAATTCCCGAGGACGAAAAGGCCAAGATTGCGCTCTTCTGCAACGTGCAGCGCGAAGCCGTCATCGAGTGCCTCGACGCCGACTCGATCTACAAGATTCCGGCCATGCTGCACGACCAGATGCTCGACGAGATCGTTTGCCATCGTCTCGGCATCCTGGCCAAGGCGGCTGACCTTTCCGTCTGGAAGACGCTTGTGCATGCGCTGGAAAATCCGGAGTGCATCGTCAATGTCGCTTTCGTCGGCAAGTACGTCGATCTGACCGAGTCGTACAAGTCGCTGATCGAAGCTCTTGTCCACGCCGGCATCTACACGCGCAGCAAGGTCAAGATTCATTACATCGACTCGGAAGAGCTGGAAACCAAGGGTTGCGGCGCCCTCAAGGGCATGGACGCGATTCTGGTGCCGGGCGGTTTTGGTCGTCGCGGGACGGAAGGCAAGATCAACGCCATCCGCTATGCGCGCGAAAACAAGATTCCGTACCTCGGCATTTGCCTTGGCATGCAGTTGGCCGTAGTCGAGTTCGCACGCGATGTGGCGGGCATGGAAGGTGCGCACAGTACCGAGTTCGTCAAGGATTCGCCTTATCCGGTGATCGGCCTGATTACCGAATGGCAGGATGCTTCCGGCAAGCTCGAGAAGCGTGACGAAAACTCCGACCTCGGTGGCACCATGCGCCTCGGCGGTCAGGTGTGCCAACTGGCCGAGGGGACGCTGGCTCGCGAAATCTACGGCAAGGCCGAGATTGTTGAGCGCCACCGTCATCGCTACGAGGTGAATAACACGCTGTTGAGCGAACTCGAAGCCAAAGGCCTTGTCGTTGCCGGGCGCGCGCCGGGCACCGATCTCTGCGAGATGATCGAGTTGCCGAAGTCCGAGCATCCGTGGTTCGTCGGCTGTCAGTTCCATCCCGAATTCACTTCCTCGCCGCGTTTCGGCCATCCGCTGTTTACGTCGTTCGTGCGTGCGGCCATCGCGGGCCGGGGCAAGGCATGAAGCTCTGCGATTTCGAGGTCGGCCTCGACAAGCCGCTCTTCCTGATCGCCGGGCCATGCACGGCCGAGTCGCAACAGCTGTGCATCGACGTGGCGGGGCGCATGAAGGAAATCTGCGCTCGTCTCGGCGTGCCGTACATTTTCAAAGCCTCCTACGACAAGGCGAACCGCAGCTCGGGCAAGTCCGTGCGCGGGCCGGGGCTGGAGGGTGGCTTGCAGATGCTGGCCGAAGTGCGTCGGCAAGTGGGCGTGCCCGTCTTGACCGACGTGCATACGGAAGAGGATGTCGCCGCCGTCGCCTCCGTCGTTGATGTGTTGCAGACCCCCGCCTTCCTTTGTCGCCAGACCGATTTCATCCATGCGGTGGCCACCTGCGGCAAGCCGGTGAACATCAAGAAGGGCCAGTTTCTGGCGCCGGGCGACATGAAAAACGTTGTCGCCAAGGCGAAGGAAGCCAACGGCGGTGCCGATACGATCATGGTTTGCGAGCGCGGCGTGTCGTTCGGATACAACAATCTCGTTTCCGATATGCGCAGCTTGGCCATCATGCGCGAGACGGCGTGCCCGGTCGTTTTCGACGCCACGCATTCGGTGCAGTTGCCGGGCGGGCAGGGAACGTCTTCCGGCGGTCAGCGCGAGTTCGTGCCGGTGCTGGCGCGCGCTGCTGTTGCCGTTGGCGTTGCCGGCCTGTTCATGGAGACACATCCATGTCCGGAAAAGGCGCTGTCCGATGGCCCTAACAGCTGGCCGCTCGATCGCATGGAGAGTCTGCTGAGCACCCTGGTGGCGCTAGATAAAATGGTAAAAGCCAACGGCTTCGAGGAAATGCGATAATCCGCTCCATTCGCGCATTGCGATGGAATAAAAAGAAAATCGGGGAACAGGCTGGCGGGCGGAAAGATCCATGTTTTGCCCAGCCTCACTGGTCTGTCGAAAGTTTGAAAGAAATTTTCAAAAGAAGGAAAAACTATGAGTTCTGTTGTTGATGTCGTAGCTCGCGAGATTCTCGATTCGCGCGGCAACCCTACCGTTGAGTGCGACGTTCTGCTCGAGTCGGGCGTCATGGGGCGTGCGGCCGTGCCGTCGGGCGCGTCCACCGGTTCGCGCGAAGCCATCGAACTGCGCGACGGCGATACCTCGCGCTACTCCGGCAAGGGCGTCATGCAAGCCGTTGAAAACGTTAACACCGAGATCGCCGAAGCCATCATCGGCCTCGATGCACAGGAACAGGCATTCATCGACCAGACCCTGATCCAGCTCGACGGCACGGAGAACAAATCGCGCCTCGGCGCCAATGCCATGCTGGCCGTGTCGATGGCTGTTGCCAAGGCAGCCGCTGAAGAAGCCGGCCTGCCGCTCTATCGCTACTTCGGCGGTTCGGGCCCGATGCAGATGCCGGTGCCGATGATGAACATCATCAACGGCGGTGAACATGCCAACAACAGCCTGGATTTCCAGGAATTCATGGTGCTGCCGGTGAGCCAGGGTTCGTTCCGCGAAGCGCTGCGCTGCGGCGCCGAAGTTTTCCACGCGCTCAAGAAGCTGCTCGACAAGAAGGGCTTTTCGACCGCGGTCGGCGACGAGGGCGGTTTCGCTCCCAATCTTTCCAGCCATGCCGAAGCGCTGCAACTGGTGGTGCAGGCCATCGAAGCGGCTGGTTACGTTCCCGGTGAAGATGTGCTGATCGGCCTCGATTGCGCGGCGTCCGAGTTTTACAAGGACGGCAAGTACTGCCTCGAAGGTGAAGGTCTGCAACTGACCGCCGAGCAGTTCGTCGACTATCTGGCCAACCTCGTTGACCAGTTCCCGATCGTGTCGATCGAGGACGGCATGGCCGAGGGCGACTGGGACGGCTGGAAGGCGCTGACTGATCGTCTGGGCGAGGCCATTCAGCTCGTCGGCGACGACGTTTTTGTCACCAACACCAAGATCTTCAAGGAAGGCATCAAGACTGGCGTCGCCAACTCGATCCTGATCAAGATCAACCAGATCGGTACGTTGTCCGAAACGTTTGCCGCCATTGAAATGGCCAAGCGCGCCGGTTACACGGCCGTGATCTCGCACCGCTCGGGCGAAACCGAGGACACGACGATTGCCGATATCGCAGTCGGCATGAATGCGCTGCAGATCAAGACCGGTTCGCTGTCGCGTTCTGATCGTATCGCCAAGTACAACCAGCTGCTCCGCATCGAGGAAGATCTCGGCGATACCGCTGGCTATCCTGGCCGCGAAGCCTTCTATAACCTCAAGTAAGGCACCGGGCCGTCAATGAGCAAGCGGAGAGTCGGTGGAAAACAAATCCACCGGTTTTTCTCCGCTTTTTTATCGTTCGGCCCTCGTCCTGATTTTTGATCGCTTCCCTAACGATGCGCTGGCTCTCCTTAGTGCTGATCTCCTTGCTGCTGCTCGTGCAGTACCCGCTATGGCTGGGCAAGGGGGGCTGGTTGCGTGTTTGGGATGTCGATCACCGGCTTCAAATACAGAAAGAAAACAACAAGAAGCTGGAGGTCCGCAACGCCGGTCTTGATGCCGAAGTACGCGATCTCAAGCAAGGCTACGACGCGATCGAAGAGCGGGCCCGCTTTGAACTTGGCATGATCAAACAGGACGAAGTGTTCGTCCAGATTCCCGAGAAGGCCCCGTCCGATACTGCGACGGACTCTCCTTCGAAAGGCCGGTAATCGGCACATCCCCGTTTTTTCGCTTCTCACGGCAGTTCAATCTGGCCGGACGCGGTCACGCTGATTTGAGTGTCCCCGGCCTCGATCGGCATCGGGGCGGACTCGTACGACATTGATTTTGCGGCAGCGCGCATCATCGGTGGGGTGATTCTGCCCGAGGTGGTGATCGCGAGTTGCTTGATTGTGTAGGGCTTGCCGAGACTGTCGGCCACGATCCTGGCGCGCGCCTTGAAGGCCGCAATCGCATCGACGATGGCCTCGTTTTCGGCCTTTTTCCGGGTCTCCGGCGATGGCTGCATGGATAGGCCGGATACGGCAAGGGTGAGTTGCAGCTTGCCGAGAAGTTCGGACAGATGGGCCATGTCCGCGGATTCCAGCGTCAGTTCGGACCGCATGCGCCACGCCTCGATCTTTCCCGATTTCGAATAGACTGGCTGGGTGCTCGAACTGCCGCTTTGTGTTTTGACGGCGGGGTAGGCGCGGGCGGTTTTGAGGGCCTCGCCGATCAGGCGGTTAACGTTTCTGGCGAGTTCGGCCGGAGTGTCGTTCGTCGCTTCTGCGGCGACGGTGGCCCGGAACAGATCGTTGACAGCCGGACGGCTGGCGTCAGCGGTCAGCTCCACCGTAATCGGACCGGCCGAGGCGGTGGCGGACAAGACAAATGCCAGTACGCTGATGAAGGCGGCGATGGTCAGGCGCTTGGCCGGATTTCCGCGCGGGGTGGCTGGAAGTGCGTTTTTCATGATATCGGCTTCCTTGATGATGAAATGAACTGAGGTTAAGAAACTCCTGGCGGCGAATCCGCTTGTTCATTCTAGTTGATGCGCTTTCCGGATTATTTCTGGTCAGCGGCGAGAAGCTTGGTTAGAATCGGCTCGCCTACGGCTTCCGGGCGGGTGATCGATGTACCAGTCGCTCGGGAAGACGGGCGACGTCCTTGAGGAGGGCAGAATGCTGAAGATTGGACAGGCGGCACCAATGTTCATCCTCCCCGACGCGGATATGGATCCGGTCGACATTGCCACTTGCCGTGGCAAAAATCATGTCATTCTGTTTTTCTATCCAAGGGACGGAACTCCGGGCTGCACGCTCGAAGCCGTTGATTTTTCCGATCACGAGGAAGAATTTTCCCGGCATCAGTGCACCGTTCTTGGCATCAGCCGGGACGACTGCCTGAAACATGCCGAGTTTCGCGACAAGCACGGCATTTCGGTGCGGCTATTGTCCGATGCTGAGGGAATGGCGTGCAGGAAGTATGGAGTGTGGCAGGCGAAAGAAGTGGATGGCGTCAAAAAGCATGGCATCGTCCGCTCCACTTTTGTTATCGACAAACAGGGGGTTCTCCGCTTTGTGCAGTACGGAGTCAACCCCAAAGGCCACGCGCTGGAGGTTTTGCGCGTGGTGAAGGAAATCAACTGATGAACATGCAAGTAGCAAAGAATACCGTCGTTACCCTCGATTACAGCGTTGCCGATCCGGATGGCGAACTGGTTGATCCGGGCAAGGATCCGCTGGTTTATCTGCACGGCGGTTACGACGACATTTTCCCGATGATCGAGGAAGCGGTGCAGGGCAAAAAGGTCGGTGAGTCGGTCGTCGTGAAAATGCAGCCGGATGACGCTTTTGGCGAGTACGACGCCGAACTGGTGCAGATCGAACCGCGCAAGAATTTCCCGGAGGAATTGCAGGTTGGCATGCAGTTCGAGGGCATGCCGGAGGGCGGGGATGAAGACGAGGTCCTCATCTACCGCGTGACCGAAATTGCCGACGACAAGGTCGTGCTCGATGGCAACCATCCGCTGGCTGGCATGGCGCTGGTTTTTACGTGCACCGTGACGGCTGTGCGCCCGGCGAGCGCCGAGGAAATCGAACACGGCCATGTGCATGGCGCCGATGGTTGCGAGGATGAAGAGGACGACGAATAAGCTACGGCTCGTATGTCTATAAACGAAAAACGCTGCCCGCAGGCAGCGTTTTTCGTTTTGATGGGCAGAAGTGATCGGTTTCGTCGGCTTACCGGGCTAATGACTTGAGTTCAAACAGAAGATCGAGCGCCTGCCTGGGCGTCAACTCATTAGGATCGAGTGTCACGAGACGTTCGAGCGCGGGGTGAAATGGTTCTTCGACCGTGTCCGGGAGATCCGGAATCGCCGCAAAGAGATCCGGCTGTAGCGGGTTGATCGACGCGCGCTGCTCGAACTCGCGCAACTGCCGTCGCGCTGCCTTGACCACCGAGCTCGGAATGCCGGCCAGCGCGGCGACCTGGATGCCGTAGCTCTGGTTGGCCGGACCTTCTTCAACCGCATGCAGGAAGACGATTTTCTCGCTGTGCTCGACGGCGTCGAGGTGAACGTTGGCGAGGTCGACGTATTCGTTGGCGAGCAGGGTGAGTTCAAAGTAGTGCGTGGCGAACAGCGTCAGCGCACGGTTCTTTTCGACGAGATGGCGGCAGATGGCGAAGGCCAGCGCCATGCCGTCGAAGGTCGAGGTGCCGCGGCCGACCTCGTCCATCAGCACCAGGCTGTTGGCGGTGGCGTGGTGCAGGATGGCGGCCGATTCGGTCATCTCGACCATGAAGGTCGAGCGGCCGGAAGCGAGATCGTCAGCGGCGCCGATGCGGGTGAAAATCTGGTCGAGCGGGCCGAGCACGACGCGGCTGGCCGGCACGAAGCTGCCAACGTGCGCCATCAGCGCGATCAGTGCCGTCTGCCGCATGTAGGTCGATTTACCGCCCATGTTCGGGCCGGTGATCAAGAGCAGGCGGCGGCCATCGCCCAATTTTGTGTCGTTGGCGATGAACGATTCGCCGCCGGCCAGTTCATTTTCGACGACCGGGTGACGGCCGCCTTCGATCAGCAGGCCGGGTTCGCTGGAGAACTCCGGGCGGCAGTAGTTGCGTGACAGCGCGATGTCGGCGAAGGCGCCGAGCAGGTCGATGTGCGCGACGGCGCGGGCGATGGCCTGTAACTGCGGTAGATCACTCTGCAGCGCCGTGAGCAGGCCCTCGTAAAGCAGTTTTTCCCGTGCCAGCGCCCGGTCCTGCGCGGACAGCGCCTTGTCCTCGAAGGCTTTCAGTTCCGGGGTGATGTAGCGCTCGGCGTTCTTCAGCGTCTGGCGACGGCGGTAGTCGTCCGGCACCTTGTCGGTATTGGCGTGCGTGATCTCGATGTAGAAGCCATGCACGCGGTTGTATTCGACCTTGAGCGTGGCGATGCCGGTGCGTTCGCGTTCGCGCGCTTCGAGTTCGACGAGGTAGGCGCCGCAGTTGTCGTTGATGCCACGCAGCTCGTCGAGCTCGGCATCGTAGCCGTTGGCGATGACACCGCCTTCGCGCAGCAGCGCGGCCGGTTCGGGTTGGATTGAGCGCGCGAGCAGGTCGAGCGCGTTGTCCGGCGTCGCCAGTTCGGCCAGCAATTCGAGCAGAAGCGGGGCGGGAGCCCCGATGAGCGGCAGGCGTAATTCGGCCAAGCGATGCAGGCTGTCGCGCAGGCTGGACAGGTCGCGCGGCCGGGCGCTGAACAGTGCAATGCGGCCAGCGATACGTTCGATGTCGGCAAAACCGCGCAGTGCCTGACGCACTTCGCGCAGGCGATGGCCATTGTCCTCGAGCAGCGTTTCGATGGCCGCATGGCGCGCCGACGGCAGGGCCGGGTCGCGCAACGGGTGATGCAGGGCGTGGCGCAGGGCGCGTGCGCCCATCGAGGTGACGCAGGTGTCGAGCAGGCTGCACAGCGTCGGCGCTGGCTGGCCCCGCAGTGTTTCGGTCAGTTCCAAGTTGCGCCGGGTAGCCGCGTCGAGGCCCAGAAAAGTGCCGTCGCGTTCGACGGTCAGCGCTTGCACGTGCGGCAACGCGCGCGTCTGGGTGGCTTGCGCGTAACGCAGCAGCGCACCCGCCGCCGCAATGCCCGGACGCAGGCCGTCAGCGCCGAAACCGGAAAGCGAGGCGGTTTTGAAGTGGGCGCACAGTTCGCGTGCCGCCGCTTCGCTGTCGAAGTGCCAATCGGGTTGGCGGGTAAGCGCCGCTTCCGGTGCGAAGGGCAGTTGGAGGCCATCCGGCACGACGATTTCGGCCGGGCGGATGCGTTCGAGCGTGGTTGATAGTTTCTCTGGCGCGACCTCGCAGACGCGGAATTCACCGCTGGCCAGGTTGAGCCAAGCCAATCCGGCGAGTTGGCGCGTGGTGGTGAGCGCCAGAAGCAGTGCGTCGCGTTTTTCGTCGAGCAGCGCCGAATCGGTTAGCGTGCCGGGTGTGACGATGCGCGAAACGGCCCTTTCAACCGGCCCCTTGCTCGTCGCCGGATCGCCCACCTGTTCGCAGATGACGACCGACTCGCCAAGTTTCACCAATCGCGCCAGATGCTGTTCGAGCGCGTGGTAAGGCACGCCGGCCATCTTGATCGGCGTGCCTGCGCTCTGGCCGCGCGTGGTCAGCGTGATGTCGAGCAGCCGGGCGGCTTTCTCCGCATCTTCAAAGAACAGCTCATAAAAATCGCCCATGCGGTAGAAAAGCAGCAGATCGGGATACTGCGATTTCAACCGAAGGTACTGCTGCATCATCGGAGTGTGGTTCTGAAACTCTTTTGATTCTTTTTCTTGCGAATTTTTTTTCATTGCGGGGCGAGTTGTGCAGAGTGCGGCTGAGCGGTTCGGGAGGCTATTGCGTCAGCCGCAAGATCATGGTTTTGAGTTCGTCGACTTCGGCTTCGAGGCGGGCAACACGTTCTTGCAGCGCGTCGATTTCTTGTCGTTCCGGGTAAGCCGAAGCTGCAGATGGGGCTTGGCTTTGCGCAGGCGAAGGCTCTCCTCCCAGCAAGTGCATCCAACGGTTTTCGCGTGAACCGGGGGCTTTGGGCAATTCAACAACCAAAGCGTCGTCGCGTGCCGCGAGCTCTGCGAGGAACGCCTCGACCGACGAAATATCGGCAAAGCTGTACATCCGGTCGCAGTTCAGGCGGAGTTCGCCGGCCGTTTGCGGGCCGCGCAGGATCAGCACCGTCAGCAGGGCGGCCGCCTGCGACGGGATGTTCAGTGTCTTTTCAAGGCGGTGGGCGAAGCGGGTGACACGGCTGCCGCTTTCTTCGGTGACGAAACCGTATTCCTTGAGCGTTTCGAGAGCCTGCAACGCGCCCGCTTCGCTGATTTCCATGACGGGGTTGCGGCTCGTTTTCTGGTTGCATCCGGCGATCAGGGCGTTCAGCGACAGCGGATAGGTGTCGGGAACGGTGCGCTGTTTTTCGGAGAGTGTGCCAAGAATGCGCAGTTCGGTCGGGGAGAGCGTGAAAGTGCTGGACATGGTGTTAACCTTTGCCAATTTCGTTCGGGCGGGCGCCCTGTCGCTAGACGGCGTCGCGTCGTCTGGAAAGCGGCGCTGGTCATGAGCCCGCCAAGGTTGCAGGAGGCGGCAAGGTGCAATCTGCTACGCCTTGCCGGCGTGCAATCAGGCTTGAAGCCCAGAGGTGCGGTGACTGTCGATGACCTGCAGCATCTGGGAAAAGACTTTCGGATTGCCGGCCACGAGATTGCCCGTCTTCATGTAATCCTGACCGCCCGACAGGTCGCCGACCAGACCACCGGCCTCGGTAATCAGCAGGCAGCCGGCCGCCATGTCCCAAGGCATCAGGCCGAATTCCCAGAAGCCGTCGAAGCGTCCGCACGCGACGTACGCGAGGTCGAGCGCGGCCGAGCCAAGGCGGCGCATGCCGGCCGAGCGCTCGGTGAAGTCCTTGAAGATGCCGAGATATTCCCTGGAATGATCGAAAACGCGGTAGGGGAAACCTGTGCCCAGCAGCGCGTGCTCCATCTTGATGCATTTTGAAACGCGGATGCGGCGCTCGTTGAGGAAGGCGCCACCGCCCTTGCTGGCCGTGAACATCTCATTGCGCGTCGTGTCATAAACGAGCGCCTGGTTGAGTTGCCCCTTGTAGGCGAGCGCGATCGAAACGGAATATTGCGGTACGCCGTGGATGAAGTTGGTCGTGCCATCGAGCGGGTCGATGATCCACTGATAGTCGCTTCCAGCCCCCTGGCCGTCAGAGAGGCCGGACTCTTCTGCTAGAATTCCGTAGTCCGGGTAAGCGTCGCGCAATATCTCGATGATGGCGGCTTCGGCGGCTTTGTCGACTTCGGTAACGAAGTCGCTTTGTTGCTTCGTCGTGATCTGGAGCCGGTCGATGTCCTGCGAGGCGCGGTTGATAATCTGGCTGGCGCGACGTGCGGCCTTGACCATAATATTCAGAGCTGGATGCATAGCGTATCTTTTAAAGAGTCCGAGGGGCGGCTACGTGTTCGTGGTCGCCCGATTCGTTTGTGGGAATCGCGTATTTTAATATGAAGCAGCCTCTTGCGTCTTCTTCGGGGGACAAAATGCCCGAAATGTCCACAGATTTGCTGAGCCGCGTACGGGTCGTGCTTTCGCACACCAGTCATCCTGGCAACATCGGCGCGGCGGCGCGGGCGATGAAAACGATGGGGCTTTCCCGCCTGGTGCTGATCAATCCCAAAAAGTTTCCCGATCCTGAAGCGGTATCCCGGGCGGCTGGCGCCGATGACATCCTCGACAATGCCCTCGTTTGCGACAGTCTTGATGAAGCGCTGGCGGGTACCGTCTTTGCCGTCGCGGTCACGGCGCGGCATCGCAACCTCGGGCCGGAGCACCGGCAAGCTCGCGATGCGGCCCCGGAAATTCTTGCGCATGCAAAAACCGGGGATGTCGCTTTGCTGTTCGGCAATGAGACGTCGGGGCTTTCGAACGAGGAGGTGCAGCGTTGTCGGCGTGCGGTGTTCATTCCGGCCAATCCTGACTACACCTCGCTCAATTTGGGATCGGCCGTGCAGTTGTTGTCTTATGAGCTACGTTTGTCGGCTTTCGACGGGATTCCGCCCGTCGTGACGCAGGCCGTGCCATTCGCCTCTCCGCCGGCGACGAGCGACGATGTTGAGCGTTTTCATGCGCATCTGGAACGCGTCATGGTGGCGACCGGCTTTCTCGATCCGATGCAGCCGAAGCGCCTGCTGCCCAAGTTGCGGCGCCTTTTTGGGCGTGTCGAGCTTGAGCGGGATGAAGTCAACATCCTGCGCGGCATCCTGGATGCCGTCGAGAAAAAAATCCGTTAGAAAGCTAATCCTTACGGCTGAAGTATGTGGATGCGCACATATGGGCACGGAACTTGCACGATAAATCTTGATCGAAAAAGTCGGGTATTTTAAAATCTACCCTCAGCCCATAAGGAGAATTACTTTCATGTTCAGCCGATTGCGCGAAGATATTCGGTCGGTCTTTGACCGGGACCCGGCAGCTCGTAACGCATGGGAAGTGATGACCTGTTATCCGGGCGTCCACGCCGTGATGCTGCACCGGATGGCGCATTGGTTGTGGCAGCGGCAATTCCGCTGGCTGGGGCGGATGGTGTCGCATCTGGCCCGCTTTTTGACCGGCATCGAGATTCATCCCGGGGCGACGATTGGCCGTCGTTTTTTCATTGACCACGGGATGGGCGTCGTCATCGGGGAAACGGCCGTCATTGGCGACGACGTCACGCTCTACCACGGCGTGACGCTGGGCGGTACGTCATGGAACAAGGGGCGCCGGCATCCGACGATTGAAAATGGGGTGGTGATCGGTGCCGGAGCCAAGGTGCTGGGGCCGATCACCGTCGGGGCACGCTCGAAGGTTGGCTCCAATGCGGTGGTTGTCAAGAACGTGCCGCCGGGAACGACGGCGGTCGGAAATCCGGCCCGCATCATCGACACCGAGCAGGCGCAAAAGCGGGAGGAAAAAGCGGGGCAAATGGGTTTTTCGGCCTATGCGCTGGCGTCCAATCAGGACGACCCGTTGGCCAAGGCCATTCACGGTTTGCTTGACCATGCGGTCGAGACCGACCGGCGTCTTGAAGCTCTGTGCAAGAAACTCGAGGCGAATGGCGTCTGTGTCGAAGACGAGTTGGCAACGGCCGACAAGTTTGATCCACAATACCTTAGTAAAATTGTTGACTAATCGGCGGAACTTGTTCGAAAGTTGATATAACTAAACGGGTATTGCCAAAGGAGTTCGCATGCGTCTGACCACGAAAGGCCGTTTTGCCGTTACCGCCATGATCGATTTGGCCTTGCGTTGTGCCGAGGGGCCGGTGACGCTGGCGGGAATCAGCGAGCGCCAGAAAATATCGCTCTCCTACTTGGAACAACTGTTCGGAAAGTTGCGCCGCGCCTACCTTGTTGACAGCGTTCGCGGGCCCGGCGGTGGCTACTGTTTGGCCCGGCCGGCCGAGCAGATAACGGTTTCCGACATCGTGCGGGCGGTCGATGAGCCGCTCGACGCGACGCAATGCGGCGGTCACGCGAATTGCAAGGAAGATGAACAGTGCATGACGCACGAGTTGTGGGCGACGCTCAACCAAAAGATGTTCGAATACCTCAGTTCGGTAACGCTGGCCTCGCTGGTTGATAAACACTTGAAGAAAAAGGTGGCGGCGGGGCGTTCTGTGGTCGAGGCGGCTGCCGTGAAAGACATGACGCGCCTTGCGTCCGCATCGGGCAAGAGCAACGTCGCCTCGTTGTCCTGAGGATGTGATGCAGTTGCCCGTTTATTTCGACCACAACGCAACGACACCGATCGATCATGCGGTTCTCGAAGCCATGCTGCCGTGGCTCGATACGCGCTTCGGCAACCCATCGAGCCGGCACGAATACGGGCGAGCGGCGCGGCGGGCCGTTGATGAGGCGCGGGCGCAGGTCGCTGAAGCGGTTGGAGCCCATGCGACCGAGGTGGTTTTTACGAGCGGCGGTTCGGAAGCCAACAACCTGTTCATCAAGGGCGCGGCCGCTTGTCTGGCACCGGGCGTGCTGGCGGTCAGCGCGATCGAGCATCCTTGTGTGTTGAATCCGGCGCGGCAGTTGGTCAAGCGCGGCTGGAATTTGCAGATGCTCCCGGTCGATGAAGAGGGTCGGGTCGATCCAGCCCGATTTGCCCGATTGCTGGAACAAAAACCGAAGCTGATTTCGGTGATGCTGGCGAACAATGAGACCGGTGTCTTGCAGGATGTCATCGGGTTGGCTGATTTGGCGGCGTCGATGCCCGGTGGTGCAAGGGCGTGGTTTCATTCCGATGCCGTGCAGGCGCTGGGGAAAATGCCGCTCGATTTTCGGGCGCTCAATGCCCGCGGCGTGCATGCGCTGACGCTTTCGGCGCACAAGATTGGTGGGCCGAAAGGCGCCGGGGCATTGGTGCTGGACAAGCGCGTTGAGATCGAGCCATTGATCGCCGGCGGCGGGCACGAGCGCGGTTTGCGTTCCGGTACGGAGAATGTGGCGGCGATTGTCGGTTTTGCTACGGCCTGCGCTTTGGCGGTCAGGCGTCGGGAGAAAATGGCGACGGAGCTGGCGCTGTTGCGTGACCGTTTAGAGGCCGGTTTGCGCGAAATCGGTGCAACAGTGTTTGGAGATCGGGCGCCGCGCCTTCCCAATACTATTTATTTCGCCCTGCCGAACTTGGACGGCGAAACGCTTGTCACACAATTGGATCGTTCAGGGTTTGCCGTGGCGAGCGGGGCCGCGTGCTCCAGTGCGAATCCCGAGCCGTCGCACGTATTGCAGGCCATGTCGGTTGGTGCCGGTTTGGCACGTGGTGCGGTGCGGATAAGTTTAGGTCCCGGTAACACGGCGAAGCAGGTTGATGAGTTTTTGCTGGTCGTAAAGTCTTTGGTATCAAAATTGCTGAGTCTTACCGCGATAGCGGTTTAATTAATTTGAACGGAGCACAGAAATGCTGAAACTGCCGATTTACCTCGATTATTCGGCAACCACGCCGGTCGATCCGCGCGTGGCGGAAAAAATGATTCCCTACCTCGTCGAGAAATTCGGCAACCCGGCTTCGCGTTCGCATGCCTTTGGCTGGGAGGCCGAGGCGGCGGTCGAAGAAGCGCGTGCGGAAGTGGCCAAGCTGGTCAATGCCGATCCGAAGGAAATCATCTGGACATCCGGCGCGACCGAGTCCAATAACTTGGCCATCAAGGGGGCGGCGCATTTCTATTCGAGCAAGGGCAAGCACCTGATTACGGTCAAGACAGAGCACAAGGCCGTTCTTGATACGTGTCGCGAACTTGAGCGCGAGGGCTTCGAGGTGACGTATCTCGATGTTATGGAAAACGGCTTGGTCGATCTCGAAGCTTTCAAGGCCGCCCTGCGCCCCGATACGATTGTTGTCTCCGTGATGTTCGTGAATAACGAGATCGGCGTCATCCAGCCGATCGCCGAGATCGGTGAGATTTGCCGCGCGAAAGGCATCATTTTCCACGTCGATGCCGCGCAGGCGACCGGTAAAGTGGAGGTTGATCTGGAGAAGCTCAAAGTCGACTTGATGAGTTTTTCGGCACATAAGACCTACGGGCCGAAAGGCATCGGCGCTCTGTACGTCCGGCGCAAGCCGCGTGTTCGCCTTGAAGCGCAGATGCACGGCGGCGGGCACGAACGCGGCTTCCGCTCCGGGACGTTGCCTACCCATCAGATCGTCGGCATGGGCGAGGCTTTTCGTATCGCCCGTGAGGAAATGGGCGAAGAAAACGAGCGCATCCGTACCTTGCGTGATCGTCTTCTCAAAGGGCTGACGGATATTGAGCACGTGTATATCAACGGCGATCTGGAACACCGGATTCCGCACAACCTCAACATCAGCTTTGCCTATGTCGAAGGCGAGTCGATGATGATGGCGATCAAGGATCTTGCGGTGTCTTCCGGCTCTGCATGTACCTCCGCATCGCTGGAACCATCTTACGTGCTGCGTGCGCTGGGGCGTGACGATGAACTGGCGCACAGTTCGATCCGCTTCACGATTGGGCGCTTCAATACCGAAGAAGAGATTGACTACGCGATCAGGTTGTTGCACGAAAAGATCGGCAAGCTGCGCGAGTTGTCCCCGCTTTGGGAAATGGTGCAGGAAGGCGTTGATTTGAACACGGTGCAGTGGGCTGCCCACTGAAGGCGAAATACAGGAGAAACAATCATGGCATATAGCGAAAAAGTACTGGATCACTACGAGCATCCGCGTAACGTCGGATCCTTTGGCAAGGAAGAAGAGGGCATTGCGACCGGGATGGTCGGCGCACCGGCGTGTGGTGATGTGATGAAGCTGCAGATCAAGGTCGGCAAAGACGGTGTCATTGAGGATGCCAAGTTCAAAACCTACGGTTGCGGGTCGGCCATCGCATCCTCCTCGCTGGTAACGGAGTGGGTCAAGGGCAAGACGCTGGATCAGGCGCTGGAAATCAAGAACACGCAGATTGCCGAGGAGTTGGCTTTGCCGCCCGTCAAGATCCATTGCTCGATTCTTGCCGAGGATGCGATCAAGGCGGCTGTTGCCGACTATAAGAAGAAACATGGCGAATAATTTCGCCGGATCTTTGGGTGATAAGGAGAGCATGAAATGGCAGTGACGCTTACCGAAAAGGCGGCCCAGCACGTTGCCAACTATTTGAAAAAGCGCGGCAAGGGCATTGGCTTGCGGCTCGGAGTGCGCACCAGCGGCTGCTCCGGGGTGGCTTACAAGCTTGAATTCGCCGATGTCGCCGAACCCGGTGATTTGGAGTTTGAGTCCCATGGTGTCAAAGTTCTGATTGATGCCAAAAGCCTGCCGTATATTGACGGGACCGAGCTTGATTACACCCGTGAGGGGTTGAGCGAAGGATTCAAATTCAATAATCCGAACGTCAAGGACGCGTGCGGCTGCGGCCAAAGTTTCAATGTTTGATGCGAGTCCGGAGGATGCCCTCCGGACTGGTCGGCCGATCGCGGCCTGAGTTGGAGGGACGGTAGATAATGGCAGCGCCAAATCTGGATTTCAACGCCAATCATTTCAAGCTGTTTGGCTTGCCCGAGAATTTTCGGCTTGACGCCGATACGCTGGATAAGCGGTTTCGTGAAATACAGGCACAGGTGCATCCTGACAAATTCGCCCATGCGGGAGATGCCGAGCGGCGTCTTTCGTTGCAATGGGCCACGCATGTCAATGAAGCCTATCAGACGTTACGGACTCCGTTGCCAAGGGCGCAGTATCTCTTGCATCTCTCGGGCAGCGACACCGAATTGCACAGCAATACGAGCATGGCGCCCGAGTTTCTGATGGAACAAATGGAATGGCGGGAAGCCGTGGAGGAGGCCCGGCAGGGTCGTGAATACGACGAGCTCGAACAATTGCATTTTCGCGTCAAGCAGGAAATGAAAGGGCATTACGACCAACTCGCCCGGCTGCTCGACGACTCCCGCGATTACGCTCAGGCGGCCGATCTGGTGCGCCGGCTGATGTTTCTTGAAAAACTCCTGTTTGAAATTGACGAAGCCTTGGCGGCGCTGGAGGCTTAAACTTGTTCTCTTTTCTGCTTCCCCAATAACACAGACAAATACGATTACAGGATTCTCATGTCACTTCTGCAAATCGCCGAACCCGGAGAATCGGCGGCCCCTCATCAGCACAAACTCGCCGTCGGCATCGATCTAGGTACCACGAACTCGCTTGTCGCGACCGTCCGCAGCGGGCTTTCGGTTGTAATAAGTGACGAAATGGGGCGCCCATTGCTTCCTTCCGTCGTTCGTTATCATGCGGATGGAACTTCGGATGTGGGTTACGAAGCGCAGTTGAATCAAGCGATAGACCCGCGAAACACGATCGTTTCGGTGAAGCGGTTCATGGGGCGCGGGATCAATGATATTGCCCACCGTGACTCGATGCCCTACGACTTTGAAGACGCGCCCGGGATGGTGCGTGTCAAGACGGTTGCTGGTGTAAAAAGCCCCGTCGAGGTCTCGGCCGAGATACTCCATAAATTGCGGCTGCGTGCAGAGGAGTCGCTTGGTGGTCAATTGGTTGGCGCCGTGATTGCCGTTCCCGCGTATTTTGATGATGCGCAACGTCAAGCAACCAAAGATGCCGCCAAACTCGCCGGCGTGTCGGTGTTGCGTCTGCTCAACGAACCGACGGCAGCCGCAATTGCCTATGGGCTTGATAATGGCGCAGAGGGAATCTACGCGGTCTATGACTTGGGGGGCGGTACATTCGACATCTCCATCCTAAAGCTTTCGCGGGGCGTTTTCGAGGTTCTGGCGACGGGCGGTGATTCTGCGCTGGGCGGCGATGACTTTGACCAGCGGATTTTTTGCTGGATTCTTGAGGCAGCGAAACTTAATCCGCTTTCGGTGGAGGATGCGCGGCTGTTGTTGATGCGTGCGCGTGAGGCCAAGGAATATCTTACCAGCCATGGCGTGGCGCCAATTACTGCCAGATTGAATAGCGGCGAAATGGTGGATCTCAAGCTAACCACCGAGATTTTCACGGAAATTACGCAGACTCTGGTTGCCAAGACTATTCAGCCGGTGCGAAAGGCCCTGCGTGATGCAGGATTGTCGGTAGAAGATGTCAAAGGCGTCGTGATGGTCGGCGGCGCTACGCGTATGCCGCAGATTCAGCGAGCTGTTGGCGAATTTTTCAAGCAGGCGCCATTGAATAATCTGGATCCTGACAAGGTAGTGGCGCTCGGCGCAGCGACGCAGGCGAATCTGCTGGCTGGAAACCGTACGTCCGGCGACGATTGGCTGCTCCTTGATGTTATCCCGCTCTCTCTCGGACTTGAAACCATGGGCGGTCTGGCGGAAAAAATCATCCCGAGAAATTCCACTATTCCTATTGCTCGTGCCCAAGAGTTTACGACGTTCCGCGACGGTCAAACCGCCATGGTTTTGCATGTGGTTCAGGGCGAGCGGGAACTCGTTACCGATAGCCGTTCCCTGGCGCGATTTGAACTGCGCGGCATTCCTCCCATGACGGCGGGCGCTCCCCGAATCCGCGTGACGTTTCAGGTGGATGCAGATGGTTTGCTTTCGGTTACGGCCCGCGAGCAGACGTCGGGTGTCGAAGCGAGCATTGAGGTTAAACCCTCATATGGACTCTCCGACGACGAGGTGGCAAGAATGCTCAAGGACTCTATGGTGCATTCAAGCGACGATGCAATGCGCAGAGCCCTGAAAGAAGCGCAAGTTGAAGCACAAAGACTGATCGAAGCCGTTCTCTCAGCGTTACGAAGCGATAAAGATCTGCTTAGTCCGGAACAGTTTGTGCAGATTGAAATGGCGGTCGCAAAACTTCAGGCCGCCGCGCTTGGTGAAGATCGTCGACTCCTCTCCCAAGCGATGCTGGCGTTGGAGGAAGAAACCAGAGCGTTCGCTGCGTTGCGTATGGATAAATCAATCAAGCAAGCCATGGCCGGGAAGCGAATCGAAGACATCGCTTCCGACAATGATTCTTCAAAAGAAACGGGAGAACACGCATGACGCAAATTATCGTCTTGCCCCATGTCGAACTATGCCCGGAAGGAGCGGTTATTGATGCGAAGCCAGGTGAATCGATATGCCAAAATCTACTGGACAACGGAATCGCAATCGAACATGCCTGCGAAATGTCATGTGCATGCACGACGTGCCACGTGATCGTTCGAGAGGGCTTTGAAGGGCTTGAGCCATCCGAAGAAGCTGAAGACGATATGCTGGATAAGGCGTGGGGGCTTGAGCCAAACTCGCGACTGTCTTGCCAGGCTGTCGTGAATGAGACGCCCTTGGTGATAGAGATTCCCCGCTATTCGATCAATATGGCGAAAGAAGGAAAGCGCTAGGAGGTTGTTAATGAGATGGACTGATATCAACGAAATTGCCGTGGAACTCGCTGAATTCCACCCGGAAATTGATCCGCAAACGATTAATTTTGTTGATTTGATGCGCTGGGTTTTGGCGCTGCCTGATTTTGACGACGATCCGAAGCATTGCGGGGAAAAACTCCTCGAGGCCATTCAGCAAGCCTGGATTGACGAAGTTGAATAGGCTTGCGTCTTTAAGCTCTAAAAACTCTTGACTCCGAGAATCGATATTGCCATAATCTTTTTTTCGGCGGTCACCGGCTCGGTTGCTGTTGATGTCAGTAAGTAACAAAGTTATTGACAAGGGGTTTGCGGTGTGAAATAATTCCGCTTCTCTGACGGACGCGGGGTGGAGCAGTCTGGCAGCTCGTCGGGCTCATAACCCGAAGGTCACAGGTTCAAATCCTGTCCCCGCAACCAAAGGTTTTGTTCTTTAAAAATTGGGTAATTGATAGGTGTGGGTTTTTGGTCGAGCGGTATCTGCGCAAGCGGATACGGCAAAAAGATTTGAAACTCGCACGATGTAA
>NZ_SSSR01000030.1 GCF_009469695.1 Propionivibrio limicola
CGTTCGTGATCACCGGCGCCTCAAAAACCGCCGATCTTCTCAGTTCGGTGTATCAACTTTCAATCGCTGGCCTGTGTCAATTTACAACCGCTGGTGACAGCTTGGCGCAGCCCGGTCATCGCTACTTCTATGTCGATCGGCGTGCGCTTGACGCCCAGGTCGTATTGTTGGGCCTGTGTGCCGTGATGCGCCCAGAAATCGAAATCGCTAGCGCGCTCGAACAGCGTCGGGTGATGGGTGTAGAGCCAGAAAGAGCGCTGAAGGTCGCTTTGGCACAGCGCCAGTCCGGTCACTGCTGCCGGGTCGGCCATTGCGGCCTCGAACAACGCCTGCCGGCCCGCCTCGTCACCCAGCGAAACGCTGGCCATCAAGTTGGCCACCATCCGGTCGCGCGCATCCGTGTCGGCCCACGCGGTGACCGCTTCTACCAAGGTCTGGTTGGCATCAGCTGCGTCGCCCGAATCGATTTCGGGCATTGACAAGCCATGGCCCGTCAGGAAGTCACGTAGCGTGGCGTCCACCGGCAGCTCGAGCATCACGTCGACAAAGGTCTTCTTCATCTTGTTCGTCCTTTCTGGATCGGCGTCGGAGGTCTGCTACCGAGGTTCGGAATGCACTGGCCAGCGACATGGTTACTGAACATGCGTATCTCACAAGTAAAGCTACGAGATACAAGCGCGATTCTGAACCTCGGATTTCCGCTTGTCAATCAAAGGAGCACATCTAGACCTTTTGTGTATCACGTGGCTATACTATCGGCCTTGCTTTTATCCACTGATTGGTTTTTCACTACGGGAGCATCGCCATGGCTTCGGAGTTCGGAGCTCGCCTGCGGCGTTTGCGCGAGGCGAAGAAATTGACCCTGCAGCAGGTCGCCGATGCGGTCGGTTGTACCAAGGCATACATCTGGGAACTGGAAATGAAGGATGGGCAGCGCCCCACAGCGGAGCGGATTCAGAAGATCGCTCAGGTGCTCGGCGTGACGATGGAGGATGTAATGGGCACGCCCATGCAGCAGGCTCCCGAAGCCAGCCCCGAGGACGTCGCCTTCTTTCGCGAGTACGCCGGGATGACAGAGGAAGAGAAGAGGCACTACCAGGACGTTCTCAAGATGATGTTTTCACGCAAAAGCGGGGACTGAGGATTGAGCGCAGCGCAGACCCTGACGGGTTCCATTGCTTCCAGTCATGTCATCAAGTGGTTGCGGGCCTGGTACAGCGAGGGCATGCCTGACGCCATCGACTTGGATATCGTCCGGCAGATGCTGCCGGACACGCCCTATGGGGCGGGTGTTCGGGAGATTAGGCCACCGATGGAAATTCATGGCGACACGTTCGAGGGAATGCTGGCGCGCGATCCAGATGACCACGCGGTTTGGGGTATCGCCTACAACGGCAAGGCTCGACCTGAGCGGCAACGCTTCACCATTGCCCACGAGTTGGGTCACTTCATCTTGCATCGCAATCAGCAGCCAAGTTTCAATTGCGACAGCCAGAGCGTTCACACCGGCATCGATGGCCTTCGCCAGATTGAGCGCGAAGCAGACGAGTTTGCTGGCAACTTGCTTATGCCTGGTGATCTGCTGCGTGATTGGATAGCCTTGCGCTCTTCCTTCGAGTTGAAGTACTGGTAGATCCAGCCGATGGTTTCGTCCTCGCTCCACAGCGGGGCGATGTCGGCATTGTTAATCAGGTTCAACACTTGCAGCAGCGCCGCCTCGCGCGGGAACAGGCGGCCCTGCGGTGAGTAGCGGTCGAAGAGGACCGGCAGGTCTTGCGCGAGTTCATCGAACACGCTGAACAAGTACACGCGGTAGGCGTCGCCGGTTTCGCCCAGACCTGTGCCAGCCAGCCGCGCATAGAGTTGAAAGCCCTTGGCCTGGAAACCGTTACCGACCGATTCGACCAACAGACCACGCGCCTCGGCCATGCGCAGTGCCGCGAGGCGGTTGAGCACGGTGAAGGCCTGCTCACGCACGATGCGATCCAGCCCCTGTATAGCGTTCATGTCGCCACTGGCGGTGTAGTGGGCCAGGGTGTCGCGCAGGATGCGGGCCGTTTCACGCTGGGCGTCGTTGATATGGCGCAGGCTGGCCAGCTCCGCCACAGTGCCCGAGTTCGGGTCCATGCCGTAGTCGTTCTGCAGCTGGCGAGTGAATTCCTCTTCCAGCACCCGGCGCGCGTCGTTGACGAAGCGCTGTAGGCGGTTTCTTGTTGTTTGGTCGAAGGCCATTTACTGCTCGCCTCCATTACCGACGGAGAAAGTCACCTCGATCTCTGAGTAAAGACCGACCTGTGCCTTGATCTCGTGGAGTTGCTGGATGACTGCGTCGATATCGGCAGCCGTGGTGATCTTGGCTGGCACGGCAACCTTTCGGGTGAGCTTGGACGGTCCTTTCTCCCCGGACTTGGCCCGTTCTTCCTCCATGCGCTGGCGCAGTCGTTCCTGTCCTTGACGTTGGATCGAGCGCTTCAGCTCCTCCAGGGTGCTGTTGATATCGTAGTCGCGTGCCAGGAGCTTCTTGAGTCCCACCAGATTCTGCGTCGCAGCCAAAGCAAGCCCATCCAGCCGATTGACGGCGTTGCCGCGTTCTTCCTGGGTGAGCTCTTCCCACTCGGGGATACGCTGCAATTCCTCGACGCCTTCTTTCAGGCGCAGCTTCTGCTGATCAGACAGGGTGATGACCGCGTCGCGCACCCGACCCTTCAGATGGGTGAGTTGCGAGTTGAAGTCGGCCGTGTGCTTGTAGAAGTCCTCCTTGCCCAAGCGCTCCGACAAGGTCGCCAGATCCTCGGCTACCTCGCGGCGCAGCTCACCCGGCACTCCGGTGTCCGGCAAGGCCTCGATGTCGCGACGATGTGCCTGCAAGTCTCGTAGGGTGTTGTCGAGCCCGTTGTCGAGCACGCGCTTCACTTCCTGCGCCCACTTGAGATTGTCGTAAATGGCCGAAGTTTCGGCGCCCACCGACGCCAGAAAAATGTAGTTCGTAGGCCAAGTAAGCGGCGACCGATGGTGAAATGCGGAATGGCAGGATGCGGCGGCTCGAACGCAACCCACGTTCAAGCATTCCGTAGTCGGCACAACATCCGGTCAGGTAGGCGGACACTCGTCGTACCGTAGTTTCCGACCATCGTTTGACCGTCTTGCCGTCATCGATGCCACGCTCAACAAAGGTGCGAGCGTCGTCATTGGTGATCTGGGTATATCCACCGGCATACCGAGACCAATAAACGTGACGCACGAAGTCGCCAAGGATCGGATTGGCTCTGCTCGTAAACAACGAGCATGAGCTGCGTCAAGTCGGCCGTGGAAATTGCTGCGGAAAGACGCTTGAGGTGTGCGGCCGGCGCGCCGCCCGACACCAGGTAACGTGGAGCGAAGCATTCAACAACGATATTGCGGAGCCGGCGTGCCGTCACGGTCGGGAATCGCCCCGATTCCAAAGCCACCTGGTACAACTGGTTTGCCGACATGCCTGACGACCACAACTCGAGCAGCGTCTTGGTCTCATTGACGAGACCAAGACCTGCCTGCAACTGAGTCGTGTAGGGTGTTGTGTTGTCGCCCACGATCACCCCACCAGATATGGATAGGTTTTGGCGTTCTGAGTAAATGCCGAAAGATAGGCCGCTGCGATGACCTTTAGGGTGTCTGTGGCGTCGATATCCTTGATGCTTCCGACCGCCATTGGTCCCACGTTGGACGTGCCGCCCGTTGCTGCCAATCGCTTCAACCCATCCAGCGCAGCCTCCTTGCTTGTTGGCATGTGGCTGATGAGTTCTTCTCCCACACTGTTTTGCATAGCAGCGTGCAGGTCTTGCTCGATTTCCTCGGGCAAGCGGAAAAGGTGATAGCTGCCGACACTCAGATGCTCATCGTGCAAACGTCTCGCGGCCTCCAGAACACCGTGGTACTGAGCGAGACGAGACGTTTTTGAGAAGACCGGCTCCAGGAAAAGCCGGCTTGATGTCTCATGAAACGCTGTTGGCCACCAATCGTATTGAGCGCGCTCGCCGAGGAAACCAATGAGTAGCCTCATTTGCAGCAGTGTCGGCAGGTAGGATTCTTTCATCTCAATTCTCGTAATTTGTTCATTCTTTCGGCGTGGCCGACCGGGGCAGCGGTATCTGTTGTTCAGTCACATTCAGTTCCTTTGCCAGTGGTTTCAGGCGCCGCATATCCTGGGGCCAGTACAGCATTTCGCACCCCGTAGATGGCAAGATGGTCTTTCAACCAAAGCCGATACTCAGGTCCGCGCAGACTGTGATCGGGGGAGCAATCCACGCTCCACTTGCGCAAAATGTACCCGGCCGTGGCAGCACGGAGCTTCATGTGTAGTACCCCATCGCGCATGCCGTAGTCCATTTCGGTGATTTCGGGTCGAGGCTGATCGGGGTGCGGAACCAGGTCTAACTCGACGATCCGGGTCCACTGGATGTCTTGATCGCTTCTTTCGTGGGGCGATACCAGTTGCCCCTTGAGCACAACAGGGTTCTTGATGCGGGTGATGACGAAATCCCTAAACTCCTGCGACTTCCGGTCGAAAGCGCGGACGTGCCAGCGCAGACCGTTGTCGATCAGCGCGAATGGGACAACTTCCCGCTCTGACTTGCCGCTTGAGATCGAGTGATAGTCAACAGCAAGCGCACATTCTTGGTGGATCGCCCGCGTTACGCTTGCCAGCACATCGAGATCAGGGTGTGTGATGCGCGATGGACTTTCGCTGACTACCCATGCCTTTAGCCGCATCGGCTCACCATCGCCAAAGCCCTGGGTTAGCCAAGACAGCACCCGCTCCGGAGGAAAATTAAACACAGGCCGGAAATCTGGCCCCAAGACGTAGGACTTGCCCTTGGCGTCGTAGTCAATATTGCCGGGGGCCATTTCTTTATAAAGCGCCAAATCGCGGGTTGCCGCTGCGGACTGGATGCCAAATCGCGTTACCAAGTCCTGCCGACGTATCTCCCCAACAAAGCGCACACGCAGCTCTATGAACGCGAGGCGGTCGCGTTGCGGCTGGGTCAGGTCTGCTAGCTGTTCGTTCGCCATCCTGGCTGATCCGTCCGTTGGTAAAGGAAGCGCATGAAGATTGTTGCGCGAAGTATATTAGACGCTCTAGAATGTGTCCATATGATGTTTTGGCAACGTTTGTTAGAATCATTATGATTACCATTTTGGCGGTGGAAGGCAGATGACTGTGGTCCATTTTGTCCTGCAAGTTGATCGCGCCGTTTCAACGGCCCAAATCTGGCATGGGCGCGCCTGAAGCAGAGATCGATCATTCCAACTCATCTGGTCAATTGGCCGATGGGTTGATCGACCTCACCCCGCAACAGCGGAATCTGTTGCTGATGCGCCCCCTGTTTCAGCTCGAGCTAACGAAAAACAAATTCTCGAACGGCAACAGTGGGTCACTGCTTGACGGTCTCGATACCCATTACCTCAGCCTCGCCGCGCTGGCTTACATGATGGAAGGCACCGCTGTCGCGGTCGGATACACACTGGTTGAAGTCCAGCAGTATCTTGCTCAGGTGGTTGCGCAGATGAAGGCAGCCCTAACACTTGCGCAGCGAAACCGTGTCGCTGAAATCGTTCTTGATTCGCTCGACAACGCGTCAAACAATTACCAAGAGCATGCCTACGACTATTTTCACGCGCCCACAGGAGAAACCCGGACTATGCGATTCCGGCTCACCACCTATGAGCCGGATCTCGAAGATACCTATCGGTATCGTCCTACCGCTGAGGGGTATTTGGTCTTGATGGGGATGCTCGATCTGGAGGTCGAGGATCACCAAATTCTTGTCGAGCGCATGCTCCAGCTGTTGATTGAGCGCGGCCGGTTTGACCAGGCTTATGAATTCGCACGCCGTGCTCGCATGCTCTCCATCGAGCACCGTCAGCAGTTGCGTGATTTCATCAATCAGGCCTGGCGTGCGCCGGGTTCAGTCGTTTGGACACGCGATATTGGCCCCCGTATTACCGAGGCACGCACCCACATTCATGCACGACAAGAAGAAGATCGCCGCATGGAGGAATCTGTGCGCGAGCAACTCGTTCAGGTTGATGACGTTCGAACTCGCGAACAACTTGTTCGACTCCACGACGTTCTGAGGAGCGCAAGTACGGTGCGGGCGCAGCTCCAACTGGAAGTTACGGGAGCTGGCGACAAATTCATGGATGCCCAGGCGACGGCGTTTCGGGCTCGCAAGCCTTCGGGCCTCCCGGACTTCGAATCCAGGTTGCTGCCGGACGCGATACGGTGCCCTGCAAAACATCTCGGGGGAAATGCCGACGAGCTGCTGCTGAGTCTGTATCCCGCTGTTGTACCGAAGGCGCCTGATCTTTCCAACCTCTTGGCACTACTTCTGGAGCGCAGGGCCGTAGAAGATGTCTTTGACGACGATGACGAGACCGGAGAGGTCGTTCCTTTCAAGGTTTACGTTGATCCATTCCCGGAAGACGTCACCGAGCGCGTGCATCTCTGGCTGAAGAGCAAGTTCTCGTTGGGCGGAAGCTGGAAGCTCGACGAGCTGCTTATCGCCGCGGAAGATGATGGGTTCACAGAGCTTGAGCAGCAGTGTGTCGCCTACGCGCTGTACCGCAGTTTTCCAGACAGCGAAACCCTGTTCCCGATGATGCAGGCACACGCAGACGGCGTATTTATTTCCAATATTGCGCAGGGAAACAACCTGCGCTTCGATCCGAGAGGGCTGCATGGCCGGACTGCAACGTGAGGCGACGCGCCTGCTGTACAAGGCTCTTCACCTAGGCCTTTCGCCTGCGAATGATCTGGAGTACCGCGAACTGCTGGCCAAGTACCGTGCCGATGGAATCTTTACTGAAGCTGTGGAAGAAGCAGCTGGCGGTTTGGAATTGACGATTCTGGACGTAAGTGAGCGCGGTTTGATCGTCGCGCCATCAAGTCGGGAAAGTCGGTTCTCTTTACGCATCACCGATCTGCGCCAACATCTCAGCAGCGACCAAAAAGTCGCACTGGTAATGGCACATTTGACGATCAGCGCGGTCTTCTTTCCAACGACCGATAGACTGGAAGACGATGCGAAGACACCGTTGCCGGCAACGGTCGGTCGCTTCCGGGACACGCTGATCAGCTTGGTGAACCGGCTGGCCGATGCGGAGATGTCGGATGAGTCAGCGGAAGAACTCCTGCCCGGCTGGGCATTGCTGAAACGCCTTCCGTCGGTCAATCCAAAAGCTGAACGCGCCTCGACGAATTCGGTCGAGGGGTTCGTCAAGCTGGCGCTTAAGCAAATGGCCGAGTATGGGCTGGTACGACTGGAGCGGGAAAGTGAAGACGAAACTCAGACGCTCTATACCGCCACACATCGGTTGCGGGTCCACTTGCGCGAATTGACGTTGCCTCGTCTGTTTGAGCTTACCCGAGAATCAATCACGATTTGAGAAGCCCTCATGGAACGCCTTTCCCGCCTTTACGTCAGCCATTTTGGTAGCCCCACGGCCTGGTACGAAAACCTCCTGTTTGATCTCACTGATCCGGACACTCAGCAACCCACCGACGTGATTTTCAACCTGGAAAATGCTGGCGGAAAAACGTCGCTGCTGTCCTACGTCTTTAGTTGCTTCGAACCCAAGCAGGAGCGCTGGCTGCAGCACCTGCAGAAGAAAAATCACCGGTTCGCGGAGTATTTCGCTCGGGATGGTCGCCCCTCATTCATCGTGATGGAATGGGAGATGCCGGCGCGCGCAGCAGCGATGTCTGATTACAAGCTTGTCGTCGGCCAGGTAGTTGCGCTGAAGGAGAGTGCAGAGCGCGGTGCCGATGTTGAGCGGTGGTTTTTCGCCTTCGAAGCAGTCGATGGCATGGGTTTGGAAGCCATCCCCGCTCCGGGGCTATCGATGGCACCTGTTCGGAGCATGCAGGAATTCGTGCAATGGATGCACCATGCAGGCAAGCGGGCGGGGGACTTCTTCCACACCAAGATTCAGGACGATTGGATCAAGCATCTTGGCAACATCAGGCTTCTCGACATCGAGCTGCTGCGCATGCAGGTGGACTTCAACAGCAGCGAAGGGGGAATGGAAGATGGCTTCTTGACCTTCAACACGGAATCGGACTTGCTCCGCCGATTCCTCCTGTTAACGCTTGATCCAGAGAAGTCGGCAACGGTGAGAGACGCCGTCGCACAAACAGCCGACAAGCTGAAGTCCAAGCCCAAGTACGAGCGTCGTTTGGAACAGCTGACGCGACTGCAATCCGTGATGGTCCCATTTTCGGAAGCCGCCACCCTCTACGAGGCCGCCGACGTAGCGCAGAAGGATACGCAGCGGCAAGCTGCAGGCCTGGCGGCTGCATTGTTATTGCGCCATGGTGAACTTCACCAGAGTGCCCAAGAAAAGCGGGCATATGCCGAAGTTCAGGAGTGCATCGCCAAGACATCAACGGATACCGCCACCTTGCTACAGGCCGACGTCCTGGCAATGCTGGGCCTACAGTACGACCGCAGGGTCGCAACGGCAACGCATACTCGTGACGCGTCGAAGAATGCGTACGTCGATGGCAAGCATCTCCTGAAGTGTATGGAGGGAGCTAGGGCATTGGTGCATGTCGAGGCGACCGCGGCGCGCGTGAGCGAGTTGGATGCCTTGCTGGAGAGCGAACGTGAGGGCCTGAAACCAGCACGGCAGCAGGCTGAAATTCAGGGGGCTCTCCTGAGCTGTGCGCTGTCCGCCGCTGAGAAGATCGCTCTTGGACGAATGGAGAAAGCAAAAGCCACGGAAGCCAATGCTGGTGCGCTAATCGAGGCGATCAATGGGCAAAAGGCCGTTGCAGAGAAAGTCATACGCGAACTCTCGGCGGAAAAGGGCCAGCTCGATGAGTTTCAAGCGGCCAGCGAGCGTCAGCGGGACCGCCTGCTTCAGGATCATCTGCTGGAGTCGGACGACGCTGATTCCGAAACTGCAATGAGGCAGTTTGAACAACAGGTCGAGGAGCAGGAGGCGATCCTGCAATCCATTAACGAGCAGCGCGCTATTCAGGAGGAGCTGGAGCGCAGCTTACGCAAGGAAGCCGGCAACGCCGCGATAGAGGCTAGCAGGGCCAAGACTGCTCAGGAGCCTCACCGCAAGTTCCTCGCGGATGGCGAGGCTCTGCGGGATGAACTGAAGCAACTGGCCGTGCTCCGTACGGCAGCCGATGCCGATGAGGCCGATCCGGACTCGCCGATGCTGTCGGAAGCGCTCGACCGTTTGCTGGCCGACGCGCATCGAGAGATAGCAGATCGGAATATCCGCCTAGCGCAACTCAAGGCGGACCGCGGTTCGATTGTAGAAACCGGTCTGGCTGGCCGGCGAGCAGACATCGACGCAGTTGTACGGCAGCTTCAAGGGGCGGGTATTCGATCTGCCCGGGCCGCCAACACTTACGTGGCCGAGCTGCGTCCCGACGTTGAGGACGCACGAGCACTTGTCTTGTCGGACCCAGCACGATTCCTTGGCGTCAACGTGGCACAGGGAGAATGGGCCAAGGCGCAACAGCTCATGCCAACTCTGAAGCTCAAGTTGTCGGCCCCGGTTACGGTCGCGGTGGCGTCTGTAGACGTGGCTGCGAACTCTGCTGATCGCCTTGTGCTCGCACCCCAGGATGATTCGGCTTACAACAAGGAATCGGCCCAGCAGGCTTTGACAGCGCTGGACGCACGTATTGCGGATGTCGAGGAACAGTTGGTTGCTTACGAAGAACGGCGAGATCTTGGCTTTGCTGCAAGTGAAAAACATCGTCGGTACCAGATAGAGTTTGGCGCAGCCCGCTTGCGGCAGGCAGAAGCGGAGATTGGTCGCCTGGAGAACGAAGAACTGGCCGCTGTAAACCGGCAGCAGGAATTCACCGCCCAAGCGGATCAGGCACAGAACCTTGGGAAGGAGCTCGCCACTAAGGTTACGCCGTTGCCCGCAAAGATTGAAAAACTAAAGGGCGCTATCCAACGCATTCAAGACTATCAGCGCGACTGGGAGTTCCCCTTGGCGGCCAAGCTTGCTCGCTTGGGGGAAGTGCAGGGGCTGCTCGAGGCAAAACAAGCTCAAATCGATGAGTTTGAGGAACAGCGCAGTGAGGCCGATGAACACCGCCGCCACGCAATGGAGGATAGGTTGCGGCACGAGCGGGAAGCGCATGACTTGGCTTCTGAGCGCGCTCAAATTACTCATCGAGATGCTGCCTATCCCGCAGAGGAACAGCTCCGGACGAATCCTCGCGGTATTGAAACCTTGCGTGGAACCTATGCTGACGCCGTGTCGCCCCTACAAACGCAAGAGCGAGATCGTCTTGGAGTTCTTGCGGAGAAGTTGGAAAACGCGCGTCAGGAGAGTAAGAAAGCAGCTGCCGCCTATAGCGTCGACTTCTCTGATCTGGATAAGACGGAACTAGAGCCGCATCGTACCCTCGATTTTGAAAGTGCGCTTCGCGACCAGAAAATCGACGTTCAGAGATTGGATGAGATGAGCCAAGCGGCCGGGCGGGCCCTAGCGGGGATAGAGGCGGAACGCACTGCCTTTTGGAAGGGGCAGAAGCAGAAGCCGTTGCCAACGCCGGAAATGCAAGAGCAGTCGGACGAGGAGTTGGCATCCACCATTGAGGAAGTGCGGACAGAGATTCTGCGTCTTGACAGTGTTGGTGTTCGAGCAGTGCAAGAAGCTGCGGGAGCTCGTAGCGAAGCGGCCCAGGCTGAGAGCGATGCCAAACAGGTCGGAACGCTTCATGGAACCCTGATGGCAGCCGTGCCGTGTGACATCCCCGATCCTGTACCTGTCGTTATCCCAGAGGACGTGGCTGCTTTTGCCAACGGACTGGTCTCGAGATTCAGAGAACAAGATAGTCAGCTCGATACCCTCCGCGGCAAAGCACGCGAAGCTTTCCGAGTTCTCACGAAAGCTGCAACATCCAAGGAGCTGATCGACGCCGAGCCCGAACTGGCGCGTGATATTGCGGATAGTGAGTTTGACCCGGCCTGCTCGGACCGAGCCAGGATTAGCGACCTGATTGAAGATCGGATCTGCGCGACCCGAGATACCTTGGAAGGGATGAAGCCAGATTTTGAAAACTGCGTTGGCGAACTCTACAACTTGACCTACGAGGGCATCGCTCTGCTGAATCGTGCTTGCGCACAGACCATGCCGATTACGACTCCGTATGTAGGCGGTAAACAGATTCTCAAGATGAGGGCATCGTTTACAGGTGTCTCTGTAGATGCCAGGAAAGATGCGATCCGTCAGTATTTAAACACCGTGATTGACAGCAACGTGATTCCGGCCAAAGGGGCAGATCTTGTTTCGCATTGTCTCGTTGCAGTCAGCGGTCGCCAAGAGCTCGGCTTGCAGGTGCTGAAGATGGAGCAGAACGAAGCCCACCAGTACCACCTCGCCAGCGATCTCAAGAGTTCGGGAGGTCAAGGTACTGTAATCGCCATGTTCCTCTACCTGCTGATCAGCCAGTTGCGTGCCAATACCCGGGCACGTGCTAAGCGCGGTGGCGGCGGCCCCCTCATCCTCGATAACCCTTTTGCGAAAGTTCAGACCCGGGCACTTATCGACGCTCAGAGGCTTCTGGCCAGAGAGATTGGGGTGCAACTGGTATTTTTTACGGCTAACGCTGATTACAACGTTCTGGCCGGATTCCGTCGTGTGATCCGGTTGAGGAAATCCGGTGCAAACAGCAAGACGGGGCGATCACATATCGAGATGGTGTCAGCCGCCTTTGATGACCTGGCAGAACGCGATATGGTGACGGCATGACCGACTGCTTTTTTCTGACACTCGGCAACAGTCGGCGGAAGCGCGTCCTCCTAGCGGATCTGCGCCGCAAATGGTTGGATGCACACCCAGAGCAGATTCAGCATCCCGAACGGGATGCATTGCTATTGGCCGCCTTGAGAGCATTGGAGGCGCGGGGTCGGATAGCATTGCCTGCCCAAGGCAGCTTCGAGCAGCTTGGCAATCCACCGATGCCGAAGTTTGTCACTGTTGTCACCCAGGCTGAAGCCCCGCATGTGGGTGATTGGTCAGGTATTTCCTGGCTTCCGGAGCTTGGTTTTTGGACGGACTTGACCACAAGCGAGCTCCTTACTGCCCGGGCCATTAACGATTGGTTGCTCCGTCGGCGGGGGAGATTCCTGACAGTCCCTCTACGAGAACGATCATTGGAGATCTTCGGTGACGAGAAGTATCTTGATCTCCGAGTCCGTGAGAATGCGCTCTTTTCTGGGCGCCTGCCTATCGCCTCAATTGGCGCTTTTCTGGTTCCGCACCCGCTGCCATACCGGATGGCTGACGCGCCTGACCAGCCGGTGCTTGTTGTGGAGAACCACCATACATACTGGAGCCTGGCTGAATGGAATATGCGGGTCCGGCGCTATGCTGGCGTTGTCTATGGCGCGGGCAAGGCATTCTGTTCCAGCGGTCTGGCTCTTCATGAAGTAATCCGGGAATGCCGTGGCAACGGTACCCTATACTTTGGCGACGTTGATCCCGCAGGTATCTTGATCCCGCTCCGGTTCAACGAAACTCATGGGGCCGTTGTCCGCCCAGCGATTGATCTGTATCGGTTCGCGCTTGATCATGGGATCCGGCGTAGCCCAGTGATCAGAGCGAGCGGTGATCAAGAAGGTGCCCAACGGTGGCTACCAGAACTGACTGATGAAATTTGCGCGCTCTGGGCGTCGGATCGCTGGATTCCTCAGGAGAGTCTTGGAACCGAGCAACTCTTCAGCAACTGGGAGATCGATCCCGAGGCGAGCGTGCCGCGTATGGAGATAATCTGATGGCCATCGCTGCCAGTCCGGAATTGGATGCGGGGCAACCACGAGACAACGCTCTCCCCAAAGGCAAGCGAGTGGATCTGATTGAATGTGTCGCCGAGTCATTGCACGCAGTCAAGGCATACGATCTACCGGCTGTGTGCGAGCGTCTTGGGCTTTCGGAAGGCAACGGGAGTGAGGCACACGCGAGTAAGCGCGCCTATGTGCGAAGCCGATTACAAGGACTGAACAACCATCGATTGCTTCAGATTGCTCGCGAGGTCGAACAGGATTACTCGAATTTTTCGTTGAGCGAGTTCCTTCGCTTGCTTGATGAGGCCGACCGTGGTTCGGAGGTCACGGAGCTGACGCGCCGATCCATCTTGAAAACGATCAATGGGATCGATCTATTCGGGGATTTACCACTGGTTGAGCAGTTATCCCGTTTGTGGCCGTTGCGCGAGATGCCGGGCTTGGCTTTCGACGAACCGAACCTGGAGGAATCTATCTATCAGCATTGTGTGAGGAACGACGACTGGAGTAATGCCGAACTATTGGAAGTGGTCGGCGTGTTGACCTGCTCTCGCCGACAATTCTTTCAACTGATCGAAGCTGTCGTATCTCCAAATGCCCGCCGAGGAGAAGAGCAAACCAGCCTTGTTGACGCGCTGAATAAAATCATGAAAGCGGACGGCTACCACCTCGTGCCGTCCGGTGCAATCTCTGGACACACCACGTTTTCGGTCGCATGCGTTGCCGGTGGGGTTACCGGCTCGCCAAAAAATCTGATCTTCGCATCAATTGGCCCCAAGCCCGAGATCGTAATTCAGGATGCGATCAACAACGACATCAAAATTGTTCGCAACGAAGAGCATTGCTTGATTTACGACCGACCGATTGAAAGCGGCGGTCTGACCAAGGAACAGGTAGTGGCCTGGTGGAGAGATCATGAGGGCATCACCGACGACATCGAAGCAAGGCGATCCCTATATCAGCGCCTTACAGCATCGTTGGCGTCAGATGGGGAACGGAATATCTTCAACGTGTACTACCGGACATTCAAGGAGCTGGGCGACAAGGTTCCAGCCTTAATTCCACAAGTCTACTTGCACTATGACCCTTACACACTCGCGCAACTTGGCGGCGCTGGTCGATTACCCCGTCAGCGGATGGACTTCTTGTTGTTGTTTAGCGCTACTGGACGCGTGGTGGTGGAAGTCGATGGGTCGCAACACTTCTCGGAGGACGGAAAGCCGTCCTTGGCCCGATATGCGGACATGGTGGCGGCAGATCGTGACCTCCGGCTCGCCGGGTACGAGGTCTATCGGTTTGGATCGAACGAGTTAACGGGACATGGAGCCAATGAGCGGATTGAGATGTTTTTTCGGAGGCTGCTGAAGAAGTACGGGATTTTCTAACCGGAGGGCGCTGTGATGACCGCCTATTTTCCGAAGAACGACTACTAATCAATGGAAGTGCTTCTTGTTTGGCTGCCTACATGAACAACGATCAAGTCGTTTTCGCGGCATGACTGTTTCAGCAGAATACTTCAGCAGAGGATGCCGCTGTTCGCTGATCCGCGCCCACCATCACGAATGAGCAGGCCAGCGGCACGCCTGTCGGTCGCCGTTACGGATCACGGGCAGAAACAGGACATCCGTGTCGGAATGGCAACCCTGATACGTCCTGATTGTTAAAGAACCGCCTATCGCCCACATGGGCGGCACTACACCTTCCTGCCTGGAAGGCTTCAATCGCCGATTCCGCGCGCGCCGCTCATTTGTCCAGCGCGACCATGCGAACGATGCTGTCAAACTCATTCAGCACGTCGGGATGGTTCTTCGTCAGGTGGCGCAGGATGGCTTCGTTGGCCATGAGCTTCGCGAGATAGCCCTTGGCGAGCACCAGGTTGAGAATGTCTTGCCCGTAGGACTGTTCGGCCAATTTGAACTGTTCCTGAAGGTTGCCCATTTCTCGCTCCATTTTCGCCATCTGGTCAGCAGTGACCCCGGTGACTTTCTTGGGTTTTGTCTCGCCCACGAGCATGTTGCTGTTCGTGGCGGCCAATAATGCCTGCCCATAGGCGACGGTGAGGTTGTTTGCGCTCAGCATCAGTTCAACGCACTCAACCTGCCGTGTTGGTTTGAGTTTGCGTAGCACCGCGCCGAGATTCGGAGAGAAATGTTGATCCCGTAGTAATTCGGCGGCCTCCGGGCAGATCCCGTCGAGCAAATTCAACTTCTTCTGGATATGGCTGATATCCACATCCAACGCCTTGGCCAGTTTCTGGGGAGAAACACCGCGATCGACAGCACGCCGGATCATCAGATGTTCCTGAATGCTGGAGAGACGGTTGATCCGATTGTTGTAGGTGTAGCTCTCATCATCGGTGGCGACGAGACACGGGGCTTTGTCGAACCCCAGAGTTTTTAATGCCACCAGGCGCGTGTGGCCATCGAGCAGAATGTACTGCCCTGCGCGATCGGGCTTGCCCACCGACAGAGGCTCGATCACGCCAACGGTTTCGATGGATGTTTGGATTTGCTTGTATTTGCGGGACGTCAGCAACCCTTCCGGCGTCTTCCGGGAAGGCAGAATGGAAGAAATCGGCAAGAGCAACGGCTCGAGGACAAAACCCAAAGGAAGCGTCGTCATGTTCCACTCCCGCGTGCCCAGACGCGATCCGCCAGATATTGGGGCATGGTGTCCAAGCCCTCGGCCCGTAGCAGCGTCGTGAAATTCTCATCGGCCAATAATTGTCGAAGTGCGCCGACGATGAATAACAGGTTACGCTGGGCGGTTTCGGACTTCCTGATCAGCAGTTTCTGGCGCTCGACTTCCCGCTGATAGTTACGCACCAGACTTGAGGTGGTGACATCCTCCCTCGGTTTACGGGAGGTCATGCTGCCGCCCATGCTCCGGCCTTGCGCCCGACGCCGCTCGATGACACGCCGCGCCTGAATCAATTGGCTACCGCGCAGCTTTCCAGATTCGTAGGCATCCTGCAGAGCCGTCTGGACCGTCTTGTCGTCACTGCCGGCGCCGGCAATCACGATCGCCAAATGCAACGGGATGCGTCCGCTCCCGACTGCCGTCAGGAGTCGCTCTTCCCCGTTCTTGAGCAGATACAGAACGCCATGAACGTATTCCTGACTCAGACCGGTCTTCTCGGCAATGATCTTCTTGTCGTACCCCTGATCGCGCAGTTGCTCGATGCCAGCCAGGAGTTCCAGTGGGCTGAATTTACGCCGGGCGATGTTCTCCGTCAGGCTCATAATGAAGGCCGATTCGTCATCGACCTCGGTGACCATCGCTGGAATTTCGCGCTGACCGATGGTCTTGAAGGCCTTGAAGCGCCCTTCGCCGCAGATCAGCAAATAGCGCTCGCCATCGCTGCCAGGCCGTGGTGTCACGATGATCGGCTTCTTCAACCCGATGCTTTGGATGTTGCCGACAATCTGCTCAAAGACGCGACTGTTGCGCTCGCGTGGATTGAGCACGTCGATGCGCTCGAGCGGAATCATCCGTAATTCCAAGGGGCGATGTTCGTTGCCTGAAATCATGCAGCCCTCCGTATACGAATCCGCCGCGCCATCCCGTAGAGGTAGTCGAGACTGTCGAAGCGGTAACTCTCAAACTCGACGGGGTTGTGGTCGGCCAAATGGATGCCTGGCTGCCCGAAATCGAGACGCGGAAGCAGGTAGTAATCCAGTGCCGCTTGGTTACTCTCGTCCAGACGCACTGCCACGGTGATGTCGGGGGCGAGGCTGGTGTCGAAACGCACTTTCCACCGCCGGCGCGCGTTGTCGAGGCTCTGGCAGCGTGCCAGCACCAGCGAGACGGAGAATTCGTGATTCACGGTCAGCAGGTCGGTGGCCGCATCGCGAGTGACGAGGCCGCCGACCTCGGCAATTATCCGTTCCGTTTGGCCGACGATTTCCGGGTGCAAGCGGCGCAGGAACTGGTTCACCTCCAGATACTGGTAGTCACGATCGGGGGTGAAGCCGACTGCCAGGTAAGCCCGGATCAGTCCGCCAAAACGGTGTGCGTAGGCCGCCGCCGACGGCATTCCCTCCGCTTCGTCGATGATCAGGCCAGACAGATAACCATGCTGCTGGTACAGTCGGCGCAGTTTCTCGACCAACTCTTCGTCGGTGTAACGATAGGATCGTGCCCGTAGAATGCCCTGCGCCGTGTAGAACAAATCCGGGGAGACGATTCCTTCAAACGCGCCGTCTTTTCGGATCCACATCTCCGGATCGTTGGTGACCCGGTGTTTCTTGAGCTTGAACGAACGTCGGTTATAGATGTTGTTCCCTATGTACTTCTCATTCGAGAGCACTTCGCGCACGGTAGCACGCGTCCATTCGCGGCCGAGGTCGGTGAGAACGTTCTGGTTGTTGAGTCGTTCGGTAATTTCTGATTCCGCCAGGTTGTCATCGACGAACCAGCGGTAGATTCGATTGACGACGGCAACCTCGTTGTCGGGACCGGGTTGCAAGATGACGCGGTCGGTTTGCAGACTCTTGTGCTCGCCGCGCGCCAGTTCGCTCTTGATCGCCCCCGATTGATCGATCAATACACGGCGCAGTCCGTAGCCGGCCGGACCGCCTTGCCGAAAACCCAATTCGATCAGCCGGCACTGCCCGGCGAACACCTTGGCCGACAACTCCCGACTGTATTCACCGGCCATCGCCCGTTTGACGCCCTTGACGATGGTGGAGACGGGCGAGCCGTCATTCTCGAATTGCTCGGCGCAGTAGGCCACCTGGATTCCTGCGCGGCGGCAGATGTACTCGTAGTAGGCGCTCTCGTCGGCATCCTGGAATCGCCCCCAGCGGCTGACGTCATAGACCAAAATGATCTGAAAATCGGCATTGCCGGCTTCGACATCCTTGATCAGCTGTTGGAGCGCCTGCCGCCCATCGATGCGCAGGCCGCTTTTCCCCTCGTCGGCATAGGTCTTGATGATCTCGATGCCGCGCCGGGTGGCGTATTCCCGAATTTTGTCCGCTTGGTTTTCGGTTGAATACTGCTGGTGCTCAGTGGACATCCGCACGTATTGGGCGGCACGAAAGAGGGATGCCTGAGTTTGGCCATTGTTGTCTTGTTCTTGCATTGCCGTGACCACCCCTTTCCACGCAACAAGTCCTCCCTGAGCATCGGGCATCCCTTCGCGACGGTCGGTAGGTCAGTTCATACGCAGGTCAGTCGGACTGGGGCACTCGGTTGTTCAGGGAACGTACATGCGGGACGTTAACAGGCGAGGACGATGTCGAGGCACACGTCCTCATTTGCAATCACACGTCTTCACCGTCCATTTGCACCATCAGCGGGGTGATTTCGACGATCCATGTCTGGCCTCCAATAGTCCCATCGGCAAGGATTCGCGCTATTCGGTACCGGCCTGAAGGCAGCTGAGGAGACGGGTTTGACACGTCCTCATTTGCAATCAACGCCGAGCGCTGTTTTTGGTTGCGCTGTTGCTGTAGATTCCGGTTGCGCCCGACGTATTCCGGATTCTCGTCGCGGTATTGTTTCCAGTACCGAGGATTCTCCAAGGCCCAGGTTTTGCTGTTGCGGATGTCGTTGTCACGGTAATCGGAGTCGCCTTGCCGCTTTTGCTGCTGCCAACGACGGCGACGTTCGCGCTGGCATTCAGGGTGGGTGCAGTAGGTCTGGTGCGGGGTTTGTGGTCGAGGGGTGAAAGGGCGGCCACAGGATTGGCATTGCTTCGACATGATTGTGCTCCATAGCGAAAATCGAAATGGAACGTGCGTGTCCGGACTGCCGCAGCAGGGTGAATCCAGAAAAACCCCATGGGGCATCACCGATTCTTGGCATCTACTGTGTGCTTTGCCGAGGTCGATGATGGTGTCGGCGTGCTCGGCACGCCTGTTCCGATCCATCGACAGTTATTGACATCTACCGATGTTATGAAACACTATGCCTGACATGGACACTGCTGCCGATAAACTGATCCATCTGGCGCGCTCGCTGGGGCTGATTCGTCCTCGCGATCTGGAGCCAATCGGGATTCCCCGGATATCCCTGACCCGTGCCGTCCGTCGGGGGCAGCTGGAGCGCGTCGGTCGTGGTCTCTACGGGCTTCCCGGGCGCCAGGTTTCTGAGCACGGAGCGCTGGCTGAAGTGGCTCGCAGGGTGCCGAAGGGGGTCGTTTGTCTGCTCTCCGCCCTTCGGTTTCACGGCCTGACAACGCAAGCACCATTCGAAGTCTGGCTAGCCATCGAGAACAAGGCCATCACACCCAAGCTCGACTATCCGCCGCTGCGCATCGTCCGATTCTCCGGAGCGGCGCTGACCGAAGGCGTCGAGGAGCACGTTGTGGATGACGTCACCGTCCGCATCACCTGCATCGCTAAAACCGTGGCCGATTGCTTTAAGTACCGCAACAAAATTGGCCTAGATGTCGCCCTAGAGGCGCTACGCGATGCCTGGCACGAGAAACGCATGACCAGCGACGATCTCTGGCGTTATGCCAAGGTCTGTCGCGTGGCGAACGTGATGCGTCCCTATCTGGATAGTTTGTCATGAGTGGAAAGAATGTCGCAGCCTCCGTCCGTAGCCGGCTGCTCAACAAGGCGCGGGCCGAGAAGCTAGACTTCAATCTGCTGCTGACCCGCTACGCTCTGGAGCGGATGCTCTATCGCCTGAGCATCTCGAAGCAGCGCGACCAGTTCCTGCTCAAGGGGGCACTGCTGTTCGATCTCTGGTTCGACATACCCCACCGCCCCACGTATGACGCCGATTTTCTTGGATTCGGGTCGGCTGAAATTCCGCACATCGAGTCGCTATTCCGGGAAGTCTGTCAAATCGAGGCGGACGACGGCATTGTCTTCCAAGCAGAGTCCGTGAAGGCCGACGAGATTCGCAAGGAGGCCAACTACGCAGGCGTTCGGGTAACCCTGTTGGCTCTGTTGGATGGCGCCCGTTGTCCAGTCCAGTTGGACATTGGCTTTGGCGATGCAGTCGTGCCCGGGCCGGATGAGGTTCTCTATCCGGTCATTCTCGGTGACATGCCGGAACCGCATCTGCGCGTCTATCCCCGCTACACAGTTGTCGCCGAAAAATTGGAGGCGCTGACCTCACTCGGCATGCTCAACAGCCGAATGAAGGATTACTTTGACCTTTGGATACTGGCCAGACACTCCGATTTCGACGGGGCTGTACTTTCCACGGCGATCCAAGCTACTTTCGAGCGGCGAAGCACAGAGATTCCCCGTGGCGTGCCGATCGGTTTGACCGACGAATTCACCCTGGACGCCCAGAAGGAAAAGCAATGGCAGGCGTTTTTGCGCAAGAACGCATTGGACAAAACGCCTCTGGCGATCGTGGTCGACGACCTTCGCAGTTTCCTGCTGCCGGCCCTCGCGGCCATCGCGGCTGGCGGCACTCTCAACCGCCCGTGGCGCGCCGGTAGCGGATGGCTGGTGCCGTGAGTCTGACGGACCTGTTCCAGCACCAGAATGTGGGTGGCAAGGATGTCTATATCGTCGATGATCATCATCAGGCCTTGGCGCCTTGGGTACTGATCCGCCGTCAGTTGGGGCGGGCGCCGAATCTGATCACGATCGATCACCACACTGACACCTACGAGGCATTCTGGGGGCTCGCCCATCAGGAAACGATGGAGAACGGGGACGATACGTGGGCGCTTGCCAGGGATCTGGTCAAACGCATCGACTGGCAGGACGACACGAGCCTGCTGTCACCAGCGGTTGTAAATTGACACAGGCCAGCGATTGAAAGTTGATACACCGAACTGAGAAGATCGGCGGTTTTTGAGGCGCCGGTGATCACGAACG
>NZ_SSSR01000031.1 GCF_009469695.1 Propionivibrio limicola
GAAAGGCTGGCATTCATACGCGCAGAATCCTCGCCGCCTCCTCTGATGCCTACCGGGAGTCCATCCTTGGACTCGGGTAGGTTTGATGCGATTGCCCTGAGCGAACAGCTCCAATGCGGGGGGGCGAGGGGGCTCTGTGCTATCATCGCCGGCTTGATTTCTACTGGCTGTGCCCTCTCCCGTGCCCAACGTCGACCTTCATTGCCATTCCACCGCGTCCGATGGACTGCTGTCCGCGGCGGAAGTGGTGCGGTTGGCGGCGCAGAACGGCGTCGAGATTCTGGCGCTGACCGATCACGATGATCTGGGCGGGTTGGAAGAGGCCCGCGCGGCGGCTGACGAGGCCGGGGTTCGGTTCATCAACGGCGTCGAGATTTCGATTGAGTGGATGGAGTCGCAGGTGCATATCGTCGGCCTCAATTTCGATGCCGGCGATGCGGCGCTCAACGCCGGTCTCGAATCGATCCGCGCTGGGCGGGTCAGCCGGGCGCGGCGGATGTCGGAAGCGTTCGAGCAAATTGCCATCAAGGGCACGTTCGATGGTGCGATGCGTTATGCCGGTAACCCGAACCTGATCGGTCGCGCCCATTTCGCCCGCTATCTCGTCGAGATCGGTGTCTGCAAGGACGTGCGCAGCGTTTTTGATTCCTATCTCGTGCCGGGGCGGCCGGGGTACGTTGCGCATCGCTGGCCGACCATGCAGGACGCCGTCGGCTGGATCGTCAGGGCGGGTGGCATCGCCGTTATGGCCCATCCGGGGCGGTACAAGTTTTCGAAGGGCGAGATGCGACGCCTGTTCGACGAGTTCAAGCTGCATGGCGGCCGCGCGGTGGAGGTCATATCGGGTAGTCATTCCGCCGACAATGTGAAGACGTTCGCCCGACTGGCTCGTAAATATGATTTGTTGGCGTCATGCGGTTCCGATTATCACGGTCCGGGCGAGAGCTATGTGGGGCTTGGCAAGTTGCCGCCGCTGCCGCCCGACCTGACGCCTGTTTGGGAAGCTTTTTGATTCATGGCTCGTTTTTTATCGATTCATCCGGACGATCCGCAACCGCGCCTGCTGGCGCAGGCGGCGGAGGTCGTCCGTAACGGCGGGATCATCGCATTCCCGACCGACTCATGTTATTCGTTGGGCTGCCGTTTGGGCGACAAGGAGGCTGTTGAGCGTATCCGACAGATTCGCGGTGTCGACGACCGTCACCATCTGACGCTGATGTGCAGCGACCTTTCGCAGATTGCCCAGTTTGCGCGTGTCGACAATGCGCAGTATCGGCTGCTCAAGGCGACGACGCCGGGCAGCTACGTGTTCATCCTGGAAGGCACCAAGGAACTGCCGCGTCGCGTACTGCATCCGAAGCGCAAAACGATCGGGTTGCGTGTGCCGGAAAACAGGGTGGCGCTGGCGTTGCTCGAAACGCTGGGCGAACCGTTACTGACGGCAACCTTGCTCCTGCCGGGCGATGAGGAGCCGCTGACCGAAGGATGGATCATTCAGGATCGGCTGGACGACTTGATCGAACTGGTCATTGATGGCGGTTATTGCGGAACGACGCCGACGACGGTTGTCGATCTGACGCACATGCCGCCGGAACTGGTGCGCGCTGGTCGCGGTCCGTTGGAACCCTTTGCTTTCGAGTGACCGAGGAATGGATATCTACGCACTGATTCAGACAATCGCCATTTCTGCGCTGCCGGTAATCTTCGCCATCACGCTGCACGAAGCGGCGCATGGTTACGCGGCGCGACATTTTGGCGATAACACGGCGTGGGCGGCCGGTCGCATCAGTCTCAACCCGCTGCGGCACGTCGATCCAGTCGGGACGCTGCTCGTGCCCGGCCTGATTCTGGCGACCAGTTACCTGGCAGCCGGCAGTGCCATGCTGTTTGGCTGGGCCAAGCCGGTGCCGGTGAACTTCGGTCGTCTCCGTAATCCGAAGCGGGACATGCTGTGGGTTGCCGCCGCCGGCCCGGCGACGAATCTTCTGATGGCGTTGGGGTGGGCCGGCATGTTCAAACTGGCGCAAGTGATGCCGGCCAATATGTACTCCGTGCCGCTCGCCGAAATGAGTGTGGTCGGAATCAACGTCAATCTTGTGCTGATGGTGCTCAACCTCTTACCGCTGCCGCCGCTTGATGGCGGACGGATTGCGGTCAGCCTGTTGCCGTTGCGCATGGCGCTGAAATTTGCGCAGATTGAGCGCTGGGGCTTCCCGATTCTTCTGGTCTTGCTCTTTACCGGCATTTTGAGCGACATCATGTGGCCGTTCGTGGCTCTGTTCAAAGGCCTGATTATCTTTCTTTTTCAGTTGAACTAATCCTATGTACGCAGAACGAGTCCTTTCCGGCATGCGCCCCACGGGCAGCCTGCACCTTGGCCACTACCACGGCGTGCTCAAGAACTGGGTCAAGCTCCAGCACGAGTACCCTTGCCTGTTCTTCGTCGCCGACTGGCATGCGCTGACCACCCAGTACGACGACCCGCACGGCATCGCCAATTCGGCATGGGAAATGGTCATCGACTGGCTGGCCGCCGGTGTCGATCCGGAAAAGGCAACGCTGTTCATCCAGTCGCAGGTGCCCGAGCACGCGGAACTTCATCTGCTGATGTCGATGATGACGCCGCTCGGCTGGCTCGAACGCGTGCCGACCTACAAGGACCAGCAGGAAAAGCTGTCGAACAAGGATTTGTCGACCTACGGCTTCCTCGGCTACCCGTTGTTGATGAGCGCCGATATCCTGATTTACCGTGCCGACAAGGTTCCGGTCGGTGAGGATCAGATTCCGCACGTCGAAATTACCCGCGAACTGGCGCGCCGCTTCAACCACATGTACGGCCGCGAACCGGGCTTCGAGGAAAAGGCGAAGGAAGCGGTCGCCAAACTCGGCAGCAAGAACAAACGCTCCTTCGAGCATCTGCGTACCCGTTTCCAGCAGGAAGGCGACGCCAACGCGCTGGAGCAGGCTCGGACCCTGATTCATGAAGCGCAAAGCCTGTCGCATGTCGATCGCGAACGCCTGTCCGGCTACCTGACGGGGGCTGGCAAGCAGATTCTCGTTGAACCGGGCTATCTGTTGACCGAAGCGTCGAAAATGCCGGGGCTCGACGGGCAGAAAATGTCCAAGTCCTACGGTAATACGATCACCCTGCGCGAGGACGAAGCCTCGGTGACGCAGAAGGTCAAGCGCATGCCGACCGACCCGTCGCGCGTGCGTCGCACCGATGTCGGTGATCCGGACAAGTGCCCGGTCTGGCAACTGCATCAGGTCTATTCGGACGATGCTTGCAAGGACTGGGTGCAGAAGGGCTGTCGCAGCGCGGGTATCGGCTGTCTCGAATGCAAGCAACCGGTGATCGACGGCATCCTCAAGGAGCAGGCGCCGATGCGCGAACGGGCGCAAATGTACCTCGACAAGCCGTCGCTGGTGCGCGAAATCCTTGCCGAAGGCAACAAGAAAGCCGGCGTGCTGGCGCGCGAAACCATGCGCGACGTGCGCGAGGCGATGGGGTTAAGCTACCGCTAGCCGCAATGACTGGAAAATCGTTCACCACAGAGGCACAGAGGCACAGAGAAAAACGAAACTTCGAAAACGCGTTTCTCTGTGGTGCCTCCATGTCTCTGTGTCTCTGTGGTTGCTGGTTTTTCGGTGTTTTGTCATGAGCGAAATTGCCGTATCCGAACCGCTAGCGCGCATCTATGGCGAGCCGCTGGTGCAGATGCCGCTCGATCTTTACATCCCGCCGGATGCGATGGCCGTCATGCTTGACGCCTTCGAGGGGCCGCTCGACCTGTTGCTCTATCTGATCCGCAAGGCCAACATCAGCGTCCTCGATATCCCGATGGCGCCGCTGACCGCGCAGTATCTGATTTACGTCGATGCCATGCGCGCGCAGAACCTGGAGCTGGCGGCCGATTACCTCGTAATGGCGGCAATGCTGATCGAGATCAAGTCACGCATGCTGTTGCCGAAGGTCAAGGCGGAAGAAGGTGAGGAGGCGGAAGATCCGCGTGCCGAACTGGTTCGCCGCCTGATCGAGTACGAGCAGATGAAGCAGGCCGCGTTGCGGCTCGATGAACTGCCGCAAGCGGAGCGCGATTTTGACTGGGTTGAAGTGTGCGTCGAGAAAACGCTGCTCCAGCGCTTGCCGGATGTCAGTCCCGATGATCTGCGGGATGCCTGGCGGGCGATCCTGCGGCAAAGCAAGTTGTCGACGCGGCACACCATTCAACGCGAGGAACTCTCGGTGCGCGAGCATATGGGGCAGATCCTGCGCTTTCTGCGTGAGGCGGGTGGCTTTGTCGAATTCTGCGCTATGTTCGATGTCACGCTGGGGCGTCCAGTGCTGGTCGTACATTTTCTGGCGATGCTCGAACTGGCGCGCGAGCATCTGCTGGAATTGACGCAAAGCGAAGCGTTTGCGCCGATTTACGTCAGGCTGTCCGACGGGCAAGGTAAACAAGAACAAGGCGGAGAACTGCAAAGTGGCGAAATCAGCAACGCCGCGGCCGGATAACGCCGCTCAGGTCAAACGCATTCTCGAAGCGGTGCTGCTCAGTGCGCAGCAACCGTTGTCGCTCTTCGAGCTCAAAAAAGCATTCGATGACGCGATTGGCTCTGATGTTCTACGCATCCTGCTTGATGACGTACGGAACGACTGGGCCGACCAGCCGCTGGAGTTGGTGCAGGTCGCCAGTGGTTGGCGCTTTCGTACGCGTGCCGAATTCATGCCGTTCATCGAGCGGCTCAATCCGGAGAAGCCGCCGAAGTACTCGCGCGCTGTGCTTGAAACACTGGCGATCATCGCCTACCGTCAGCCTGTGACACGAGGCGACATCGAGGAAATTCGCGGTGTTACCGTGTCGACGCAAGTCATAAAAACGCTCGAAGAGCGCGGCTGGGTCGATGTTGTCGGTCACCGCGATACGCCGGGTCGTCCTGCACTTCTTGCAACCACGAAGAAGTTTCTCGATGATCTTGGTCTGCGCAGCGTGACCGAACTGCCCCCGCTTGAAATCATGAATCAATCACTGGAGCTGGCCGATGCCCAACCCCAATAAAAACCGCAAGACACCGTTCCGTCCTCCTGTTGCCGACCTCCGTCGGCAACGTGGGGAAAAACCCATGGCCGCCTCGCTTGAGGTGCGCGAAAACGAAGAGCATAGCGCCGAGCCGGCAGAGCGTCGGCGAGGCCGTCCCGCGCGCGACCTTTCCAAGCGTGGCCGGCACAAGGAACTGCCGGGCAAGCCGGAGCGATTGCAAAAGCTGCTTGCGCAGAGCGGCATCGGATCGCGTCGCGAGATGGAGGAATTGATTGCCGCCGGTCGCGTGAACGTCAATGGCGAGACGGCACACCTTGGCCAGTCCGCCAGCCCCGGGGACCGCATCAAGGTCAATGGTCGGTTGGTGCATCTCAAGTTTTCGAACCGCTTGCCGCGCGTGATCATTTACCACAAGCCAGAGGGCGAGATCGTCTCACGGGACGATCCGGATCACCGTCCGAGCGTGTTTAACTCGCTGCCCCGGCTGACCGGGGGGCGATGGGTGGCCGTTGGCCGTCTCGATTTCAATACCAGCGGTTTGTTGCTGTTTACGACTTCGGGCGATCTTGCCAATCGGTTGATGCATCCCAGATATAACCTCGTTCGCGAATATGCGGTGCGCGTGCTCGGCGATTTGTCTGCGGAGGCCCAGAAGCAACTTTTGGAGGGCGTCGAACTGGAAGACGGTCCGGCACAATTTGCCTCGCTGGAGGATGCGGGAGGCGAAGGTGCGAATCACTGGTACCGGGTATCGATTTTCGAAGGCCGGAATCGCGAAGTACGGCGCATGTTCGAGGCCGTTGGCGTTGTGGTTAGCCGCCTGATGCGCGTGCGCTATGGTCCCTTTGTTTTGCCGGCGAATCTCAAGCGGGGCAAGGTGCTCGACCTGAGCGAGGTGGAAGTGCGCAAACTGATGCAGGAATTTGGCATGGAAAATCCCGAGGTTGTAGATCGTCCGGCATGGAGTGAGCGGCGGGGGCGCTAAAGCGGCTGGATTGAACCGGAGGATGAGTTGTCTTGCCGCTACGTAATCATTTACGTAAGCGGCGTTTCCCGTTATAATTAAAGGGTTTTTTCGCTCGCCCCTCGCAGGGGCAGTTTTTTCGGGGGATGGGCGTTTCGCCCATTTTTTATTTGTGGCTATGGATTTGCACGAACTTATCACTAGAACCGTCGAAGGTCTCGAATACGAGGTCGTGGATATCGAGCAAAGTCCGCGGGGGCGAATCCTGCGGGTTTTTATTGATAAAACCACGAAGGGTGGAGGCATCGACGTCGATGATTGTGCGTTGGTCAGCAATCAGCTTTCGCGCGTGCTGGCGGTCGAGAACGTCGATTATGACCGCCTTGAGGTGTCTTCGCCGGGTCTCGACAGGGTTCTCAAGAAAGAAGCCGATTTCGAGCGTTTTGCCGGATCGGAAGTCAATCTGCGGCTACGTCTCCCGGTGGGTGGGCGGCGCAATTTTAATGGTGTCCTGCACGGCGTGCAGGATGGCAAGGTGCGCCTGACGATCGATACGGGCGAAGTGGAACTGGAGTTGGGGAATGTCGACAAGGCCCGGCTGGTTCCGAAGTTCGATTGATCAGGGCTGTCAGGCAGGATAAGGGGGTAGTGAGAAAATGAGCCGCGAAACTTTGCTGCTGGTGGATGTGCTGGCGCGTGAGAAAAATGTGCCCAAGGATATTGTCTTTGGCGCGCTGGAGTTGGCGCTGGCGTCCGCGTCCAAGAAGCGGATCGACGATGAGGCGGATGTGCGTGTCGTTGTTAATCGCGAGTCTGGAGACTTCGAAACGTTTCGCCGTTGGGAAGTCGTGGCTGACGAGGACTACCTTATCGAAGCACGTCAAGTGCCGCTTTCGGAAGCGCGTAATCAGGATCCGGATGTGGAAGTCGGCGATTTTCTGGAGGAGGCGCTTGAGCCGATCGACTTCGGTCGAATTGGGGCGCAGGCGGCCAAGCAGGTCATCCTGCAAAAAATCCGCGATGCCGAGCGTGAGCAGATCCTCAGCGATTTTCTTGAACGCAAGGAGCATCTTGTCAACGGCACCATCAAGCGCATGGAGCGCGGCAATGCCATTGTCGAGGCCGGAAAGATCGAAGCCGTCCTGCCACGTGATCAGATGATCCCGCGTGAGAATTTGCGTGTTGGGGATCGGGTCAAGGCCTTTTTGTTGCGGGTCGACCGTGCGGCGCGTGGTCCGCAGTTGATTCTGTCGCGTACGGCGCCGGAATTCATCATCAAGTTGTTTGAGATGGAAGTTCCCGAGGTCGAAGACGGATTGCTCGAAATCAAGGCGGCAGCCCGTGATCCTGGTGTCCGGGCCAAGATTGCCGTCAAATCTAACGATCAACGCATCGACCCGATCGGTACATGCGTCGGTATGCGCGGTATGCGGGTGAATGCGGTGACCAATGAGCTCGGGGGAGAACGTGTCGATATCGTTCTGTGGTCCGCCGATCCCGCTCAGTTCGTCGTCGGTGCGCTCGCCCCGGCCGAGGTGTTGTCCGTTGTTGTCGATGAAGACAAGCACAGCATGGATGTCGTTGTGGATGAGAGCAATCTTGCCGTTGCAATCGGACGTGGTGGCCAGAATGTTCGCTTGGCGTCCGAATTGTCCGGCTGGACGATCAATCTGATGACCGAAGAAGAGTCGCAAACGCGTCTTGAAGCGGAGTCGGCAGCAGTCCGCGTACTCTTCATGGAAAAGCTTGATGTTGATGAGGAAGTGGCCAATATCCTGATCGAAGAGGGGTTCTCGACGCTGGAGGAAGTGGCTTATGTTCCGCTCCACGAGATGATGGAGATCGAGTCTTTCGATGAGGCAACAGTTCAAGAGTTGCGCGAGCGTGCTCGCAATGTCTTGTTAACCGAGGCTATCGCTACGGAAGAGCAGATCGGCGAAGTTTCGGAGGATATGCTGTCACTGGCTGGGATGGATAAGCAGTTGGCCGGCAAGTTGGCCGCCAACGGCATCAAGACGCGCGACGAGTTGGCCGATCTGGCTATTGACGAGTTGACCGAAATGACCGGGATCGATGCCGAACGCGCCAAAGAGTTGATTACCACGGCGCGTGCGCACTGGTTCGAGTAAGTAGAAAAGAGGATTCCACATGGCGCAAACAAGTGTTGCCCAATTTGCTTCTGACCTGAAAATGCCGGCAGTTGCACTGCTTGAGCAGTTGCAGAAGGCAGGGGTGGTCAAGAGCAGGGCCGACGACCTTCTTACCGAGCAGGATAAGTCCAGATTGCTGGAGTATCTTCGCCGTTCGCATGGTGAAGCCGAGTCGAAGACAAAGATCACGCTGACCCGCAGGGAAACGTCCGAGATCAAGGCACAGGATGCCCACGGGAAATCGCGAACGGTGCAAGTCGAGGTGCGGAAGAAGCGCGTCCTTGTGAAACGCGATACGCCCGATGCTCGCGGCGGAGCGACGACAGATGGTATGGCAGATGGTATTTCTGCTGTTTCACCAGTCGTGTCCGAACCGGTTGCAGTTCCGGTGCAACCGGAAGAGATTGAGCCGATTGCGCCTCCCGTAGTGGAGGTGATGTTGCCGGTCCAGGCGGCTGAAGTGGTGTCCGAGCCGACCGTTGAGGCGGTGGCGGTTGAGGCGGTGGCGGTTGAGGCGGTGGCGGTTGAGGCGGAGGAACCGGTCAAGGCCGCTGAGTCTGCCACGACGGTGGAAATGTCAGCCCCAACGGAAGTGGCACCTCTCGAACCGGTTATTGAGGTCGTGCAGGTGGTTGAGTTGCCGGAAGCGGCCAGCAAATCCGGTAGCGAGGTTGCCGGGAAGCCCGAGCAGAAAACTCCCGTTGATAAGACCGTTCCGCCGCCAGAAGCCAAGGTCGCAACCAAGAAGGTGGTGACGCGCGCCTCGATTATTGGCGAGGAGCAGCAGCGAATCCGTGCTGAGGAAGAGCGACGGAAGGCCGAGTTGCGTGCTCGTCAGGAAGCCGAGTTTCTGGAAAAGCAGCAGCGTGCTGCTGAGTTGGTTCGCTTGAAAAAAGAGGCTGAAGAAAAGGCTATTGCGGCGAAGGCGGCCGAAGTGGCCAAGCAAACGGCCGCGCAGACAGCGGTTGAGCGTCCTGCTGAAGACAAAGCTGCCAAGTCGGAGCGAACCTTGCATAAACCTGCAGCCAAGGCGGGCGCAGGCGACAAGAAGGCCGGTGAGAAAAAAGGAGCGTGGAAAGGCGACGAGGGTAAAGGCGAAGGTGGCAAGCGCCCCGGGGCGAAAACCCGTTCCGGACAGGCTGCCGCGACCACAGGTGGCTGGCGCGAAGGGAAGCACGGCAAGCGTGGCGGTCGTGCTGAAGCCGACGAGATGCATGCATTCCAGGCGCCGACCGAGGCCGTCATTCGGGAGGTGCATATCCCGGAAACCATCTCGGTGTCCGATCTCGCCCACAAGATGGCGGTGAAGGCGACCGAGGTCATCAAGGCCCTCATGAAGATGGGGTCGATGGTCACGATCAACCAAGTGCTCGATCAGGAAACGGCGATGATTGTCGTCGAGGAGATGGGGCACAAGGCGTTTGCGGCCAAACTTGACGATCCGGATGCGTTTCTTGATGAAGCGGCCGATCACAAGGATGTTCCGAGCTTGCCGCGTGCGCCAGTGGTTACCGTTATGGGCCACGTTGACCACGGTAAAACATCGTTACTGGACTACATCCGCCGCACCCGCGTCGCTTCGGGCGAGGCGGGCGGGATTACGCAGCACATCGGTGCTTATCACGTCGAAACGGCGCGTGGCATGGTGACCTTTCTCGATACGCCGGGGCACGAAGCCTTTACGGCAATGCGTGCTCGGGGCGCTCAGGCTACCGATATCGTTATTCTTGTTGTCGCCGCTGACGATGGCGTGATGCCGCAAACTAGGGAAGCGATTCACCATGCGAAGGCGGCTGGCGTGCCGATCGTGGTGGCAGTGAATAAGATTGACAAGCCGGACGCGAATCCCGAGCGCGTCAAGCAGGAACTGGTGGCCGAAGAGGTTGTGCCTGAAGAGTATGGCGGCGATTCGCCCTTCATTTCCGTTTCGGCCAAGACCGGCGTTGGTATTGATGAATTGCTTGAGAACGTTCTCCTGCAGGCTGAAGTACTCGAACTCAAAGCCCCTGTCGATGCACCGGCCAAAGGCTTGATCATCGAAGCACGTCTTGACAAGGGGCGTGGTCCGGTGGCGACAGTCTTGGTGCAGTCAGGTACCTTGCGTCAGGGTGATGTCTTGCTGTCGGGGCAGGTTTTTGGTCGTATCCGCGCCATGCTTGATGAAAACGGCAAGTCGATCAAGGAGGCCGGTCCGTCGATTCCGGTTGAGATCCTCGGCCTCTCGGACGTTCCTTCCGCCGGGCAGGACGCCGTGGTCTTGGTTGATGAACGCAAGGCGCGCGAGATTGCGCTGTTCCGTCAAGGCAAGTACCGTGACGTGAAACTGGCGACCAAGCAAGCCGCCAATCTTGAGAATATTCTCGAGTCGATGGGTGAAGCCGAAGTCAAGGTGCTGCCGCTCATCATCAAGGCCGACGTTCAGGGGTCGCAGGAGGCGCTGGTGCAGTCGCTACAGAAGTTGTCGACAGATGAGGTCAAGGTTAACGTCATCCACGCGGCCGTGGGGGGGATCAGCGAGTCCGATGTGCACCTCGCCCAAGCATCGAAAGCGGTCATCATTGGCTTCAACACCCGGGCCGATACTGGTGCACGCAAGGCGGCGGAAACTATTGGCGTCGATATCCGTTACTACAATATCATTTACGATGCGGTGGACGAGGTCAAGGCGGCGCTTTCCGGCATGCTGGCGCCCGAGAAACGTGAAGAGGTCACCGGTTTGGTGGAGATTCGTCAGGTTTTCCGGGCCAGCAAGATCGGTACGATTGCCGGTTGCTACGTGCTCGAAGGTGTTGTCAAACGTACGTCGCGTGGCCGCCTCTTGCGCAACAATGTCGTCATTTGGGATGGCGAGCTCGAATCGCTGAAGCGTTTCAAAGACGACGTCAAGGAAGTGCGTGCCGGCTTCGAATGCGGTCTTTCGTTGAAGAACTACTCAAGCTATGAGGAAGGTGATCAGCTTGAAGTTTACGATACGACTGAAGTGGCTCGGACGCTTTGATTGATGATGCACAAGAGTCATAAGAGTTTTTCTCGTAGCGAGCGGGTTTGCGAACAGATTCGGCGCGAATTGGCAGAGTTGATTCGTACTGAGCTGAAGGACCCGCGCGTTGGTATGGTCAGTATTACCGAGGTTGAGGTAAGTGCGGACTACTCGCATGCCAAAGTGTTCTTCAGCACTTTGGCTGGTCGGGAAAAACTGCCCGAGGTGATGGTTGGTCTGCAAAAGGCGGCTGGTTTTTTGCGGCGAGAGCTCGGCAAGCGAATTACGATTCATACCTTGCCTCAGTTGCACTTCATATTCGATCAGTCCCTCGAACGTGGGGCTGACCTGACCAAACTCATTAATGAAGCGGTGACGCTTTCCAATACGTCAGATTCATCCGACGACGTTTCTGAAAACTAAGCCTTGTCGATTCAGCAAAAAGTAAAGCGCTGCTGGCAGCGTGTCGATGGTGTTCTCTTGCTCGACAAGCCTGTTGGGATGACGTCGAACTCGGCGCTGCAAAGTGCTCGCCGCTTGTTCTCGGCGGCGAAAGCGGGGCACACGGGGACGCTCGATCCGATGGCCTCAGGGTTGCTGCCCGTGTGTTTTGGTGAGGCAACGAAATTCTCGGCCGATTTGCTTGAGGCGGACAAGATCTACGAGGCCGAACTTATGTTCGGTGTGACGACGAATACAGGCGACGCGGAAGGCGATGTTGTTGAGCGTCGCCTTCCCTCATTCGCGTTGTCTGATCTTGAAGGGGCGTTGGAGCGCTTCCGCGGCAGGATTCGGCAGGTTCCGCCAATGTATTCAGCGTTGAAGCGAAATGGTCGGCCACTGTACGAGTTGGCCCGTCAGGGAATAGAAGTCGAACGTGAAGCGCGTGAGGTGACAATTTCGGAGCTTGCACTGACGAACTTCTCCGGTGAGCATTGCCGGCTACGGGTGACTTGCAGCAAGGGTACCTATATCCGGACGCTCGCAGAAGATATTGGACATGCGCTTGGTTGTGGTGCCCACCTGACGGCGCTGCGGCGTATTGCCGTTGATGTGCTGGACGTTTCGGGCGCGTTAACGCTCGATCAGATTGCCGCAATTCCGGAAGAGGAGCGTGCTGCCTGTTTGTCGCCGCTCGATTCGCTGTTGCAGTCCTTGCCGCCCGTGTTTCTTGATGAGACTGCGGCAAGCCGTTTCTCGCATGGAAATCCGGTTTCAGCAGGGGGCTGTGTTGCAGGAAAATGCCGTGTTTACGCGTCAGGTCAGTTGCTTGGCGTTGGCGAGGTGAAAGCGAGCGGTGAAATATGGCCGCGGCGACTGGTCGTGAGTCAGTCATGAACTCGTTTGGTTTTCTTGCTTCTATCGTTTGCCTGCGGATATAATCGTCGCCTTCGCGCGCCAAGCGAAAATTTTATCAATCAGGCGTGGGCTCTATCAAACCGGGGCTGCGTCGTTTTTCTGAAAGTGAGTTTGACATGGCGATCACCGTCGCACAAAAAGCACAAATCGTTTCTGACTTCCAGCATCAGGCTGGCGATACCGGTTCTTCTGAAGTGCAAGTCGCACTCCTGACGGCCCGTATCAATGATCTTACTGGTCACTTCAAAGAGCACATGAAGGATCACCACTCCCGTCGTGGTCTGCTGCGCATGGTTAGCCGCCGTCGCAAGCTTCTTGATTACCTCAAGCGCACGAATGTTGATTCCTATCGTGCGCTCATTCAGCGTCTCGGTCTGCGCAAGTAATCTGCCAGCACAAAAAGCTGTGCGTTACGCGCGCCTAGGAGCGCAATTGCTGAACAGCAAGACAGCGGCACTGCCCGGGAGGGTAGTGCCGCTGTCTTTGTTTGTGCAGGTTAACGCCATCCGGCGTTTTGTTGACTCGTGTATCGGTATTGTGGGTGCGCGATAAATTATTGAGAAAGAGGAGTACATGTTTAATATCGCAAAAAAAACGTTCACCTATGGAGCGCATCAAGTAACGCTTGAAACGGGTGAAATTGCGCGGCAATCCGGCGCTGCCATCATGGTGTCGATGGACGATACCGTTGTTCTGGTGAGCGTTGTTGGGAACAAATCAGTCAAGCCCGGTCAGGACTTTTTTCCGCTGACTGTCGATTACATTGAAAAGACTTATGCTGCAGGCAAGATCCCCGGTGGCTTCTTCAAGCGTGAGGGGCGTCCTTCGGAGAAGGAGACGCTGACCTCGCGGCTGATCGATCGTCCCTTGCGTCCGCTGTTCCCGGAAGGGTTCTACAACGAAGTTCAGGTTGTTGCGATGGTCGTATCGCTCAATCCCGAAGTTGACCCGGATATTCCGGCGATGATCGGTGCCTCAGCCGCGTTGGCTGTATCGGGTATCCCGTTCAACGGTCCGATTGGCGCGGCCCGCGTTGGCTATCTCAATGGCGAGTACGTGCTTAACCCGACCGCGTCGCAGCTAAAGGATAGCCGCCTTGATCTGGTTGTCGCCGGTACTCAGTCCGCCGTGTTGATGGTTGAGTCGGAAGCCGATGTGCTGCCAGAAGATGTGATGCTCGGTGCTGTTGTATACGGGCACGAACAGATGCAGATCGTTATCAACGCCATACATGAGCTGGTCGAAGAAGCGGGTAAGCCGGAATGGGAATGGGTGGCGGAAGCCAGCAATGAAGACCTCTCTGAGAAGTTGAGCGCTCTGGTCGAAGCTGACTTGCAGGAAGCCTATCGCATTACCAGCAAGCAGCAGCGTACGCAGCGTCTGAAGGAGATTTCAGACAAGGCAGTCAATGCTTTGTCGGTTGGCGATAATGCTCCGGATGCGACGACAATCAGCAACATGATCTTCGAGCTCGAAGCGCGAATCGTCCGTGGCCGCATCCTTGCCGGCGAGCCGCGCATCGATGGTCGCGATACTCGTACTGTCCGTCCGCTCGCCATTCGCACCGGCGTGCTGCCGCGTACTCACGGCTCGGCACTGTTTACGCGGGGCGAGACCCAGGCGCTTGTCGTTGCGACATTGGGGACGGGGCGCGACGAGCAGATTATCGACTCTCTGGCGGGTGAATATCGCGAGCGATTCATGCTCCATTACAACTTCCCGCCTTACGCGACCGGCGAATGCGGTCGCGTCGGCTCGCCAAAGCGACGCGAGATCGGGCACGGTCGCCTTGCCAAGCGGGCCATGATTGCCGTGCTGCCGAAGGCGGAAGATTTTTCCTACTGCATGCGCGTCGTTTCCGAAATTACTGAATCAAACGGCTCCAGTTCCATGGCTTCCGTTTGTGGTTCTACCTTGGCGCTCATGGACGCCGGCGTGCCGCTCAAGGCGCACGTCGCCGGTATTGCCATGGGGCTGATCAAGGATGGCAACCGCTTCGCCGTCCTGACCGACATTCTTGGCGATGAAGATCACCTTGGTGACATGGACTTCAAGGTGGCCGGAACCGACGCCGGGGTAACCGCGTTGCAGATGGATATCAAAATCCAGGGAATCACCAAGGAGATCATGCAGGTTGCTCTGGCACAGGCCAAGGACGCTCGTTTGCATATTCTTCATCAGATGCAGCAAACCGTTGCTACCCCGCGCCAGGAAATTTCGGCCTACGCACCGCGTCTTTACACGATGAAGATTAACCCGGAGAAGATCCGTGATGTGATCGGTAAGGGTGGTTCGGTGATTCGTGCGATTACCGAGGAAACCGGTACGACTATCGATATTCAGGAAGACGGTACCATCACGATCGCGTCGGTTAATGGCGAGGCGGCTGATGCGGCCAAGGCGCGTATCGAGGCGATTACCGCCGAGGTTGAGGTTGGCAAGATTTACGAAGGCACTGTGCTCAAGCTGCTCGATTTCGGTGCGATCGTCAGCATCATGCCGGGGCGCGATGGCTTGCTGCACATTTCGCAGATTGCCAATGAGCGTGTAAATGCCGTCGCGGACTATCTGAAGGAAGGTCAGAAGGTTCGTGTCAAAGTGCTTGAAGCTGACGAGAAAGGACGTGTGCGTCTGTCGATGAAGGCCTTGACTGCGGACGAGGCGGCCGATTCGGCGATGCCGGTCTGATAATCCGGATGTAACAAAAAAGGACGCTTCCGCGTCCTTTTTTGTTTGTGGCCCGTTTCGCTGTGCGTCAGAAGAGGGGCGAGCTATAGGTGTGTTACTTGGCGATCTGGCGCTCGCGTACTTCTTCAAGTGTCTTGCAGTCGATGCAGAGCGAAGCAGTCGGGCGGGCTTCAAGGCGCTTGATACCGATTTCGACGCCGCAGCTACTGCAATAACCGTAGTCGCCGCTGTCGATGAGAGCGATCGTTTCATCGATTTTCTTGATCAATTTGCGTTCGCGATCGCGGTTGCGAAGCTCGATGGCAATATCGGTCTCCTGGCTGGCCCGATCATTAGGGTCGGCAAAGACGGTGGCTTCGTCCTGCATGGTGTGCACTGTCCGCTCAATATCATTCATCAGCTCGCTCTTGAGCGTCTCAAGGATGGTGCGGAAGTGGGCCAGTTGCCCTTCACTCATGTATTCCTCGCCCGGTTTCGGGGTGTAAGGAGAGAACTGTTTTTGGAGTAATTCTTCAGGCATGTTCTAAGACCATCCAATCGTTTTTTGCAAAGAGGCGATTAAATATCAGAAATGGACCAATACTGCAAGTAAGTGCCCTACGACCGGTAATCAAGTGAACCGGGAACACCACGAGAAACGCAAGGATATCCGCCTTATTCGCTTATGGTGAGTCTTTTTATTTGTAAAAAATGCGGCTACATGATTGACCAAGAGAAAGTAGGTCTGTAGAATGTGCAGCTCTCGGGGCGTAGCGCAGTCTGGTAGCGCATCTGCTTTGGGAGCAGAGGGTCGTGAGTTCGAATCCCACCGCCCCGACCAGTTTTAGTTTTACCGTAAGTAATGCGTTTCCGGCGGGTAAGCAACTCCCGATAGTTTCGCGACTCGCGCCCGTAGCTCAACCGGATAGAGCACCGGCCTTCTAAGCCGGGGGTTGTGAGTTCGAGTCTCGCCGGGCGCGCCAGAACAATGGCGGTGTTAGCTCAGTTGGTAGAGCATCGGATTGTGATTCCGAGGGTCACCGGTTCAAGCCCGGTACATCGCCCCAAATAAAAGCCCAGTGTAGTCAAATGATTACACTGGGCTTTTCCATTTCAGGCGCCAAATTTTTGCGTTGGTGCTTACATCGCGAATTGAACAGTACTCTCTGTTTAACTATATTGAATCAAGTGATTGGCTCATTGGGCCAATCATGATCCCATGCGCCGGCTTTGTCTGGCGATGTCGGCCTTTGCAAGCGTTAGGCTTCGAAAATAAGGAGGTATTGTGTTTGCAATCCTTATTTATGCCAATCTCGGTCTTGCTGTCGCCATCAGCGTGTTAGCTGCGCTGGTATTCAACCGTCCGCTCAACTGGCTGATTCGTAAAAGTTTTGGTGAACAGGCTTCATTGGTGTGGGGGCGGTATATTTTGTTCCTGATCGGCACTCTGAGCGTGGCGATCGGTAACAGGATATGGGATATCGAGCGTTATGCTATCGAGAATGGTGGTTTGCCTGTTTCCGCGGATCTTTTGGTGCTTGAGCTATACAGAACGGCAATCGCTACGCTGGCCTGCAACGCCTTGTTTTCCCTGGTCGTTTTTATTGCTATTTGGATGACCTCAATGACCAGGCACGATGACTGAGTTGAGGTTGTTCGAATTGGAGCAAGCGGGATCACAGCGTAAGGGGCAGCGCGAAAGGGGGAGCAGTGGGCACTGTTGGATTGATTCTCTCTTTTGTTGTCGCGCTTTTTGTGGCGGGCGGTCTCGTTTGCATTCTGATCTACAACGGTTTTGTGAGATCCCGCTTGCGTGTTCAGGAGGCTTGGTCGGCGATCGACATACAACTCAAGCGCAGAGCGGATCTTGTTCCCAATCTTGTTGAAACTGTCAAAGGGTATGCGATCCACGAACAGGATACCCTTGCGGAAGTGACCCGGGCACGAAGTGCCTTGCAGGATGCACAAGGCGCAATGCAAGCGGCGGAGGCTGACAATTTCCTGACCCAGGCGCTGGGCCGACTGTTTGCGGTGGTCGAGGCTTATCCCGAACTCAAAGCCTCGGAGAATTTCATTTCCTTGCAAAAAGACCTTTACGATCTCGAGGAGAAGATTGCCTATGCGCGCCAGTTTTACAACCGGAATGTTCTTGATTTCAATACAAGAATCCGCGTCTTTCCCCAATCCATCGTGGCGGCAATGTTTGGCTTTGCGCCAATGGAGTTCTTCGAGTCAGGCGAGCGACGGGGTAATGTCAATGTAAGTTTTAAAAAATAGAGGCTTTTCGAGATGGATGGCGATGAAAGTCCGGTATCCTGTTCTGTTCTGGTTTACGACCGAATACAGGAGAATGAACGGGCCACACGTCTTCTGGTCGGATTGTTTGTCCTGTTCGTTCTTCCTGCCGTTGCCTTTCTCGTCGAATACGGCGCCATATGGCTGCTGATGTTGTCTCCCGTTGTGCTTGATAAAGGTGTCAGCGAACAGCAACTGATACGGGTTGTGGTGTTTTTGGGTGGCGTCATCTTTTTGGGGCTTCTGGCTGTCGCCGTCATCAAATACCGGAAGGCCGCTGAATCGACGTTGCATACCGTAGGTGCAAGGCCTCCATCGGCGGATGAAGCTGAGTTGCTGCGTACAGTCGAGAATTTGTGCATTGGTGCCGGGCTTCCCGTTCCCAGTGTGTATGTTGTGGACTCATGGCCGCCCAACGCTTTCAGCGTCGGATTTTCTCCCGAACGTGCCAGTCTGGTCGTAACCCGCGGATTGCTTGATCTGCTTGACAGGCTGGAGCTGGAAGGTGTCGTTGCTCATGAGCTTTCCCATATCGGAAACCGCGATTCCCGACTCAACACGGTCCTTTCGGTGATGCTGCGCACGATGATCGTTCCACTCCCAATTCGGGCAGTGCTATGGCTCGGATTTGCGCTTTCTCTTCCGCTGTATTTCTTCGAATTCTTTTACGATGGCGAGTTCTTTGGCGATTTCCCTTCGTCTGCGAGACTTCTCATCGGGTTACAGACGGTTCTTGTCGGCTGGGCGCTGGTTTGGCCGTGGGTCGGTCGGATCATTCAGCATGTGCTATCCCGCCGGCGCGAATTTCTTGCCGATGCGGATGCTGTGCTCTTGACGCGCTATCCCGAAGGATTGATTCGGGCGTTGAGCAAGGCGAGTGGGGCCATTGTCGCTGGCGGATCTTTGGTCAAGAAATGTGGCTTCGTCGCCAACCCGGCCTTCAGCCACCTGTTCTTGCTCACGCCTGTTTCCAGCTGGCCGTTGTTTGATGTCACCAGCGGTTGTAAATTGACACAGGCCAGCGATTGAAAGTTGATACACCGAACTGAGAAGATCGGCGGTTTTTGAGGCGCCGGTGATCACGAACG